>MKTG01000071.1:90170-117862 GCA_001897615.1 Burkholderiales bacterium 68-10
GTGTTCCTGAAGGGCGCGCACGAGGCGGCGTTGCTGTTCGACGAGGTGGAGGACGTGTTCCCGCCCATCAGCGTCGACGCCGCCGGCCTGATGGCGCGCGCCGAGCAGCAGGCGCTGTCGGCCGCGGTCGGCCACAGCGTCAACGGCAAGGCCTGGGTCAACCAGATCCTGGAGTCCAACCCGGTGCCGACCATCTGGGTCACCAACCGCATCGAGCAGATCGATCCGGCGTTCCGGCGCCGCTTCGCCTACCACCTGGAGCTCAAGTCACCGCCACCCGGCGCGCGCGAGCAGCTGGTGCGCCGGGCACTGGACGGCGTGGCCGTCAGCGACGCCTTCGTGGCGCGCCTGACCGAACGCAAGGGCCTGACGCCGGCGCAGATCCGCACCGCGGTGCGCTTTGCCGAGCTGGCGCACGGCGACGACACGCGCGGCGGCGACGCCTTCGAGGCGCTGATCGAGCGCCAGATGAAGAACTCCGACACCGCCCTGGGCCGCCAGGACGGCGGCCCGGCGCGCCAGGGCCGGCGCCAGGTGACCACCTACGACCTGGGCATGCTGCACGTCGAAAGCCGCTTCGAGATTCCGCGCATCGTCGAAGCGCTGAAGGCGCGCGGCCACGGCGCGCTGTGCTTCTACGGCGCGCCGGGCACCGGCAAGACCGCGCTGGGCGAATACATCGCCGAGCGGATGGGCAAGCCCCTGATCGTCAAGCAGGCCAGCGACCTGGTGAGCAAGTTCGTCGGCGAGACCGAGCAGAACATGGCCGCCATGTTCAAGGAAGCGGCCGAGGAAAAGGCGGTGCTGCTGCTGGACGAGGCCGACAGCTTTCTGCTCGACCGGCGCGGCGCCCAGCGCAGCTACGAAGTCACCGAGGTCAACGAGATGCTGCAGCAGATGGAGCGCCACGACGGCGTGTTCATCTGCACCACCAACCTGCTGGACCGCATCGACCAGGCGGCGCTGCGGCGCTTCACCTTCAAGATCAGGTTCAAGCCGCTCACCGCCGAGCAGCGCGAGCGCATGTTCGTCACCGAGGCGCTGGACGGCCAGGCCGAGCGGCTGACCGAGGACGCGCGCCGGCGCCTGGCCCGGCTGGAGCAGCTGTGCCCGGGCGACTTTGCCGCCGTCAAGCGGCAGGTGGACATCCTGGCCACCAGCTTCTCGGCCGACGAATTCCTGGAGCAGCTCGAATCAGAGCACCGCATCAAGCCCGAGGTGCGCGAGCAGCGCACGATGGGGTTCGTGCACTGAGGAGGCGCAAGCCACGGCCGCAGCAAGGGCCACGGCGAGGATTTGCAACCAAGAGCGGGCACGTTCGGGCGGCGCGGGCGGGGGCGAAATGTTTGCTCACAAGCGCTCAGGTGTTCGGCTCGACGGTCGGATTGAGCGGACTGGGCACGGTCGGCATGAACTCGCGCAAGGCGGCGCGAACTTCGTGGTCGGGGCGCAGCACCGGCCCCTTCGCCGCCGCCTGCTCGGCCCGGCTCATCGGCGCGGTGGGCATGAACTCGAACCTCGTCGGCAGCTCCTCGTCGGGTCGCAACACCGGCTGCGGCGCGGCGGCAGCCGGCATGGCAACCGGCGCCTCGACGGGTTCGGGCACCGGCGCGCGCGGTGCGGCCGCGCTGCGCACGGCGCCGGACCGGCTGTGCAGCTGACTGGGATCGAGCAGCAGAATGCCGCTGCGCCGGGCCAGTTGCCGCGCCGCCGGCGTGAACACATCGCCGGCACACAGCATGACGCCGCGATCGATCTTGCGGCGCGCCAGCTCGCGCGACAGCCGCTGCACCGCCGCCGCGTCCACCTGTCGCGCGCGCCACTGCTTGGTCTGCACCAGAAAGCGGTGCGACCCGTTGTGCAGCGTCAGGCTGGCTCCGGGGGCCCAGGACCTGGACGCCTTGTCCCGGACCAGGCCATGCGCGTCGAAGAACCAGTTCGCCATTTGCGACAGCCGTTGCCAGTCCACGGTCGAGGTGGGGCGACGCGGGGCGGCGCCTGTGCGGCGGCTCGCCGGCCAGGCCAGGATGCCGAACGCCAGCGCCACCAGCGCCAGCAGCGACACCAGCATCATCGGCGGCGGCAAGCCCAGATCGACGGCCTGGCGCGCCACGGCGTCCTGCCGGATCGTCAGTCCGAGCGCCAGCATGGCAACGCCGGCGCTGGCCAGCAGCCACGGCAGGCGCACGCGGGTGGAGGCGCCGGAAGGCGCAAGGCGGCGGCTGAGGACGGTGGATTTCATGTCATTCTCCCTGGGGTACGCGGTACCCGGCGGGATTGTCGGCGGCTTCGGCCACGGGTGTCTGTGTGGCAGTTCACACCCGGCGCGCCGGCGTCGGGGGCCAGCGCAGCCAGTGGCCGTCGGCGTGCAATAGTGCGCAGTCGCCGCACCGCTGGTGCGCCCGGCAGACGCTCAGGCTGCCGCGCCCGCCACCCGCAGCACCTCCTGGCCGTAGCGCTCCAGCTTGCTGGCGCCGATGCCGCTGATGCCGTTCAGCTCGTCCAGCGTGCGAGGGGCCTGCTGGGCGATGGCGGCCAGGGTGGCGTCGTGAAAGATCACGTAGGCCGGCAGGTTGTGCTCGCGCGCCACCTCACCGCGCCAGGCCTTGAGGGCGGCAAAGCGCTGCTGGGCGGCGGCGTCCAGGCTGGCCAGAGCGGGCGACGCGGCGGCGGCCCTGGGGCGGCGCACGCGCTCGCGTGGCGGCGCCGCGCTGGCGGCGCGCAGGCGCACCGGCTGCTCGCCCCTGAGGATGGGGCGCGCGGCCGGCAGCAGTTGCAGCGTGTTGAAGGCCTGGGCATCGACCTGCAGCGCGCCGACCGCGATCAGCTGGCGCAGCACGCTGCGCAGCTGGGCCTCGCTGAACTCGGCGCCCAGGCCGAAGGTGCTGAGCCGCTCGTGGCCGTACTGGCGCACCTTGTCGGTGGCCTTGCCGCGCAGGATGTCCATCAGGTGGCCGGCGCCGAAGCCGATGCCGCTCATCTCGCGCACGCGAAAGACGGTGGACAGCAGCTTGCGCGCGCAGTCGGTGGCGTCCCAGACGTCGGGTGGCTGCAGGCAGTTGTCGCAATTTCCGCAGTAAGGCTGGGAGTTGAATTGCGAGCCATTTTCGGCTCCAGCAAGCTCCTGGACAGCGCCGCCAGCTATTGATTCGTGAGCATCGGAATTCGGACGAAGCTTGGAAACCATCGCTTCGCCAAAGTACGCCAGCAGCCGCGCGCGCCGGCAGTCGGTGGCCTCGGCCAGCGCCAGCAGGGCGTCCAGCTTGCCGCGCATGACCTGCTTGAAGTCCTCCTCCGCCGGGCTTTCGTCGATCATGCGGCGCTGGTTGACGACGTCCTGCAGGCCGTAGGCCATCCAGGCGTCGGCCGGGTCGCCATCGCGGCCGGCGCGACCGGTTTCCTGGTAGTAACCCTCGATGTTCTTGGGCAGGTCGACGTGGGCCACAAAGCGCACGTCGGGCTTGTCGATGCCCATGCCAAACGCGATGGTGGCGCACATCACCACGCCGTCCTCGCGCAGGAAGCGGTCCTGGTTGCGCTGGCGCTCGTCGGCCGGCAGGCCGGCGTGGTAGGGCAGCGCGTCGATGCCGCGCTGGCACAGGGTGGCGGCCAGCTCCTCCACGCGCTTGCGCGACTGGCAGTAGACGATGCCGGCCTCGCCCTCGTGCTCGCGCTCGATGAATTGCAGCAACTGGCGCGTGGCGTCCTGCTTTTCGACCAGGCGATAGGTGATGTTGGGGCGGTCGAAGCTGCTGACGAAGGGCCGGGCGTCCTGCAGTTGCAGCCGCTCGACGATGTCGGCGCGCGTGATGGCGTCGGCGGTGGCGGTGAGCGCGATGCGCGGCACCTGGGGCCAGCGCTCGTGCAGCACCGTGAGCGCGCGGTATTCGGGCCGAAAGTCGTGCCCCCACTGGCTGACGCAATGCGCCTCGTCGATGGCGAACAGGGCGAGCTGCCCGTGCGCGGCCAGCGTGTCCAGCAGGCCCAGAAAGCGCGGCGTGGTGACGCGCTCGGGGGCGGCGTACAGCAGGGTCAGCTGGCCGGCCAGCAGGCGCCGCTCGATGTCCTCGGTCTGCTCCCAGTCCAGGGTGGAGTTCAAAAACGCCGCCGCCACGCCGGCCTCGCGCAGCGCGCCGACCTGGTCGTGCATCAGCGCGATCAGCGGCGAGATCACCAGCGTCACGCCGCGCCCGGCCTGCTGGCGCACGAGGGCCGGCACTTGATAGCACAGCGACTTGCCGCCGCCCGTGGGCATCAGCACCAGCGCGTCGCCGCCGGCACTCACGTGGTCGACGATCTCCGCCTGCTGGCCGCGAAAGGCCGCGTAGCCAAAGACATCGTGCAAGACGGCGAGCGCGGGAGACACCTGGAATACTACTGATTTGATAGCTCCTGGCGCTTGCCCATCAAACGCCAAAGGCCGATTTTGCTTGTGAAACCAGGGGCGCGACGCGCGGCCCGCGCGCGCCCACCCCAGGCGCTCGATTGTGCCGCGCCGGGTTCACGACAGGCCGCGCACCAGCGCCGCCGCCGCCGCACCCAGCAGCACCACCAGCAAAAAGGGCAGGCGCAGCGCCAGCGCCAGGGCGGCGGTGGCCAGCGCCGCCAGGCGCGCGTCCAGCGCCAGCGTCGTGCCATTGGCGAAGGTGTTCATCACCGTCAGCGACGCCAGCAGCGCCACCGTCAGGGCGCCGGCCACGCGCGGCATGCGCGGGCTGCGCAGCCAGCGTGCCGGCACCGCATGGCCCAGCCACTTGATCGCGTAGGTGCTGGCGCAGGCCAGCAGCAGGGCGCTCCACAGCGTCATGTCGGCCCCCCGGGCTGATCGGCGGGCGGCGGCGCCGGCACCCACCAGCCCCAGAGCGCGCCCAGCAGCGCCGCCAGCAGGATCGGCAGGCCCGGCGGCAGCCAGGGCAGCGCCAGCGCCGTGGCCAGCCCGCTGACCACGGCCAGCGCCACCGCCTCGCGCTGGCGCAGGCGCGGCCACAGCAGGCCCAGGAAGGCCGCCACCGCCGCGCCGTCCAGGCCCCAGCGGCGCGGGTCGCCCAGCGCGTCGCCCAGCAGCGCGCCGACGGCGGTGAACAGGTTCCACAGCACGAAGATGCCGCCGCCGGCGGCCCAGAAGCCGCGCCGCTGCTCGTCCGCGGTGGTTTGCGCCAGCGCGGTGGCGGTGGACTCGTCGATGGTCAGCTGCGCCCCGACCCAGCGGCGCCAGCCGCGCAGGCCCAGCAGCGACTTGAGCTGGATGCCGTACACCCCGTTGCGCAGTCCCAGCAGGGTGGCCGCGCCCAGCGCCGCCGCGCCGCTGCCGCCGCCGGCGACCACGCCGATGAAGGCGAACTGCGAGCCGCCGGTGAACATCAGCAGGCTGAGCGCCATGGCCTGCCCCACCGTCAGGCCGGCGGCCACCGCCAGCGCGCCGAAGGACACGCCGTACAGCCCGGTGGCGGCGGCGATCGACAGGCCCATGCGGGTGGCGGGGCTGAGGCGGCCGGTGCGGGCAGGCGGTTCGGTCATGGCGGGCCGCCACTGTGCCACAGCCGTGGCGCGGGTGGGGTCGGCCTGCGTCGGCGCCGTGGCGGCGGCACGTCCTTCCTACAATCGCCGTCCATGAACCTGCCCGCCTACACCCGCGCCCGCGAATTGCCGGCCCTCCTGCGCCAGCGCCTGGTCATCCTGGACGGCGCCATGGGCACCATGATCCAGCAACTCAAGCTGACCGAGGCGCAATTTCGCGGCGAGCGCTTTGCCGATTTCGGCCGCGACGTCAAGGGCAACAACGAGCTGCTCAGCCTGACGCGCCCCGACGTGATCCAGGCCGTGCACGAGAAATACCTGGCCGCCGGAGCCGACATCGTCGAGACCAACACCTTCGGCGCCACCTCGATCGCCCAGGCCGACTACGGCATGCAAGGCCTGGCGCGCGAGATGAACGTCGCCTCGGCCCGCCTGGCGCGCGCCGCCTGCGACCAATACAGCACCCCCGACCGGCCGCGCTTCGTCGCCGGCGCGCTGGGCCCCACGCCCAAGACCGCCAGCATCAGCCCCGACGTCAACGACCCGGGCGCGCGCAACGTCGACTTCGAGCAACTGCGCGCCGCCTACTACGAGCAGGTCGAAGGCCTGGTGGAAGGCGGCGCCGACGTGCTGCTGGTCGAGACGATTTTCGACACCCTCAACGCCAAGGCCGCCCTGTTCGCCATCGACGAGTTCTTCGAGGCCAGCGGCGAGCGCCTGCCGATCATCATCAGCGGCACCGTCACCGACGCCTCAGGCCGCGTGCTGTCGGGCCAGACGGTGACCGCTTTCTGGTACAGCGTGCGCCACGCCCAGCCGCTGGCCGTGGGCCTGAACTGCGCCCTGGGCGCGGCGCTGATGCGGCCCTACATTCAGGAGCTGGCCAAGGCCGCCCCCGACACCTTCATCAGCTGCTACCCCAACGCCGGCCTGCCCAACCCGATGAGCGACACCGGCTTCGACGAGACGCCCGAGGTCACCAGCCGCCTGCTGCACGAGTTCGCCGCCGAGGGCCTGGTCAACATCGTGGGCGGCTGTTGCGGCACCACGCCCGAGCACATCGGCGCCATTGCGCGGTCCGTCAACCTGCTGGCGCCGCGCGGCATCGGCGTTGCGCCTTTGCAGCGGGAGGCAGCATGATCGCCCCGACCCGTCTGGCGCGCACGGCCTGGCTGGCCGCCGCCCTGCTGGCGACCAGCGGCGCGTCGGCCCAGTACGACCCGGCGCGGGTCCAGGTCGAGCCGCCCGCGGTGGCCGCGCGCTTTGCCGCGCCCGCCGAGCGCTACGACACCCCGGCCTTCGACGCCGCGCAGGCCGATTTCACCGGCCACGCGCAGATGATGGCGCGGCTGCAAGCCATCGCCGACCGGCCCGACGTGCGCCTGCGGCAAGTTGGCACCAGCGGGCAGGGGCGCGCGCTGCCGATGGTGCTGCTGGCGCACCGGGGCCGTTGGCAGCCGGACAAGCCCACCCTGATGCTGGTGACGCACCAGCACGGCAACGAGCCGGCGCCGGGCGAGGCCATCCTGGTGCTGCTGGAGCGCTGGAGCGCGCCCGAGCACGCCGCGCTGCTGCGCCGCGTCAACGTCGTCGCCGTGCCGCGCGCCAACCCCGACGGCGCGGCGCTGTTTGCGCGCGGCAACGCGCAGGGCGCCGACGTCAACCGCGACCACCTGCTGCTGCGCACGCCCGAGGCGCGCGCCATGGCCCAGCTGGCCGCGCGCTACCGCCCGCAGGTGGTGCTGGACATGCACGAGTTCACCGCCGGCGACCGCTGGGTCAAGAAGTTGGGCGCCTGGGCCAAGTACGACGTGCTGCTGCAGGCCGCCACCACCGGCAACCTCGACCCCGGCATCGCCGCGGCCGGGCTGGATGAGATGCTGCCCGCCATCCGCCGCGCGGTGGAGGCCGAGGGCCTGAGCGCCAGCTGGTACCACACCACCACCGCCGCGCCCACCAGCCCGGTGGCCATGGGCGGCGTGCAACCCGACACCTGGCGCAACATCGGCGGCCTGCGCAACGCCGTCAGCATCCTGCACGAAACGCGCGGCGCCGGCATCGGCAAGCAACACCTGGCGCGGCGCGTGCAGTCACACGTGGTGGCGGCCGAGGCCCTGCTGCGCGAAGTGGCCGAGCGCGGCCCGGCCCTGGTGGCGCTGGCGCACCGAGCCGACCGCGCGGTCGCCGCCCAGGCCTGCCACGGCGAGTTGGTGGTGGCCGGCCAGCAGACGCCCGAACGGCGCGAGCTGACGCTGATCGACGCGCAGACCGGCGCCGACAAGGCGGTCGACGTCGACTGGCGCTCGGCGCTCAGGATCCAGGTCACGCGCCAGCGGGCACGGCCTTGCGGCTACTGGCTGGCACCCGGCAGCGAGCAGGCCGTGCAAACGCTGCGCGCCCTGGGCGTGCGGGTGCAGCCGATGGCCCACCCGCGCTGGCTGCAGGCCGAGCGCTATCAATTCACGGATGTGCAGGCCGGCCAGCGGCAGGACGGCCGCGGCGCCATCCAGGACCAGGGCGGCATCGTGCAGGTGCAGGTGGCGCTGCAGCCGGCGCGCGTGCGCGTGCCGGCGGGCGGCTGGTACGTCAGCCTGGCGCAGCCGCTGGCCGGCCTGGTGACGGCCGCGCTGGAGCCCGATTCGCAGAACAGCTACGTCGCCGCCCGCCTGATCGAACTGCCGCGCGAAGGCACGGACGACCGGCTGCTGCGCGTGATGCAGCGGCCCTGAGGGCAGCCCCGCCGATCGGGACGCAGCCGGCACGCCAGACGACGGCCGCCGCCCCGCCCGGCGTGCCGGGCCAGGACAGCGAGGCGGTGTGCGCCCCGGCCAGCGCGGCCGCCGGCGCCGACTTCGACGAGGGCACCCGAGGCCACCCACCGCGTGCTGCGCGAGTTGACCACCGAGGGCCCGGTCCACATCGTTGGCGGCTGCCGCGGCACCACGCCCAAGCACATCGGCGCCCTCGCCCGCGGCGTCGGCCCTCTGGCGCCACGTCGCGTGCAAGCGACCAGGTTCTGCCAGGCCGCCGCCTGACGGCCGCGGCGCTTCAAGCCAGATCGACCTCCAGCGCCCGCCTGGACAGCGCGAACAGCTCCTTATTAGATAGCGATCAGTCGCGCCGCAACAGCACCGCGCCGATCGCCACCACCACGCACGCCATGGCCGCCAGGTCCTGCCAGCCGGGCCATTCCCCCACGATCAGCGGCGCGCTCAGGGTGCTGATCAGCGGCACGGCCATGACGCTCATGGCACTGACCGAGGGCGGCAGCGCACGCGCCAGCGCAAACCAGATCACCTGCGCCGCGCCGTAGTTGATGAGCGCGCCCCAGGCCAGGCTGACCCACACCGGCGCGCTGAACACCCAGCGCTGCGGCGGCTCCAGCCACGCCGCCAGCAGCGCCAGCACCAGGGCCGACCAGGCCATCATCCACACGACCAGCGACTCGGCCGGCAACGTCAGGCGGGCGCGCCGCATCCAGATGGTGCCCAGCGCCCAGGCGAAGGCGGCGCCCTGCATCCAGGCGATGCCGGCGGGCCGGCCGGCCAGTTGGGCCAGCTCGTTCCACAGCAGCAGGGTGATGCCGGCCAGCACGGCGGCCACCGCCAGCAGCAGCCGGCCCGTCAGGCGCTCGCGGTAGAACAGCACCGACAGCAGCACCGTCCACACCGGCATGGTGAAGCCCAGAATGGCCGCGCGCCCCGCCGGCAGCTGCGACACGCCGATGATCGACAGCGCGTGCCAGCCCAGGATGTTGGGCAGGCCCAGCACCCACACGTCGCGCCATTCGGCCGCGCCGCGCGGCCACAGGCGCAGGCCTCTGGCGCCGAAGTACGCCGCCAGCGCCAGTGCGCCCAGGCCCATGGTCAACGCGCGAAAGTGCAGCGGCGGCAGCTCGCGCAGCGACAGCTTCATGATCGGCCAGTTCAGGCCCCACATCAGGGTCAGCAGCACCAGACCGATGAGCTGGCGGCGAGTCAGGGTGGTCATGCTGCGAGCTTACCCGGGCGCCAGGCCAGCGCCGCGGCGCCGGCGGATAGCGCCCAGGGCGGCAGCACCAGCGCCGCCGTGCACACACCGGCCAGCCCGGCCGCCAGCGCCGGGTGCCATTCCGCCAGCGGCTGGCCCAGGCATTTGAGGCGCGCTTCGTGGGCCGCCCACTGGGCGCAGAACGCTTCAAAAAAAGGAGCTGTCTGCGCTTGCTGGCCCAGCGCCAGCACCGATTCTGGCGGCAGAACCAGGGCGGCGGTGCGCCGCAGTTCGGCCGCGTCGGCGCCTGGCGGCAGCGCCTGCACGTCCACGCCCACCGCGCCGCCGGCGTGCCAGGCCACCAGCGACAGCCCGGGCGCATGGGCGATCGACAGCCCGATGCCGGCCAGCGCGTCGGGTGCGTGGCCGGGGCCGCGCCAGACCAGGCGCGGCGGCTGGCCGCGCGTGTCACTGACCGCCAGCGCCTGCGCCGCGCAACCCAGTACGGGCGCCAGCTGGGCGCACAGCAGGGCGCGCGCCTGCTGGCGGGCGTGGCGGCGCGCGTCCTCGGGCCGGGCGAAGGCGCCTGGCCGCAACTCGATCGCCCAGGCGTGCAGCCCGGGCAGGCCCACGGCGCCGGCGTCAAAAATCGACCAGGCTGAGGCCAATCGAGAACACCGTGCGGCGGAAGTTGTAGTCCAGCAGGCTGTCGCCATGGCCGTGGAACAGCGCGGTGTACAGGCGCAGCCCGGAGAAGCTGTTGCCCCAGCCGTCGCCCAGCGAGCGGGTCCACTCCAGCCGGGTCGAGCCATGGCGCCTGAAGCTGCCGGTGTAGGTGGCGCGCAGGGTGTTCTTGGCATCGACGTTCCAGCCCAGCGTGACATCTCCGCGGCCGAGGTGGCGCACCAGGTCGGGGTTGTTGTCCTTGGCGCGGTCTTCGGGCAGGCGCTTCCACAGGCGCAGCTGCAGGTTCAGCCGGTTGCCGTGCTCGAAGCCAGCCATCAGGTAGGCACGGTTCCAGCTGCGCGACAGCGGGTCGCTCTGGCCGTTGGACTGGTGCGCCAGGCCCAGACCGCTGTAGCGCCACAGCCAGCCGCCCGGCAGCTTGAGCGTGGTCGGGTAGACGTAGATCAGCTCGGGCATGTGGTCGGTGTTGCGAAACGGGCGCGACAGCCCGCCGTTGAACACCTGCCAGTAGGACTGCTGGGTGTAGGCAGCCCACAGGGAATCGCGCAGCGTGCCGTCGGCGGGCGTGAACAGGCCGCTGGCCAGCTTGGTGCGCACCGACAGCGCCAGGCGCATCTCGCGCTTGCCGTAGTCGATCGGCGCGGCGGCGCTGTTGGCCGGATTGGGCGAGCTGGGCTGGCGGTTGATGTGGTCGCCGGCCGCGATCGACGCGGTGGTGGGGTGGAAGGCGCGCAAGCCGAAGGTCGGGCAGCTGGAGCCCGACTCCAGCTCCCAGAAGCGCGACAGCTCGGAAAACTGCCGGTCGCGGCAGCCCTGCTCCAGGCCGACGCCGACGATGCCCGCCGAACCGGTTGCCGGGGTGCCGGCCGCCGGCTGGGGCTGCGCCGACGCCAGCGCCTGCGCGACATCGCCGCGCACCGCGGCGGCCTGGGCGCTGGGCGCCTCGTTGCGGGTGGGCGAGGTCTCGACCGACTGCGCCTTGTGCTCGATGGCCTCGATCAGCCGCTGCTGGCCGCGCGCCCAACCGTCGAAGCAGGCCAGGCGCGCTGCGTCGGTCTGGCCCAGGCAGGCCTGCCAGGCGGTGGTGGCGTCGATCCGTGCGCGGATATCCGGCGCTGCCGCCGGCTGCGCCAGCGCCGCCGCCGGCAGCGCCAGCGCAAGACAAGGGGCCAGGTGCGTGAAGGGTGACCGATCCATGGGCAAGGGTAAAAAACGGGAAACGATAGCGCGCGTGGCACGGCGCCTTGCCGCGCGCCATTGTGCGGCCACGCTCGCCCCGGCGCCGATACACCTGCATCCGGTGGTGACGCGGCGCCGCGAGGCCCCCAGGACGCCATCAGGCGCCGGTCACGGCCTGCCGCCACGGCGCCGCCGGCAGACCGTGCCAGCGCGTGCCGGCCGGAATGCCTTCGCCCTTCATCACCAACGTCAGCGGGCCAAGCTGCGCGCCGTCGCCCAGCTGCGCGCCGTACAGCACGGTGCAGCGTGGCCCCAGGGTGACGCGGCTGCCGATGCGCACGTGGTCGATCTTCATCACGCGGTCCTCGAACAAGTGGGTTTGCGGGCAGCACAGGGCGTTCAGCTCGCTGTGCTCGCCGATGTGCACGCAGTCGAATTCGGTGAAATCGGTGGTGTCCAGGTACACGCCACGGCCGATGTCGGCGCCCAGCAGGCGCAGCGCGTCGCTCAGCCAGGGCGTGCCGCGCAGGTAGCGCAGGAACCACGGCACGGCCACGCCCTCGTACAGGTTGGTGGCGGCCTCGGACAACCAGACGAAGGGCGTCCACATGGGCACGGCGCGCTGCCCGTAGCGCCCCACCGCCAGCCACTTGAAGACCGCCACGAACAGGAAGGTGGCCAGCCCGAACAGCACGCCGCTGACGGCCAGGTCCAGCATCACCGCGCCCCAGCGCCCCTGCTCGGCCAGCGGCATGGCGTCCAGCACGATGGCGTAGCCGGCGGCGATCACCAGCGCGTGCGGCGCGGCGATGCGGAAGGCCTCGACACTGCCGCGCGCCAGCTTGCGCCAGCGCGAGGGGGCGAAGGTCAGGTGCTCGGCAAAGCCGGCCACCAGCTCGCGCGCCGGCAGGTGCAGCGGCGGCGCGCCCAGCCAGGTGTCGCCCGGCTGCATGGCGGCGTTGCGCGGCACGGCGCTCATCACGCCGATCAGCACGTTCTCGGGGATGGTGGTGCCGTCGGGCACGTAGGCGCCGTTGCCGACGAAGCTGCGGCGCGACACCACGGTGGGCTGCACGCTCATCCAGCCGCCGTCGATGTGCTCGTCGCCCAGCATCACGGCGTCGGCGATGAAGCAGCCGTCGCCCAGCGTCAGCATGTCGGGCACCACGCCCTGGGCGGTGGACAGCTCGGTCTCGCGCCCCACCCGCGCGCCCAGCAGGCGGTACCAACTGGCCGAATACACGGTGGCATAGATGCCGTGCAGCACCGCCAGGCTGGCCTCCTGGATCAGGTTGACCAGCCACTTGGCCAGGTAGCGGTTGCTGTGCACCGGCCAGCGGCCGGCCTGCATGCGCGGCAGAAAGGCCCAGCGGATCAGCGCCGACAGCAGCACGGTGGCAAGGATGAACACCGCGCTGGCCGGCAGCGCCAGCACGAAGAACTTCAGCAGCCGCAGGCCGAAGGCCTGCCAGGCGGTGATGCTGCCGTCGTCCAGCAGCGGGCGCACGGCGATGGCCTCCACGTCCAGCCAGTCGATCAGCATGAAGGTGGGAAACACCGGCATGAAGAACAGCACCGCCACCGCCAGCGCGCCGGCGCCGTAGCACAGGCGCTCCCAGTGCAGGCGCTGGCGCGTGACGGCGGGCCGCGGCGGCAGGCTGGCGGGGTCGAACTCGCCACGCTCGCGCGCCGGCGAGCCGTGCCACACCTTGCGCGCCGGCACCGCCTGCCCGCCGGCCAGCGCCGACTGGCCTTCCAGGTGACCCCACTCGCCCACCGTGGTGTCGCCCTCGATCACCACGTAGGAGCCGATGCAGGCGTTGGCGCCGATGTCGATGCTGCCCAGGTGCAGGCGCCCGCCTTCGACGCGGGCGTTTTCCAGGTTGACGCCGTTGCCCAGGCTGGCGCCTTCGCCGATCGTCACCAGCTCGGGCACGCGCAGGCTGACGGTGCCCAGCACCACCTCGGGCCCGATGCGCGCGCCCAGCAGGCGCAGCCAGCTGGCGTACAGCGGCGAGCCGGCGATCATGTAGACGGGGGCCGATTCGATCAGCCGGTTGGCCAGCCACCAGCGGTAATAGGTCCAGCCCCACAGCGGGTAGCGACCGGGCGCCAGACGTCCGGCGATCAGCCATTTGCCGGCCCAGGCGACGGCAAAGCCCAGCAGCGTGGCCAACAGGAAGGCCAGCACCGAAATCGCCACCGCGCGCGCGATCGAGTCGCCCGGATCGCCGGTGTAGAAGTGGTAGGTGAAAAACGGCGCCAGCCACTGCGCCATGTTCAGCAGCACCAGCAGCGGAATCGCCACGCCCTGCGCCAGCCCGCAGCGCCAGCGGCGCCAGCGGCTGTGCAGCAGGAAGGGCCGCTCGGCGGTCGGCGTTTCGGTACCGGCCATGCCGGCCTGCAGGGCCTCGGCGATGGCGCCGATGCGCCGCTGGCCGTAGATGGTGGCCACGCTGGCCTGCGCCAGTCGGGCGTCCTGCCGCAGCGCCGAGGTCAGGCGGGCGGCGAACAGCGAATGCCCGCCCAGGTCGCTGAAGAAATCCAGCTCGCGCCGGATCGGCTGGCCGGGAAACAGCTTTTCCAGCGCGGCAAACAGCAGTTGCTCGGCCGGCGTTTGCGGCGTGTCGCTGCCTTCAGCCGGCGCGGCGGCGGCCAGTGGCAGCGCCTTCAGCGCCTTGCGGTCGATCTTGCCGCTTTGCAAACGCGGCATGGCGGAAAGCGCCTCAAAGTGCGTGGGCACCATGTAGGGCGGCAGCTTCTCGGCCAGGCCGGCGCGCAGGGCCGCCGGGGCCGGTGGCGCATCGCCGCTGGGCACCATGAAGGCCACCAGCTGTTCGAGCCCCTCGTCCTTGCGCAGCAGCACGGCCGTGGTGCCCACGCCCGGCTGCGCGGCCAGCACGGCCTCGATCTCGCCCAGCTCGACGCGAAAGCCTCGAATCTTGACCTGGTCGTCGGCGCGGCCCAGGCACTGCATCTGCGGCGTGCCGTCGGCCGCCACCTCCACCCGCGCCAGATCGCCGGTGCGGTACAGGCGCGCCTCGGCCGGGTGGCGCGCCCAGGGGTTGGGCAGGAATTTCTCGGCCGTCAAATCGGGCCGGCCCAGGTAGCCGGCGGCCACGCCGGGGCCGGTGATGCACAGCTCGCCGGTTTCGCCAAAGGGCAGCAGCTTCAGCGTCGGTGGCACACCAGGTGCCTGCGCGTCGGCATCGATCGGCTCGATCACCATCAGCCCGTAGTTGGGCAGTGCCTGGCCGATGGTGACCGGCTGGCCGGCGTGCAGCTCGGCCAGGCTGGCCGACACCGTGGCCTCGGTCGGCCCATAGGTGTTGAACAGCTGGCGGCCGGGCCGCGCCCACTGCTCGGCCAGCGCCTGCGGGCAGGCTTCGCCGCCCAGGTTGATCAGGCGCAGGCTGGGCACGTCCTGCGCGAACAGCGCCAGCAGGGTGGGCACGGCGTGCAGCACGCTGATGTCGTGCTCGATCAGCGCGCGCGGCAGCGCCTCGGGGTCGCCGGCGATCTCCTTGGGGCCGATCCACAGCGTGGCGCCGACCAGGTAGCTGATCCAGATCTCCTCGAAGCTCATGTCGAAAGCGACCGAAAAGCCCTGATACACCCGGTCGTCCTCGCGCACGCCCAGGCGTTCGTTCTCGCTGCGCAGGAAGTGGCAGATGCTGGCCTGGGTGATGGCGATGCCCTTGGGCTTGCCGGTGGAGCCGCTGGTGTAGATGACGTAGGCCGTGTGCTCGGGCCGGGCGCCCTCGCGCCGCCGCAGCGGCGTGCCGGCCGGCAGCGGATCAAGCGCGGCCTGCGCCATCACCATGGGAACGGAAATGACCTCCAGCGCTTGCCCAGACTGCGCCAGAAGCTCCTGAGTCAATAGCAAACGGGCCTGCGCGTCGTGCAGGCACACGGCCACGCGCTCGGCCGGCGCGTCGGCGTCGAAGGGCAGCCAGGCGGCGCCGGTCTTGGCGATGCCCAGCTGGCACACCAGCAGCTCGACGCCGCGCGCCAGCCACAGGCCGACGGCGTCGCCCGCGCGCACGCCAGCCTCGATCAGCCGGTGGGCCACGCGGTCGGCGGCGGCGTCGAGTTCGGCGTAGCTCAGGTGCTCGCTGCCGGCGATCAGCGCCGTCTTGCGCGGCAGGCGCGCGGCGGTGGCTTCGAACAGCTCGGCCAGGATTTCGGGGCGCCGGAAGTCGGGCCGGTCAGGGCCGTGCAGGATGGGCAGTGAGGTCATGAAAGGCCGGCGGCAGGCGGCGGGCGCGCCCGTGCCGGGCGTCATTTTGCCGGACCGGCGACTGGCCGCGGGACGCAAGACGCGGCAGCGGCCCGGGCGGTTGACCGCGCCGGCTCGCGCCGCCGCACTGGGTACAGTGGCGCCCCATGCCAACCACTTCTCCGCGGTTGTTTCCGCTGCAGGGCGTGCTGCGGCGCGTCGTCTACGTCGCCCTGTACGAGGGGCTGGCCATCGCCTTCGTGACCATCGCCTTCGTGGCGGGCGATCAGAGCCTAGGCTCGGCCAGCGGGGTGGCGGTGGGCAGTTCGCTGATCGCGGTGCTGTGGAACCTGCTGTTCAACGCCCTGTTCGAGCGCTGGGAAGCGCGCCAGGCGGTGCGCGGCCGCGGCAAGGCGCGGCGTATCGCGCACGCCATCGGCTTCGAGGGCGGGCTGGCGCTGTGGCTGGTGCCCTTCATGGCCTGGTGGCTGGGCGTCGGCCTGTGGCAGGCGCTGCTGCTCGATCTGGGCCTGCTGCTGTTCTTTCTGGTCTACACCTTCGTCTTCACCTGGGTCTTTGATCAGCTGTTTGGACTTCCGCGCGCCGCCGCGTGACAATGGCGCACCATGCTTGAACTCGCCGACATTCAGCAGGCCGCCGAGCGCGTCCACGGCCAGGTGCTGGAAACCCCCTGTGTCGAGTCGCGCACGCTGTCGCAGCTCACCGGCACGCAGCTGTTCCTGAAGATGGAGAACCTGCAGTTCACCGCCTCGTTCAAGGAGCGCGGGGCCTGCAACAAGCTGGTGCAGCTGTCGGACGAGGAAAAGGCGCGCGGCGTGATCGCCATGAGCGCTGGCAACCATGCCCAGGGCGTGGCCTACCACGCCGAGCGGCTGGGCATCCCGGCCACCATCGTCATGCCCACCTTCACGCCGGGCGTGAAGGTGGCGCGCACGCGCGGCTTCGGCGCCCGCGTGATCCTGCACGGCGACTCGCTGGAAGCCGCCTACACCCACGCCAAGGCGCTGGCCGAAGCGCAGAACCTGGTGTTCGTCCACCCCTACGACGACAGCGCCATCATGGCTGGCCAGGGCACGCTGGCGCTGGAGATGCTGGCCGCGCAGCCGGCCCTGGACACGCTGGTGGTGCCGGTGGGCGGCGGCGGCCTGATCGCCGGCATCGCCACCGCCGCCAAGGCCATCCGGCCCGGCATCCGGGTGGTGGGCGTGCAGACGCAGCGCTTTCCGGCCATGGTCAACGCGGTGCAGGGCACGCAGCACCCGCAGGGCGGCAACACCATCGCCGAGGGCATCGCCGTCGGCGCGCCGGGCGCGCTGTGCCTGGAGGTGATCCGCCAGCGCGTCGACGAGCTGCTGCTGGTCGACGAAGGCGACATCGAGCAGGCCATCGTGCTGCTGCTGGAAATCGAGAAGACGCTGGCCGAAGGCGCCGGCGCCGCCGCGCTGGCGGCGCTGCTGCGCCACAAGGACCGCTTTGCCGGCCGCAAGGTCGGCATGGTGCTGTCGGGCGGCAACATCGACCCGCAGTTGCTGGCGCAGATCATCGGCCGCGGGCTGGTGCGCTCGGGGCGGCTGATCCGCGTCGTGGTCAGCGCGCGCGACGTGCCCGGTTCGCTGGCGCGCATCACCGCCCTGGTGGCCGAGGCCGGCGCCAACGTCGACGAGGTGCACCACCAGCGCGCCTTCACGCTGCTGGCGGCGCAGAACGTCGAGATCGAGATGGTGCTGCAAACGCGCGGCCACGAGCACGTGCAGGAGCTGCTGGAGCGGCTGCGCGGCGCCGGCCTGGAAGTGCGGCTGGTCACTGCCTGAACCGCTCCCCCGCGCACCGGCGGCGTTGGCGCGGCGGCCCGCGACCCGAACTGCGCTATGCTCGCACGCCTTGCGGTTGCCGGCCCCGCGCGTGGCGTGGCGCCGTTGCCGCCCGCGCCTGTCGCCGCCATGCCGCCCACCCCCTTGCCCCCGCCCCTGCGCCGCCGAGCGCCGCTGCTGCTGCGCTCGGCCGGCTGGCGCCTGGGCGTGGCCTGTGTGCTGGGCGCGCTGCTGGTGCTGCTGTGGCGCTGGGCGCTGGCGGGCGGGGGCTGAGTTGGCGGCGCCGATCACCCTGCACGATGTGACGCTGGGCTACGACGGCCACCCGGCGGTGCACCACGTCTCGGGCGTGATCGAGGCCGGCGCGCTGCTGGCCGTGGTGGGCCCCAACGGCGCCGGCAAGTCCACCCTGATCAAGGGGCTGGCGGGGCTGCTCAAGCCGCTGGGCGGGCGCATCGAGGGCTTGGCCGGCCAGCGCGTGGCCTACCTGCCGCAGCAGGCCACGCTGGAGCGCGGCTTTCCCATCACGGTGGGCGAGTTCGCCGCCATGGGGCTGTGGCACGAATGTGGCGCCTTCGGCGGCTATTCGGCGGCGCAGCGCCAGCGGGTGCGCCAGGCGCTGGACCGGGTCGGGCTGGAAGGGCACGCGCGCCAGCCCCTGGACACGCTGTCGGGCGGGCAGTTGCAGCGCACGCTGTTCGCCCGCCTGATGCTGCAGGACGCCGACGTGCTGCTGCTGGACGAGCCGTTTGCCGCCATCGACCAGCGCACCACCGACGAGCTGCTGGCGCTGCTGCGCCAGTGGCACGCCCAGGGCAAGACCGTGCTGGCGGTGCTGCACGACCTGCACCAGGTGCGCGCCGCCTTCCCGCGCACGCTGATGCTGGCGCGCGAGCTGCTGGCCTGGGGCGACACCGACGCGGTGCTGACCCCCGCCACGCTGGGCCGCCTGCAGGTCATGCCCGAGGTGTTCGACGACCACGCGCCGGTGTGTCAGGCCGTGCCCGCCGGGCCGGGCCACGACCACGCCGGCCACCGCCACGCGGAGCACGTCAAGTGAGCGGCGAGCTGCTGGACACCGGCCTGTGGGCGCTGCTGGTGGCGCCGCTGACCGAGTTCGGCTTCATGCGCCGCGCGCTGGTGGGCTGCGTGGCGCTGGCGCTGGGCTGCGCGCCGGTGGGCGTGTTCCTGCTGCTGCGGCGCATGAGCCTGACCGGCGACGCCATGGCGCACGCCATCCTGCCGGGGGCGGCCATCGGCTACCTGCTGTCGGGCCTGTCGCTGACGGCGATGTCCCTGGGCGGCGTGGCCGCCGGTCTTCTGGTGGCCGTCGGTTCGGGCCTGGTGGCGCGCAGCACGGTGTTGCGCGAGGACGCCAGCCTGGCCGCGTTCTACCTGCTGTCGCTGGCGCTGGGGGTACTGATCGTGTCCACGCGCGGCTCCAGCGTGGACTTGCTGCACGTGCTGTTCGGCACCGTGCTGGCGCTGGACGACGCCGCGCTGGGCCTGCTGGTGGGCATCAGCCTGGCCACACTGGCCACGCTGGCGCTGCTGTACCGGCCGCTGGTGCTGGAATGCCTGGACGCGCAGTTCCTGCGCAGCGTCAGCCGCTTGTCGCCGCTGGCGCACTACGGCTTCTTGGTGCTGGTGGTGATCAACCTGGTGGCCGGCTTTCATGCCCTGGGCACGCTGATGGCGGTGGGCATCATGGTGCTGCCGGCCGCCACCGCGCGCCTGTGGGTGCGCGGCGTGCCGGCGCTGATGGCGCTGGCCACGCTGCTGGCGCTGGTGGCCAGCACGGCCGGGCTGCTGCTGTCCTACCACCTGGACTGGCCGACCAGCCCGACCATCGTGCTGTGCCTGGGCGGGGCGTACCTGCTGTCGCTGGTGACGGGGCGCTTTGGCGCCTGGCGCCAGGGCCAGCACGGACGGCAGCGCCACCTGCGCGGCTGAGGATGCCGTGCGTCGCACAGGTTCACCATCAAATCGGGCGCCAGCGCTCGTCTGGAAAGCGCAAACAGCTATGAAAAGAGAAGCATCAAAAGCGACTGCACGACGCCTGGCATGCACCGCCATGGCCGCGTTGGCGGCGACAGCGGCGCTGCCCGCGGTGGCGCAGGGCGCGGCCCCGCTGCGCGTGGTGGTCAGCTTCAGCCTGCTGGGTGACATGGTGCGGCAGGTGGGTGGCGAGCGCGTGACGGTGAGCACGCTGGTCGGCCCCGGCGCCGACGCCCATGTGTTCCAGCCCACGCCGGCGCACGCGCGCCAGGTCGGGCAGGCGCAGCTGGTGGTGACCAACGGCCTGGGCTACGAGGGCTGGATGCCGCGCCTGCTGCGCAGCACCGGCTACCGCGGCCCGCGGGTGGTGGCCACACAGGGCATCGAGCCGCTGCAGGCCGCGCCCGGGCAAGGCCATGACGGCCACGGCCACGCCGACCCGCACGCCTGGCAAAGCGTGCTCAACGCCATCGTGTACGTGAAGAACATCGAGGCCGGCCTGTGCGCCGCCGACGCCGCCGGCTGCGCCAGCTACCAGGCCAGCGCGGCACGCTACACGGCCGAGTTGCGCCAGCTGGACGCCGACATCCGCGCCGCCTGGGCGCCGATTCCGGTGGCGCGGCGCCAGGTGATCACCTCGCACGCGGCCTATGCCTACTACGGGGCGGCCTACGGCGTGCGCTTTCTGTCGCCGCAGGGCGTCAGCACCGACAGCGAGGCCTCGGCCCGCGGCGTGGCGCAGCTGGTGCGGCAGATTCGCCAGCAGGGCATCCGGGCGCTGTTCATCGAGAACATCGCCGACCCGCGCCTGATCGAGCAGATCGCGCGCGAAACCGGCGTGCGACCCTCGGGCCGGCTGTATGCCGACGCGCTGACGCCCGAGGGTGGCGCGGCGTCCAGCTACGTGGCCCTGATGCGCGCCAATACCCGCGCGCTGACCCAGGCCGTGGGCGGCCCGTAGAATCGGCGCCTCGCCGCCAAGGAGCGTTGCAGCGGGTGCCGCCGATGGCCGTGTCCCGTCAGGCTTGGCGACCCGACCCGATTCGCAACGACGCTCACCTAGACCGACCCGATCCAGGTGAGTGCCATGTCCATTGCCCCCCCCCCGCCCCCGATGCGCCTGTCCGGCCTGGAGCCGCTGGCCATCGGCGAAGGCACGCTGTTCGTCAACGTCGGCGAGCGCACCAACGTCACCGGCTCCAAGGCCTTCGCGCGCCTGATCCTCAACGGCGAGTACGAGCAGGCGCTGGCGGTGGCGCGCCAGCAGGTCGAGAACGGCGCCCAGATCGTCGACGTCAACATGGACGAGGCCATGCTCGACTCGCAGGCGGCCATGGTGCGCTTTCTGAACCTGATGGCCAGCGAGCCCGACATCGCCCGCGTGCCGGTGATGGTCGCCTCCAGCAAGTGGAGCGTGATCGAGGCCGGCCTGAAATGCCTGCAGGGCAAGGGCATCGTCAACTCCATCAGCATGAAGGAGGGCGTGGCCGAGTTCAAGCGCCAGGCCACGCTGATCCGCCGCTACGGCGCCGCCGCCGTGGTGATGGCCTTCGACGAGCAGGGCCAGGCCGACACCTTCGCGCGCAAGATCGAGATCTGCGAGCGCGCCTACCGCGTGCTGGTCGACGAGGTGGGCTTCGCGCCCGAGGACATCATCTTCGACCCCAACATCTTCGCCATCGCCACCGGCATCGAGGAGCACGCCAACTACGCGGTGGACTTCATCGAGGCGGTGCGCTGGATCAAGCAGCACCTGCCCGGCGCCAAGGTGTCGGGCGGCGTGTCCAACGTGTCTTTCAGCTTCCGCGGCAACGATCCGGTGCGCGAGGCGATCCACACCGTGTTCCTCTACCACGCCATTCAAGCCGGCATGGACATGGGCATCGTCAACGCCGGCATGGTGGGCGTGTACGACGACCTGGAGCCCGAGCTGCGCGAGCGCGTGGAGGACGTGGTGCTCAACCGCCGCCCGGACGCCGCCGAGCGCCTGCTGGAGATCGCCGAAGCCGCCAAGGGCGCGGCCAAGGACGACTCGAAGAAGCTGGAGTGGCGCCACGCCGGCGTGAACGCGCGCCTGAGCCACGCGCTGGTGCACGGCATCACCGACTTCATCGTGCAGGACACGGAAGAGGCCTACCAGCAGATCCTGAAGGATGGCGGGCGCCCGCTGCACGTCATCGAGGGCCCGCTGATGGACGGCATGAACGTGGTGGGCGAGCTGTTCGGCGCCGGCAAGATGTTCCTGCCGCAGGTGGTCAAGAGCGCGCGCGTGATGAAGCAGGCCGTGGCCCACCTGCTGCCCTACATCGAGGCCGAGAAGCAGGCGCTGCAGGCCGCCGGCGCCGACGTGCGCAGCAAGGGCAAGATCGTGATCGCCACCGTCAAGGGCGACGTGCACGACATCGGCAAGAACATCGTCACCGTGGTGCTGCAATGCAACAACTACGAGGTCGTGAACATGGGCGTGATGGTGCCCGCGCACGAAATCCTGGCCAAGGCGCGCGCGGAGGGCGCCGACATCGTCGGCCTGTCCGGCCTGATCACGCCCAGCCTGGAAGAGATGCAGCACGTGGCCGGCGAGATGCAGAAGGACGCCTACTTCCGCGAGCGCCAGATCCCGCTGCTGATCGGCGGCGCCACCACCAGCCGCGTGCACACCGCGGTCAAGATCGCGCCGCACTACGACGGCCCGGTGGTCTACGTGCCCGACGCCTCGCGCAGCGTGGGCGTGGCGCAGGGCCTGCTGGGCGAGGGCGTGGCGAAGTTCTGGGCCGACGTGCGCGCCGACTACGAGCGCGTGCGCCAGCTGCACGCCGGCAAGAAGCAGGCGCCGCTGTGGCCGATCGACAAGGCGCGCGCCAACAAGGCGCGCATCGACTGGGCCAGCTACACCCCGCCGGTGCCCAAGTTCATCGGCCAGCGCCTGTTCACCCACATCGACCTGGCCGAGTTGCTGCCCTTCATGGACTGGACGCCCTTCTTCCAGACCTGGGACCTGGCCGGCAAGTACCCGGCCATCCTGAACGACGAAGTGGTGGGCCAGGAAGCCACGCGCGTGTTCCAGGACGCGCAGGCCATGCTCAGGAAGATCATCGACGGCCGCTGGCTGACCGCCAACGCGGTGGTCGGCTTCTGGCCCGCCAATACCGTGCGCGACGACGACATCGAGCTCTACGCCGACGAGGCGCGCCGCGACGTCGTGCTGACCTGGCACGGCCTGCGCCAGCAGACCGAAAAGCAGGAGGACGCCGCCGGCCAGCTGCGCCCGAGCCGCTGCCTGGCGGACTTCATCGCCCCGCGGAATGCTATAAGTTCAGGAGCTACTGACGCTCACCCCTCGGGCGCTGGAGGCCAGAATGTCGTCAAGGATTATCTGGGCGCCTTCGCCGTCACCGCCGGCATCGGGGTGGAACAGAAGGTGGCCGAGTTCATGGCCGAGCACGACGACTACAGCGCCATCACGCTCAAGGCGCTGGCCGACCGCCTGGCCGAGGCCTGCGCCGAGTGGCTGCACCACCGCGTGCGCACCGACCTGTGGGGCTACGCCAGCAACGAGGGCCTGAGCAACGACGAGCTGATCGCCGAGAAATACCGTGGCATCCGCCCCGCGCCGGGCTACCCGGCCTGCCCCGACCACAGCGTCAAGCGCCCGCTGTTCGATCTGCTGCGCACGGGCGAGATCGGCATGGGCCTAACCGAGTCCTACGCCATGACGCCGCCGGCCAGCGTCAGTGGCTTTTACTTCAGCCACCCGCAGAGCACCTACTTCAACGTCGGCCGCATCGACATGACGCAGGTCGCCGACATGGCGGCGCGCCGCGGCATGGAACCGGCGGCGCTGGAGCGGCTGCTGGCGCCCAATCTGGGCTTGTGAGGCCGTCGCCGAATACTCAGAGCTCGAACACGTGGCCGGCGCTGAGCCAGCGGATGTCGTGCGACACCTCGCTGCGTGGCGGGCGCACCTGGTCGAACTGGGCGATCTCGCGCATGATGACCTCGGTGTCGGCCGGCTTGGTGTGCGTGATGTAGATGGGGTAGCGCCGCGCCCGGTCGATGTGGTCCAGCTCCTCGGCCAGCACGGCGGGTGACAGGTGCTGGGCCATCTGTGCCAACTCGCGCTCGCGGTTGGCAAAGGCGGTCTCGATGACCAGGCTGTGCACCTGGAGCTGGTTGACGCGGCGCCAGAAGTCGGGGTGGCCACAGGTGTCGCCGCTGAACACCCAGGACGGGGCGCCAGGCACCTGGCGGCGCACGGCATAGCCCACGGCCGGCACCGAATGCCGGGCCGGCAGTGCCTCGATCACGCGGCCGGACAGCTCGCGCAGCTCGCCGACCTCGAGCGGGTGAAAGCGCACCAGCGGTATGTCCGGTGACGGCAGGCAGGAGAAGTCGGGCCAGATCACCCCGTTGAAGACGTGTGCGCGCAGGGCGGCGATGGTCTGCGGCAGGGCGTGCACGTGCACCGGCCGGCCGATGCGGTCGCACGCCATGGTGTCCACCATCAGCGGCAGGCCGGCGACGTGATCGAGGTGCGAATGCGTCAGGAACACGTGCTCGATGCGCAGCATGTCGTCGCGCGTGAGCTCGCCGACGCCGGTGCCGGCATCGATCAGCACGTCCTGGTCAACCAGGAACGAGGTGGTACGGCAGTCTCTGGCAATGGCGCCGGAGCAGCCCAGCACGCGGACCTTCATGGCGAAATCTGTGGTTGTCACTTGACGTCGAACGCCGTGGTGCCATCCCAATCCGGCCCCGGCGGAGAACGAAGTAAAAAGGCTAATCGCTCGGCGTACAGGCGGTAAAGGCAATAGTTGGCGTTTCGTGCCTGCAACGCCTGGATCGCCGGCTCGAACTCGGCAAAGCGGCGTGCGCGCCACAGTGCCAGTGCCCGATGCCAGGCGGCCAGTTCGTCGCGCAGCGCCACGTCGTCCTCGCCCGTGGCGGCGCGCACGGTGTGGATGTTGACGGCCTGGTGCCGCCCCTTGACCCGCACCCGGTCCAGCTCCTGCCAGGCGCAGGCCGTGGCGGCCTGGTCGACTGTGGCCTGGGCGGCGATCAGCTCGACTCCGTACCGGCCTGCCAGCGACTCCAGCCGCGCCGCCAGGTTGACGGCATCGCCAATCACCGTGTAGGCCCGCCGCAGGTCGGACCCCATGTTGCCCACCGAGACCACGCCGGTGTTCAGGCCAATGCCCACCGCCACCGGCGGCAGGCCACGCCTGGCATGCTCGGCGTTGAGCGCCGGCAGGCTGCGAAGAATGGCCAGCGCCGCATCCACCGCCCGCCGCGCATGGTCCGGCATGGCCACCGGGGCACCCCAGAACGCCATGACGCAGTCGCCGATGTACTTGTCCACCGTCCCGTGGTGGGCCTGGATCACCTGGGTCAGGTGGCTGAGCACTTCGCTCAGCAGCGCCTGCAGCGCCTGCGGCTCCATGCTTTCCGACAGGCTGGTGAAGCCGCGCAGGTCGCAGAACATGACCGTCAGCTCCTCGGAGCGGGCGGCCATGCCGTAGCGCTCGGGCTGCCGCAGCATCTGCTGCACCAGTTCGGGCGGCACGTAGGTGGCGAACTGCCGTGCCAGGGCACGCTTGGCCCGGCTTTCGACAAAGTAGCCCAGGGCCATGTCGAGCACCAGCATGGCGAACACCAGCGCCAGCGGCGTGGCCAGCGGCATCGCCAGTCCGCCAAGCCCGTAGAGGGCGCTGTCCAGGCCCAGCAGGGCCGCCAGCAGGCCCAGGCCAAGCGCCAGCGTACGGCCGACCGACAGCCACGGCAGGCCCAGCGTCAGCGCGGCGCCCAGCAGCAGCAGCAGGCTGACCTCATAGCCGACGGCGTAGTCCGGCCGCACGGCGATGCGCCCGTCCAGCATGCCGGAGATCAGGTTGGCGTGGATCTCGACCCCGGGGTAGACCTCGGCCACGGGCGTGGTGCGCAGATCCATCAGGCCGGGGGCGGTAAAGCCCAGCAGAGCCCAGCGTCCCTTGAGCTCGGCCGCGGCCAGTCGCCCTTCCAGCACATCGAGCGCCGAGACGTAGCGAAACGACCCTCCCTTGGGGCCGCCATGGCCGCGGTAGGGCACCAGGGCGGTGCCGCGAGCGTCCACCGGGATGCGCCACTGGCGCGCACCGTCGCCCACCCGCAGCGCCTGCAGCGGCGCGCCGGTGGCGGCGCCCAGTGGCTCGGCCCGCAGCGGCGGACGGCCCAGGCCCAGCCGCAGGGTGGCCAGGGCCAGGGATTCGTAGAGCGCGCCGTCAAACCCGGCCAGCACCGGCACGGCGCGCACGGTGCCATCCGGGTCGGCCACCGCATTGAAAAACCCGGCGGCCTGCGCAGCCCCGGTCAATGCCGGCACATTGCCACCGTACCCATCCCAGTGCAGCAGGCCCGCGGGCAGGGCATCGGGTTGCGCCCAGGGCGCGGGCAGCGCACCGGAGCGGCGGGCGTCGCGGTCGCTGCTGAGGTAGTAACCCAGGGCCACCGGCGCCTGGCCCAGGGCGTCCGCCAGCAGGCGGTCACCGTCGAGCGACGGCGCGGCGCGCTCCAGCCAGTCGGTGAAGGGGCGGTTGTCCCGCAGTTCCCCGCGCGCCAGCTGCTCCAGGCTGAGCAGGCCGGTGCTGCCGTCCGGCTCGGCGAAGACGACGTCCAGGCCCAGCGCGGCCACCTGCTGGCGCTCGGTCAGCTCCCGCACCAGGGCGGCGACCTTGGCACGGCGCCACGGCCACTGGCCCTGGCGCGCCAGGCTGGCCTCGTCGATGTCGATGATCACCACGCGCTCGTCGAGCGTGCGCGGCATGCTCAGGCGCAGGCGCAGGTCGTACAGGGCCTCGTCCCACCGGTGCAGAAAAGGCAGGCTCCACACGCCCGAGGCGTGCAGCACCGCCAGCAGCACCAGGGCCGTGCTGACCAGCATCCGCGTGCGGTGCCGCTTGAACCCTGGCCAGGCCATGGGTAGGCCGCGCGGATGCTCAGCGCGACGGCGGGCGCGACCCGTGGTCGCCGCCGCCGGTCGGCCCGCGCTGTCGGTCCGGACACCAAGCAGGGTGCGCACCGCAGCCGCGCTGGGCGCTCACGCAGGCGCAGCCCGGCGAGCGAGCCAGCGGGGCAGGCGCCAGGTCAGCGTTCAAGGAATTCCAGGCGAATGCCACCCAGCTCCATCTGGTCACGGTTCATGAGCGTGATGGGCCCTGCGTCCACCGCCACGCCGTTGACCCTGGCCACCTGTTGACCTTCGACCTGCGCCAGGTCATAGCCGTGCGACTTGCGCGTGATCGAGGCCACGCAGATCCCGGGCTTGCCGATGGTGGTGACGATCTTGGTCAGGGGCAGCTCGCGCCCGACGGCCATGCCGCTGAGCACGCGCACCCGCGGACCGACCAGTTGCTCGGTGGTCGGCGTGGGGGGGGCGTCGATGCCCATCGGCAGCGACAGGCCGATGGCGGTCCCGCTGTGCGCGCCGGACAGGCTGGCGGCGCTCGAATTCACGTCGCCATCGAGGAACCGGATCTTGTACTTGCCGATTTCAATGCCGTCGTCGTTCTCGAGGACCTGACGCTTGACCGACTTGCCGTTGACGTAGGTGCCGTTGGTGCTGCCCAGGTCCTCGATCGTGACCTGACCGCCAACCATCTGGATCACCGCGTGCTCTCCGCTCACTGCCAGGTTGTCGATCACCACATCGTTGTATGGCCGCCGACCAATGGTCGTGCGGTCCTTGGTGAGTTGGACCTCCTTGACCACGACACCGCCGATCGAAACGATCAATTTCGGCATGAAAACTCCCGATTTTTTGGCTTGTACTGCTGAACGATAGGCCATTGGACCTTGGAAGGCACGCGTCCGGCAAGTCCACTGCGGCCTATTTTCTCAACAATTTCGCCATCATCCCTGACTTTTTCGGCGGTTCCAGCGCTTTGACAACGATCACCGAGACATTGTCCCGCCCGCCACGCTGAGTGGCCAGGTCGACCAGGCGTCGAGTCTTGGCGTCCGGCGGTTCGCCGTTGCCCAGCACCTCGGCGATATCGGCGTCGAGCAGCATGTCGTTCAGGCCGTCGGAGCACAGCAGCAGCACGTCGCCAGGTGCCATGCCCACCTCCTGCACGTCCAGCAGCACGGTGTCTTCGACGCCCAGGGCGCGCGTCACCAGGTTGCGGTAACCGGACGCCGCTGCTTCCGCCGGCGTGATCAGGCCGATGTCGATCTGCTCCTGCAGCAGCGAATGGTCGCGCGTGAGCAGGGTCAGTACCCCGGCGCGCCAGCGATAGGCCCGCGAATCACCGACGTGCCCG
>MKTG01000071.1:117875-118449 GCA_001897615.1 Burkholderiales bacterium 68-10
TGCCGGCGCAGTCGGCGTGGGTGTTGGCGGCCTCGAAGATGGCGCGATTGGCGTTGTCGACACAGATTTCCATGGCGCGGCGCACATCGCGCAAGGTGGCCACGGTCGCCGCCTCGTGCAGCCAGCGGCCGAGTTCGTCGGCGATCAGGTTCACGGCCATGGCGCTGGCCACCTCACCGGCGTTGTAGCCGCCCATGCCGTCGGCCAGCACGGCGATGCCGTGCTCGACGTCGACGCGCACCGCATCTTCGTTGTTGGTGCGCACGCGCCCCACGTCGGTCAATGCGCTGTAGACGAGCTCCATCTCCATCACGGGTGGCTGTGCGGATCGGGGACGAAGCATGCGCGCTGGGGCGGAAGGGCTGGCCGGTTCAGGCCGCCGCCGAAACCGAGGCGCGCCGGCGTTCGAGGAACTTGCCGATCGCCAGCACCAGCAGCGCGCCAGCGACGCCCAGGCCGTAATGCCAGGCCTTGTCCTGCGGGATGTAGGCCACCAGCGCCGGGTCGCTCTGTGCCATGGTGCCGGCGATCCAGCCCAGCAGCATGCCGCCCAGCAGGATGATGATCGGGAAAC
>MKTG01000071.1:118470-130570 GCA_001897615.1 Burkholderiales bacterium 68-10
CAGCGCCCTGAGCCGCGCCGGCGATGGCGATGACGTTGTCGACGCTCATCACCAGATCGGCCACGATCACGGTCTTGACCGCGCCCCACAGCTTGTCGCTGCCCTGAATGCCCTCGTGGTCATCGTCCTCCTCGGGCGCGATCAGCTTCACCCCGATCCAGACCAGCAGCAACGCACCGACCAGCTTGAGAAACGGAATCTGCAGCAGCGCCAGGGCGAAGGCGATCAGGATGACGCGCAGGATGATGGCGCCCACCGTGCCCCAGACAATGCCCTTGGTACGCTGATGGGGCGGCAGTCCCCGGCAAGCCAGCGCGATGACTACCGCGTTGTCGCCACCCAGCAGGATGTCGATCATGATGATCTGGCCGACAGCCAGCCAGAAGTGGGCGGTCAGAAAGTCTTCCACGGGGCATCCTTGTTATCTTGATCTCGGGTGGCTGTGGAAATGATACAGCCGGACGGCCCTCGCGGGACGTCCGGCTGGCAGGCGCAGGCGCCAGCGCGCTGGCGCGCTTACAGCATGGCCTTGAGCAGCCGGCCCATCTCCGAGGGGTTGCGCGTGATCTTGAAGCCGCACTCCTCCATGATGGCCAGCTTGGCATCGGCCGTGTCGGCGCCGCCGGAGATCAGCGCGCCGGCGTGGCCCATGCGCTTGCCCGGGGGCGCGGTGACGCCCGCGATGAAGCCGACGATGGGCTTGCTCATGTGGTCCTTGCACCAGCGCGCCGCCTCGGCCTCGTCCGGGCCACCGATCTCGCCGATCATGATGACGGCGTCGGTGTCGGGGTCATCGTTGAACGCCTTCATGACGTCGATGTGCTTCAGGCCGTTGATCGGGTCGCCGCCGATGCCCACGGCGCTGGACTGGCCGATGCCCAGCTCGGTGAGCTGCGCCACGGCTTCGTAGGTCAGCGTGCCCGAGCGGGACACCACGCCGACACGGCCCTTCTTGTGGATGTGGCCCGGCATGATGCCGATCTTGATTTCGTCCGGCGTGATGACGCCCGGGCAGTTGGGGCCCAGCAGCAGGGTCTTCTTGCCGCCCCTGGCCTCTTTTTCCTTCATGCGGTTGCGCACTTCCAGCATGTCCTTGATCGGGATGCCCTCGGTGATGCAGACGACGAAGTCCAGGTCGGCCTCGACGGCTTCCCAGATGGCCGCGGCGGCGCCCGCCGGCGGCACGTAGATCACGCTGCAGGTGGCGCCGGTTTCCCGGGCGGCGTCCTTGACGCTGGCGAAGATCGGGATGTTGAAGATCGACTCACCGGCCTTCTTGGGGTTGACGCCGGCGACGAAGCAGTTCTTGCCGTTGGCGTATTCCTGGCACTTCTCGGTGTGGAACTGGCCGGTCTTGCCCGTGATGCCCTGGGTGATGACCTTGGTGTGCTTGTTGATGTAGATCGACATGACGATGGGCTCCTCAGGCTTGGACGGCGGCGACGACCTTCTGGGCCGCTTCGGCCATGGTGTCGGCGCTGATGATGGGCAGGCCGGACTCGGCCAGCATCTTCTTGCCCAGCTCTTCGTTGGTGCCCTTCATGCGCACCACCAGCGGCACCTTCAGGTCGACCGCCTTGGACGCGGTGATGACGCCGGTGGCGATGGTGTCGCACTTCATGATGCCGCCGAAGATGTTGACCAGGATGGCCTTGACCTTGGGGTTCTTGAGCATGATCTTGAAGGCCTCGGTCACCTTCTCGGGCGTGGCGCCACCGCCGACGTCCAGGAAGTTGGCCGGCTCGGCGCCGAACAGCTTGATGGTGTCCATGGTCGCCATCGCCAGGCCGGCGCCGTTGACCAGGCAGCCGATGTTGCCGTCCAGGCTGATGTAGGCCAGGTCGAACTTGCTGGCCTCGATCTCGGCCGGATCTTCCTCGTCCAGATCGCGCAGGGCCACGATGTCGGGGTGGCGGAACAGCGCGTTGCTGTCGAAGTTGAACTTGGCGTCCAGGGCGATGATGTTGCCCTTGCCGTCGCGGTTGAGCGGGTTGATCTCCACCAGGCTGGCGTCGGTCTGCATGTAGCAGGTGTAGAGCTTCTTGAACACGTCCACCGCCTGCGCCGTGCTGTCGGCCGGGATGCCGATGCCGTCGGCCAGCTGCCTGGCCTGGGCGTCGGTCATGCCGGCCAGCGGGTCGACGAACACCTTGATGATCTTCTCGGGGTGGCTGTGGGCCACCTCCTCGATGTCCATGCCGCCCTCGCTGGAGGCGATGAAGGCCACCTTCTGCGTCGCGCGGTCGGTGACGACGGAGACGTAGTATTCCTTCTGGATGTCGGCGCCGTCCTCGATGTACAGGCGGCGCACCTTCTGGCCTTCGGGGCCGGTCTGGTGCGTCTTGAGCTGCATGCCCAGGATCTGGCTGGCCAGCTCCTTGACCTGATCGAGCGACTTGGCGACCTTGACGCCGCCGCCCTTGCCGCGGCCGCCGGCGTGGATCTGCGCCTTGACGACCCACACGGGGCCGCCGAGCTTTTGCGCCGCCTCGACGGCTTCTTGAACGGTGAACGCGGGGATGCCGCGCGGCACGGGCACGCCGAATTGACGCAGGATCTCCTTGCCCTGGTACTCGTGGATCTTCATGAGGCCCCTTTGAGGATGGGTGAGTGAATGTGTCCGTCCGCCATGCCGGACGGTGCGCGAAAACAACCGGCCGCACCCACGCTACGACACAAAGCAGGCGCCAGTCGAGGTGTGGGAATGTATCATGCTGCGGCGCACCAATTCTCGCGCCAGGGCTTACGTCGGCATGACGCCAACCGCTTGAAAGGATCTCCCATGGCAAAGGTTTTCATCGACGGCGAAGCCGGCACCACCGGCCTGCAGATTCGCGAGCGGCTGAACGGCCTGTCCGGCGTCGAGCTGGTCAGCATCGACCCCGCGCGGCGCAAGGACCCAGCCGCCAAGCGCGACATCATGGCCGCCGTCGACTTGGTCATTCTGTGCCTGCACGACGACGCGGCGCGCGAATCGGTGGCGATGATCGACCAGTTGCCGGGCCGCCGGCCACGCCTCATCGATGCCAGCACGGCGCACCGGGTGAGTGAAGGCTGGGTGTACGGCTTCCCCGAGCTGTCCCGCGACCAGCGCGCCGCCGTGCAGGCCGCCGAGCGCGTGGCCAACCCCGGCTGCTACGCCACCGGCGCCATCGCCTTGCTGCGCCCGCTGGTGGATGCCGGCCTGCTGCCGCCGGACCACCCGGTGGCGCTGCCGTCGGTCAGCGGCTACACGGGCGGCGGACGGCAGATGATCGAAGCCTACGAGGCCGGCGGCGCGCCGCCGTACGAGCTGTACGCGCTGGGTCTGAAGCACAAGCACATCCCGGAGATCATGCGCTACGGCTGCGTCACGCGGCGGCCGATCTTCGTGCCGGCGGTGGGCAACTTCGATCAGGGCATGCTGGTGGAGCTGCCGCTGCACCTGGACCTGCTGCCCGGGCAGCCGAGCGCGGCACGACTGCTGGAGGCCTATCGCGCCCACTACGACGGCGCCGAGGCGGTGAGCGTGGAGGACGCGCCAGAGTCGGGCAAGCTGGATGCGGTGGCGCTCAAGGACACGAACCAGCTGGAGATCCGCGTCTTCGCCAACCCCGAGGCCGCGCAGGCGGTGTGCGTGGCGCGCCTGGACAACCTGGGCAAGGGCGCCAGCGGGGCGGCGGTGCAAAACCTGAAGCTGATGCTGGGCCTGCGCTGATCCTGGCGGGCGCGCCATCGCCCGCCGCCAACCCGAACACGCCACGAGCGCCCGGCACCTCGAAGCCCGGAGCCCGGAGCTAGGAGCCAAAATGGCCTCCAGCGCCTGCCTGGACAGCGCAAGATGCTATGATTTTTGACGATCGACCGGGACGGCGGTAGGGCTCCTGCTTTCTCGGGGATGCGCCAAGCACGGTCGCCCGCGCCATCGGGTTCGCTGCCCGGGCCGGCTTGGACGGTCGCCGCGCCGCGCCCGCCGGCACACGGTCAGGCCAGGGCGATGTCGTCGCCCAGCGGATGCAGGATGAAGGCTGCGGTATCGGCGAATTCGGCCGCCGCTTCACTGCCGGCGCGCGCCAGGATGATCTCGATCAGGGGATGCAGGTGCGGCAGCAACTCGTGCACCGCCACGGCGCGGGCGATCTGGCGCTGGTGCGGATAGCCGCCTTCGCCCAGGTGGCAGGTGATGGCGCGTACCATGAATTCCGACAGCGCGCTGCACACCTCGGCATCGCTGCGCGAACCCGCCGGCGCCACCGACTGCGGCATGGATTCGGGCTGCCCGGCTGGCCGCACCGCGGCCGGCCGGCTGTGCACCGCCTGCTCCAGGCTCGCTGGCGCCGTCGACTGGATGTAGCCCGACTGGGCCAGCCAGCGCAGGCCGCCGACGGTAAGGGCGCTCTTGCCCACCGTCTGCAGCAGATCCGAGCGCGTGCGCCGGCCATCCACCATGCACAGCAGCTGATGCAATTGCGCCGGCAAGCTTGGCCGCCCCGCCGTGCGTTCGTGCCGGCCCTTGGGGCTCAGCGCATACACGATTTCCATGTTGTTTTCTCCCTGCCCGAGGCGCCACCGCGTTGAGCGGCCGGCACGGCGGCTGGCGCCGCCCCTCACGCCGCCGATTGTCGCCCAGGAGCCACGGCTCACGCCATGGGCCCTGCCCGCGGCCGCCAGCGAAGCAAGCCTCAAGCCAGAAATCCGTCACACGCATCCCGGCCTGGCAGCCTTGCCGGTCCGGCGGGCGGCGGCGGAGCTGCGCTCAGAACGCCTCGTCCGCGGCGCCCTGCAGCGCCCGCCGGGCCACCTCGCCACTGAAGCCGCGCGCCGCCAGAAAGCGCAGCTGGCGGGCGCGCTCCCGCGGATCTTTCGGGGGCACCCCGAACCGGCGCTGCCACACAGCCAGTGCGCGATCCAGCTCGGTGCCCTGCAGCTGCAGGGCCGCGTCGGCGATGACGGCCTCGGGCAGGCCCTTGGCCCGCAACTCGTGCAGCACGCGCGCCCCACCCAGGCGGGCCGCGCGGCGATGCAGCACCGATTCGGCGACGCGCGCTTCATCGATGAAGCCCTTGGCGGCCAGCTCGTCGAGGACGCGCTCGATGGCCTCGGGCGTTGCCTCGTCCTGGCCGGCGCGCGCCGGCCGCGCCAGCCTGGCGGCCAGCTCGGCGCGCGAGTATTCGCGTGCCGCCAGGTAGCGCAGCGCGCGCGATTTGAGAGAAGGCGCAGGCGCTGTCATGGCCTCATCATGGCCTCAGAAACCGCAGAGTTCACGGCACCCTGGGAGCGTGGGCGGCCCCTTTTCCCATCGTTGGGCGATGCCCAGCGACTGGCCACGAAACGGCATTGGATTCGACACGGCCGCTGGCGCGGCCTTCACGTCTGTGGCACCGGCATGAGCCGGCTCTGAAACGGTGGCGCGCACTGCGGCTCAAGCCTCGACGGCGTCCGCATTCGCCGCCGCCGGTCGCTGGGCGATGCCCAGCGACTCGCGCACCTTGTTCTCGATTTCCCGCGCCAGTTCTGGGTTTTCACGCAGGAATTCGCGCGCGTTGTCGCGGCCCTGACCGATTTTTTCGCCGTTGTAGGCGTACCAGGCGCCGGACTTATCGACCACCTTGGCCACCACGCCCATGTCGATGATCTCGCCCTCGCGCGAAATGCCGGCGCCGAACAGGATGTCGAACTCGGCCTGCTTGAACGGCGGGCTGACCTTGTTCTTGACCACCTTGACGCGGGTTTCGTTGCCAATCGCCTCGTCGCCCTTCTTGATGGTGCCGATGCGGCGGATATCGAGCCGCACCGAGGCGTAGAACTTCAGCGCGTTGCCGCCCGTCGTGGTCTCGGGGCTGCCAAACATGACACCGATCTTCATGCGGATCTGGTTGATGAAGATGACCGTGCAGTTGGTCTTCTTGATGGTGGCCGTCAGCTTGCGCAGCGCCTGGCTCATCAGGCGCGCCTGCAGGCCGGGCAAGCTGTCGCCCATGTCGCCCTCGATCTCGGCCTTGGGCGTCAGCGCCGCCACCGAGTCGATCACCACCAGGTCGATGGCGCCCGAGCGCACCAGCGAATCGACGATTTCCAGCGCCTGCTCGCCGGTGTCGGGCTGGCTGATCAGCATGTCCGACAGGTTGACGCCCAGTTTTTGCGCATAACCGGTATCCAGCGCGTGCTCGGCATCGATGAAGGCGCAGGTGCCGCCGAGTTTTTGCATTTCGGCAATGACCTGCAGGGTCAGCGTGGTCTTGCCCGAGCTTTCCGGCCCGTAGATCTCGATCACCCGGCCGCGCGGCAGGCCGCCCACGCCCAGGGCGATGTCCAGCCCCAGCGAGCCGGTGGAGACGACCTGGATGTCCTCGATCGCCTCGCCCTCGCCCAGGCGCATGATGGTGCCCTTGCCGAACTGCTTTTCGATCTGGGCCAGCGCGGCCTGCAGGGCCTTGGCTTTCTCATTCTTGTCGGCGACCGCCATGTCCATGGTTTTCTCCCGGTAAATCAATGGGTTGCTGGTGGATTGGGTGAGAGCACCCGCGTCAAACTGGATGTCTGAACAGGACTGTATATCAATCCATTAAATACGACAATACCGATTTTAAGTCAGTTTACCTTATCATTCACCCATGCTGCCGGAACCCACTGACGACCGCTGGCGCCAGGCCCATTTGGGGCGCCTGCTGGGCCATGCCATGCGCCGTTTCGACGAGCGCGTGCTGCAGCTGATGGCCGCCAGCGAGCGCGCCCCGCTGGCACTGGCCCACCTGGCCGCGCGCGACAAGGTGGGCGCGGCCCATGTCCACCTCACGCGCCACCTGCCGCTGGCCGGCGCGCGCCTGACCGAGCTGGCGGCCTGGGCCGGCATGAGCAAGCAGGCCATGGGCGACCTGGTGGACCAGTGCGTCGCCTGGGGCCTGGTGCGGCGCGAGCCCGACCCTGGCGACGCCCGCGCGCGGCGCATCGTCTTCACCGCCACCGGGCTGGACTGGCTGGCGGCCTTTCGCGATGCCGTGGCGCAGGCCGAGGCCGAGTTTCGCGCCGCCGTCGGCCCGGAGGTGGCCACCGTGGTGGCGCTGGGGCTGGAGGCCTACGCCGCCTGAACGCGCCCGCCCGGCAGCGCGCCGGGACAACCCGCAGCGCCCCCTGTGCGCGACGGCCCTAGAATTTCAAGCGGCAGAACAAACCAGCACGGCGGCCACCGACGCCGCCCGCCGACCCACAGGAGACAAACATGCGCATCCTCATCGCGGAAGACGACCAGGTGCTGGCCGATGGCCTGATGCGCGGCCTGCGCAATTCGGGCGCCGCCGTCGACCACGTGGCCAGCGGCAGCGAGGCCGACGCCGCGCTGATGACCAACACCGAGTTCGACCTGCTGATCCTCGATCTGGGCCTGCCCAAGATGAACGGGCTGGAGGTGCTGCGCCGCCTGCGCGCGCGCGGCCAGACGCTGCCGGTGCTGATCCTGACGGCCGCCGACGGCGTGGAAGAGCGCGTCAAGGGGCTGGACTACGGCGCCGACGACTACATGGCCAAGCCGTTCGCGCTGTCCGAGCTGGAGGCGCGCGTGCGCGCGCTCACCCGCCGCGGCATGGGCGCGGCCAGCGCCATCATCCGCCACGGCCCGCTCGAATACGACCAGACCGGCCGCGTGGCCAGCATCGAGGGCAAGATGATCGAGCTGTCGGCACGCGAGCTGGGCCTGCTGGAGGTGCTGCTGCAGCGCAGCGGCCGGCTGGTCAGCAAGGAGCAACTGGTCGAGCTGCTGTGCGAATGGGGCGAGGAGGTCAGCAACAACGCGATCGAGGTCTACATCCACCGCCTGCGCAAGAAGATCGAGAAAGGGCCGATCCGCATCGCCACCGTGCGCGGACTGGGCTACTGCCTGGAAAAGATTCCAAGCTGATGCAGCGCCAGCGCCCATCCAGACAGCGCAAGCAGCTATTGAAAATGAAGTAATCCGGTGAAACTGTTCCAGCGCAACCAGCGCTCGCTGTTCGGCGAGATCCTGGACTGGATGCTCACGCCGCTGCTGCTGCTGTGGCCCGTCAGCCTGGCGCTGACCTGGCTGGTGGCGCAGAACCTGGCCAACAAGCCGTTCGACCGCGCGCTGGTCTACAACGTGCAGGCGCTGGCGCAGTTCATCCAGGTCGGGCCGCGCCAGCGCGCGCGCTTTTCGCTGCCGCAACCGGCCAGCGAGTTGCTGCGCGCCGACGACTCCGACAACGTCTACTACCAGGTGCTGGGCGCGCACGGCGAATTCCTGGCCGGCGAACGCGAACTGCCGGCCCCGCCAGCGCCCAGCCCGACCGAGGACGACGCCGCGCTCGACGAGCCGCACCTGCGCGACGCCGAGTTCCGCGGCCTGCCGGTGCGCGTGGCTTACCTGTGGGTGCACATTGCGGGCGCGCCCCAGCCGGCCCTGGTGCAGGTGGCCGAAACACGCGAAAAGCGCAGCGTGCTGGCCACCGAGATCATCAAGGGCGTGATGCTGCCCCAGTTCGCCATCCTGCCGCTGGCGGTGCTGCTGGTGTGGCTGGCGCTGGTGCGCGGCATCCGCCCGCTGTCGGAGCTGGAGTCGCGCATCCGCGCGCGCCGGCCCGACGACCTGTCGCCGCTGGACGACCACGCCGTGCCGCAGGAGGTGGCGCCGCTGGTGGGCTCGGTCAACGACCTGCTGACGCGGCTGAAGGACTCCATCGCGACGCAAAAGCGCTTCCTGGCCGACGCCGCGCACCAGCTCAAGACGCCGCTGGCCGGGCTGCGCATGCAGGCCGAGCTGGCCCAGCGCGAAGGCGCCAGCGAGGATGAGCTCAAGCAGTCGCTGCAGCAGATCGGCCACGCCAGCGTGCGCGCCACCCACACCGTCAACCAGCTGCTGGCGCTGGCGCGCGCCGAAGGCGGCAGCGCGGCGGCGGCGCACGAACCGTGCGACCTGGCCCAGCTCACCATCGAGGCGGTGCGCGAGGCCGTGCCGGCCGCACTGGAGCGCGGCACCGACCTCGGCTACGAAGGCCCCGAACCCGGCGCGCCGCACCTGGTGCGCCTGGGCAACCCGCTGCTGCTCAAGGAAATGCTGCGCAACCTGATCGAGAACGCCCTGCACTACGCGCGCACGCCAGGCACCGGGGCGGCGGTAGTCACGGTGCGGCTGCGCGCCAACCCGCCCGGCGGCGGCCTGGCACTGGAGGTGGAGGACAACGGCCCCGGCGTGCCACCGGCCGAGCGCGAGCTGGTGTTCCAGCCCTTCTACCGCGCGCTGGGCACCAACGTGGACGGCACCGGCCTGGGCCTGCCCATCGTGCGCGAGATCGCCGAGCAGCACGGCGCCAGCGTCAGCCTGACCGACGCCCACCCCGGCCAGCAGCCGCCCGGCGCGCGCTTCGTGGTGCGCTTCATGGCGCCGGCGTGACGCGGCGCTTCTGGCCACGCCGTCATTACTACACTATTGATAGCTGTTGGCGCTTGCTGGACGGGCGGCGAAGTCGTTTTTGGCCTTGATTCACCACACGGTGTCACTTGCCGATGCAAAAGCGGGCAAAGATGGCGCCCAGCAGGTCGTCGGCGCTGAAGGCGCCGGTGATCTCGCCCAGCGCCTGCTGCGCCAGCCGCAGCTCCTCGGCCAGCAGGTCGAGCGCGGCGGGGCCGTCCAGGTGGGCTTGCGCGGCGTCCAGGTGCTCGCCGGCGCGCGCCAGCGCCTGCAGGTGGCGCTGGCGCGCGATGAACAGGCCCTCGCCCGCGCCGCCCTGCCAGCCCACCAGCGCCAGCAGGCGCTGGCGCAGCGCGTGCAAGCCTTCGCCGGTGCGCGCCGACAGGGCAATGCCCTCGGGCGGGATGCGGGCGCCGGGCGCCGCGTCGTGCTTGTTCCACAGGTGCAGCACCGGTACGGCGGGCGGCAGCCGCTCGGCCAGGCCGCGCGCGATCCGCGCCTCGGCCTCGGCGTAGTCGGGCGCGCCGTGGCGCGTCAGGTCGTGCAGCCACAGCACGGCGTCGGCGGCCTCGATGTGGCCCCAGGCGCGCTCGATGCCGATGCGCTCGACCTCGTCGCCGGCCTCGCGCAGCCCGGCGGTGTCCAGCACGTGCAGCGGCACGCCGTCGATCTGGATGGTCTGGCGCACGGCGTCGCGCGTGGTGCCGGCGATCGGCGTGACGATGGCCAGCTCGGCCCCGGCCAGCGCGTTCAGCAGGCTGCTCTTGCCGGCATTGGGCTGGCCGGCGATCACCACCTGGATGCCCTCGCGCAGCAGCGCGCCCTGGCGTGCGCGCGCCCGCACATCGGCCAGTGTTTGCTGCAATTTCGATAGCTGACCACGCACGTCGTGGGCGGTCAGGACGTCGATTTCCTCTTCAGGAAAGTCCAGCGTGGCCTCGATCAGCAGACGCAACGCGATCAGGCCGTCGACCAGCCCGTGAACCTGGCGCGAGAACTCGCCCGCCAGCGAGCGGCTGGCCGAGCGCGCGGCGGCCGCCGTGCTGGCGTCGATCAGATCCATCACCGCCTCGGCCTGCGCCAGGTCAAGCTTGTCGTTCAGGAACGCCCGCTCGGTGAACTCGCCCGGGCGCGCCAGGCGCAGGCGTGGCAGGCGCGCAGCGCCGCTGTCCGGATCCGGCTCGGCCGCCGCCTGCAGGCAGCGCGCCAGCAGCAGTTGCAGCACCACCGGCCCGCCGTGCGCCTGCAGCTCCAGCACGTCCTCGCCGGTGTAGGAGTGCGGGGCCGGAAAGTGCAGCGCCAGTCCGTGATCGATGGGGCTGCCGTCGGCTTCGGTGAACGGCCCGTAGTGGGCGTGGCGCGGCGCCAGCGCCCGGCCGCCCGTGAGGGCGCGCGCCAGCGGCATCAGGCCGTGGCCCGACACGCGCACGATGCCCACCGCGCCGCGGCCGGGGGCGGTGGCAATGGCGACGATGGGGTCCAGCGCGGCGGTCGACATGGCATGATTGTGCGCGACCTTGCTCCACCGACGTTGGCCATGACGAACCTGATCCTGTTCCAGAACGTGCACGTGCTGGACGTGCGCCACGGCCGGCGGCGGGCCGGCCAGGTGCTGGTCGAGGGCGACGCCATCCGCGCCGTGTCCGACGCGGCGCTGCCCGCCGAAGACGCCCGCGTCATCGACGGTGGCGGGCGCACGCTGATGCCGGGGCTGATCGACTGCCACGCCCACGTCACCTTCTCGCAGACCAACCTGGCGCTGCTGGCCGACACGCCGCAGACCACGCTGACGCTGCGCGCGCTGCCCATCCTGCGCGACATGCTGGCGCGCGGCTTCACCACCGTGCGCGACGCCGGCGGCGCCGACTGGGCGCTCAAGCAGGCGATCGACGACGGCCTGGACGGCACGGTGACGGGGCCGCGCCTGTTCGTCAGCGGCCCGCCACTCAGCCCCACCGGCGGGCACGGCGACTTTCGGCCGCGCTCGGACCGGCTGCGTCCGCTGGACTGCCCGAGCTGTGGCGTGCTCCAGCGCCTGGCCAGCACGCGCGTGGTCGATGGCGTGGACGGCGTGCGGCGCGCCGTGCGCGAGCTGCTGCAGATGGGGGCCGACCAGATCAAGATCATGTCCTCGGGCGGCGTGGCCTCGCCCACCGACCCGATCGACGCGCTGGGCTATTCGGTGGAGGAAACCCGCGCCATCGTCGACGAGGCGGCGGCGCGCCACAGCTACGTGCTGGCCCACGCCTACACGCCGGCGGCGATTCGCCGCGCGGTGGAATGCGGCGTGCGCAGCATCGAGCACGGCAACCTGATCGACGCCCCCACGGCGGCGCTGATGGCCGAGCGTGGCGCCTACGCCGTGCCGACGCTGATCACCTACGAGGCGCTGGCGCGCGATGGCGTGCGCCTGGGGCTGGGCGCCGAGAGCGCGGTCAAGATCGAGCGCGTGCGCGCCGCCGGACTGCGCTCGCTGGAAATCTTCAAGGCCGCCGGCGTGAAGCTGGCGCTGGGCACCGACCTGCTGGGCGGCTCGCACGGGCTGCAGAGCGAGGAACTGCTGATCCGCGCCCAGGTGCAGTCGAACCTGGAGGTGCTGCAAAGCGCCACGCTGGTCGGCGCCGAGCTGCTGGGTCAGGCGGGCCGGCTGGGCGAGGTCAGCCCCGGCGCCCGCGCCGACCTGCTGCTGGTCGACGGCGACCC
>MKTG01000071.1:130598-136791 GCA_001897615.1 Burkholderiales bacterium 68-10
CAGGGCGAGCACATCGCGCTGGTGATGCAGGGCGGGCACGTGCGCTTCGACCGCCGCGCGACGTAACGGCGTCCTCGACGCACCAGCGACCCCATCATTCAAAAGGCCGCGGAGCAGGCCCTGCCAGCGAACGCCATGCACGGGCTTGTACCGGGCATCGGCGTTGTCCCCCCTCGCGCAGCAGAGGGGGGGAAGCCGCGTCAGCGGTACAGGGGGGTGTTGCTTATTTGACCGTCGTCCAGATCACCATCGGACGGTCATCGGCGCGGTGCACCGTGGTCACGCCCTTGCGCATCGCCCAGGGGCGGATCTGGTCATGCAGGGGCAGGTAGTTGTAGTTGTCCTTGACCAGCTGCAGTGCCTGGTGGATGTCGCCCGTGCGCTTCTTGGCGTCCATCTCGCTCTTGATCTGCTGGATCAGGCCGTCCACCTTGGCATCGCTCATGCGGCCGCAGTTGAAGTTGCCCGCCGCACCACCCTGGGTGTCGACGGTGCTGATGAGCGAGTCCAGCGAATACAGCGCGTCGAAGGTGGCCACGCCCCAGCCCAGCAGGTAGGCGCTGACCTCGTACTTCTGGATCTTGGCCGAGTGGATGGCCATCGGGTTGGTCTGCAGCTTGGTCTTGACGCCGATCTTGGTCCACATCGAGGTGATGGCCTGGCAGATCGCCTCGTCGTTCAGGTAGCGGTCGTTGGGGCAGTCCAGCGTCAGCTCGAAACCCTGCGGGTAGCCGGCGTCGGCCAGCAGCTTCTTGGCCGCCTCGATGTCGAACTTGGCCGCGCGCGTGGCCAGCTCCTTGGTCCAGCCGTTCACCATGGGCGCGATCATGGTGCCGGTGGGCTTGCCCAGGCCGCGCATCACGTTGCGCTCGATGGCGGCGATGTCCACCGCCTGGTACAGCGCCTGGCGCACGCGCTTGTCCTTCAGTGGGTTCTTGCCCTTGATGTTGGAGCCCAGCAGCTCTTCACGGAACTGGTCGAAGCCGATGAAGATGGTGCGGTTCTCGGCGCCCTCGATGACGTGGATGTTGGGGTCGCGCTTGATGCGCTCCAGGTCCTGCACGGGTGGATCGACCACCATGTCGACCTGGCCCGACAGCAGCGCCGCCGAGCGCGTGGCCGCCGCCTTGATGGGGGTGAACACGATGTTGTCGACGTTGCCCCTGGGCTTGTCCCACCAGGCGTCGTTCTTCTTCAGCGTGGTCTTGGTGTCGGGCTGCCAGGCCTCCAGGATGAAGGGGCCGGTGCCGTTGGCGTTGCGAGCGGCGAAGTTCTCTTCCTTGGCCTTGTAGTCCTGCGCCTTGACGGCGTTGTTCTTCTCGGCCCAGGCCTTGTTCATGATGCGCGCGTCGGTCAGCTCGCGCAGCACGGTGGGGCTGGGCGCCTTGAGGATCAGGTCGACCGTGCCGTCGTCGACCTTCTTGACCTCCTTGACGCTCTGCACGTAAGCGGTCAGGTTGGACGGCGGGGTCATGACGCGGGTGATGGAAAACACCACGTCGTCGGCGGTCAGCGGCGCGCCGTCATGGAATTTGACGCCCTTGCGCAGCTCGAAGCGCAGCTGCGTCGGCGTGACGAAGGTCCACTTGGTGGCCAGCGAGGGTTCGACCTCGTATTTTTCGTTGTAGCGCACCAGCGCCTCGTACACCATCTGCTGGTAGGCCAGCGTGGTCTGGTGGTTTTGCGCGTGCGGGTCGAAGGTCAGGATGTCGTTGGCGCCGGCGATGCGCAGGGCGGCGGCCTGGGCGGCGCCCGTCAGGGCCAGGGCAGCCAGCGCCACGGCGCCACGAACGAACAAGGGACGAGCCATGAAATCACCTTCCAGTGAAGTTGGAAAGCGCCCATGCTACCGAAGAATTGGCCGCGAATTCGGGCTCCCGGGGGTTTCCCCGGGGGTCGGCATGATCGATGATTACTATGAATTCAATAGCTGCTTGCGCGCAACAGCCAAGCGCTGGCGCTCTAATTTTTCAACGGTTCGATGCCGTTCGGGTCCACCGACCCGCCGCCACCGGCGAGGCGCCCCCGCGCCTCGGCGCAGGGCTCAGAACTTCGGCAGGTTGAACTGCGGCGGCACGCCCATGCGGGTGTTGATGACCCACTGCTGGGCGATGGTCAGGATGTTGTTGGTCACCCAGTACAGCACCAGGCCGGCGGGGAAGAGGAAGAACATCACGCTGAACACCAGCGGCATGATCCACATCATCTTGGCCTGCATCGGGTCGGGCGGCAGCGGGTTGAGCGCGGTCTGCAGCAGGGTGCTGAGCGTCATCACCACCGGCAGGATGAAGTACGGGTCCTTCACCGACAGGTCCTTGATCCACAGGATCCAGGGCGCGCCGCGCATCTCCACGCTGGACAGCAGCACCCAGTACAGGGCGATGAACACCGGGATCTGGATCATGATGGGCAGGCAGCCCCCCATGGGGTTGACCTTTTCCTCGCGGTAGATGCGCATCATCTCCTGCTGCATCTGCTGCGGGCTGTCCTTCAGGCGCTCGCGCATTTCCTGGATGCGCGGGTTGATGGACTTCATCTTGGCCATGCTGGCGTAGGCCTTGGCGTTGAGCCAGTAGAAGGCGATCTTCAGCAGCACCACCAGCGCCACGATGGCCCAGCCCCAGTTGCCCAGCACGCCGTGCAGCTTGTCAAGCAGCCAGTACAGCGGCTTGGCCAGGATGGTGAAGTAGCCGTAGTCCTTGACCAGTTCCAGACCGGGAGCGATGCCTTCCAGCACCTTCTCGTCCTGCGGGCCGATGAACAGGCGCGTCTCGACCGCCTGGCTGGCGCCCGGGGCGATGGCGCCCATCGGCGCGATCATGCCGGCGGCGTACAGCGCGTTGTCCAGCTTGCGCGCGAAGTTGTCGTGCGCCATGCCCGGCGGCAGCAGCCAGGCGCTGGCGAAGTAGTGCTGCACCATGGCCACCCAGCCGTCGGGGGCCTGGGTGACGAACTCGGCCTTGCCCTTGTCGATGTCGGCGAACTCAACCTTCTGGAACTTCTTGGCGTCGGTGTAGAAGGCCGGCCCGGTGAAGGTCGAATAGAAACTGGTGCCGCCCGGCGCGGGGTTGCCGTCGCGCACCAGCTGGACGTACAGCTGCGGGCTGACCGGCTCGCCGCCGGCGTTGACCACCTCGTGGCGCACCCGCGCCACGTAGTCGCCGCGCTTGAGCGTGTAGGTCTTGACCAGGCGCACGCCGCCCTGCTCGGGCGATTCGAAGCGCAGCACCAGCTCGTTGGCGCCGTCGGCCAGGGTGCGCTCGCCGCTGAAGCGCATGGCCGTCTTGTGGGTCGGGAACGCCCCGCCGATCAGGCCCGACTGCGCCTGGTAGGTGCGCGCGGCGCTGTCGTCCAGCAGCACGAAGGGCTGGCCGGGGTGGCCGGTTTCGTCGAACTTGCGGAACTCGCTGCGCACGATCGAGCCGCCCTCGGTGTCGAACACCAGCTTCAGCACGTCGGTGCTGACCTCGACGCGCTCGCGCGGGGCCGCCGGCGCCGTGGGCGCCGCGCTGGCTGGCGCCGCGGCGGTGGCGGCGCCTGGAACCGCAGCCGCAACCGCGCCCGGCAGCGCGCCGGCCGGCGGCACCGCCGATGCGGGGGCGCTGGCCTGCGTGGCCGGCGTCGGCGCGCCAGGGAAGAACGTGGCCTTGCGGCCGTTGTGCACCTGCCATTGATCCCACAGCATGACCAGCGAGAAGGCAAAGATCACCCAGAGGATGGTGCGGCGAATGTCTTTCATGACGGCTGACGGGGCGTTGGCGAGTTCGGCCGCTCGGGGTCGACCAGGCGGGTGAAGGGGCGGGGCGGATGCTCGGGCACCGGGTCGCAGCCCCCGTCACAACCCGGGTGGCAGCGCGCCAGCCGGCGCAGCGTGAGGTAGCTGCCCGCCAGCGCGCCGTGCTGTTGCAGCGCGCCGATGGCGTACAGCGAGCAGGTCGGCTCGAACCGGCAGGACGAGCCCAGCCAGGGCGACAGCAGCAGGCGGTAGGCCTTGACCAGGCCGATCAGCAACGCGCGCATCACGCGCTCCGGCCCTGCGCGAACAGCTGGCACAGCTCAGCGCGCACCGCGCGCCGCAGCGCCTCGGAGCTGGCGCTGGTGTACTGCGACGGCGCAAACGCCGCCCGCAGGCGCACCAGGTGCGCGCCCTCGGCCAGCGGTGGCCGCAGGCTTTCACCCACGGCGTAGATCTGGCGACGAATCAGGTTGCGCGTGACCGCCCGACGCGCCCAGCGCTTGGGCGCCATGGCGCCCAGCCAAGCGCCGTCGGCCGGACAAAAAGCGCCGGGCGCCGCGCCGTCCGCGCGTTCGGGCAGGGCTGCAAAACCCAGGCGATGCAGCGCGAAGTGCGCCGTGCGCGCCACCGGCCGCAGCCCCAGCAGGAGCTGGAACTGCTCGCGGCTGCGCAGCCGGCGCACCAGGCCCGGGCGCAGCGCCGAGGCGGCGGGCGCTTCGACGCCGCTGACCATGCGCAGTCTCAGCCGGCAGGCTCAGACCGCCAGGCGCTTGCGGCCCTTGGCGCGGCGTGCGTTGATGACCGCGCGACCGCCGCGGGTCTTCATGCGGACCAGAAAGCCGTGGGTGCGCGCGCGGCGCGTCTTGGAAGGCTGGTAGGTGCGTTTCATGACGAATCGTCCTTGAAGTGATTGAAAATCGGATCGTCCCGGCCCGTCGCCTCGTCGTGCTGACGGCCGCCTGGCGTGCCGCGCGAACCAGCGGCGCCCCGGCGCACTGCGCGCCATGGACAACCCCTGCCGCGCCGCCACGGCCGCGCCAAACGCGCAGCCGCCTCTTGCCCGGCGAATCCAGGAAAACCCGTCATTATCGCAAATTTCCACCTTTCAGCCAAGACCGCCGCCGCGCGCCGCCCGGCGACAGCGGCCGCCCGGCGGGTTGCGCCGCCTTGCCGCCGCCGCCGACATGTGGATAATTGACCCCGACCGACCGCCTCAGGCGCCCGCGCCGCGCCACTTATCCACAAAGCCATCGACCCCCATGCACATCGAAGAACCCCTGCGCGCCGGCGCCGTCCACGGCGCCGCGCTGTGGGATACCTGCCTGGACGCGCTGGCCCGGGAACTGCCTGAGCAGCAGTTCAACACCTGGATCAAACCCCTGTCCGCCCAGTTGAGCGCCGACCCGGCGCGGCTCACGCTGTACGTGGGCAACCGCTTCAAGCTGGACTGGATACGGGCCCAGTACGCCACCCGCATCGCCGCCCTGCTGGAGTCCCTGCACGGCCAACCCGTTGCACTTGAGTTAGCGCTTGCACCCAGAGTAAGTACCGTCAAATCGTCATCTTTCGATCATGCCGGGGCTGCACCACGGAGCACACCGGCAACCGCCCAGGCGCCTGACCCGATCGCCATGCCGGCCCCGACGGACAGCGAGGCCGGCCAGGTTCGCAACCGACTCAACGGCGCGCTCACCTTCGACACCCTGGTCGAGGGCACGGCCAACCGAATGGCAAGAGCGGCGGCGCTGCATGTGGCGGGCGCGCCCGGTCATCTTTACAACCCGCTGTTCATCTACGGCGGCGTCGGTCTTGGCAAGACCCACCTGATGCACGCGGTCGGCAACCGGCTGTTGCAGGGACGGCCGGGCGCCAAGGTTCTCTACATCCACGCCGAGCAGTTCGTCTCGGATGTGGTCAAGGCCTACCAGCGCAAGACCTTCGATCAGTTCAAGGAGCGCTATCACTCGCTGGATCTGCTGCTGATCGACGACGTGCAGTTCTTCGCCAACAAGGACCGCACGCAGGAGGAATTCTTCAACGCCTTCGAGGCGCTGCTGGCCAAGAAGAGTCACATCGTGATGACCAGCGACACCTACCCCAAGGGCCTGACGGACATCCACGAGCGCCTGGTGTCGCGCTTCGACTCCGGGCTGACGGTGGCGCTGGAGCCGCCCGAGCTGGAGATGCGCGTGGCCATCCTGATCAGCAAGGCCGCGGCCGAGGGCGCCGAGATGCCGGAAGAAGTGGCCTTTTTCGTTGCCAAGAACGTGCGCTCCAACGTGCGCGAGCTGGAAGGCGCGTTGCGCAAGATCCTGGCCTATTCGCGCTTCAACCAGAAGGAGATCTCCATCGCCCTGGCCAAGGAGGCGCTGCGCGACCTGCTCAGCATCCAGAACCGCCAGATCAGCGTCGAGAACATCCAGAAGACGGTGGCCGACTACTACAAGATCAAGGTCG
>MKTG01000071.1:136832-144828 GCA_001897615.1 Burkholderiales bacterium 68-10
GATCGGCGAGCTGTTTGGTGGGCGCGACCACACCACCGTGCTGCACGCGGTGCGCAAGATCGCCGGCGAGCGCCAGCAGCTGACCGAACTCAACCAGCAGCTGCACGTGCTGGAGCAGACGCTCAAGGGATGACCCTTGCGCAATCGAAAGGCCACGAAAACCGGCGACAATGTGGGGTTGGCTTGCGTCTGCCCCAGGGAGCGGCGATGCGGGACGCGCCGACGATCATGACAAGGATCAAGAGGAAGACATGATTGTTCTGAAGACCACCCAAGACAAGCTGCTGGCCGCGCTGCAGTCGGTATCGGGCATCGTCGAGCGGCGCCACACCCTGCCGGTGCTGGCCAACGTGCTGCTGCGCAAGAATGGCGGCTCGCTGCAGCTGACCACCAGCGACCTCGAAATCCAGATCCGCACCACGGCCGAGCTGGGCGGCGACGACGGCGCCTTCGCCACCACGGTGGGCGCGCGCAAGCTGATCGACATCCTGCGCACCATGCCGGCCGACCAGACGGTGAGCCTGGAGAGCAACCAGGCCAAGCTGATCCTCAAGGGCGGCAAGAGCAAGTTCACCCTCACCAGCCTGCCGGCCGAGGACTTCCCGCTGGTGCAGGAAGCGCCCAACTTCGGCCCGAGCTTCCAGGTGCCGCAAAAGACACTCAAGCGCCTGCTCGACCAGGTGGCGTTCGCGATGGCGGTGCACGACATCCGCTACTACCTCAACGGCATCCTGTTCGTGGCTGAGGGCAAGCAGCTGTCGCTGGTGGCCACCGACGGCCACCGCCTGGCGTTCGCCAGCGCCACGCTGGATGTCGAAGTGCCCAAGCAGGAGGTGATCCTGCCGCGCAAGACCGTGATCGAGCTGCAGCGCCTGCTGTCCGACGCCAGCGTGCCGGAAGGCCAGCAGGCGCCCATGATCGAGATGCAGTTCGCCGCCAACCAGGCCAGATTCAGCTTCGGCACCATGGAGTTCGTCACCAAGCTGGTCGAAGGCAAGTTCCCCGACTACAACCGCGTCATCCCCCGCAACCACCGCAACCACGTCACGCTGGGCCGCGCACCGCTGCTGGCCAGCCTGCAGCGCACCGCCATCCTGACCAGCGAGAAGTTCAAGGGCGTGCGCCTGAACTTCGAGCCCGGCAGCCTGCAGATCGCCTCCAACAACAGCGAGCAGGAAGAGGCGGTGGACGAACTCGACATCGACTACGACGGCGAGCCGATCGAGATCGGCTTCAACGTCACCTACCTGATCGATGCCCTGGCCAACATGAACCAGCAGGACATGGTCCGGGTCGAACTGCAGGACGGCAACAGCTCCGCCCTGGTCACCCTGCCCGATGACCCCCACTTCAAGTACGTGGTGATGCCGATGCGGATCTGAGCGCGCTCCTGATTCAGGAGCTGTCCGCGCCCGCAACCCGCCGCCCAAGGCGGGTTTTGGCTTTCAAATGAGCGAGAAATGACGATGACCGACCCCCGCCAGACCCCCGAGCAGCCGCTGCCCACGCCCCCGCAGACCGGGGCCGAGGGCTACGGCGAAGGCGCCATCCAGATCCTGGAAGGGCTGGAGGCGGTGCGCAAGCGCCCCGGCATGTACATCGGTGACACCAGCGACGGCACCGGCCTGCACCACCTGGTGTTCGAGGTGGTCGACAACTCGATCGACGAGGCGCTGGCCGGCCACTGCGACGACATCGTCGTCACCATCCACAGCGACGGCTCGCTGAGCGTGGTGGACAACGGCCGCGGCATCCCCACCGGCGTCAAGATGGACGACAAGCACGAGCCCAGGCGCTCGGCCGCCGAGATCGCCCTCACCGAGCTGCACGCCGGCGGCAAGTTCAACCAGAACAGCTACAAGGTCTCGGGCGGCCTGCACGGCGTGGGCGTGAGCTGCGTCAACGCGCTGTCCAGCCGGCTGCATCTGGTGGTGCGGCGCGAGGGCAAGAAGCACGAGATCGAGTTTTCCCGCGGCTTCGTGCAGAACCGCCTGATCGAGACGGTGGACGGCGTCGAGATCTCGCCCATGCGCATCACCGGCGACACCGACAAGCGTGGCACCGAGGTGCGCTTTCTGCCCGACACCGAGATCTTCAAGGAAAACCACGACTTCCACTACGAAATCCTGGCCAAGCGCCTGCGCGAGCTGTCCTTTCTGAACAACGGCGTGCGCATCCGCCTGATCGACGAACGCAGCGGCAAGGAGGATGACTTCTCGGGCGCCGGTGGCGTGCAAGGCTTCGTCGGCTTCATCAATGGGGCCAAGAAGGTGCTGCACCCCAACGCCTTCTACGCCAGCGGCACGCGCCCGGCCGAAAGCTATGGCGGCATTGCCGGCACCGAGATCGGCGTCGAAGTGGCCATGCAGTGGAACGACGGCTACAACGAGCAAGTCCTCTGTTTCACCAACAACATCCCGCAGCGTGACGGCGGCACCCACCTCACGGGCCTGCGCGCCGCCATGACGCGCGTGATCAGCAAGTACATCGCCGACAACGAGCTGGCCAAGAAGGCCAAGGTCGACGTGTCGGGCGACGACCTGCGCGAAGGCCTGGTGTGCGTGCTCAGCGTCAAGGTGCCCGAGCCCAAGTTCAGCAGTCAGACGAAGGACAAACTGGTGTCCAGCGAAGTGCGCGCGCCGGTCGAGGACATCATCGGCAAGGCGCTGGCCGAGTTCCTGGAAGAGCGCCCGAATGACGCCAAGATCATCTGCGGCAAGATCGTCGAGGCCGCCCGCGCGCGCGAAGCCGCCCGCAAGGCCCGCGAGATGACGCGCCGCAAGGGCGTGCTCGACGGCTTCGGCCTGCCCGGCAAGCTGGCCGACTGCCAGGAGAAGGACCCCTCCCAGTGCGAGATCTACATCGTCGAGGGCGACAGCGCCGGCGGCAGCGCCAAGCAGGGGCGTGACCGCAAGTTCCAGGCCATCCTGCCGCTGCGCGGCAAGATCCTGAACGTCGAGCGCGCGCGCTACGAGAAGCTGCTGACCAGCAACGAGATCGTCACCCTGATCACCGCGCTGGGCACCGGCATCGGCCGCAGCGCCGACGACGGCAATGGCAATGGCGGCGGCAAGAGCGGCGCCGACGACTTCAACATCGACAAGCTGCGCTACCACCGCATCATCATCATGACCGACGCCGACGTGGACGGCGCCCACATCCGCACCCTGCTGCTCACCTTCTTCTACCGCCAGATGCCCGAGCTGGTCGAGCGCGGCCACATCTACATCGCGCAGCCACCGCTGTACAAGGTCAAGTCCGGCAAGGAAGAGCTGTACCTGAAGGACGGCGCGGCGCTGGACGCCTTCCTGCTGCGCGTGGCGCTCAAGGATGCCGTGGTGCACAGCGGTGGCGAGGCCGGGCAGCAGTTCGCCGGCGACACCCTGGCCGAGCTGGCGCGCAAGCACCAGTTGGCCGAGGCCGTGATCGAGCGCCTGTCGGCCTTCATGGACGCCGAGGCCCTGCGCGCCATCGCCGCCGGCGTGGCGCTGAACCTGGACAGCACCGAGGCCGCCGCAGCCAGCGCGCTGGCGCTACAGCAATACCTGCACGAGCAGCAATCCGGCGGCAGCGCGCCCGAAGTCGCCAGCGAATTCGACGCTCGCACCGACAAGCCCGTGCTGCGCATCAGCCGCCGGCACCACGGCAACATCAAGAGCAGCGTCCTCACCCAGGACTTCGTGCACGGCGCCGACTACGCCGCGCTGGCCGAAGCCGCGCAGACGTTCAAGGGCCTGCTGACCGAAGGCGCCAAAGTCAGTCGCGGCGAGGGCGAGCGCCAGCGCGAGGAGCGCGTGAGCGATTTCCGCCAGGCCATGCAATGGCTGCTGGCCGAGGCCGAGCGCACCACCGCGCGCCAGCGCTACAAGGGCCTGGGCGAGATGAACCCCGAGCAGCTGTGGGAAACCACCATGGACCCCACCGTGCGCCGCCTGCTGCGCGTGCAGATCGAGGACGCCATCGAAGCCGACCGAGTGTTCACCACCCTGATGGGCGACGAAGTCGAGCCGCGCCGCGCCTTCATCGAGACCAACGCGCTGCGGGCGGCGAATATCGACGCTTGAAGGACCGCGCGCCCTTCACGATGTCGGCTAGCTGCCACAAACACCGTCAGTTTGACCCGACGCCGTGTAAATTTTGTTACATGACGAATAAAATTACCTTTTGCGTCGCATGGTTTTCACCGCAAGAGGGGGTTGTGATGGGGCTTGTTCGGATTCTTCTGCTTTCGCTCGGCGTGCTGCTGGGCTGGGGTTCGGCGTCGGCGCAAACGGCCGTCAACCACCCGTACAACACGGGGCACGCCACCTACACGCTCAATTCGGGGCCCGGCACTGCCTGGTTCAACTACTACGACAGCGGCGGGCCGGGGGGCAACTACGCCAACTACACCAACCTGTCCACCAGCGTCGTCACTTTCATGTCGGCGCCGGGCACCACCATCGATGTGGCGTTCGCGGCGTTCCAGGTCGAGGGTGGTTGGGATGGACTGTTCATCTACGACGGCGCCAGCACGGCCGCGCCGCAGATCGGCTCCGGCAATGCCTCGCCGCCGGTGTGCGGGGGCACCGCGGGCGCGTGGTGGGGCGGCGGGCTGCCCGGCAACGCCGGCCCGGGCCTGGTGCGCTCCACGGGCAATGCGATCACCTTCGCGTTCTGCTCCGACTTCTCCGTTACTTATCCCGGCTGGACGGCCCAGGTCCGCACCACCGAGGCGATCGTGCTGACCAAGACCGTGGGCACCACCCCCGGCGTGTGCGCGGCCACCAGCAGCCTCTCGGTCAACACCGGCACCACGGTGTATTACTGCTACACCGCCACCAACACCGGCACCACGACACTGAGCACCCACGACCTGGTGGACGACCAGCTGGGCACGATCTTCAGCGGCCTGAACCACAGCCTGGCGCCCGGCGCGAGCATCAACACAGTCGCGCTGGGCATCAACGCGGCGGCCGTGATCAACAACACCACCACCAACACCGCCACCTGGACCTCGGGCAGCCTGTCGGGCAGCGCCAGTGCCACGGTGACGGTGCCCACTTACCACATCGCCGCCAGCGTCAATGATCCGGCCGCGGGCAGCGTGGCTTGCGTGCCGCCCTCCGTGCTGTCGGGTGCCAGCAGCACCTGCACGGCCACGGCCAACGCAGGCTATGTGTTCACCGGCTGGTCGGGCGATTGCGCGGGCAGCAACCCGGTCTGCACGCTGAGCGGGGTGACGGCCGACCGGGCGGTGACGGCCAACTTCGCGCCGGCCTACAACGTCACGGCCAGCGTCAACAACCCGGCCGGCGGCAGCGCGGTGTGCGTGCCCGCCGTGGTGGCGGCCGGCGGCAGCAGCACCTGCACGGCCACGGCCAACCCGGGCTATGTGTTCACCGGCTGGTCGGGCGCCTGCTCGGGCACCAACCCGGTGTGCACGCTGAGCGGCATCGCGGCCCACCAGGCGGTCACGGCCAGCTTCGCCCCGGCGGCGGTCCAGCCGGTTCCGACGCTGGAAGCCTGGGGCCTGATGCTGCTGTCCGGCCTGCTCGGCTGGCTGGCCTATCCGCGCCGCCGGCGCGGCGGCTGAGGCGGCGCGCCCGGCGAGGGCTGAGCGCGGTTGCCGATGGGCCCGCGCTCAGCGCCCGTCCTGCCCGCCCATCACCTCCAGCGCCAGGCACAGGTCCTGCCAGGCCTTGGCCTTGTCGGGCAGGGCGCGCAGCAGGTAGGCGGGGTGGTAGGTGACGATGACGGGCACGCCGGCGTAGTGGTGCACGCGGCCGCGCAGGCGGCCGATGGGCTCGCTGGTCTGCAGCAGTGACTGCACGGCAAAGCGCCCCATGGCCAGAATCACCCTGGGCTGCACCAGCGCCACCTGGCGGCGCAGATAGGGTTCGCACTGGGCGATTTCGTCGGGCTGCGGGTTGCGGTTGCCGGGCGGGCGGCACTTGAGGACGTTGGCGATGTAGACGCCGCGTTTGGAGTCATTTTGGCCCCCAGCGCCCGCCTGGTCTGCGCCAGCAGCTTCTGAATCGATAGCGTCACCGGCCTGCCGCGACAGGCCGATGGCGGCCAGCATGGCGTCCAGCAGCTTGCCGGCCTGGCCGACGAAGGGCTGGCCCTGGCGGTCTTCGTTCTCGCCCGGGGCCTCGCCCACCACCATCCAGTCGGCGCGGCGGCTGCCGACGCCAAACACGGTTTGCGTGCGGCCGGCGCACAGGCCGCAGGCGCGGCAGGCGGCGACGGCGGCCTCCAGCCGCGGCCAGTCCATGCGCTCGATGCCCTCGGGGCGCGGGCCGAGCGGGTTGTCCGCCGGGGCCGCGGGCGCCGGGGCGGGCACCACGGGGGCCGGGCGCGGGCCGGGCGCCGGTGGGCGCGCGGCGCGGGCCGCCGGTTCAGGGTCAAATGGGGCCGCAGCGCGCGCCTGATCGGCGGCGGCAGCTCCTGATTCAGGAGTGACGGGTGCCACGCGCTCGGCCGGGCGCTGCCACAGCCGCACGCCCATTTCGGCCAGCATGGCGCGCTGACGTGCATCCAGCGCCAGGCTCATGGGGCGGGCTTTCGCTGCGGCGCCATCAGGGCTGCTCCAGGCGCAGGTTCATGACCACGGCGTCCTCGCGCCGGCCGTGGCCGTCGGGGTAGTAGCCCTGGCGCAGGCCGACGCGGGCAAAGCCGTGCCGCAGGTACACCTGCTGCGCGCGGGTGTTGCTGGCGCGCACTTCCAGCCACAGCCATTCGGCCTGGCGCGCGCGCGACCACAGGGCCAGCGCGTCCAGCATGACCAGCGCCCAGCCCTGGCGCTGATGGGCCGGCGCGACGGTGATGTTGAGCAGGTGCGCTTCGCGATAGCCCAGCATGGCGACGAAGTAGCCCAGCAGCTCGTCGCCGGCCAGCAGGCACTGCGCCTGGTGGCCGGCCGCCAGGGTGTCGCCAAAGTTGCCGCGCGACCAGGGGTGGCTGTAGACGCTTTGCTCGATGGCCAGCACGGCGTCCAGCCGCTCGGCCGTCATGGGGGCGAAGTGGGCCTCCAGCGTCGTGGCGGGGGCGCTGGCGGGGGGGGACGACAGGACGGCACTCATGGCAAGCGGGGGCGGCATCAGCCGGCTGGGCGCGCGGCGGCGCGCTCGGCCGTAGTCTGCGCCACTTTGTCGCGGATGTAGAGCGGCAGCGCCTGATCGGCGGGCACGGCCCGACCGGCGGTCAGCCCGGCGGGGGCCAGCGCCAGCAGCGCCTCGGCCGTGGGCAGGGCGTCGACGCGCGGCAGCGCCCGCAGCGCGGCGGGCAGGCGCTCGCCATGGGGCGCAAAGGCGTTGCCGGCCAGCACGGCGCCGGCGGCCGGCAGCGGCAGGCGCTCGGGCGGGCTGACGGCGGGGCCGGCCAGCGTCTGCCAGCCGGCGTCGGCCCAGGCGTATTCGGCGTGGTAGATCTCGCCCATGCGGGCGTCCAGCAGGGCCAGCACCCGCGTGGCGCCGGCCGACTGGCGCGCCGCCTCGGCCACGGCCAGCAGGGTGTCCAGCGGCAGCACCGGCACGCCCGCGCCCCAGGCCAGCCCCTGCGCCACCGAGCAGGCGGTGCGCAGCCCGGTGAACGAGCCCGGCCCGCGCCCGAACACGATGGCGTGCAGGTCGCCCAGCGCCAGCCCGGCCTCGGTCAGCAGGCGCTGCACGGTGGGGATCAGCGTGGCCGAGGCCTGCGCGCCGCCGGCGCCCTGGTGCGTCAGCCGCCGGCCGTCGGCGGCGCGCTGCACGGCCACCGACAGCTGCTCGGTGCTGGTGTCGAAGGCCAGCAGGTTGAAGGCGGCGTGAGTCATGGGGTTTTTACGGCTCCAGCGACCGTCTGACGCGCGCCAGCAGCTATCAAATCAGGAGTATTTCGGCGTGCCGCGCGCACCCCGAACAGGATGCCCGCCGTCACCAGCGCCAGCCCGGCCAGCAGGTTGAGGCCCAGCGGCTCGCCCAGCAGCAGCACCGCGCCCAGCGCCGACAGCCCGGGCACCAGGGCCGTGATCATG
>MKTG01000071.1:144885-182797 GCA_001897615.1 Burkholderiales bacterium 68-10
CTCGCCCCACGGCGCCTGCGCCAGCCGCGTCGGCAGCAGCCCGCTGCCGGCCAGCAGCGCGAACGCCGGCACGTAGATGACAAAAGCAAACACCGTGATGGCGATGGTGGCGCGCACCGGATCGAGCCCGAAGCGGCGCGCCAGCACGCTGTAGGCGGACCAGCAGAACGCCGCGCTCATGAAGATCAAGTCGCCCTTCCACACCTGGCCGCCGTCGAACGCCGACAGCAGGCCGCTGCCGCCCACCACCAGGTCGCCCGCCACGATGCAGCCCAGCCCCAGCGCGCGCGCCGCCGTGATGCGCTCGCCCAGCAGCGGCACAGCCAGCAGCGCCGTCCACAGCGGCAGGCTGCCCGGCATCAGCACCGCGGCGTGCGCCGCCGGCGCGTAGAAGAAACCCGCGTAGCACAGGATGGCGTACACCAGCCCGCCGAACAGCCCGGTCAGCACCGTCGGGCGCAGCGGCAGCGGCGAGAAGCCGGCCAGCGAGCGGCCATCCGGCCCGGCGCGCCGCGCCAGCACCCAGCCCCAGGGCAGCAGCACCGCGCCGGCGCCCAGGATGCGCAGCAGGGCGATGTCGAAGGGCAGCAGGGTATGCCCGGCCGAGGCGCGGCCGATGACGATGAAGCCGGTCCAGATCGCCACCGTGACCACGGCCGCCGCGATGCCGACCGTGCGGGGAGACAGAGACATGGCGCGAATTATCGCCCCGGCCCTGGCTCGCGCGCTGCCAGCCCCAGCGCCTGGCGCAGCAGCGCGACGCGGGGGTTCACCGCCCCGCTCCGATAGACCAGCGACACCGGCCCCCGGCCCAGGCGCGCAGGCAGCGCCAGCTGCGCCACCTGGCCCGCAAATCCGGGCTGGGACAGCAGCTCGGCCGGCACCGCGCTCAGGCCCTGACCGGCCGCCACCAGGCGCAGGTTGGTGATCGGGTTGGACGACTCGATCCAGGGCGCGGGCGCCAGCTGCCCGGACTGCGCGAACACCTCGTCGACCCAGCGGCGCAGCGTCGTGCCGAGGTCCGGCAGGATCCAGCGCTCGTCGAGCAGCGCCGCCCACGCCAGGCGCGCGCGCCGCGCCAACGGGTGCCCGGGCGGTGCGATGACGGCCACCGTCGAGTCGTGCAGCTTCTCGAAGCACAAGCCGGCGCCCGCCTGGCTGATCTCGACCGCATAGCTGGTGATCAGGGCGTCCAGCTGCCCATCCAGCAGCGCTTGCACCAGGGCCGGCACGCGCGCTTCGCGCAGTTGCAGGCGCAGCAGCGGCGCCACCGCCGCCAGTTGCGCCACCACGGCGGGCACGTGGGCCTGCGCGACGAACGACGGCATGCCCAGGCGCAGCACGGCGCTGGCGGGCTGCGCCAGCGTGCTGCGGTGCAGATGCGCCAGTTCGGCCAGCAGCAGCGTGGCGCTGTCCAGCACCAGCCGACCGTCGGCGGTGGCGGTCAAGCCGCGCGGGCTTCGCTCGAACAGCGGAAAACCGAACGCGGCCTCGACCTCGGCCAGCGCCTTGCTGAGCGATGGCTGCGTCAGGTGCATGGCCTCGGCGGCCGCGTGCAGGCTGCCACGCGCATGCACGTTCGCCAGCAGCTGCAGGTGGCGAAAGCGCAGCTTGCCCAGCAGGTGGCGCCAGCGGCGATCGGGGTCGACGGCAGGGTCCATGGCGTTGATTGGTAATTCCATTTGGCTATCAATGCATAGAAATTTACCAATTTCATGAATATCCGCAAGACCCTAGACTGAGCCCACCAAAGTCAACCCCAGGAGACCCCGCCATGCAACGCCGAGCCTTTCTTGCCACCAGCGCCGCCTGTTGTCTGCCCGTCTGGACCGCCCGCGCGGCCGACAACTTCCCGGTGCGCCCGGTGCGCATCGTCGTGCCCTACGCCGCCGGCGGCGGCCCCGATGTGCAGACGCGCCAGCTCGGCCCGCTGCTGGGCGAGGCGCTGGGCCAGCCGATCGTGGTCGAGAACAAGGTCGGCGCCGCCGGGGTGCTGGCGGCACAGGTCGTCGCCGCCGCCGCGCCCGACGGCTACACCGTGCTGCAGGGTGCCATCACGCATCTGCTGCAGAAGGTGCTGCAACCCAGCCTGAAGTTCGACCCGCTGGCCGACTTCAGCCCGATCGGCAACATTTCCACCGGCGCCTCGGTGCTGGTGGTCGCGGCCGACGCCCCGTGGCGCACCGCGCAGGAGCTGATCGCCGCGGCGCGCGCCGCGCCCGGCAAGATGAACTACGGTTCGGGCGGCATCGGCACCACGGCGCACCTGGCCGGCGCCACCCTGGTGGCGCTGGCCAAGCTGCAGGCCACCCACATCCCGCTGCGTGGCTCGGTGGAGATCGCCGGCTCTCTGCTGCGCGGCGACACCCAGTTCGCCTTCCCGATCGCCGCCACCGCGCTGCCGCAAATCCAGGGCGGCAAGCTGCGCGCGCTGGCCATCACCAGTGCGGAACGGGCGTCAGCCCTGCCCGAGGTGCCCACGCTGCACGAGCTGCTGGGCAGCAAGCTGGCGGTGCAGGAGGCCTGGTCCGGCCTGTGGGCCCCCGCCCGCACGCCGCCCGAGGTGATGCAGCGCCTGTTCTCGGCGCTGGGCAGCACGCTCAAGACGCCCGCGGCACGCAAGATCATCGAGGCCGGTGGCGGCCAGCTGGCGGCCAGTGCCAGCCCGCAGGCCTATGCCGAGTTCATCCGCGCCGAAAGCGCCAAGTGGACCGAGATCGTGCGCCTGATCGGCCTGACCCCGAACTGAGGAGCCGCACATGAGCAAACCCCTGGAAGGCGTGCGCGTGCTCGACCTGTCGCACGTCATCGCCGGGCCGCTGGCCTCGTTCTACCTGGCTCAACTGGGCGCCGAGGTAATCAAGATCGAAGCGCCGCAAGGCGGCGACGTGATGCGCGCGGCGCGCGTGCGTCCCGGCGATGGCGACACGCCGGCGGGCTTCACGGCCCTGAACGCCGGCAAGCGTTCGCTGGCCATCGACATTCGCCAGCCGCAAGGCGCCGAGCTGGTGCGCCGGCTGGCGGCCACGGCCGACGTGTTCATCGAGAACTTCCGCCCCGGCGTGGTGGCCCGCTGCGGGCTGGACTACGAGTCCATCCGCGCCGTGCGGCCCGGCATCGTCTACTGCTCGATCTCGGGCTACGGCCAGCAGGGTGCGTGGGCCGGCCGCGGCGCCTACGACCACGTGATGCAGGCGCTCACCGGCATGATGCTGATGTCCGGCGCCAGCGCCGACGCGCCGCCGATCAAGGTCGGCTTTCCGGTCATCGACGTGGCGGTCGGGATGCTGGGCGCGCTGTCGGTCAGCGCCGCGCTGCACCGGCGCGCGCGGACGGGCGAGGGCCAGCACATCGACGCCTCGATGCTGCAGGCCTCGATGATGCTGATGTACCCCAACGCCAGCAGCTACCTGACCGAAGGCGTCGAGCCGCAGCGCGCGGGCAACCGCGGCTACACCGGCAGCCCCACGGCCGACACCTACCGCTGCACCGACGGCTGGCTGGCCGTGGCCGCCAACACCCCGGCGCAGTTTCGCAAGCTCAGCGCCGCGCTCGGCCTGCAGGCGCTGTGCGAGGACGGCGAGCTGCTTGATCTGCGCGCCTTCCATGCGGCCGGCGGCGGCTTCGTGGTGGCGCGCGACGCCGACGGCCTGCGCGCGCGCTTCGAGGCCGCCTTTGCCCGCCAGTGCGCGCAGCCGATGGAAGAACGCCTGAACGCCGAAGGCGTGCCGGCGGCGCGGGTGCGCCGGCTGGGCGAGTTCCTGGACGAGGTACGCACCGGCGACAAGGCCAGCTTCGCGCCCCTGACCCTGGGCCCGGCCGAGCGTCCGGTGCATACCCCGGGCCTGGGTTTCTGCGCCCGGCCGGCCAGCCGCGCCGACGGCAGCACCGCGCCCGCCCTGGGCGCCGACGGCCAGGCCCTGCTACACGAGCTGGGCCTGGATGCAACCGAGCTGCAGGCGCTGCAGGCCAGCGGCGTGCTGCGCCTGCCCGCACAGCCGCGGGTCGCCGGCTGCGCCGCCTGAAATCCCACCGCCCCCTCACGCGAGAACCAGAACCATGTGGACCTTGATCTGCCGCGTCCTGCTCGGCCTGCTGACCCTCACATTCACCGCCCTGGCGCCGGCACAAGAGGTCGGCCCGGCGCGCTTCTTCGACCTGCCCGCCATCCGCGACGAAAGCACGCTGGCCACCACGATCCGCAGCGACGTGGTGCGCGCCAGTGGCGTGCGCCCCGGCCAGCGCGTGCGCGTGATCGAGCTGGAATTCACCAGCCAGCACTGGAAGGGCCTGGTGTGGAAGCACCCGGCGCGCATCTACGTGCCGGACGGCTACGCGGGCGGCGGCAACGCCGGCATCATCGGCACCGAGCGCCAGTTCTTCGACCGGCCCGACGCGCCGCGCCGGCGCATCCCCGGGACCGAGCTGGACACCGAAGCCGAATACGGCGAGGCCACGGCGCTGGACCTGGGGCTGCCGATCATGCTGTTTGCCAACCCGGCCGAGGACTACTGGGGCCTGGGCGAATCCGACCTGGCCGGCTACACCCTGCGGCAGGCGCTCAAGACCGGCGACCTGAGCTGGAACGGCTACCACCCGATCACCGTGGCCTATCTGCGCGCCATCACCCTGCTGCATGCGCTGCCCGGCGTGGCCAGCCAGCGGGCGGTGCTGATGGGTTGCTCCAAGCGCGGCCAGGCGGTGGGCATCGCCACCGGGGTCGATCCCGAGCGCGTGGCTGGCGTGATGGCGACCTGCCATTTCGGCGGCAACACGCTGTACTACATCGCGCGCAAGTTCGCCGAGTTCGGCGCCGGTGTGGGTGGGCCCGACCAGGTGCGCCAGGGCCCGGGCTTTCAGCCCGCCGACGAGGTGCTGCGCGCCATCAACAACCCCATCGGCTTGCAGATGCTGGTGCACTACGACCCCTACATGTGGCGCCACCGCATCCGCGCCCCGTTCCTGGTTGCCCTGGGCACCAACGACGAGTTCTTTGCCCTGGGCACGCCCAACAGCATGCTCGGCGAGATGAAGGGCGACAAGGCGTTTCTGGCGGTGGACAACCTGCGCCACAGCTGGGTGTCGACCAAGCACCTGGCGGCCTGGCGCATGTGGCTGGCGCACAGCTTCCTGGGACGCCCCATCCCGGGCATCTCGGCGCGCGCCCACGTCGATGGCGCGGAGCTGGCGGTGCAGGCGCGCGTCGAAGCCGCCCCCAGCCCCATCAAGGTGCGGCTTTTCCACGCCTACAACCCGCTGCAGACCGATTGGCGCCGGGCGCACTGGAGCGCGATCGAGCTGCCACTGGTCGATGGCGCCTATGCGGCCCGCCTGCCGCGGCGCGAAGGCCAGCGCCTGGCCTGGTACGTCGAGGTGGAAGATCGGGGTGCGGGCGGCGCGGGCTACGTCAGCTCGCTGGTGCAGATCGCCGATTGACCGGCCAGATGAGCCACCCGGAGCATAGACTTGCCGCCGTGCCCCAGATCTTGCCCGCCATCGTCCCCCGCCGCGCCGCCGCCTTGCTGCTGGCCGCCGCGCTGCTGAGCCCCGCCGCCCGCGCCCAGGGCGCGCTGCCCCCCGACATCGCCCAGGCGCTGGCCAAGGCCGGCGTGCCGGCCAGTGCCGTGGCCATGGTGGTGGCGCCGCTGCCGCCGCCACCGGGCGCCGTCACGCGCCAGCCGGAGCCGGTCAACCCCAGCGGCGAGGCCAACCCGGCGCCGGCCGCCGCCAGCCAGGCGCTGCCGCCGCCGCGCCTGGCCTGGCAGCCCGAGCTGCCGATGAACCCGGCCTCGGTGATGAAGCTGGTGACCACCTACGCCGGACTGGACCGGCTGGGGCCGAACTACTTCTGGCGCACGCGGGTGTATGCCCAAGGCCCGGTCGAGCAGGGCGTGCTGCGCGGCAACCTGCTGATCCAGGGCAGCGGAGACCCCAAGCTGGTGATCGAGCGCCTGCAGGAGCTGATCGCCGCCATCCGCGACAAGGGCGTGCAGCACATCGCCGGCGACATCGTGCTGGACAACAGCGTGTTCCGCCTGGCGCCGCACGACGCCGCCGCCTTTGACGACGACCCGCTGCGCGCCTACAACGTGGGGCCGGACGGGCTGCTGCTGAACTTCAAGGCGCTGGTGCTGCGCTTCGTGCCCGAGCCGGCGCAGCGCCGCGTGCGCGTCGACAGCCAGCCACCCATGGCCGGCGTGGCCATCCCGGCCGAGCTGCCGGCCACCAGCGGCGCCTGTGGCGACTGGCGCACGCGGCTGGCGATCGACTTCGCCGACCCGCGGCAGTTGAAGCTGGGCGGGCGCTACCCGCTGGCCTGTGGCGAGCAGGAATGGGCCGTGGCCTACCCGCAGCCGGACAGCTACGCGCCGCGCGTGATCGAGGCCATGTGGCGCGCCGCCGGCGGCACGCTGAGCGGGCAGGTGACGTGGGCCGAGCGCCCCGCCGCCGGCGGGCGCCTGCTGGTGACCGGCCTGTCGCTGCCGCTGGCCAGCATCATTGCCGACATCAACAAGTACTCCAACAACGTGATGGCGCAGCAGCTGTTCCTGACGTTGTCGGCGGGCGACGGCCGGGCCAGCTTTGCCGAGTCGCGCAACCTGATCAAGCGCTGGTGGCGCGAGCGCTTCGGCCTGCGCACCACGCCGGTGCTGGACAACGGCTCGGGCCTGTCGCGCCAGGAGCGCGCCACCGCCGCGTCGCTGGCGGCGCTGCTGCAGCAGGCGGCCAGCCACCCGCATGGCGCGGTGTTCGAGCAGTCGCTGTCGCTGGCCGGGGTGGACGGCACCACGCGCCGGCTGGCGCAGCGCCGGCCGGGCTCGGCCGCCATCGGCAACGCGCGCCTGAAAACCGGCAGCCTGCGCGACGTGGCCGCCGTCGCCGGCTACGCCTACGGCCAGTCGGGGCAGAACTACGCCGTGGTGGGCCTGATCAACCACCCCAACGCCGGCGCCGCGCGCCCGGCGCTGGACCGGCTGGTGGAGTGGGCGGTGCAGGACGCGCCCTGAACCTAGCACGCACGCTCAGGTTCATGGCCTTTCAAGCCGGTGACGCCCATCTGGCAAGCGCCGGCAGCTCTTGTTTTAATAGTAAACGGGCGGCGACTCACGCGTCGCTGCCGGCCTCGATACGGGCCGCGATGGCCTCGCCCATCTGCGTGGTGGTGGCCGTGCCGCCCAGGTCGGGCGTGCGCGGGCCGTGGGCCAGCACCTGCTCGATGGCGCGCAGGATGGCGTCGTGCGCGGCGCTCTCGCCCAGGAATTGCAGCATCAGCGCGGCCGACCAGATCATGGCCACGGGGTTGGCGATGTTGCGGCCAAAGATGTCGGGCGCCGAGCCGTGCACCGGCTCGAACAGGCTGGGAAAGCGCCGCTCGGGGTTCAGGTTGGCCGAGGGCGCCAGGCCGATGGTGCCGGTGCAGGCCGGGCCCAGGTCGCTCAGGATGTCGCCAAACAGGTTGCTGGCCACCACCACGTCAAAGCGCTGCGGCTGCAGCACGAAGCGCGCGGTGAGGATGTCGATGTGGTGCTTTTCCACCGCCACCTGCGGATAGCGGGCGGCCATGGCGTCGGCGCGGCCGTCCCACCAGGGCATGGAAATCGCGATGCCGTTGCTCTTGGTGGCCACGTCCAGCTTGCGGCGCGCTCGCGCGGCGGCCTGCTCGAAGGCGAACTTCAGCACGCGGTCGGCGCCGAAGGCGCTCATCACGGTTTCCTGCACCACGATCTCGCGCTCGGTGCCGGCGTACATCACGCCGCCGAGGTTGGTGTATTCGCCCTCGGTGTTCTCGCGCACCACCAGAAAGTCGATGTCGCCGGGCTTCTTGCCCGCCAGCGGGCAGGGCACGCCCTCGAACAGGCGCACCGGGCGCAGGTTGATGTACTGGTCGAACTCGCGGCGGAACTTCAGCAGGCTGCCCCACAGCGAGACGTGGTCGGGCACGCTGGCGGGCCAGCCGACGGCGCCGAACAGCAGCGCGTCCTGGCCCTGCAGCCGCGCCTTCCAGTCGTCCGGCATCATCTGGCCGGTCTTGGCGTGGTAGTCGCAGCTGGCCCATTCGATGGGGGTTTGCCGCAGCGTGAAGCCAAAGCGCCGCTGGGCGGCGGCCAGCGCGCGCAGTGCCTCGGGCATCACTTCCTGGCCGATGCCGTCGCCCGGGATGACGGCGACGCGGTGGGTGCGGGTGGGGTTCATGCGCTTCTCCTTGAACCCGCGAGCATAGCGCCGGCCACGAAAAAGCCGGCGCGCGGCCGGCTGTCCGGGGTGCGCGCGGCGAGCGCTTACCAGCGCTCCTTGAAGCGGCGGTAGGCGCTTTCGGCGTAGTCGTTGGAGGAGAACTTGCGCTGCGCACCGGGCGAGAAGTGCAGGCCGTCGGCGAACAGCCAGCGGTTGTAGTCGGCCGAGGCCACGGTGGCGGCGGTGCAGGTGCTGGCGTCGGGCGTGGTGCAGACGGCGTCCTTGCCGTTGACGAGCTCGAAGTTCTGCGGCTTGCCGTACATCAGGCTGAAGAAGAAGGCGGCGTCGAAGTACAGCACGTTCTGGCCCAGATCGACGATGCTGGACAGCAGCGCGTCGTTGAACGCCACCGACAGCGCGTTGATCTCGTCACGCTGGTTGCGCGCGCGCGCCCAGGGCGTGTCGCCCAGCAGCTGCACGCCGGTCACCACCACGTGCTGGCCGCCGGCGCCCACCACGCGCCGCACCTGGGCGGCCAGGGCCTTGCCGGCGTCCTTGACGGTCTGGGTGGTGGCGTCGGAGATGCCGGTGGCCTCGACCGCGGCGACGATGTCGTGCATGCCGCCGTTGATCAGCACCACGTCGTCCTTGCCGGCCAGCGTGGTGCTGGCCAGCAGGGTGTCGATCTGGGCCGTGACGCTGGGCGCGCCGCCCACCGGGTCGGGCGTGCCGACGCGGGCGTGGCCCTGGGCATATCCGGTGCCGCCGCCGCTGGCGGGGCCGACCGTGAGCTTGTAGTGCGCGGCCAGCTCCTGCACCCAGTTGTTGGAGCCGTCGTTGACGGTGTAGCGCTTGCCGGCCTGGCCGACGTCCATGAAGCTGTCGCCGACGGTGAGAAAGCGCTTGGGCTCCAGGTCGGACACCACCGAGCCGGAGCCGCAGGCCGCCAGCAGGGCCACCGCGCCGGCGCAGCCCAGGGCAAGGGCGGCGCGGCGAAACCAGGATGCGTTCATGATGAAGGACTCTTTGCTTGGGACAGGGCCACGTAGTTTAACGAGGGCGCGTCAGCCCGAGGCGGCGGCGCGCTGCAGGCGGTCACGCACGCCGTCCCAGGCCGGGTCGGCCGGCGGCGTCTCGACCCAGATCAGCCGCGCGCCGGCGGCGTCGAAGTCGCGCAGCAAGGCGAACAGCTCGCGCGCGGCGGCGTCGGCCGACTCGGGCATGCGGCGCAGCAGCAACTGGCGCGAATCGGAATGCAGCGGCGCGCGCGTCCACACCGCGATGTGGCGCGCGTCGGCGCCCAGCACCCGCAGCGCGGCGCGCAGCTCGCGCGCGTCCATCAGGCGCAGCCTGGCGCGCGGGGCGTAGTGAGCCAAAAGCGTGCCTGGCGCTTGCGGGTCGGGCGTCAGCAGCTCCTCTTTGGATAGCAATGGCCGACCCGCCACGCGCTCGATGTCGGCGCGCCCCAGCTGCCCCGGACGCAGCAGCACGGGGGCGCCGCGCGTGCAGTCGACGATGGTCGACTCGATGCCCACGGTGCAGGGCCCGCCGTCCAGCACCAGCAGATCGTCGCCAAACTCCGCCGCCACATGCGCTGCGGTGGTGGGGCTGACCCGCCCGAAGCGGTTGGCGCTGGGCGCCGCCAGCCCGGCGATGCCGCGCGCCGCGCAGGCCGCCAGCAGGGCGCGTGCCACCGGATGCGCCGGGCAGCGCAGGCCGATGGTGGCGTGGCCGCCGGCGGCGGCGCTGGCCACGCCTTCGCGGCGCGGCAGGATCAGGGTCAGCGGGCCGGGCCAGAAGGCGTCGATCAGGCGCTGCGCGAAATCGGGCACGGCGGCGGCAAAGTCCGCCACGGCGGCCGGCCCGGCCACGTGCACGATCAGCGGGTGGTCGGCCGGGCGGCCCTTGGCGGCAAAGATGGCGCGCACCGCCGCGTCGTTGCCGGCGTCGGCCGCCAGGCCGTAGACCGTCTCGGTGGGCAGGCCGAGCAGTTGGCCGGCCGTGAGCCGCTCGACCGCGCGCTCGATGGCCTGCGCCTGCGTGCCGTCGAGCACCATCAGAAGGCCTCGATGCCCAGCAGGGCGGCGGCCCGCAGCGCCACGGCGCGCGCGGCGTCGGCGCCGGGCGCCGTCAGCGTCAGGTGCCCCATCTTGCGGCCGCGCCGCGCCTCGGTCTTGCCGTACAGGTGCAGGTGCGCGCCGGGCAGGGCCAGCACATCGGCCCAGGGCGGGGTGCGCGGCGCGCCCTGGCCGTCGAACCACAGATCGCCCAGCAGGTTGAGCATGATGGCGGCGCTGTGCTGGCGCGGCGCGACCAGCGGCAGGCCGGCCAGCGCGCGCACCTGCAGGTCGAACTGCGACACGTCGCAGGCGTCGATGCTGTAGTGGCCGCTGTTGTGCGGGCGCGGCGCCATCTCGTTGACCACCAGCGTGCCGTCCTGCAGCACAAAGTATTCGACGCACAGCACGCCCACGTAACCCAACTGGTTTGCTATATCAATCGTAGCTGCTTGCGCTTGACTGGCAAGCGCTGGCGGCAAATTTTGTTCATACACCTCGGTGACGGCGAGGATGCCGTCGCGGTGCAGGTTGCGCTGCACCGGCAGGGTGACGGCCTGGCCGTCGCGCCCGCGCGCCACGATCACCGAGCATTCCAGCGCCAGCGGCAGCAGCTGCTCCAGCACGCAGGGCACGCGGCCCATGGCTTGCCAGGCGGTGGCCAATTCAGCCGGCGTGGCCACGCGGGCCTGGCCCTTGCCGTCGTAGCCCAGGCGGGCGGTTTTCAAAATGCCGGGCAGCAGCGCCGCGGGCACGGCGGCCAGCTCGGCCTCTGACGTGATCACCGCATACGGCGCCGGCGCCACGCCGCTGGCGGGGGCGCAGCGCGCGAAGTGCGCCTTCTCGGCGCCGCGGTCCTGCGCAATGGCCACCGCGTCGGCGGCGGGTGACACCGGCCGCCGCGCGGACAGGCTCGCCAGGCTGTCGGCGGGCACGTTCTCGAATTCGGTGGTGACGGCGTGGGCGCAGGCCGCCAGCCGGTCGAGCGCGTCGCCATCGCGATAGTCGGCCCGGATGAAGTGCTGGCTCACGCGCCCGGCCGGGCTGGCGGCATCGGGGTCGAGCACCGCCGTCTCGTAGCCCAACGCCTGCGCCGCGTGCACGAACATGCGCCCCAGCTGGCCACCGCCCAGCACGCCCAGCGTGGCGGGGCGACCATCGATCAGGGTGCCGGGCAGCAAGGGCAATGGAGTGGACATGGAGGGGTCAGGGGATGATCGCAAGCAGTCTCAAGCCCGAACGCAGAGGACGCAGAGGTGAAGCAGAAATCGCAGAAGATGCAGGAAAACCATTTTTGGGTTTCCTCTGCGATTTCTGCGAAATCTCTGCGCCCTCTGCGTTCGGCTGTTCAATGGCCGTTTTCATGATCCGCCCACCGGCGGCAGCGCCATGGCGCGGGCGGCGGCGGTTTGTTCGGCGCGGAAGGCGTGCAGCCGCTGGCGCAGCGCGGTGTCGTCCGCGGCCAGCAAGGCCACCGCGAACAGCGCCGCGTTGGCCGCGCCCGCCGCGCCGATGGCAAAGGTGGCCACCGGCACGCCCTTGGGCATCTGCACGATGGAGTGCAGCGAATCCACGCCCTGCAGGTGGCGGCTGGCCACCGGCACGCCCAGCACCGGCACCACGGTCTTGGCCGCCAGCATGCCGGGCAGGTGCGCGGCGCCGCCGGCACCGGCGATGATGGCGCGCAGGCCGCGCGCCTGCGCGCCTTCGGCGTAGGCGAACATGTCGTCCGGCATGCGGTGGGCCGACACCACGCGTGCCTCGTGCGGCACGCCGAACTGCGCAAGGATTTGCACGGCGTGCTGCAGGGTGTCCCAGTCGCTGCTGGAGCCCATCACCACACCCACGAGAGGAGTTGTCATCACGCTATTGGCACAATGGCTGGTAATCCCCGATTTTGCCCGCAGATACCCCACATGATCGACGTCACCGTTCAAAACTTCGAAGCCGAGGTCATCGCCGCCTCGATGCATACCCCCGTGCTGGTGGACTTCTGGGCGCCCTGGTGCGGCCCCTGCAAGACGCTGGGGCCGATCCTGGAGCAGCTGGAGGTGGAATACGCCGGCCGCTTCAAGCTGGTCAAGATCGACTCCGACCAGCAGCAGGAGCTGGCCAGCGCCTTCGGCATCCGCTCGATCCCGACCTGCATCCTGCTGAAGAACGGCCAGCCGGTGGACGGCTTCATGGGCGCGCTGCCGGCCGGACAGGTGCGCCAGTTCCTGGACAAGCACGTGCCCAGCGAGGGTGCGCTGGCCGCCGAGGCCGAGCTGGACGAGGCCGAGGCCCTGCTGGAAGCCGGCGACGCCGAGGCCGCGCTGGCCAAGCTGGCCGACGCGCTGGCGCAGGACCCGGCCAACGACGACGCCCGCGCCGACTACGCGCGCCTGCTGATCGCCACCGGCGCCCTGGAAGAAGCCGCCGCCACGCTGGAAGAGCCCCTGGCGCGCGAGCCGCGCCCGCTGCGCTTCGACGCCCTGCGCCGCTGGCTGGACGCCATCGAGTTCGTGCACAAGGATGAACGCGGCAACTGGCCGCTGGAGCAGTTCGACGCCAAGATTGCCGAGAACAAGCGCGACTTCGACACCCGCTTTGCCAAGGCGCAGGCGCTGATGGCCGAGGGCCAGTGGACCGCCAGCATGGACGAGCTGCTGGAGATCATCATGCGCGACAAGAAATGGAACGACGAGGCCGCGCGCAAGACCTGCGTCGCCATCCTGGAGCTGCTGACCCCGCCACCCGCCAAGGCCGGTGCCCAGGCCGACGGCAAGAGCGCCGGCGGCATCGAGCTCACCGGCAAGGCCGCCCAGCAGCAGGACCCGCAGGCGGAGCTGCTGTCGAGCTACCGGCGCAAGCTGAGCATGGCGCTGAACTGAGGACGCATGACGGCGCTGGCGCGCCATGACCTCGCTGCGCTCGATGACGGCGGCTGCGCCGGCCTATGACAAATGACGAATGACCCGTGAGCGAACGACGGTCAAGTCATTTGTCATTTGTCATTGAAGCCGCGGCAGCGGCGAAGTCATCGAGCGCAGCGAGGTCATGGGCCAGGGCGATGTATTCGGCCACCGGCACCTCCTCGGCGCGCCGCTGCACGTCAAAGTCGCCAGCAAAGCCCCGTGCGTCGAGCCATTTGCCCAGGCTGTGGCGCAGCAGCTTGCGGCGCTGGCTGAAGGCCACGCGCACCAGTTCTGAAAACGCATCCACATCCAGCGGCGCAAAGTCGCCGCGCGGCAGCATGCGCACCACGGCGCTGTCGACGCGCGGCGGCGGGTCGAACGCGCTGGGCGGCACGAACAGCACGTCTTCCATCGCGTAGCGCCATTGCAGCATCACCGACAGACGGCCATAGTCGGCCGTGGCGGGCGGCGCCACCATGCGGTCGATGACTTCTTTTTGCAGCATGAAGTGCTGGTCTTCGACGACGCCGGCAAAAGGCAGCAGGTGGAACAGGATCGGGCTGGAGATGTTGTAGGGCAGGTTGCCGCAAACTCTTATTTTTGTAGCTGCTCGCGCTTGCGCCACCTGCGAAAAATCCACTTTCAGCACATCGGATTCGATCACGTCGAGCTGCGGGTGGGCACGCAGCCGCGCCGCCAGGTCGCGGTCCAGCTCGATCACCGTCAGGCGCCCCAGCCGCTCGACCATCGGCTGCGTCAGCGCCGCCAGCCCCGGTCCGATCTCCAGCATCGCCTGGCCCGGGCGCGGATCAATGGCGCGCACGATGGCGTCGATGATGGCCGGATCGGCCAGAAAGTGCTGACCGAAGCGTTTACGGGGGATGTGCTTCATGCCGTTGAGCGTTGAGCGTTGAGCGTTGAGCGTTGAGCGTTGAGCGTTGAGCGTTGAGCGTTGAGCGTTGAGCGTTGAGCGTTGAGCGTTGAGCGTTGAGCTTGAGCGTTGAGCGTTGAGCGTTGAGCGTTGAGCGTTGAGCGTTGACAGATGGGCGCGGCCGCGAAAGTTCCGGTATTCACGCTGAACGCTCCACGCCCAACGCTCAACCTCCTCTTCACACGTCGAACGCCGGATCGGGCCCTATCGCGGCGGCTCGCGCATCTCGACGTAGGCGCGCCCGCGCACTTCCCTGGCCCAGGTCTCGAAGGCTTCCTCGGCCTTCTTCTCGCGCAGCACGTTGCGCGCCAGCTGGCGCTGCTCGCTGCTGCTGAGCACCTGCTCGCGCCGGCCATCGACACGGATCAGGTGCACGCCGAAGCGGCTGACCACCGGCTCGCTGATCTGGCCGGGGTCCAGGTTGTTCATGGCCTGCTCGAACTCGGGCACGAACTGCCCCGGCGGCGCCCAGCCCAGATCGCCGCCGTCGGCCGCGCTGGCGTCCTGCGACTGCTCGCGCGCCAGCTGCTCGAAGTTGGCCTGGCCGGCTTCGATGCGCCGCTTGAAGTCGGCCAGCCGCTGGCGCGCCACCTGCTCGCTCTGCGCCGGGCCGGTGCGCAGCAGGATGTGACGCACGTGGGTCTGCGGGATGCGCACCTCGGGCAGGTCCTTGTTCTGCTTGCGCTCCAGCAGCTTGAGGATGTGAAAGCCGGCTTCGGACTTGACCGGGCCGACGACATCGCCCACGCGCGCGCGCTGGACGCTGCGCACGAACAGCTCGGGGTAGCGGTCGGCGGGGCGCAGGCCCAGCACGCCGCCGTCGCGGCCACGGTTGTTGGCGTCGGAAAACTCCAGCGCCAGCGCCGCGAAGTCCTCGCCGGCGCGGGCGCGGCGCGCCACCTCGTCGGCGCGCGCCTGAAGGCGGGCCAGCTCGGCGGCGCTGCTGCCCTCGGGCACGGCCACCAGGATCATGGCCAGGTTCAGGTCGATGGCGGCGGCGGTGGCGCCGGTCTGCTCGCGGATGAAGGCGTCCACCTCGGCGTCGGTGACGCGCAGCTTGGGCTCGATCTCGCGCTCGCGCAGGCGCGCCAGCAGCACCTGGTTGCGCACGTCGTCCTGGAAGTCCTTCACCGGGATGCCGTCCTGCTCGACGCGGCGGTGCAGCTCGGCCACCGTGGCCAGCTGGTTCTGGCGCGCGATCGACAGCTCGGCCTGGGCCAGCGCGGCGGCGTCGACCTTGAGGCCGGTTTCGCGCGCGTACTGCAGCTGCGCGCGCTCGGCGATCAGGCGCTCCAGGATTTCCTGGCGCAGCGCCTCGGCCTGCGGCGCCGGGGCGCCGCGCTCGCTCAACTGGCGCTGGGCACGCGCCATGCGGGCGCGCACTTCCTGGTTGGTGACCGGCTCGCTGTTGACCAGGGCGACGATGTAGTCGGCCTCGCGCGGCGCGCTGCTGGCCGCCGGCCGCGCAACGGCCGGGACGCTGGCCGCGGCCGCCGGGGCGGCGCTGGCGGACGCGGGCGCAGGCGCAGGCGCTGCCGCCGGCTTGGCGGCGGGGGCCTTGCGCGGTGCCGGCCGGCTCTTTTGCGTCGCCTTGGGCTTCTTGGCCGACGGTGCGGCGTCGGCCGCGCCCTGGCCGCTGGCCGGCCCGGCCAGCGCCAGCAGCAGCAACAGCGCCCAGGCAGACGGGTGGCGGGGCGGGGTCTTACTCATAGTCGGTGAAGCGGCTGGGTGAGGAGGTTTCTTCGCGCAGGTACTGGTAGCGCGGGATGTTGTTGCGCAGCGTGCGCATCGGGTTGCTGCCCAGGCGCGACAGACCGATGAACTCGATCTGGAACATGATGCGCTTGGTGGAGGTGCTGATCGAGCTGTTGAGCTTTTCCAGCACCACGCGGCCGATCCAGCAGCCGGCATCGTATTCGAAGCCCAGCAGGCCTTCGACCAGGCGCTTGTCCTGCAGGCTGTAGTTCATCCGCCCGACGCCGTACCAGCGACCGTTGCAGCTGCCGCCGGCGCTGGCGCGGCTGGCGCCGAGCTCGCCGTGGCGCCCGACGAGGTCCGCCAGCGGCCACTGCCAACCCACATCCAGCGATTCGCTGCGCAGGTCGCGCTGGTGGCGGTAGGCGGCGCTGACGGTGTGGAATTTTTCAGGCGAGTAGCGCGCCTGCACCGTGGTGCGGGTGGAGCGGCGCGTGTCCAGGTTGTACTGCACGACGGTGTCGAAGGCCCAGCGCGGGTCCCAGCTGACGGAGGCGCCCAGCATCAGGTCGGACAATCCGCGCGCGGTCGGCAGGCCGCCTGGCAGGGTGACCTGCTGGGCCGAGAAGCGGTAGCGCTGCGCGATGCCCAGGCGCAGCGCCTCGGCGCCGGTCCGCGGGTCGAGCAGGCGCGTGGTCAGCCCGCCGGTAACCAGGTTGTTGTCGACGATGCGGTCGTTGCCGGCAAAAGCGTTTTCAGCCCAGATGGTGGCGAAGTTGAAGTCGTAGGCGCCGGTGTCGTACAGCGGCAGCCGGCCCTGGTCGCGGTAGGGGGTGTAGACGTACTTCAGGCGCGGCTCCAGCGTCTGCGTGAAGTCGCGCCCGAAAAAGCGCGCCTCTCGCTCGAACACCAGGCCACCGTCCAGGCTCACGGTGGGCAGCGCGCGGGCGGCCGAGGTGGCGCCGCCGGGGATCGGGCGGTCGAACCGGTAGTGGCTGGCGTGCAACTGCACCCTGGGCGTGAAGAAGCCCCACGGGCGCGTGAACGGGTGCGCCAGCTGCGCCTGCACGAAGCCGCGATCGGCGTTGGGCTGGCGGGTCCAGAACGGGTCGGCGCGAAAGCGCGTGAAATCGGCATCGACGGCGTAGTCGAAACCGCGGTCGTTGGTGCGCGCCCAGCGTCCGCTCAGCTGCGGCAGGCGGTCATAGGGCGGCACGATGGGCGCGGCCACGTCCTGCAGGGTCTGCCACTTGAGCGCGCGGGCGTTGAGCGACACGTCGCCGCTGGACCACGACAGCGCGCCGTCGTTGGCCAGCAGTCGCGTGGTCAGCGACAGGCCGCGGCGCGTGAAGTCGCGCCAGTAGTCGTCGTCGCTGACGCGGTTCAGGTTCAGCCCCAGCCCGACCGCGCCGACGGCGTCGATGCCGGTGTCGTGACGGCCGTTGTGGCGCAAAAAGTAGCCCCAGCGGTTGCGGCCGTCGCGCAGGCGGTCGTTGGGCGTCAGGTTGGCGTTGACGCGCCCCTGGTAGCCGCTTTCCAGGTAGCGGAACTCGCCCGCCAGATCGACCCCGCGGCGCGACATGAGGCCGGGCGTGAAGGTGGCGTCGCGGTTGGGCGCGATGTTCCAGTAATAGGGCACGGACAGGTCCAGCCCGCTCTTGTTGTCCAGCCCCAGGGTGGGTGGCAGCCAGCCGGAGCGGCGCCGCTCGCTGACCGGAAAGCTCAGCACCGGCACCGGCAGGATGGGCACGCCCTTGAACTCCAGCACCGCGCCGGCCGCGCGCCCCTCGTCGTCCTCGCGGTCGATGTCCAGCCGGTCGGCGCGCAGGACCCAGTCCGGCACCCAGTCGGGGCCACCGCGCACGCAGGTGGTGTAGGTGGCCCGCAGCAGGCTGGCGCGGTCCTGGTCCAGCCACTCCAGGCGCGTGGCCTCGCCGTGCGCGCCCGAGGCCAGGAACTGGTAGGTCGGCCGCAGCAGGAAGCCCTCCACGGCGTCCACGCGCAGCTGGCCGGATTCGGCGGTGTAGCGGTCGCCCGCCTGGTTCAGGCGCACGTCGCCGCTGACGGTGACGGTGTCCTCGCCCTGGTCGTAGCGCAGCCGCTCGGCGCGCGCCACGGTGCCGGGCTGGCGCATCTCGGCCTGGCCCTCCAGCACCGCCTCCAGGCCCACGCGGCCGCTGGCGCGCTCGCCGTAGACGGTGGTCGCCGCGCCGACCTTGGCCGGCGGCTTTTCGGCCAGCAGGGGGCTGGCGCGCAGCGTCAGTGGATCGCTGGCCTGCGCCGACGCGGCGCCGCACAGCAGCGCCAGCACGCCCAGCACCACCGGCTGCAGCGCCAGCGGCCACCGGGGACGGGGGAGGTCAGGAAAGAGCAGGAAAGAGGGCAGAACAGGCACGGCAGAAACCGTCGATTCGGCGCGCCCTCGCCGTCGATGTCCGGGCAGGCGCACTCTAGAATCGATTATCCATGAGCGCCGCCGACCCTTCCCGCCCGCCTGCCGCTGCCGCCGGCGCCACCGCCCCGAACTGGGCCGACCCGGCCCGCCACGCCGCCTTCAACGCCTGGCTGGCGCGCGTGGCCGCCATGCACGGCCTGCTGCCCGCCAGCCTGCGCGTGGCCTCGGCCGACGCCAGCTTCCGGCGCTATTTCCGCATCGACTGTGCCGACGGCGCCAGCCGCATCGTCATGGACGCGCCGCCGGCGCAGGAGAACTGCGCGCCCTTCGTGCAGGTGGCCGGCCTGATGCGGGACGCCGGCCTGAACGTGCCGCGCATCCTGGACTGGGACGAGACCGGCGGCTTCATGCTGATGACCGATCTGGGCGCGCGCACCATGATGGAGGTGATCGACCGCGACCACCCCGAGGCCAATCGCGCGCTGTACGCGCAGGCGCTGGACGCGCTGCTGGCCTGGCAGCAGGCCAGCCGGCCCGGCGTGTTGCCGCCCTACGACGAAGCCCTGCTGCGGCGCGAGCTGCAGCTGTTTCCCGACTGGTACCTGCGGCGCCACCGCGGCGTGACGCTGGACGGCGCGCAGGCCGAGACGCTGGAGCGCCAGTTCGCGCTGATCGTGGCGCGCAACCTGGCGGCGCCCAGCGTGTACGTGCACCGCGACTTCATGCCGCGCAACCTGATGGTGCCCGGCACCCGCGGCCAGGCGCTGGGGGTGCTGGATTTCCAGGACGCGGTGCACGGCCCCCTCACCTACGACATCGCCAGCCTGATGCGCGACGCCTTCCTGTCCTGGGACGAGGCGTTCGTGATCGACATCACCGTGCGCTACTGGGAGCGCGCGCGCAAGCTGGGGCTGATGGATTTCGAGGACTGGCACAGCGACTTCGGCAGCTTCTGGCGCGCCGTCGAATGGATGGGCCTGCAGCGCCACCTGAAGGTGGCCGGCATCTTCGCCCGCCTGACGCTGCGCGACGGCAAGCCGAAGTACCTGGCGGACGCACCGCGCTTCATCGCCTACATCCGCCACACCGCCGGGCGCTACCGTGAGCTGACGCCGCTGCTGCGGCTGGTGGATGGCATCGAGGGCACGCAGGCGCACAGTGGCTGGGCGTTCGGGCGGGTCTGATCCAGCCGCACCCGCCGGGCGGCGCCCCGTCAGTGGTCCGGCATACTCGGGGTTCAGAGTCGAATCGAGCTCCATCGCGCCATGGATCAGCGCCAGAAGCTATTGTTTAGATAGCATACAAATGGTCAAAAGGCGTTCCGGCCCGGCTGCGCGGGGGCTCCCGCGCCGAGGCATCGCCCCGCTCAGCGCCTATGCCAATAGGCGGCCGCCTGGGTGCGGCTGTCCACGGCCAGCTTGGTGAGGATGTTGGCGACATGGCGCTTGACGGTGTGCAGGCTCAGGTCCAGGGCGCGGGCGATCAGCTTGTTGCTCTGGCCATCGGCCAGCAAGGCCAGCACCTCGCGCTCGCGCTCCGACAGGGGGTCGTCGGGGGGCTGCGCCTGGGGTGGTGCCGCCGCCGTCCAGTCCGCCAGCCGCTGGCACAGCCTGGCTTGCGCGGCCGCCGGGCACGGCAGGCGGGCCTCGGTGGCCTGCCACAGCGGCTTCAGGCGCCCGGGCGGTTCCAGCAGCAGGCCCAGGCCCTCGTCCTGGACGGACTCGGCCACCACCGGTCCCAGGGCGGTGGCTGCGGCATCCACATCCCCCTGCGCCCAGCAGCAGGCGGCCAGCGCGAAGCGCGCATCGCCCATGAAGGCCGGCAGCCAGCCGCCCGCCTGCAGCGCCACGGCATGTTCCAGGTGCTGGCGCGCCGTGGCCAGCTCGCCGCGCAGCAGGGCATGCTGGCCCTGCACCAGCGCGGCGCCGGTGTCCAGCACCGGCCATTCGCGCGCCGTGCGCGGCCGGGTCAGCTCGGGCAGCAGGGCCGCCAGGCCATCGGCGTCTTCGCCGCGCCACAGGATGCGGGCCTGTACATGGAGGTAGGTGCGGCGCCAGCCGTTGGCATAACCCGCGGTCATGAGGTGCTGCACCTGGGCCACGCTGGCCAGTGCCTCGGCCGCCTGACCCTGTACGGCCAGGTGCAGGGTCCGCAGGTGCAGCGCGGCGATGCCCAGCATCACGTCACCGGGCAGGTGGCGCTGCAGTTGCAGCAGGGTCTGCAGCGCCTCGCGCGCTGCTGCGGGCGTGCCATGCCAGAAGGCCAGCCAGGCATCGAGCGCAGGCACCTGCACCTCGCCGGGCGGGTGGGCGCGGCACAGGCGCTGCAGCCGCTGCATCGGCCCGCGCGTGCCCGGCAGGCCGACGAAGTGGCCGTAGCTCATGTCCACGATGTTGGGGTAGCGCACCTCGGGCGCCAGGGCGGCGTTGTCGGCCATGGCTCCCAGGGCGTCAAGCAAGCTGGCGTGGTCGCCACGCGCCAGGCCATGCCAGGCACGCAGCGAATCGAACGGCACCTGCAGCGCCGGCGTCAGCTGTGCAGCGGCCACCGCCTGCAGCGCCTCGCTGGCGCGCGGCAGGTCGCCCAGGGCGTTGTGGCAGGCGGCCAGCATGCCGAGCGCGACGATGCGGTCGCGCTCCTGACCCTGGCGCGCAAAGGCCGCGTGGCTGCGCTCGAACTCGCTCTGCGCGCGCAGCCAGTCCCAGCGCGACCAGGCGCACAGGCCGCGCAGCAGGGACACGTCGGCATCGGCGGCACGCCAGTCGGGCGGCAGTTGCTCCAGCCAGCGCTCCAGCCGGTGGGTGCCGCCCACGGCCAGCAGACCGTCGGCCATCTGGCGCAGGCAGGCCAGGGCCTCGGCCCAGCGGCCGGCGGCCAGCCAGTGCGGGATGGCGCGCTCGGCACTGGCCTCGGCCGCGGCGGCCCGGGCATGCAGCGCGGGCGCCAGGCCGGGCTGGCGCCGCTCCAGCTCGGCGCGCAGGAAGTCGCGAAACAGGTCATGAAAGCGCAGCACGGGCGCCACGTCGTCGAGCGCGCTGAGGAAGAGCTGGCGCGCGTAAAGCGCTTCGAGCACGGCCCGCGCGTCGGCGCGGCCCGTGACGGCCTGGCACAGCGGCGGGCTCAGCTCAGGCAGCACGCTGCTGTGCAGCACGAACTGCTGCAGCGGCGGCGGCAGCCCGGCCAGCACCTCCTGGGCGAAGTAGTCGAACAGATGGCGGCGGGCGGCCGGCCCGATCAGGGCGGGCAGCGCATCGTCTGGGCTGCGCGCGCTGCCCAGCACCAGCTGCAGCCCCGCGGCCCAGCCGTGCGTGCGTGCCAGCGCACCCTGCAGCGCCTCGCCGGGGGGCTCGTCCAGCCCGCGCAGCCGGCACAGTGCCTGGGCGGCGTCGAGGTCGAAGCGCAGGTCGTCCAGGCCCAGCTCCACCAGCTCGCCCCCGGCCCGCCAGCGCGCCAGCGACAGCGGCGGCGTCACGCGGCTGCCGATGCACACCGTCAGCTCCGGCGGCGCGCGGGCGATCAGCGCGTCCAGCAGCTGCAGCGCGGCCGTGTCGTCGATGTGGTGCAGATCATCCAGCACCAGGGTGATGTGGGCGTCGGGCCGCGCGCCCAGTGCCGCAACCAGCGGGCCCAGCGCAGTGCGCGCGGCCGCGCTGGCGTCCTGCAGTTGCGCCAGCACCGTGTCGGGGGGCAGCGTCCAGGGCAGCTGCAGCGGCGCCAGCGCGCCAAACAGCGCGGCAAACAGGCGGTTGCAGTCGTTGTCTTCCTCATCCAGCGACACCCAGGCGATGGCGGCGCCCGGGTCGGCGGCCCGCGCCGCCGCGAGCTGCGCGAGCAGCGTGGTCTTGCCAAAGCCGGCCGGCGCCTGCACCAGCAGCAGCCGCGCCGTCGTGGCCTGGGCCAGCGTGCGCGCCAGCAGCGCCGGGCGTGGCACCACGTCGCGCCGGCTGCGCGGGATGCGGTACTTGCCGGGCGGCGAGGGTGTGGTCATGGCGCGGGCGGCGGATTTTATTCCGGCCGCCGCGCACACGTGGGCCGCCCGCAATGATGCGCGAGGCGATTTCAGGCCCGCCACATGAGCTTCTCCCACCATGGACTGGCGGGACGACCGCGCCCGCGTCGCGGGTTCAGCGCGCGGCCGGCGGCAGCGGGGCCGGCACGCGGTTGCGCACGGGCGGCAATGTCTGCAGGTAGGCGAACATGGCCTGCAGATCCTCGTCGCTCATCTGCCCATAGGCAGCAGGCATGGGCGGCAGCAGCGGCCGGCCCGAGCCCAGGTGGCGGCCGCTGCGCATGGTGCGCACAAAGTCCTGCGCGCTCCAGCGGCCCAGACCGGTATCGGGGTCGGGCGTCAGATTGGCCGTATAGCTGACGCCCCAGGGACCGGCCCAGGCAGTGTTGGTGGCCGAGGCCACGACCAGCCAGGGCCCGGCCGGCAGCGCCGGCGCCGGTGGCATGGCCAGCGCCTCGGGGTGGCCCGCGAACAGGCGCGTGCGATCCGGCTCGGGCCCGCGCGGGCCATTCTTGAGCGGCGTGTGGCAGTCCATGCAGCCGGTGGCGTTGATGAGGTAGCGGCCGCGTTCGATGCGCTCGCGCGGCGCCGGCCCGGCCGCCTGCGCGGCCATGGCAGTGAACAGGATCAACAAGGGTGCAAGGCGGGTCATGCAGAGCTCCAGGGGAATGTGTGGCTGCCGACTGTGCCGGGCGGCTCAGGTCCTGCCCTCGCTCCGAGGAGCCAGCGCCGGGCGGCCCGAAGAGCCATGCCAGGCCAGCGCAGGCCATGGCTCCTGCGGGCGATGCCGGCGCGCCGGCAAGAAAACACACTGAAGGCCCACTCACCACCCAAGGACCTTCGACATGAGCACCACCGACCGCTACGACATCTATGCCCCCATCCACAAGGCCTTGCGCCAGTTCATGACCGACACGCTGCAGCGCCTGGGCCGGCTGGACCTGGACGACCCGCAGGACCTGCTGCTGGGACTGGCCCAGCTCGACGCCCTGCTGGATGCCGCCGGCCACCATGTGCAGCACGAGAACGCGTTCATACACCCCGCCATCGAGGCGCACAGCCGTGGCGCCAGCGCCCGCATCGTGGCCGACCACCAGGAGCACCTGGATGCCATTGCCGCCCTGCGCGCCGAGGCGGCCACGCTGCGTGCCATGCCCACACCCGCGCTGGCGCATCGGCTGTACCGCCACCTGACCAGCTTCGTGGCGGAGAACTTCGAGCACATGGACATGGAGGAAACCGCCCACAACCGGGCGCTGTGGGCCGCCTGCAGCGATGCCGAACTGCAGGCAATCGAGGGCCGCATCCATGCCAGCATCGACACGGCCGAGATGAACGTCTGGCTGCGCTGGCTGATCCCTGCGCTCAACCCCGCCGAGCGGGCCGCCCTGATCGGCGGCCTGCCGCCCGAGGCGCGCGCGCCCGTGCTGGAGACGGCACGACGCCTGCTGGATGACAGCGCCTGGGTCAAGCTGTGCCTTGCGCAGGCGCCGACGGCAGTATCGGCGGCTTGACCACGGGCATACGGGCGGGCCGCGTGCCACGCCGCCACGACGCACCCCCATGGTTCAACCTCCGGGGCCGCCGATGGCAGACCCATTCCTCCACTACCATCGGGGCCATCAACCCCACAAGGAGCGGAGACGATGAGCCTGTTCAACTGGCAGGAGAGGCCGGCTGCGGCCCTGGTCAACGGTGGCGTAATCGCCCCCGACGAGCGCCTGCCCTGGCCGCAGACCGCGGCCATGGGCGTGCAGCACGTGATCGCCATGTTCGGCGCCACCGTGCTGGCGCCAATCCTGATGGGGTTCGACCCCAATCTGGCGATCTTCATGAGCGGCGTCGGCACGCTGCTGTTCTACTTCATCACCGGCGGCCAGGTGCCCAGCTACCTGGGTTCGTCGTTCGCCTTCATCGGCGTGGTGATCGCCGCCACCGGCTACGGCGGGCAGGGGCCCAACGCCAACCTCCCGGTGGCGCTGGGCGCCATCATCGTCTGCGGCCTGCTGTACGCGCTGATCGGCGCGTTGGTCAATGCCGTGGGCACGCGCTGGATCGAGCGGCTGATGCCGCCCGTGGTCACCGGCGCGGTGGTGGCGGTGATCGGGCTGAACCTGGCGGCCATCCCGGTCAAGAACATGGCGGCCAGCAACTTCGACAGCTGGATGCAGCTGGTCACCTTCGTCAGCGTGGCGCTGGTGGCGGTGTTCGCGCGCGGCATGGTGCAGCGCCTGCTGATCCTGGTGGGGCTGGCCATCGCCACCCTGATCTACGTGCTGCTGGCCAACGGCCTGGGGCTGGGTAAGCCGATGGATTTTTCGGGCATCGCCAACGCCGCCTGGGTGGGGCTGCCGCGCTTCACCGCCCCCGAGTTCAGCGGCAACGCCATGCTGCTGATCGCCCCGGTGGCGCTGATCCTGGTGGCCGAGAACCTGGGCCACCTGAAGGCGGTGGCGGCCATGACCGGGCGCAACCTGGACCCGTACATCGGCCGCGCCTTCACCGCCGACGGCGTGGCCACCATGATCAGCGGCGCCGCCGGCGGCACCGGCGTGACCACCTACGCCGAGAACATCGGCGTGATGGCGGCCACGCGCATCTATTCCACCGCGGTGTTCGTGGTGGCGGCGCTGATGGCGCTGGTGCTGGGCTTCTCGCCCAAGTTCGGCGCGCTGATCCAGGCCATCCCGCTGCCGGTGATGGGCGGCGTCAGCATCGTGGTGTTCGGTCTGATCACCATCGCCGGCGCGCGCATCTGGGTGGACAACAAGGTAGACTTCAGCAATCCGGCCAACCTGCTGACCGCCGCCATCACGCTGATCCTGGGCACGGGCGACTTCACGCTGAAGTTCGGCAGCTTCGCCCTGGGCGGCATCGGCACCGCCACCTTCGGCGCGGTGCTGCTGCATGCGCTGCTGCGGCGGCGCGCCTGAGCAATCGCCTCGGCGCAAGCCGCCGCCAAGAAGGAGAACCGCGATGACCAAGATGCCCACCCGCCGCCAGGTGCTGGCCCTGTCGGCCCTGCTGGCACCGACGCTGACCGGCCCGGCATGGGCGCAGGACGACAAGGCCTGTGCGCTGGTGTTCGTGCACGGCAAATGGGGCAACACGCAGTACGTGGGATTTTTCACGCGCCGCCTGGAGCCGTACTGCAAGGTGCGCGTGCCCGAGGCGCCGTGGTCGCTGCGCCGCGGCTACGACGCGCCCTATTCGCGCGCGCTCGACGACATGGCGGCCGAGGTGAAGGCGCTGCGAGATCAGGGCTACCGCCGCGTGCTGGTGGGCGGCCACAGCTTCGGCGCCAACGCCGCCATGGCCTACATGGCCCGGGTGGGCGACGCCGATGGCGTGGTGGCGGTGGCGCCCGGCCATGCGCCAGCGGCGATGTATGCGCGCGGCATCGGCAAGGACGCGGTGGACAAGGCGCGCCAGTTGGTGCAGGCCGGCCAGGGCAGCGAGACCCTGACGATGGAGGATCTCAACCAGGGCCAGCGCAAGAGTGTGCGCATGTCGGCCGAGGTGCTGTGGAGCTACTTCGACCCCGAGGGGCTGGGCCACATGCCGGCCAGTGCGGCGGCCTTCAAGAAGCCGGTGCCCCTGCTGTGGGTGGTGGGCACGGCCGACCCGATCTACCGCGGTGGCGAGGAATTCGCATTCCGGCGTGCGCCGCCCCACCCGGCCAGCCAGTACCTGGTGTATTCCGGCGGCCACGGCGACATCGAGCAGACCGCCGAGCCGGTGCTTGCCTGGCTGAAAGCGCTGCCCTGAGCGGGATCGATCAGCCCTCGGCCGACGCGCGCGCCAGCCGCTCGCTCTTCCAGTACACCTCGTCGCCCACGCTGCCGTCGGGCCGGTAGCGGTTGAGCACGCGCGAGAGCACGAACAGTAGGTCCGACAGGCGGTTCAGGTACTGGCGCGGCGCGGCGCGCAGCGGCTCCTGCTGGCCGAGCGCCACCACGGCGCGCTCGGCGCGGCGCGCCACGGTGCGGCACACATGGGCCTGGCAGGCGGCGCGGGTGCCCGCCGGCAGGATGAATTCCTCCAGCCGGGGCAGCGCGGCGTTGTGCTGCGCCAGCGCGGTGTCCAGCTGCGCCAGCGCCTCGTCCTTGAGCAGCTCGAAGCCGGGCATGGCCAGCTCGCCGCCCAGGTTGAACAGCTGGTGCTGGATGTCGATGAGCAGCTCGCGCACGGCCGGCGGCAGCTCTTCGCACAGCAGCAGGCCGATGTGGCTGTTGAGCTCGTCCACGTCGCCCATGGCCTGCGGGCGGCCGCTGGCCTTGGACACGCGGGTGTTGTCGCCCAGGCCGGTGGTGCCGTCGTCGCCGGTGCGGGTGGCGATCTGGGTCAGGCGCTTGCCCATGGCTGGTTTCTCACTTTTTGATAGCTGCTTGCGCTTGCCCCGCCAGCGCGCGCAGCCCCAGCAGATAAGAATCGACGCCAAAGCCGCAGATCTGCCCGCGCGCGATGTCGGCGATGAAGGAGCGGTGGCGGAACGGCTCGCGCGCGTGGATGTTGCTCATGTGCACCTCGACGATCGGGCACTTCAGGATGGCCAGCGCGTCGCGGATGGCGATGCTGGTGTGCGTCCAGGCGCCGGCGTTGATCAGCACGCCGTCCACCGCGTCGCGGTGCGCCTGGTGGATGCGCTCGCACAGGGCGCCTTCGTGGTTGCTCTGGAAGCACTCGATCGTGACGCCCAGCTCGCCGGCCAGCTGCCGCAGCGCGGCGTCGATGTCCGCCAGCGTGGCCGTGCCGTAGTGGCCCGGGTCGCGCTGGCCGAACATGTTCAGGTTGATGCCGTGCAGGACGAGGAGGTTCATGGCGCCATTGTGAATCACGCCAGCGGCACCGTCAGCCGCGCCAGCGCCTCGCGCGTGTCGGGGCGCACGCCGCGCCACGCGGCAAAGGCCTCGGCCGCCTGCTCGACCAGCATGCCCACGCCGTCGGCCAACCGCGCGCAGCCAGCTTGGCGCGCCAGACGCAGGAAAGGCGTCAGGCCCTTGCCGTAGACCATGTCGTAGGCCAGCGCGCCGGGCGCGAACGCCCCCGCGGGCACGGCCGGAGCCTGGCCATCCAGGCTGGCCGAGGTGGCGTTGATGACGACATCGAACGCCCCCTGCGTGCCCAGCGCCGCCAAGCCGCAGCCCACCAGTGGCACGCCGCCGAGGTGCGGCGCCAGCTCGGCCGCCAGCGCCTCGGCCTTGTCGGCGGTGCGGTTGGCGATGACGATCCGCGCCGCGCCGGCGCGCGCGATCGGCCGCACGGCGCCGCGCGTGGCGCCGCCGGCGCCCAGCAGCAGCACGCGCCGGCCGGCCAGCGGCAGGCCCAGGTTGACCTCGATGTCGCGCACCAGGCCGATGCCGTCGGTGTTGCGTGCCTCGATGCGTCCGCCCTCGAAGCTCAGGGTGTTGGCAGCGCCGGCCAGGCGGGCGTCCTCGCTGGCGCTGTCGGCAACGGCCAGCGCGGCCAGCTTGAAGGGCAGGGTGACGTTCATGCCGCGCCCGCCGGCGGCGCGGAAGGCGGCCAGCGCGCGCTCGAAGCCGCCCGGCTCGGCGCCGCCATCGATGGCTTCGTACACCATGTCCTGCCCGGTGGCCTGGGCAAACAGGCCGTGGATGAAGGGCGACTTGCTGTGGGCGATGGGGTGGCCGATGACGGCGTAACGATCAGGCATGGCGCGATGGTAGCGGGCCGGCTGCGGTAGGCTATGCGCATCGCGATCACTCCAAGGACAAGCCCCATGCGCATCTGGCAGCAACCCCTATCGGTGGACATCCTGAACGCCATCAACGAAGACACGGTGGTGCGCCGCCTGGGCATCGAGTTCCTGGAGGTCGGCGACGACTTCCTGCGCGCCCGCGTGCCGGTCAACGCCCACACGCGCCAGCCCTACGGCCTGCTGCACGGCGGCGTCAGCGTGGTGCTGGCCGAGACGCTGGGCTCCTGCGGCGCGGTCTATGCCTGCCCCGAGGGCTGGCGCGCCGTGGGCCTGGACATCAATGCCAACCACATTCGCGGCGCCACCAGCGGCTGGGTGACGGGCACCGCGCGGCCGGTGCACATCGGCCGCAGCACCCAGGTGTGGCAGATCGACATGCACAACGACGAGGGGGAGATCACCTGCGTCTCGCGTCTGACGATGGCAGTGCTGGCGCCGCGCCCGGAATACAAATGATTCGGGCCGCGGCGCCTGCTGGGCAATCGCTAATAGCTATGATTTAGATAGCGTTTGGCCACTGCGCGACATATCGGGCAGCGGTTTACACTGAACGCTCAGCCACAGGAGAGCCCGCCCATGAACGCCCCCGCCACCGCCCGCCACGTCCTGCCCGTAGTCAAGCCGCGCCCCGTGCCGGCGGCGCTGATCGACACGCTGAAAAGCCGCTTCGGCGCGCAGTTCTCCGACGCACAGGCGGTGCGCGAGCAGCACGGCCGCGACGAATCGGCCTTCACCACCGTGCCGCCGCCCGCGGCCGTGGTGTTCGCCGAAAGCACGCAGGACGTGGCCGACCTGGTGCGCCTGTGCGCGCGGCACAAGGTGCCGGTGATCCCGTTCGGCGTCGGCTCCTCGCTGGAAGGGCATCTGCTGGCGGTGCAGGGCGGCATCAGCGTCGACCTGGCGCGCATGAACCGCGTGCTGTCGATCAACGCCGAGGACCTGCTGGTGACGGTGCAGCCCGGCGTGACGCGCGAGCAGCTCAACGCCGAGATCCGGGACACCGGCCTGTTCTTTCCCATCGACCCGGGCGCCAACGCCACCCTGGGCGGCATGAGCGCCACGCGCGCCAGCGGCACCAACGCCGTGCGCTACGGCACCATGCGCGAGAACGTGCTGGCGTTGGAAGTGGTCACCGCCAGCGGCGAGGTGATCCGCACCGGCACCCGCGCGCGCAAGAGCAGCGCCGGCTACGACCTGACGCGCCTGTTCGTCGGCAGCGAAGGCACGCTGGGCGTCATCACCGAAATCACCCTGCGCCTGTACCCGCTGCCCGAGGCGGTGTCGGCCGCCATCTGCTCGTTCCCCGGCATCGCCGAGGCGGTGGCCACGGTGATCCAGACCATCCAGCTGGGCGTGCCGATCGCCCGCGTGGAGCTGCTGGACGCCCGCACCGTGGCCGCCGTCAACCGCCACAGCAACCTGAAGCTGCGCGAAGCGCCCCTGCTGCTGATGGAGTTCCACGGCTCGCCCGCCAGCGTCAAGGAGCAGGCCGAGACGGTGCAGGCGATCGCCGACGAACACGGCGGCGCCGGCTTCGAATGGGCCGACACGCCCGAGGAGCGCACCCGCCTGTGGACGGCGCGCCACAAGGCCTACTTTGCCGGCGTGCAAAGCCGCCCGGGCTGCCGCTGCATCACCACCGACGTCTGCGTGCCCATCTCGCGCCTGGCCGACGCCGTGCTGGCCAGCGTGGAAGAAGCGGACGCCAGCGGCATCCCCTACTTCCTGGTCGGCCACGTGGGCGACGGCAACTTCCACATGGGCTACCTGATCGACCCCGACGACGATGATGAGCGCGCCCGCGCCGAACAGCTCAACCACCAGGTCGTCAGCCGCGCGCTGGCGCTGGGCGGCACCTGCACCGGCGAGCACGGCGTGGGCCTGCACAAGATGGGCTTTCTGCTCGACGAGGCCGGCGCCGGCGCGGTGGCGCTGATGCGCACCCTCAAGCAGGCGCTGGACCCGGACAACATCCTGAACCCGGGCAAGGTGCTGGCGCCCTGAGCGGGCGCTGTTCAGCCCGGACTGGCGGGCGGATCGCGCGGTGCCGCTTCGCTCGCTGCGTCCGCGCCAGCCATGCCGCCACGCCAGCGCCGCACCACGCGCTGGAAGAACAGCGCGTTGGGAATCTGCAGCAGGCGCCCGCCGCCATCGGCTTCCTGCAGCGTGGTGTAGAGCAGGTTGATATCCACCACGCGACCCTTGGCGCCGGGCTTTTCGGCGGTGTCGAGCACCTCCACATCGTCGCCCAGCCGGAACGGTTGCGCCACCATGATGAGCAGCGCGCAGAACAGGTTGGACAGCACGCTCCAGGCGGCAAAGAAGGCCACCGCGCCGACGGCGGCAAAGCCGGTGAAGGCGGTCCACAGCACCGAGGCCGACACACCCAGCCGCCCCAGCACCAGCAGCACCGTGGCCGTGATGATCAGCCAGCGCAGCACGCCGCGCAGCGGCAGCACGATCTGCGGCGGCAGGCTGTAGCGCCGCGCCAGGCGCAGCACCAGGCGCTTGAGCAGCCAGTGCAGCAGCCAGGCCGCCAGCAGGATCAGGCCGGTCTGCAGCGCCGGCACCAGCACGTCCAGCCAGTCCTGCACCCAGTCGGGCAGGCTGGCGCGACGGCGGCGGAGCAGCTCGATCAGGCTCATGGGCGGCAACGGGAAGGCATGAGGGCGGATTGGACCACAGTGTCACGCCCCATCCAACGCAGACCATTTGCCCGACCAGCGCGCTTCTGACAAGCGCAAATAGCTACTGTTTTAATAGTGATTGCATTCGGCCGCGAAGGTCCCTGGAAGGGCCGGGCGTGGTTCAGCCCGGCGGCCCCCGGCTTGGCAGGCCGCCCGGATCGGGCACCGCTCAGCGGCGGCGTGCCGGTGCGCTCTTGGGCGCCGTGCTCTTGGGCGCGTTCTCTGGCGTGTAGGTCTGGCTCGGCGCCGTGCCGCCATCCACGCCCAGCCGGCCACCGCCGCCCAGGCCCTGGCCCTGCACGCTCTGCGCGCGGTAGTTGCGCAGGCTGCGCACCATCTGGTTGAAGGCATCCATGAAGGCGGCGGTGATCACCTTGCCCTGGGGGGTGTTGGTGTAGCCGCCCAGGCCGGCGCCGGCGCGGCCGCCGAACAGGCCGCCGAACAGGTTCAGGTCGGTCTTGGAGGCGCTGCCTTCGGACGCCGCCACCTGCACGCCCGAGCGGTTGTCCACCAGGGTCAGCATGGCGCTGGCCTCGCGCGTCTGCAGGCCGCCACCGATGGCGGCGACGGCACGACCGCTGCCACCGCCGATGAGACCGCCCAGCACGCCGCCGATGCCGCCGGCGTTGTCGGCGCTGAAGACGATTTCGGGCGACAGCGCGTAGTCGGAGGCCACCATCTGGCCCCGGCCGAAGTTGCTGCCGCCGCGCATCTCGCCCGACTGCATCAGCTCGCGCTCGCGGTTCATGGCGCGCATGCCGGCGGCGCCGCGCTCGACCACCACGAAGCAGTTGGATTGCTGCACCAGCAGGCGCAGCAGGTTGGCGGTGGGCGGCAGCTTGTATTCACCGGTCAGGATGGTGTACCAGCCGGCGGTCTGGTTCTCGACCAGCGAGACGGTGCCCAGCGGCGACGCGCACTTTTCCAGCGCCGTGTTCTCGCCCGAGGTGGCGGCGCCAGCGGCGCTGCCGGTGGCCACGGTCTTGGCCTCGGGGCTGCCCATCTTCATGCTGGTGGTTTCGCAGCCGGCCAGCAGCAGCGCCGTGCCCGTCGCGGCGATCAGGGCCAGTTTCCGTTTGTTGTTCGACATGTGCTCTCTCCTGTGAATGGATGGCGTCCTGGTGCCCCTGCACGCGCGCAGGGCGTCCGGTCGCTCGGCGCCATCATAAATCGGAGACGGTCGCATGAAACCGCGGCCTTGCGGAGCGCAGCGGCCAACGGCGCGCCGCAGGAAGGTGGACGCACACGGCGCGGGCCGCGCCCGGGCCGGCGTGCGTCAGCGGAACGACGGTTCCTGCAGCAGGCGCTGCACGTCGCGGTCGTTGGGCAGGGCGTAGTCATGACCGCGCAGGATGCGGCTGTCTTCGGTGCGCACCAGCTTGATGCTGACGTAGGTGTAGTCGGAGGCGGGCGAATAGGTGCCCACCAGCACCACGGCGGCGTTCTGGCTGCGCGCGATGTCGCGCAGCTCGCGCGACAGCAGCAGCTCGCCCGTGCCTTCGCGCACGAACAATTCGCCGCGCAGCTTGACTTCCTTCACGTTGAAGCCTTGTGCCGCCATGTGCGAGGCGTATTGCTCCGACAGGGTGCGGCCCAGCGGCGCCGAGCGCGTGAGGTTGTTGACATTGACCACCGTGGCCACCAGCACCGGGCCGCCGGCCAGGGTATCGGCCGGCAATCCGTCGACCAGCTTGCCGACGGCGGCACGGCCGCTGTCGAGAAACGCGCTTTGCGCGGCGGACTCGTAGCTTGGGCCGGCACGGCGGGCCGGCGCCGGCTCGCCGAAGCTCGAGCAGCCGGCCAGCGACGCCAGCACCAGCGACAGGGCAAGGGACGCGTACCTCCTCATGACACCACCTTCAGGTTGACGGCCTTGTAACCGGGCGCGGAGCGCAGGAACAGCGGTGCGTCGACGTTCTCGAGGTAATACACGTCGGTCTTGCGGCTGACGAAGCGACCGCGGTTGCTCACCGTGGTGGTCAGGATCAGTTCGGTGTTGGTGGGGCCGCCCGTGTACACGCTGGCGCCGTAGTCGGCCGCCGCCGCCAGGCCCAGGGTGGCGAACAGCTTGGCGTCGAGGTGCTCCAGCCGCAGGCCGTAGGCGGCCATCAGGCCGGCAGCCAGCACGGTGAACTGGCCCGGCACGAAGTGCGGGCGCGGGCTGTCGTGGCGCACCACCTGGGTCTGGTAGGTGACCTCCAGCGCGTCCAGGTCGCGGCAGGCGGGCGTGGCGGCGCAGGCCTGCGTCTGCCATGCCACGGCGGCCGCCTGGTCAGGCTGCATGTAGACCGTCTGGCCGCTTTGCACCAGCTTGGTGATCAGGAACTCGCGAAAGCCGCGATCGAACTGGGACGGGTTGGCCGGCAGACCCACCACCATCGGGGTGTTGGCCGGCACCTGAGCGCTCTTCAGCGAGGCCAGGGTCTGCGTGACCACGTCGTTGGACAGCAGTTCCCAGTGGCCCGCCGAGCGCACCTTGGGCTGGACGGTGAGGTCGAAGTTCTCGGCCAGGGGAATGGGCGCCTTGGTGGCGCAGCCCGGCAGGGCGGCCACGCCGGCCGCCAGCACGAGCGCGCTGATGCGCAGTGAACGCTTCATGGTTTCTCCTCGAACAGGTGCAATGCCATGCCGCAGGAAGCGGCCAGCCGATTGAGTCATTTGAATACATTTTGCGCACTCTGTTGAAGCGACACAACAAGAAGCCGCGCCAAGTGCATCAGGAAGTCAGGATTTGTTGTTTTTGTTCACACGTCGTGTGGTGCATTGTCTGCGCCTGCTGGGTGCGCTGACGGCCCGCGAGACCATCATCGACTATGACTTTCGCAGCGGATGACGCAGCTCTGTCGTCAGCAATGTCTCGACAAGACGCCGGATCCGCCCTTCAACCGCCGCCCAGGCGCTCCAGCACGTCGATGCGGGCCGGCGGCAGGTTGGCCAGTACGCGCTCACGTCCACCGCTCACCAGTCCGGCCGTCTGCCAGGGCGAGCTTCCGCGCAAGGCGTAGGTGAACTGCAACAGGCGACCACCCGGTGCCAGCACCTGCGCGCCTGCGTGCAGGATGCGCTGACGCACCTCCGGCGGAATCGACAGCAGAGGCAGGCCGGAGACGATGCAGCACACCGGCAGCGGCGCGCCATCGTCGGCGCGCGGCCAGTCGGGTGCGGCGCGCAGCAGCGCCAGCTCGGCCGCGTCGCCCTGCACCACCCGCACCTGGGGAAAGCGCTGCGCCAGGTGCCGCGCCAGCGCCGGCGACTGCTCGATCACCACCAGCCGCTGCGGCGCCACGCCGCGCGCCAGCAGGGCCGCGGTGATGACGCCCGTGCCACCGCCCAGCTCCACCACCAGGCCCGGCGCCGCCGGATCGACCCAGGCTGCCATGCGCGCGGCCAGCTGAGGCGAGCTGGCGCAGATGGCGCCCACCCGGGCCGGTTGCGTCACCAGGGCGCGCAGAAACACCGAACGCGGCGATCGGTCGACCACCCGTTCCACCGCGCGCCGCACGCGGCTCACCCCGGCGCGGGCGGCGCGCAGGGCCAGCAGTGGCGCCGCGCGCCCAACACCGCGGCGGCGCGCCAGCCGGACCATGGCGCGCGCGCCAGGGGTGCTGCTGGTCGGCTGATCCGGTGCACGCATGTGAAGCCTGCTCACCGGCCGAAGATGCCGCGCAGCAGATTGCCCGGGTTGAGCAGGATCTGGGCCGGCGAGCTGTCCTCCGGCCTGGGCTCGCCGCCCTGCCCCGGCGCGCCGGCAGCGGCACCGCCCGATCGACCGCCGCGCGCGGCGGCGGCGCCTTCCTCGCCCAGCATGGCCATGGTGTGGCTCTTGACGCGCACACGCACCGCCCAGTCAGGCTCCCAGCGCGCCTTGGGGTCGGCCGGACGCGGCGGATGCGCGAAATGGCTTTCACCGCCATAGGCCATCATGCGCAGCATGGGCGTGGCGTCACGCCCGCCGGCCGCGAAGATGCCGCGCGGGATGGCGCACTGCGTGGTCTGGGCGTCCAGCAACACCCGCTCGCGCACCCAGCGTTCCTGGGTGGCGTTGGGCAGGTAGTCGAACAGGCCCATGCCGGTGTCCGGCGTTTCGGCGCTGGACCACAGAATCATGTCGTCGCCCGCCTGCGACAGGGCGTGCAGGTAGTAGGCGCGCGCGTGCGGCACCGGCTGCCACTGTGTGACGATGCTGTCCTGCACGCGGCCGCTGCTGCTCAGCTCGATCGGCGGCATCAGGTCCTGCGCGCTGCCGAGGCTGAACTTCATCGACGCCGGCACCCCCTCGCCCAGCACCTGGTGCTCGCCCACCAGCGAACTGCCGCGCGGCACGGCCGCCTGGCTGCGCTCGTTGGGGTACAGCGCGTGGCCGGGGCCGACGCGCGCGCCGCGCTCGGGCACCACACGGCCGGCAAAGGCCTGCGCGAACTGCGCCGCGCCGGCCTGGGCCAGGTCGATCACGCGCGGCTGGCCGGCGCGCAGTTCGGGCCCGCAGCCCCAGTAGACCAGCAGCCGCCCGCGCGGCTTGTCACGGCTGTACTCTTCGGGCAGCTCGCCCGGCTCGGACGGCGTGCGCGGCTCGGCGCGCGGCGGCAGCAACGGCAGGCTCTCGCCCATGCGCATGCCGGGCGGGATGGCCTGGCGCGCCTCCACGCCGGGCCGCAGGCTGTTGTGGAACGCGATGTCAACGACGCGTGGCGGCATCACCGCCATGCCGCGGGCCATGCCGTAGTGCATCTGCCCGCCCATGCCCGGCGGCGCGCCACCGCCCATGGGCAGGTCCATCTCCGGCATGCCGGCCATGCCGCCTGTGGACAGGTCGATCCAGAGCTGCGCCTTGGGCGGCCGGGCGCCCTGCGCCCAGGCGCCCGGCGCGCACCACAGCCACAAGGCCGCCGCGACCAGCGTCACGGGCCGGATGATCGATTGGACGCTGTTCATGAATGAGGGTCTCCTGCCATGTCGCGCCGGGCGGGAGCCCGCCCGGCGCGGATATTCAGTGTATGCCGATGGCGGTGACTTTTCACCTGGGGCCAACGCGCGGACGGCGTGAACGAGCCCGCCGTGGCCCGAGGCGGGCGCGTTCACGCCTTTCAACCGTTCCCGCGCAAGCGCTCGATCAGGCCGTTGAGTTCGTCCAGCGAGCCGAACTGGATCGCCAGCTCGCCCGCCTGCACCGCCGCGCCACCGCGGCGCGCGGCTTTCCGGACCCGCACCTCGACCTGCGCGGTCAGCAGGTCGGACAGCTCCTCCTCCACGCGCCGCACGTCGCCCGACTTGTCGGGCGCGCCGGCGGGCTTGCGCGGGGCCGTGAGGTTGAACTCGGCCGACAGCTTGCGCGCCAGTGCCTCGGTTTCGCGCACGCTCAGCTTGCGCGCGGCCACCTGGTTGGCCGCGGTGATCTGGGCCGCGCCGTCCAGCGCCAGCAGGGCGCGCGCGTGGCCCATGTCCAGATCGCCCGCCATCAGCATGGTCTGCACCGGCTCGGCCAGATTCAGCAGGCGCAGCAGGTTGCTGGCGGCGCTGCGGCTCTTGCCCACGGACTGCGCCGCCTGCTCGTGCGTGAGGCCGAATTCGTCGACCAGGCGCTTGATGCCCTGCGCCTCTTCCAGCGGATTGAGGTCCTCGCGCTGGATGTTCTCGATCAACGCCATGGCGGCGGCGGCCTCGTCGGGCACGTCGCGCAGCAGCACCGGCACCTCGGCCAGGCCCGCCAGGCGAGCGGCGCGAAAACGCCGCTCGCCGGCGATGATTTCGTAGTTTGCTTCTAAAAAGATAGCTGCTGGCGCTTGTCCATCCTGCGCCAGAGCCGGTTTTTGCTTGAGCCGCCGAACCAGGATCGGCTGCATGATGCCCTGGCTCTTGATGCTCTCGGCCAGCTCGTACAGCGCGCCTTCGTCCATGCGGGTGCGTGGCTGGTACTGGCCGGGCGCCAGCGCGTCCAGCGACAGCATCATCGGCGTGCCGGCGGGGGTGGCGGCGGGCGCGCCCTCGCCGGCGTCGCCAGCCAGGCTGGGGCCGAGCAGCGCGTCCAGGCCGCGCCCGAGGCCCTTGGGTTTCTTGGTGACCATGTGCAAAGCTCCGGATCAGGGGGTGACAGGCTGCGCCCGCAGGCTCAAGACAGCCGGGGCGCCAGGTTCAGCGGCACCGGCTGGGTCAGGGTTTCGGGCCGCAGCACGGCGTCGAGCTGCTCGCGCGTCATCAGGCCGCGCCGCAGCACCTCGTCGTAGACGCTGCCGCCGCTGGCGTGCGCGGCCTGCGCCACGGCGGTGGCGTGGGCGTAGCCGATGTAGGGGTTGAGCGCGGTGACGATGCCGATCGAGTTGGTGACCGCATCGCGCATGTGCTGCACGTTGGCGGTGATGCCGCTGACGCAGCGGTCGGCCAGGGTGCGGCAGCCGGCCGACAGGTGCCCCACGCTCTTGAACAGGCTGTGCGCGATGATGGGCTCGAAGGCGTTGAGCTGCAACTGTCCGGCCTCGGCGGCAAAGGTGACGGTGACGTCGTTGCCGATCACCTCGTAGGCGATCTGGTTGACGACCTCGGGGATCACGGGGTTGACCTTGCCCGGCATGATGGACGAGCCGGCCTGCACCGCCGGCAGGTTGATCTCGCCCAACCCCGCGCGCGGGCCGCTGGAGAGCAGGCGCAGGTCGTGACACGACTTGGACAGCTTGGTCGCCACGCGCTTCAGGACGCCCGACAGTTGCACGAAGGCGCCGCAGTCCTGCGTGGCCTCGATCAGGTTGGGCGCGGTGGCCAGCGGAATGCCGGTGATGGCGCGCAGGTGCGCGATCACCCTGGCGGCGTAGTCGGGGTGGGCGGTGATGCCGGTGCCAATCGCCGTGGCGCCCATGTTCAGCTCGCAGATCAGCTGCTGCGCCTCGCGCAGGCGCTGCTCGTCCTCGGCCAGCATCACGGCGTAGGTGGTGAACTCCTGGCCCAGCGTCATCGGCACCGCGTCCTGCAACTGGGTGCGACCCATCTTGAGCACGTCCTTGAACTCGGCGGCCTTGGCCTCGAAGGCGGCGCGCAGGTAGGCCATCGATTCGATCAGGCCGCTGATGCCGTGCCAGGCGGCGATCTTGAGCGCGCTGGGGTAGACGTCGTTGGTGCTCTGGCCGATGTTGACGTGCTCGTTGGGGTGCAGGTGCTGGAACTCGCCCTTGGCGTGGCCCAGCAGCTCGAGCGCGCGGTTGGCGATGACCTCGTTGGCGTTCATGTTGGTCGAGGTGCCGGCGCCGCCCTGGATGACGTCGACCACGAACTGCTCGTGCAGCTTGCCGGCCAGCAGCTCGTCGCAGGCGGCGCCGATGGCCTGGCAGTGCGCGTCGCTGAGCAGGCCGAGGTCGCGGT
>MKTG01000071.1:182815-188841 GCA_001897615.1 Burkholderiales bacterium 68-10
GGTGATGGGGAAGTTCTCCAGCGCGCGCAGGGTGTGCACGCCGTAGTAGACGTCATTGGGCAGTTCGCGGTCGCCGATCAGGTCGTGCTCGATGCGGGTGGTGGCCGTGGTGTTCATGGAGAGTCTCTCTGAATGAATGGAATGGATGGGGGTTTGGCGTCTGGCCCGGGAAACAGGTCAGCCGCCGAAGAATGGGAAGAAATCAAGGCGCGCAGCAAGGCCAGCCCCTCGTCCCAGTCGCCCAGGCCCGAATCGGCATTGATGTGGCCGCGCGCGCCCAGCTCGTGAAAGCCGCTGCCCCAGGCCGCGGCCAGCTGCCGCGCCTGCGCCAGGCTGCCGAAGGGGTCATCGCTGCTGGCCACGACCAGGCTGGCAAATGGCAGGCGCTGGCGCGCCGGCGGCGCCCAGCCGGGGATCTGCTGGCGGTTGTCCGCGCGCTCGATGTCGGGCGGCGCCACCAGCAGCGCGCCGGCCACGCGCGCCGTGTGGCGCGAATGCGCGGCCCACCAGGCGACCAGCAGGCAACCCAGGCTGTGGGCGGCCAGCAGCAGTGGGCGATCCGGCGGTGTGGCCAGCACCACCTCTTCCAGCCGCGCGCACCAGTCGCCACGCCGGGGGCGCAGCCAGTCGTGCTGCTCGACACGCTGGCAGCCGTGGCGCCGCTCCCAGCGGCTTTGCCAGTGCGCCGGACCACTGCCCAGCCAGCCCGGCAAGGTCAGGACGATGGCGTCCGGTCGGTCAGCGGCTGCCATGGTCGATGGGTGCGGAGCGGCGTCGCCACAGCATCCAGCCGCGCGCCTGCAGCGCCTGCGTCAGCGCCCAGCCGGCCGCCAGGCTGAGCAGCCAGGCGAGCACCAGCACGGCGGCCGCGGGCGCGGAGCCCGCCGGCAGCTCGTCGAGCATCAGCGCGGTGACGAGCAGGCTGACCGGATAGTGCACCAGGAACACGGCATAGGAGATGGCGGCCAGTTGCGCCACGGCGGGGCGCAGCCAAGGCGCGCCGGCCAGCGCCAGGCGCGCGCGGCCGGGCTGCCACAACAGCAGTGCGGCGCAAACGGCGGCCAGCGCCAGCCGGTCGCGCCAGGCCAGGGCCAAGCCGGCCGCCGCCAGGCTCAGCAGCAGGGCGGCGGCGGCGCGTTGCCCGGCAGGCGTGGCCGCGGCGCGGCCCCAGGCGGCCAGCACGCCCAGGGCGTAGCTGCCGAAGAAGTAGGACGCCAGCCCGTCCCCGTCCGGCTGGCGGTTGAACACCAGCACCGAGGCGGCGCCACCGCCCACCACCAGGGCCACCGCGGCACGGCGGCGCCAGTGCGCCGAGACACGGCCGGCCAGCAGCGCCAGCGCGGCCAGCAGCGCAAACAGCTGCAGGTCGATGACCACATACCATAGGCCGGCGCTCAGGGCCGGTTGGTCCAGCGCATCCTGCAGCAAAACCAGGTGCGCCAGCAGCTGCGCCAGCGTGGGCGCGGCCGGGGTGTCGGCGTCGACCATCCACTGGCGCGCCAGCGCCGCGCACAGCACGGCCAGGCCCAGGGCCGCCAGGTAGGTGGGCATCAGGCGCTGCCAGCGCCGGGCCACGCGGGCCGGCCAGTCGGCCGCCGCCACGCGTGGCGTGCCCGGGTGCGGCCACAGGCTGCGCGCGGCCAGGTAACCGCCCATGACCAGAAACACCTGCACCGCGTACAGCGCGCGTCCGTCCAGCCAGTCCATGAGGTCCGGCCAGGCCGCGGCCACGCGCGGCGCCAGCGGGCCATAGTGCGCCAGGTGGTGCCAGACGATGAGCTGCGAGGCGATGGCCTTGCCCCAGTCGATCCAGGGCTCGGGCAGGCCAGCGGCCGGCAGCGCGCGGGGGTCACGCATTTGCTTCGAAAATCATAGCTTTTGGCGCAAGACAGACGGCCGCGATAGGCCGATCAGGTACTCAAACCGCGGCGCACCATCTCCTCCGCGAAGGCGATGAAGGCCTGACTGCCCTTGGCCGCCGGGTCGAACACCACGCCCGGCAGGCCGTAGCTGGGCGCCTCGGCCAGACGCACGTTGCGCGGGATGATGGTGTCGAACACCTTGTCGCCGTAGTGCGCCTTGAGTTGCTCGCTCACCTGCTGCTGCAGGGTGATGCGCGGATCGAACATCACGCGCAGCAGGCCGATGAGGCGCAGGTCGCGGTTCAGGTTGGCGTGCACCTGCTTGATGGTGTTGGTCAGGTCGGCCAGGCCTTCGAGCGCGAAGTACTCGCACTGCATGGGCACGATGACGCCCTGCGCGGCGCACAGGCCGTTGAGGGTGAGCATGCTCAGACTGGGCGGACAGTCGATCAGCACGAAGTCGTAGTCGGCGTCGACCTGCGCCAGCGCCTGCTTCAGGCGGCGCTCGCGGCGCTCCTCGCCCACCAGCTCGACCTCGGCGCCGGCCAGCTCGCGGTTGGCGCCCAGCACGGCGTAGCCGGCACCGGCCTCCTTCAGCCGCTCGGGCACGGTGGCGGCCTCGGCGATGGCGCAGGACTCCAGCAGCACGTCGTAGACCGACAGCGCCATGGCCCGCTTGTCGACGCCCGAACCCATGGTGGCATTGCCCTGCGGGTCCAGGTCGACCAGCAGCACGCGCTGGCCGATGCGCGCCAGGCCGGCGGCCAGGTTGACGGTGGTGGTGGTCTTGCCCACGCCACCCTTCTGGTTGGCAATGCAGAAAATCTGGGCCATGGTGGCGTACCGCAAGGCTTTCAGGACGACGTCGCCAGGCGAACGCCAAAACCGATCAGGAACAGGCTGGTCAGCTTGCGCAGCAGCCTGCCCAGGCGCTCGCTGGCACGCAGGCGCTCGGCAAAGCGATGGACCAGCAGCGATTCGATGAAACCGTACAGCAGCACCAGCGCGGCCGCCGTCACCGCCAGCATGCCAAACGTGACCACGCCCTGCTGGCGCACCGGATCAATGAACAACGGCAGAAAGGCAAAGTAGAACACGATCGCCTTTGGGTTGAGCAAGGTGATCAGGAACCCCTGCCGAAAGGGGCGCTGCCGCGCGGGCGCCGCCGGCGCGCCGCCCTCTTGCGGGCGCAGGCGCCACATGCGGATGCCCAGCCAGGCCAGATAGGCCGCGCCCACCCACTGCAGGCCCGAGAACGCCATGGGGTACGCGTGCAGCAGCGCCGCCACGCCCCCCAGCGCGCACCAGATCAGGACCTGGTCGCCCGCCATCACCCCCAGCGTGGCCGCCATGCCGCCGCGAATGCCCCCCTGCGCCGTGCCCGTGGCAATCACCAGGTTGCCCGGGCCCGGGACCATCAGGAACAGCCAGAACGCGACCACAAAGGCGCCGTAATCGGTGATGCCGAACATATCGAGTTATCCGTGGGTGACGCACTGCGTCGTGCGTCAAGGGAGCGCCGAGTTTACGGGACTTTGACCAGGACCGGGCCGCCAATAGTCCCCTATCGCCGGTTTCACGTGGAACATTTCAGGCGCAACCACACCAGACAGCGTTCGGCGTCCAGCCCGGGCACCGAAAGTTGTTCCACGTGAAACACCTCGACCGACGGCGGCAGCGCGGCGATTTCGTCGTCCGGACGACGCCCTTTCATGGCCACCCACACCCCACCCTCGGCCAGCGCGCCGGCCGACCAGGCGATGAAGTCGGCCAGCGAGGCAAAGGCGCGCGCGATCACGACGTCATGGCGCTCCGCGATCGACTCCACCCGGGCATGCCGCCCGCGCAGGTTGGGCAGCGCCAGCGCGCCGGCCACCTGCTGCACGAAGGCCGCCTTCTTGCCCACCGCATCGACGCAGCTGACGTCGATGTCCGGGCAGCAGATGGCGATCACCACGCCCGGCAGGCCGCCGCCGCTGCCCACATCCAGCAGGCGCAGCGGCCGCCCGCCCGCATGCGACCGCAACGGCGCGATCACGGCCAGGCTGTCCAGCAGGTGCTGCGCCAGCATCTGCTCCGGCTCGCGCACCGCCGTCAGGTTGTAGACCTTGTTCCACCGGGCCAGCAGGTCCAGATAGGCCAACAGCTGGTCAATCCGCCGATCGTCCAGCGACAGACCCAGAGCCTGCACACCGGCGCGCAGTGCCAGCGCCTGCGGATGCATCAGGCGGCCTCGGCGGCGGCGCCGGCAAAACCCTTGAAACCACCCTTCTTCAGGTGGATCAGCAGCAGCGAGACCGCTGCCGGCGTGACGCCGCTGATGCGGCTGGCCTGACCCAGGGTCTCGGGCCGGTGCAGGTTGAGCTTCTGCCGCACCTCGATCGACAACGCCGGCACCTGCATGTAGTCCAGGTCGGCCGGCAGGCGCAGGTGCTCGTAGTGCGCGGCGCGCTCGACCTCCTCGCGCTGGCGGTCGATATAGCCGGAATACTTGGCCGCGATCTCCACCTGCTCGATCACCGGCGCCCACAGCTCGCCCAGCGTTTCACGTGAAACATCAGCGCTGGCGTACCTGCCGCCCTCCAGGCCGGCCAGCGCCTCGTGGCTGACGCCGGGGCGGCGCAGCAGGTCGAACAGATTGTGTTCGTGTTCGATGGCCTTGCCCAGCACGCGCTCGCTCTCGCTCGCCGGCAGGTTGCGCGGGTTGACCCAGGTGGACTTCAGCCGCTCGGTTTCACGTGAAACCGCGTCGCGCTTGCGGCAGAAGGCGTCCCAGCGTGCATCGTCCACCAGGCCCAGCCGGCGGCCGGTTTCGGTCAGACGCATGTCGGCGTTGTCCTCGCGCAGTTGCAGGCGGAACTCGGCGCGGCTGGTGAACATGCGGTAGGGTTCGGTCACGCCCTGCGTCACCAGGTCGTCGATCAGCACGCCCAGATAGGCTTCGTCGCGGCGCGGCACCCAAGGCCCATCGCCCCGGCATTGCAACGCGGCGTTGATCCCGGCAAACAGACCCTGGGCCGCCGCCTCCTCGTAGCCGGTGGTGCCGTTGATCTGGCCGGCAAAGAACAGCCCGCCGATCTGCCGCGTCTCAAAGCTGCCGCGCAGCGCGCGCGGGTCGAAGTAGTCGTACTCGATGGCGTAGCCGGGCCGCAGGATGTGGGCGTTCTCCAGCCCCTTCATCGACCGCACCAGCGCCAGCTGCACGTCGAACGGCAGGCTGGTGGAAATGCCGTTGGGATAGACCTCGTGCGTGTCCAGCCCCTCCGGCTCCAGGAAGATCTGGTGGCTGTCCTTGCCAGCAAAGCGGTTCACCTTGTCTTCCACGCTGGGGCAGTAGCGCGGCCCCACACCCCCGATGACGCCGGTGAACATCGGGCTGCGGTCGAAGCCGCCGCGGATGATCTCGTGCGTGCGCGCGTTGGTGTGCGTGACCCAACACGGCAGCTGGCGCGGGTGCATGTCGGCCCGCCCCATGAAGCTGAACACCGGCAGCTGGGGGTTCTGCCCGCCCGGCATGCCGTCGCCGGGCTGCTGCTCGCACTGGTCGAAGTCGATCGTGCGGCCATCCAGCCGCGGCGGCGTGCCGGTCTTCAGGCGGCCCTGCGGCAGCTTGAGCTCCTTCAGCCGCGCCGACAGGCTGACCGCCGGCGGGTCGCCTGCCCGCCCGGCGGCGTGGTTTTCCAGCCCGACGTGGATGCGCCCGTCCAGAAAAGTGCCCGCCGTCAGCACCACCGTGCGCCCGCGAAAGGCGATGCCCAGCTGCGTCACCGCGCCGGCCACCCGATCGCCCTCCAGCAACAGGTCATCCACCGCCTGCTGGAACAGCCACAGATTGGGCTGGTTCTCCAGCCGGTGGCGGATGGCGGCCTTGTAGCGCACGCGGTCGGCCTGCGCCCGCGTGGCGCGCACCGCCGGGCCCTTGCTGCTGTTGAGGATGCGAAACTGGATGCCCGCCTCGTCGGTGGCCAGCGCCATGGCGCCGCCCAGGGCGTCGACCTCTTTCACCAGGTGGCCCTTGCCGATGCCGCCGATGCTGGGGTTGCAGCTCATCTGTCCCAGCGTCTCGATGTTGTGCGTCAGCAGCAGCGTCTGCGCGCCCATGCGCGCGGCGGCCAGCGCCGCCTCGGTGCCGGCGTGGCCGCCGCCGACCACGATGACGTCGAA
>MKTG01000071.1:188889-189455 GCA_001897615.1 Burkholderiales bacterium 68-10
CCGGCCAGCGTCGACAGCTATACATATGATAGCATTCGGCGATCCGTGGCTGCCCCGGCAACGCGCGCGTGCCGGGATGCCGGAGTGCGCGGACCTCAAGCCACCACGGACGCCAGCGCCGCCACGCCGCGCACCCTGAGCCGGCCCACTCGCACGCCCACCGTGTCTGCACGGCGCCGACAAACGCCACCGCAAGGCTTGTCAGGACGCACCTCGAAACAATACACTGCGCGGCACGGATGATTCCATCGGAGGAGAGAACGTGACCCCACCATTCCGTTTCAATGCCTGGGCCAGAACGCTTGGCCTGGCGCTGCTCATGTGCACGGTCCCGCTGGCGGCGTCCGCGCAGGAGCCCCTGGGCCACAAGGGCGATCGCACCGCGGCGGAACAGAAAATGGACTCCGCGCTCATCGATCTGACGCGCGCGGCCGGTTCAGGCCAACTCCAGAACGCCGCCCGCCGGCAGGCGCTGCCGGCTTATGTGCAGGACTTTGCCGATCAGAACGTCGCGCCCGACCAGACCATCTTCGTGGTCATCAAGGGCAAGGTGTCGGACGCGCTGA
>MKTG01000071.1:189465-191134 GCA_001897615.1 Burkholderiales bacterium 68-10
CCGGGCGCGCGGCGGCTCCGAGATCTCCGCGTTTCCGCAGTACGACACCGTCACCGCGCGGGTGCCGGTGTCGGAGTTGAACACCATCGCCAACCGCGCCGATGTGCGCACCGTCGGTCCGCGCGAACAGGCCACCACCAACCGCCAAGAGCTGCCCCCGGAGAAGTTGCGCCAGCGCCTGAACAGTCTCCCCAAGTCCGGCGTCATGGCCAATGCCGGTAGTGCCACCTGGGAGGGCGTGGCCGCGCACAAGGCCAACGCGGCGCACGGTGCCGGCCGCACCGGAGCCGGCACCAAGGTCTGCGTGCTGTCCGACGGCGTCGATTCGCTGGCCGCGCGCCAGGCCTCGGGCGACCTGCCGGCCACGGTCACCGTGCTGCCGGGCCAGGCGGGTTCGGGCAACGAGGGCACGGCCATGCTGGAGATCGTGCACGACATGGCGCCGGGCGCGTCACTTTACTTCGCCACCGCCTTCGGCAGCGTGGCCCAGTTCGCCACCAACATCATCAACCTGCGCGCGGCCGGCTGCGACATCATCGTCGACGATGTCACCTACTACAACGAAGGCGCGTTTCAGGACGGCCCCATCGCCCAGGCCGTGAACCAGGTCACCGCCGCCGGGGCACTGTTCTTCTCCTCGGCCGCCAACTCGGGCAACAAGAACGACGGTCAATCGGGCACCTTCGAGGGCGACTTTGTCGCCAGCGGCAACGCCATTCCCGCGGCCGTCCAGGCCCTTTATGGCGCCTCCCCGATTCAGCTGCAGGCGTTCGGTGGCAACAACTACACCGCATTGACCGCCACCACGCGGAATATTTCTCTGAAGTGGGGCGATCCGCTGGGCGCGTCCGCCAACGACTACGACCTCGTCGTGACCAACGCTACCGGCTCGACCGTGCTGGGGCAGAGCCTGGGCAACCAGTCCGGCACGCAGGACCCCTACGAATTCGCCCCCCGCGCCACCCCGTACCCCATCGGCTCACGGATCTACATCGTGCGCTACAGCGGAGCGGCCCGCGCGTTGCGCCTGGACACCCACCGCGGCCGCATCACGGCAGCCGACAGCACGGCGGGCAGCGCGTTTGGCCACAACGCGGTCGGCAGCGGCATCTCCGTCGCCGCCGTGGACCTCGCCACCGCCACCGGCCCCGGCGGCACCTTCACCGGCGGCGCGGCCAACCCGGTTGAAACCTACAGCTCGGACGGCCCACGCAAGATGTTCTACCAGCCGAACGGCACCGCCATCACGCCCGGCAACCTGCTGTTTGCCACCAATGGCGGCACCACCCTGCAGAAGGTCGACATGGCGGCGGGCGACTGCGGCACCACCACCACGCCAGGCTTCATTCCATTCTGCGGCACCTCGGCGGCAGCACCCACCGCCGCCGCCATCGCGGCCCTGATCAAGGGCGCCAACCCGGCCGCCACCAACGCCCAGATCGTGTCGTCCATGAACGCCTCGGCGCTCGACATCGAGGCGGCCGGCTGGGACCGCGACTCGGGCGTCGGCATCGTGATGGTGCCTTCGTCGCTGTACAGCTTCACCATCGGCGGCACCGTGGCCGGCCTGGGCGCGGGCAAGTCGGTCGTGCTGCTGAACAACGGCGGTGACGCGCTGACGCGCAACGCCAACGGCGGCTTCAGCTTCGCCACCGCGCTGGCCAGCGGC
>MKTG01000072.1:0-11460 GCA_001897615.1 Burkholderiales bacterium 68-10
CCGGCGGCCACTTCTGGTGGTACTTCAAGCAGGACATGGTGCCCTACACCAAACCCCTGTGGAACACCCTCAATCAGGCCTTCGCCAATACGCCGTGAGCCGGCCGGATGCGTGCCGACGCCGCCGTCGGCATCCCGGGTAAACCCCTGGGGCTCGGCCCTCAGTTAACCAACCGTTCGGTCGGTTAATTACCTATACTTCGCGTCTTCCCGCCCGCGTGGCCCGCCTGCCTGGCGCTGCGCGGGGCGGTTGTGGTCAGCCACCCAGGAGAGCCGCGACGTGTACACCCAATCCTTTTCCGTCCCCGACGACGAGGGCAAGACCGCCCGCCCGGCGGCGGCCTCGCGCCCCGCCAGCGAGCGCGAGGCGGCGCTGCAGGCGCAGTTCGACGCCCGCATCGACGCCGACGGCCGCATCGAGCCGCGCGACTGGATGCCCGAGGCCTATCGCAAGACGCTGGTGCGCCAGATCAGCCAGCACGCGCATTCCGAGATCGTCGGCATGCTGCCCGAGGGCAACTGGATCAGCCGCGCGCCCAGCCTCAAGCGCAAGGCCATCCTGATCGCCAAGGTGCAGGACGAAGGCGGCCATGGCCTGTACCTGTACAGCGCCGCTGAGACGCTGGGCACCTCGCGCGAGGACATGCTGGAGGCGCTGCACTCGGGCCGCGCCAAGTACAGCAGCATCTTCAACTACCCGGCCTTGAACTGGGCCGACATGGGCGTGATCGGCTGGCTGGTCGACGGCGCGGCCATCATGAACCAGATTCCGCTGTGCCGTTGCTCCTATGGCCCGTATGCGCGCGCCATGGTGCGCGTGTGCAAGGAGGAGAGCTTCCACCAGCGCCAGGGCTACGAGGCCCTGCTGGTGATGATGAAGGGCACGCAGGCGCAGCGCGACATGGTGCAGGACGCCGTCAACCGCTGGTGGTGGAAGTGCCTGGCCATGTTCGGCCCGCCCGACGCCGACAGCCCGCACAGCGCGCAGGGCATGCGCTGGGGCATCAAGCGCATCAGCAACGACGAGTTGCGCCAGAAGTTCATCGACGCCACCGTGCCGCAGGCCCAGGTGCTGGGCGTGAGCCTGCCCGACCCCGATCTGAAATGGAACGAGCAGCGCGGCCACCATGACCACGGCCCGATCGACTGGGACGAATTCTGGCAGACCGTCAACGGCCACGGTCCGATGAACAAGGAGCGCCTGGCCACGCGCGTGAAGGCGCACGACGACGGCGCCTGGGTGCGCGAGGCCGCCCTGGCCCACGCCGACAAGCAGCAGCAACGCGCCCGCAAGGCCGCCTGATCCCCGAGGAGAAACCATGAGCAACGCACCCGCACTGAAGGACTGGCCCCTGTGGGAAGTCTTTGTTCGATCCAAGCAAGGCCTGGAGCACAAGCACTGCGGCAGCCTGCACGCCAGCGACAGCGCACACGCGCTGCAGATGGCGCGCGATGTCTACACCCGGCGCCAGGAAGGCGTGTCGATCTGGGTCGTGCCCTCGCACCTGATCGCCGCCAGCGACCCGGGCGAAAAAGACCAGCTGTTCGAGCCGGCCAGCGACAAGATCTACCGCCACCCGACCTTCTACGAAATCCCCGACGAAGTCGGGCACATGTAAGCACTGCCGTTCAGCGTTGAGCGCCCAGCGTTCAGCGTGAACCCCCAGGACCGCCATGACCACGCTCAACGCTCAACGCCCCACGCTGAACCAGGCCGCCCCAGCGGCCTACCTGCTGCACCTGGCCGACAACGCCCTGATCCTGGGCCAGCGCAATGCCGAATGGTGCGGCCACGCGCCCATCCTCGAAGAGGACATGGCGATGGCCAACAACAGCCTGGACCTGATCGGCCAGGCGCGCCTGCTCTACCAGCACGCCGCCGAGCGCCTGGCCGGCGACGTGCGCGCGCCGCGCGGCGCCAGCTGGCCAGCCGGCGCCATCACCGAGGACACGCTGGCCTACTTCCGCGACGTGCCGGACTTTCGCAACTACACGCTGCTGGAGCTGCCGCACAGCCCGCCGCTGGTGCCCGCCGGCGTGGGCGATCGCGACTGGAGCGTCACCATCGCGCGCAACTTCCTCTACAGCGCGCTCATGGTGCTGGTGTGGGAGCGCCTGCAGCAGTCGGCCGACAGCCAGCTGGCCGCCATCGCCGCCAAGAGCCTGAAGGAAGTGCGCTACCACCTGCGCCACGCGCGCGACTGGCTGGTGCGCCTGGGCGACGGCACGGCCGAGTCGCAGCGCCGCGCGCAGGCCGCGCTGGACTGGCTGCTGCCCTTCACCGACGAGTTCTGGACCGCCAGCGGGCACGAAGCGCAGGCGCGCGACAACGCCACCGGCGTCGACGTGGCGGCGCTGCGGGCCGACTGGGACGCGCTGGTGAACGACGCCATCGCCGAAGCCACGCTCACGCGCCCGGCCGCCGTCCAGGGCTACATCAGCCAGGGCAAGCAGGGCCTGCACTCCGAGCACCTGGGCTACGTGCTGGCCGAGATGCAAAGCCTGGCGCGCGCCCACCCCGGCGCCACCTGGTGAGCCACCGCCCCCGCCCGGCTCATGAATCAAATCAATGTCCAGCGCCCGTCCAGCGAGCGCCAGCAGCTATCCACTGAGGAGCAATCGGCGCTCTGGACGCTGCTCGACACGCTGACCGACCCCGAGATCCCCGTCGTCACCCTGCGCGAGATGGGCATCCTGCGCGCGCTGCGGCGCGGCGCCGACGGCGCGGTCGAGGTGGTCATCACCCCCACCTACAGCGGCTGCCCGGCGATGGACCAGATCGCCGACGACATCGGCGCCACCCTGCGCAACGCCGGCGTGCGCGGCCGCGTGGTCACGCAGCTGGCGCCGGCCTGGACCACCGACTGGATGAGCGAGGCCGCGCGCGAGAAGCTGCGCGCCTACGGCATCGCGCCGCCGCGCTGCGCCAGCCGCCGCGACGGCGAATCGGTCATCCAGTTTGCTCCCAGATCAAGAGCTGCTGGCGCAGGCCAGTCGGGCGCTGCGGGCCAATTTGACGAGGATGACGCCGTGCCCTGCCCGCAGTGCGGCTCGAGTCGCACCACCGAAACCTCGCACTTCGGCTCCACCGCCTGCAAGGCGCTGTACCGCTGCCTGGACTGCCTGGAACCCTTCGACCATTTCAAGCGCATCTGAGGAGAACCGCCCGTGTCCGCCCCCCGCTTTCACGACCTCACCGTCGCCCGCGTCAGCCCCGAAGCCGCCGGCGCCGTGGCCATCACCTTCGCCGTGCCGCCCGATCTGCACGGGCATTTCGACTTCCAGCCCGGCCAGTTCCTGACCCTGCGCGCCACCATCGACGGCCAGGACGTGCGCCGCAACTACTCGATCTGCTCCACCCGCAGCCGCTACACCCGCGCGCGCGAGCTGGACGTCGGCATCCGCCCGATGGAAGGCGGCCTGTTCTCCAACTGGGCCGCCACCCAGCTCAGGCCCGGCGACCGCCTGGCCGTGATGCCGCCGGACGGCCGTTTCACCATCCGCAAGCCGCGCGCCCTGCACCGCGTGGGTTTTGCCGCCGGCTCGGGCATCACGCCCATCCTGTCAATCATCGCCAGCACGCTGGAAGACAGCGACAGCGCCAAGTTCACCCTGGTCTACGGCAACCGCCGCATGGGCAGCGTGATGTTCAACGAGGCGCTGCAGGACCTGAAGGACAAGTACAAGAACCGCCTGACGCTGATCCACGTGCTGTCGCGCCAGGCGCAGGAGGTGCCGCTGCTGGAAGGCCGCATCGACGCCGCCAAGGTGCGGCAGCTGATCGGCACCCTGCTGCCGGCGGCCAGCATGGACGAGGTCTTCATCTGCGGCCCCGAGGCTATGATCGAGGCCACCGAAACCGCGCTGCGCGCCGCCGGCGTGCCGGCCGAGCGCATCCACACCGAGCGCTTCAGCTCCCCGCGCCTGGACGAGCTGAGCCCCGAGGCACGCCGCGCCGCCATCGCCCAGCCCGACCCCGAGGCGCCGGCCGGCCAGGTGGCGCTGACGGTGCTGATCGACGGCAAGCCGCACGAGCTGGCCATGCGGCGCGACCAGCATGTGCTGGACGTAGCCCTCAGCGCCGGGCTGGACGCGCCCTACTCCTGCAAGGCCGGCGTGTGCTGCACCTGCCGCGCCAAGGTGCTGGAAGGCAGCGTCAGCATGGACAAGAACTTCACCCTCGAAGACGCCGAAATCGCCCAGGGCTTCGTGCTGAGCTGCCAGGCGCGCCCGACCAGCGAGCGGCTGGTGATCAGCTACGACGAACGCTGAGCGCGGCGCCCCGCCCAGGCCACAAGGCGCCCGAGGGCGCCTTGTTTTTGCTCATAATTCAGGAGCTGTCGGCGCTCGACAGACGGGCGCGTGAATCAGTTTTTATACTCAGCCGTTGCTGTCGTCCGCGCCAGCGCTTACCTCGCGCAGCACCACGGCGTCGTGGCCCAGGGCGTGCAGGCCCAGCGCACGCGCGGCGGCCTTGCTGAGGTCGATCACCCGGCCCTTGACGAAGGGCCCGCGGTCGTTGATGCGCACCACCACCTGCTTGCCGGTGCGCGGGCTGTGCACCAGCACGCGGGTGCCGAAAGGCAGGGTCTTGTGGGCGGCGGTCAGCTCGTTCTGGTCGAAACGCTCGCCGCTGGCCGTCAGGCGCCCGTGAAAGCCCGGGCCGTACCACGAGGCCATGCCCCGCTGCAGGTCGCGCCCGCCCCGCAGGCCGAGCGGCGGGCGCTCGGGCAGGGCCAGGCCTTCGGCCACGTCATCGGCGTCGCGCCCTTGCGGCACGCGCGCGCTCAGTCCGCCCACCCGCGGCTTGAAGCCGGTGTAGTTGGGGCAGCGCATGTCGTGCACGGCCTTGGCCGAGGTGCAAGGCTCGGAGAGCGCGGGGGTGGAAGCATTCAGGCTCACCGTCTGGGCCGCCAGGGGCCCGGCTGCCAGCCACATGGCGCCGATCCACAGGAATCGGCGGGCTGACGGGCGGGGTGCACTTCCCGAAACCGGCGTGCCACTGGCGCGGGCGCCGGGAGAGGGGTCCCCTAACATGGGGCGGATTTTACCGTCTGTACCGCGTTCCCGGCGCGGCTGGCGCCCCCGATCCGGGGGTTTCAGATCGTAATTGGCGCAAAACCAGACAACTATTAAACCAATGGTTATATATCGTCGCCCGCCCAGCCCAGCCGACGACAGACTTGCAGCACGCCGGCCGCCTGGTTGAGGGTGTAGAAATGAAAGCCCGGCGCGCCGCCTTCGTGCAGGCGGCGGCACAGCGCGGCCACCACGTCGGCACCGAAATCCTTGATCGCCGCGGCATCGTCGCCAAAGCCCTGCAGGCGCAGGCGGATCCAGCGCGGCACCTCGGCGCCGCAGCTGTCGGAAAAGCGCAGCAGCTGGGTGCTGTTGGTGATCGGCATGATGCCGGGCACGATGGGCACGGTCACCCCGCGCCGGCGCGCCTCGTCGACGAAGCGGAAGTAGGCGCCGGCACTGAAGAAGTACTGCGTGATGGCCAGGTCGACGCCGGCACGCACCTTGGTGGCGAAGGCGTCCAGGTCGGCCTCGGGCGAACGCGCCTGGGGGTGGAACTCAGGGTAGGCGGCCACGGCGATGCGGAAATGCTCGCCCGTCTCGGCGCGGATGAAGGCCACCAGGTCGCTGGCGTGGCGGAACTCGCCACCCATGCCGTAGCCGCTGGGCAGGTCGCCCCGCAGCGCCACCAGCTGCCGCACGCCGGCGGCGCGGTAGCTGGCCAGGCGCTGGCGGATGCTGTCCGCCGTCTGGCCGATGCACGACAGGTGCGGCACGCCGGGCCGGCCCTCGGCGACGATGGCGCGCACCGTGTCCAGCGTGCCCTCCTGCGTCGAGCCGCCGGCGCCGAAGGTGACCGAGCAGAACTCGGGCTTCAGCGCATACAGTTGGCCGCGCACGGCGCGCAGCTTGTCGGCGCCTTCGGGCGTCTTGGGGGGAAAGAATTCGAGACTGAGGTTGACGCTCATGGGGTATCGGGTGTCGCCGCCGCGCGGGCGGTATGGATGAAGAATTCGCGGTTGCCGTCGCCGCCGGCGACGGGACTGGGAAGCCAGTGGCGCACCGTCAGGCCGAGCGCGGCGCACGCGTCGCGCAGGCGCTGCTCGACACGCGGGTACAGCGCCGGGTCGCGCACGATGCCGCCCTTGCCGATGTCGGCCGCTTGCAGTTCGAACTGCGGCTTGACCAGCAGCAGCAGCTCGCCCGCCGGCGCCAGCAGCGCCGCCAGGGCCGGCAGCACCAGGGTGAGGGAGATGAAGGACAGATCGCCGACGATGAGATCGAAATCGGCATCGAATAGTCCTCTAGCGACCGTCTGTCCAGCGCCAGCAGCTATCAATAAAGAAGCATCCAGGTGCCGGGCGTTGACGCCTTCCAGCGCCTGCACGCGGGCATCGGCACGCAGCCGCGGGTGCAGCTGGCCGTGGCCCACGTCCACGCCGACCACGCGCGCCGCGCCGTGCTGCAACAGGCAGTCGGTGAAGCCGCCGGTGGACTGGCCCACGTCCAGGCAGCGGCGGCCGGCCACCGCCACACCCGCCGTCGCCAGCGCGCCTTCGAGTTTGAGGCCGCCACGCGAGACGTAGCGGGCCTCGGCGGCGTCCTGCAGTTCGATCTGGGCGCCCGGCGGCAGATCGTCCGACTTGGCCAGCACGCGCCAGCCATCGGGGGCCCGCCAGCGGGCGCCGGACGCGATCAGGCGCTGGGCCTGGCTGCGGCTGGCGGCCAGGCCACGTTCGACGAGCAGTTGGTCGGCCCGCACGGATGTCTTGGAGCAAATTGACTGCCAGCGCCCGCCCAGCAAGCGCCAGCAGCTACGTAATCAATAGCGATAGGTATCCGGCTTGTACGGCCCGGCCTTGGCCACGCCGATGTAGCGCGCCTGCTCGTCGCTCAGCTCGGTCAGGCGCGCGTTCAACTTGGCCAGCTGCAGGCGCGCGACCTTCTCGTCCAGGTGCTTGGGCAGCACGTAGACGCGGCCGGCCGCGTAGGCGTCGGGGCGGGTGAACAGCTCGATCTGCGCGATGGTCTGGTTGGCGAAGCTGGAGCTCATCACGTAGCTGGGGTGGCCGGTGCCGCAGCCCAGGTTCACCAGCCGGCCCTTGGCCAGCAGGATGATGCGCCTGCCGCCCTCGAAGATGACGTGGTCGACCTGCGGCTTGATCTCTTCCCACTGGCAGCGCGCTTCCAGGCTGGCGACGTCGATCTCGTTGTCGAAGTGGCCGATGTTGCAGACGATGGCCTGGTCCTTCATGGCCGCCATGTGGGCGTAGGTGATGACGTCCTTGTTGCCGGTGGCGGTGACGAAGATGTCGGCCAGCGGCGCCGCCTCTTCCATGGTGACCACGCGGTAGCCCTCCATGGCCGCCTGCAGCGCGCAGATCGGGTCGATCTCGGTCACCCACACCTGGGCGCTGAGCGCGCGCAGCGCCTGCGCGCTGCCCTTGCCGACGTCGCCGTAGCCGCACACCACGGCGATCTTGCCGGCCACCATGACGTCGGTGGCGCGCTTGATGCCGTCCACCAGCGACTCGCGGCAGCCGTACAGGTTGTCGAACTTGCTCTTGGTGACCGAGTCGTTGACGTTGATGGCGCGAAACAGCAGCGTGCCGGCGGCGCTCATCTCCTTGAGGCGGTGCACGCCGGTGGTGGTTTCCTCGGTCACGCCGATGATCTCGGCGCTCTTGCGGCTGTACCAGCTCGGGTCCTGGCGCAGCCTGGCCTGGATGGCGGCGAACAGCACGCGCTCTTCCTCGCTCTTGGGCGCGGCCAGCACGGCGGGGTTGGTTTCGGCCTGCCGGCCCAGATGCATCAGCAGCGTGGCATCACCGCCGTCGTCCAGGATCATGTTCGGGCCCTCGGCCTTGCTGCCGGCCGGGCCGAATTCGAAGATGCGGTGCGTGTAGTCCCAGTAGTCGGCCAGCGTCTCGCCCTTGATGGCGAACACCGGCGTGCCGTTGGCGGCGATGGCGGCGGCGGCGTGGTCCTGGGTGGAGAAGATGTTGCACGAGGCCCAGCGCACCTGGGCGCCCAGCGCCTGCAGGGTCTCGATCAGCACCGCCGTCTGGATCGTCATGTGCAGGCTGCCGGTGATGCGGGCGCCCTTCAGGGGCTGCGCCTTCGCGTACTCGGCGCGGATCGCCATCAGACCGGGCATCTCGGTCTCGGCGATGGCGATTTCCTTGCGGCCCCAGTCGGCCAGGGTGATGTCGGCAATGGCGGAGTCCTGCGCCACGGGGTTCTTCAGGGGTGCGTTCATGGTTTGCTCCAAAGGCAATGCTTTTGAAAAACCACTGACGGGATGAACAGCTCACCACACGCGATCAGTGGGTGAGCGTCGTTGCCTGGATCGAATTCCGAGCCTCACGCCCCGCATGGTGGGGGCGCTGCAACGCTCCTCGGAAAGGCGCGAATTATAGCGGTCACTCGTCGTTGACAAGGCTTGCCAAGCCTTAAAATCACGCCATGAGCACCGTCACGATGAACATCTCGCTGACCGACGAGCTGAAGGCCTTCGTCGATGCCCGCGTCAAGGCGCGCGGCTACAGCAGCACCAGCGAATACATGCGCGAGCTGGTGCGGCGCGACGAGGAGCGCGCGGCCGAGGAGCGCTTCGTAGCGCTGATCCAGGAAGGCATCGATTCCGGCCCCTCCTCGCGCACCTGGGAGGAGCACCGCGCCGAGCTGAACGCGCGCATCGCCGCCGCCCGCGCTGCCGAGTCCCACCCCAGGTGAAGCCCGTCCAACCGCGCGCCGCCGCGGAAACTGACATTGATAGAGCCTTCAGCCATTACTGGACACACGGTGGACACCCACTGGCCGAGCGCTTTCTCGATGAATACGACAACGCCTTGGTTCACATCGCCCATCATCCGGGCACGGGCTCCCCGCGCCATGCCAGAGCGGTGCGCGTCAAGGGAATGCGCTTCTGGACCCTGTCTCACTTTCCTTTCGCCGTCTTCTACGTTGAACACCCCGACCGCATCGACGTGCTGCGCGTGCTGCACCAATCGTCCGACCTGCCCCGTCACCTGCCCTGACCTTTCCTGAGCTTTCTGTGTCCCTCGCCTCCGAAACCCGGCGCCGCCGCACCTTCGCCATCATCTCCCACCCCGACGCCGGCAAGACCACGCTGACGGAAAAGCTGCTGCTGTTCTCGGGCGCCATCCAGATCGCCGGCGCCGTCAAGGGCCGCAAGGCCAGCCGACATGCCACCAGCGACTGGATGGAGATCGAGAAGCAGCGCGGCATCTCGGTGGCGTCCAGCGTGATGCAGATGAGCTACCGCGAACACGTCATCAACCTGCTCGACACGCCCGGCCACAAGGACTTCAGCGAGGACACCTACCGCGTGCTCACCGCCGTCGATTCGGCGCTGATGGTGATCGACGCCGCCAACGGCGTGGAGACGCAGACGCGCCGCCTGATCGAGGTCTGCCGCCAGAGGGACACGCCCATCATCACCTTCGTCAACAAGATGGACCGCGAGGTGCGCGACCCGCTGGACATCCTCGACGAAGTGGAGCGCGAGCTGGGCATGCCCTGCTGCCCCATGACCTGGCCAGTGGGCCAGGGCAAGAGCTTCGGCGGCATCATCGACCTGCGCACGCAGAGCATGACGGTGTTCCAGGCCGGCAGCGAGAAGCGGCCGGAGGACTTCGAGGTCATCCCGCTCACCGAGGTGGACAAGCTGCGCACGCGCTTCGGCAAGGCGTATGACGACGCCATCGAGAGCATGGAGCTGGCCGTGGGCGCCTCCATCGCCTGGGACCACCAGGAATTCCTGGCCGCGCGGCTCACGCCCGTGTTCTTCGGCTCGGGCGTGAACAACTTCGGCGTCATGGAGGTCCTGAACGCCGTGGTCGACATGTCGCCTCCGCCCGGCCCGCGCATCGCCTGGCGCGAAGTGAACCGCCAGCGCGAGCAGGTCACCGTGCGCCCCGAGGACAAGGGCTTCTCCGGCGTGGTCTTCAAGGTGCAGGCCAACATGGACGCCAACCATCGCGACCGCATCGCCTTCGTGCGCGTGGCCAGCGGCAAATACACCCCAGGCATGAAGATGAAGGTGCAGCGCACCGGCAAGGAGCTGCGCCCGACCAGCGTCGTCACCTTCATGAGCCAGCGCCGCGAGGCGGTCGATGAGGCCTACGCCGGCGACATCATCGGCTTCACCATCCACGGCGGCGTGCAGCTGGGCGACAGCATCACCGACGGGCCGAACCTGCAGTTCACCGGCCTGCCCTTCTTCGCGCCCGAGCTGTTCATGACGGTGGTGCTCAAGAACCCGCTGCGCTCCAAGCAGCTGCAGCAGGGCCTGATGGAGCTGGGCGAGGAAGGCGCCATCCAGGTGTTCAAACCGGATGCCGGCGGCAACATGCTGCTGGGCGCCGTCGGCCAGCTGCAGTTTGAAGTGGTGCAGCACCGCCTGAAGACCGAATACGACTGCGACGTGCGCCTGGAAGGCTGCCAGTACACGGGCGCGCGCTGGATCACGGCCGATACGCCGCAAGAGCTGCGCGAGTTCGAGAACGCCTACCCCCTGCGCATGGCGCACGACGCGGCCAATACACTGACCTATCTGTGCACCAGCCCCTACGACGTGCGGCTGGCGCAGGAGCGCTTCCCCAAGATCCATTTCCACCCGCTGCGCGAGCATGCGGGGTTGGCGTTGCAGGCCAAATGAACCGCCTCGCCCAGAACCAGCACCTGACGCGCGCACTGGCCTGTGCCGGTGCGGCCGTGATCGTGGCGTTGGCGGTTCTGAGGCTTCTCCGGTACTACCCGTCGGATCTCGATGCCTCGGGCAACTCCGACGCCTTTCACACCTACCTTCCCGCAGCGCGCAAGTGGCTTGCACACGGCTGGGCGTTCTTGCTGAACGATCCATTCAGCACGCGGGTCGCGCCCCTGGGCTATCTGTGGCCAGCGCTGTGGCAAGGCGATGTCACCGCCATCCGCTGGGCCAATGGCGGGCTGTTTGTGGCTTCCGCATTGATGATGGCTCAGGCGGCGCGCCGGCTGGGCGGCTGGGGCGGAGCCACGGTGGCGGTGCTGCTGCTGATCTCCCACCCCGGCATCGCGTACTACATGCCAAAGATCCTGACCGAGCCGCTGTATCTGTTCGGCCTCATGCTGTTCAGCTGGTCCTTGATCGAGATCCTGCTGCAAGGCCCTGACAGCCCTCGGCGCTGGTTGATCCTGGGCGGGATCGGCCTGACGATCACGCTACTGACGCGTCCGGTGCTGCAGCTGATGGTGCTGGGCGCCATCGTCCTGCTGGCGCTCGCCACGAACCTGCCTCGCCTGCGTGACTGGCGCCACAGTCTGCGCGGGATGTTGTTGATGCTGGTGGCGGCCTGTCTGCTGCCGCTGGCGGTGGTACTCAAGAACGGTGTCCAGTTTGACCTGTGGGCGATGGGAACGGGCAGCGGCGCCGGCTTGT
>MKTG01000072.1:11551-12123 GCA_001897615.1 Burkholderiales bacterium 68-10
AGCGCGCGACGGCCATCGACGTGCTACGCAACACGCGTGCAGCCGACCTGATGTCATTTTTTGCCGTCAAACTGCGTTCATGGCTGCTCTACAGCGCGCCGGAGCTTGGTTTCGACTCCAGTCTGCGCAAATTCCGACTGTTTGAATGGCTTTGCATCGGAGCAGCCGCCTTCAACTGGCTGCTGCGTCGGCGCCAGGCAACGCTCCGTGCGCCGCCACATGACCATCGAAAGCCAGTGGTTCTGACGCTGCTCGGCTTTGGCACGGCGCTGATGGTGATCCAGTTGCTGCCCGTGCTGTACAACACCCGCTACAACGCGGGGTTTCTCGAGCCCTGGCTGCTGTTGCTGACCGGCGCGTCGGTGGGCGCGTTGCTCCCTGCGTGGCGGACTACGCACGGCTGGCACTGGACGGCGGCCCGGTGGCGTCAATTGGCGCTGGTGCTGGTTTTGATGGCTATGGCTGTGACGCTGACCAAGCGTGCACGTCGGCATGAAGCGCTGACCATCGACCCACTGCGGCTTGGCCCGGTGGCGTCCGTTCTTGGTCCTGCGCGGATCATCCCGGCGGGC
>MKTG01000072.1:12168-31480 GCA_001897615.1 Burkholderiales bacterium 68-10
ACCCGCCAATGACGTTCATGGATGGCGTCTGGCGGTTCCACCTGCGCGTGCTGGCCGTGCAGCCCCGGCGCTGTCGCATCGCGCGCCTGAAGCTCGAACACCCCGCAGGCGCGCGCGACTGGCCCAGGCCCAACCTTCACATCGTCGCCGACGGGCAATGGCACACGTACGCGATCCATGGCAATCATGATTTGCGCCCCATGCAGCCCGGACGCCTATGGATGTCGTTCGACTGTCCGTCTGGCACCGAGATCACCTGGGGAGCGGGCGAGTTGCTGCGCTCCACCATGCCGTCGGCCGCACGTGCACTATGGGTCGATGGCAAGGCCATTGATCCTTACACTCCACTCTCATGGCCGACGAATCAAGAATGATCCGGCGACTCCGAGTCGCTCGCCTCGGACTCCTCAGGAGTCCCTCAAAATCCGGGTCACGAAACTGATGTCACCCCTCCTGACCCTTTCCACGCTGATCTGCGTCCTGGCCATCAGCGCGGGCCAACTGCTCTTCAAGAAAGCCGCGCTGGCGCTGCCCCTGCAGCCCGCGCTGCAGGACTGGCTGCTTAACGGCTGGCTGATCGCCTCGCTGGCCCTGTACGGCATCACCACCCTCGGCTGGGTCTGGATCCTGCGCCACGCCCCCCTGCACCTGGCCTACCCGTTCATGGGCCTGGCCTTCCTGATCGTGCCGACGCTGGCGTGGGCCTTCCTGGGCGAACCGCTGCACTGGAGAACCCTGGCCGGCGGCGTCCTGATCATGGCCGGCGTGGCACTGGCCTCGGCCAGTTGAAAATCGACCCATGCGCATCGCCGTCGCCATCCCCTGCTACAAGGTCACGCAGCACGTGCTGGGCGTGATCGACGCCATCGGCCCCGAGGTCGAGCGCATCTACGCCGTGGACGACGCCTGCCCGGAGGGCAGCGGCCGCTTCATCGAGCAGAGCCACCGCGACCCGCGCGTGCGCGTGCTCTACAACCCCGAGAACCGCGGCGTGGGCGGGGCGGTGGTCACCGCCTACCAGGCGGCGCTGGCCGACGGCATGGACATCGTCGTCAAGATCGACGGCGACGGGCAGATGGACCCGGCGCTGATCCCGAAGTTCGTGCAGCCCATCCTGCGCGGCCGCGCCGACTACACCAAGGGCAACCGCTTCTACCGGCCCGAGTCGCTGCGCGGCATGCCGCGCATCCGGCTGCTGGGCAATGCGGCGCTGTCCTTCGTCACCAAGCTCAGTTCCGGCTACTGGCCCGTGATGGACCCGACCAACGGCTACACCGCCGTCCACGCCGAGGTGCTGCGCCAGTTGCCACTGGAAAAGCTGGAGCGCCGCTACTTCTTCGAAAGCGACATGCTGTACCGCCTGAACATCATCCGCGCCGTGGTGCAGGACGTGCCGATGGACGCGGTGTACGCCGACGAGCAGTCCAATCTGAAGGTCTCGCGCGTGCTGCCCGAGTTCATGGGCAAGCACGTCAAGCGCTTCTTCAAGCGCTATGTCTACGTTTATCTGGTGCGCGACTTCAACCTGGGCAGCGTCTACAGCCTGGCTGGCGTGCTGCTGTGCGCGCTGGGGCTGGGTTTTGGTGCCGCGCAGTGGATTCACAGCGTGGCCACCGGCGTGCCGGCCTCCAGCGGCACCGTGATGCTGGCGGCGCTGCCGCTGATCATCGGCATCCAGTTCCTGATCGCCTTTTTGCACCACGACGTCGACAACGTGCCGCGCGAGCCGCTGTCGGCCGCGCTGGCTCGGCCGTGAAACCCCTGGCCGAACTGCGTCCGGGTACGTGGCCCGCGCTGCACGGCGTGCTGACCGACATCGACGACACCCTGACCACCGACGGCGCGATCACGCCCGACGCGCTGGCCGCGCTGGGCCGGCTGAAGGCCGCCGGACTGCACGTGATCGCCATCACCGGCCGCCCGGTGGGCTGGAGCGAGCCGTTCGCGCTCGCCTGGCCGCTGGACGCCATCGTGGCCGAAAACGGCGCCGTGGCTCTGGTGAAATTTGATCAAGATGGGCTGCAGCGCCCGTCCAGCGAGCGCGAGCAGCTACAAAAATGGTATCAACAGGATGCCGCCACCCGCGCCGCCCATTTCGCCCGCATGCAGCAGGTGCTGGCGCGGATCGAGGCCACGGTGGCGGGCGCGCGCCGCGCCCAGGATTCCCTGGGGCGCGAGACCGACATCGCCATCGACCACAGCGAGTTCACCCACCTGCCGCAGACCGCCATCGACCAGTGCGTGCAGGTCATGCGCGCCGCCGGCATGAACGCCACCGTCAGCAGCATCCACATCAACGGCTGGTTCGGCGCGCACAACAAGCTGGAGGGCGCGCGCTGGATCATCCGCCAGCTGCTGGGCCGCGAGCTGGATGCCGAGCTGGACCGCTGGGTCTACGTGGGCGACTCCACCAATGACCAGCTGATGTTCCAGCACTTCCCGCACAGCGTGGGCGTGGCCAACATTGCCCGCTTCGTACCCCAGCTGAGCCACCTGCCGCGCTACGTGACACGGGCCGAGCGCGGGGCCGGCTTTGCCGAGCTGGTGGCGCATCTGCGATTACTGCAAAAATAATAGCTGCTTGCGCCGATCGGGCGCGGCTGCAATCCGGTTTTGAGGCACTGGCACGCCCTGCGCTCCAGGCAGCACGGCGTGCGCTCATCCCTGGGCATCGATGGCCAGGCGGGCAGAATTCCTTCTCCCGGCGGGCCAAGGTTGCTCATAGGGTTTACCCTATTCATGAAAAGGTGCAACCATGACACAGTTCACGCCGGTCGAGCCGTGGGCGCCGCTGCGGCCATCCCCTCCCGCCCCTCACTTCCGCAACACCCATGTCCACCACCGTTGGCATCAAGGTCGATGACCTCCTGCGCGAGCGTATTCGCAACGCCGCCCAGAACCTGAACCGCACCCCGCACTGGCTGATCAAGCAGGCCGTGCTGCAATATGTGGATGCACTGGAGCGCGGCGCCACCACCCTCCGGATTTTTGGCGCAGGCGAAGGCGCACCCGAAGACGGCAAGGACGAGGTGCAACCCACCACCGCGCAAGAGGCGCAACCCTTCCTCGCCTTCGCCCAGTCGATCCTGCCGCAGACCCCGCTGCGCGCCGCCATCACCGCCGCCTGGCACAGGCCCGAGACCGAATGCCTGCCGGCATTGCTGCCGCTGGCGCGCGCGCAGGACGAGGCCCAGGCCGCCAAGGTGCGTGAACTGGCCTCGCGCCTGGTGCAGGGCCTGCGCGATGCACCCGTGACCAGCGGCGTGGCCGCACTGGTGCAGGAGTTCTCGCTCTCCAGCCAGGAGGGCGTGGCGCTGATGTGCCTGGCCGAGGCGCTCTTGCGCATCCCCGACAAGGCCACGCGCGACGCGCTGATCCGCGACAAGATCAGCAAGGGCGACTGGCGCTCGCATGTCGGGCGCTCGCCCTCGCTGTTCGTGAATGCCGCCGCCTGGGGCCTGGTGCTGACGGGCAAGCTGACAGCCACCAACAGCGAGAAGGGCCTGTCCTCGGCGCTCACGCGCGTCATCGGCAAGGGCGGCGAGCCGCTGATCCGCCAGGGCGTGCACCGCGCCATGAAGCTCATGGGCGAGCAGTTCGTCACCGGCCAGCACATCGCCGAGGCCCTGGCCAACAGCCGCAAGTACGAGCAGCAGGGCTTTCGCTACAGCTACGACATGCTGGGCGAGGCCGCGGCGACGGATGCCGATGCGCAGCGCTACCTGCGCGACTACGAGCAGGCCATCCACGCCATCGGCGCGGCGTCCTCGGGGCGCGGCATCTTCGAAGGCCCGGGCATCTCCATCAAGCTCTCGGCCCTGCACCCGCGCTACTCGCGCGCCCAGTACGACCGCGTGATGGCCGAGCTGCTGCCGCGCGTGCTGCACCTGGCGGAACTCGCCAAGCAATACGACATCGGCATGAACATCGACGCCGAGGAGGCCGACCGCCTGGAGCTGTCGCTGGACCTGATGGAGGCGCTGTGCGCCGCGCCTTCGCTGCGCGGCTGGAGCGGCATAGGCTTCGTGGTGCAGGCCTACCAGAAGCGCTGCCCGCAGGTCATCGAATACCTGATCGCCCTGGCCCGCCGCAGCCGCCGCCGCCTGATGATTCGCCTGGTCAAGGGCGCGTACTGGGACAGCGAGATCAAGCGCCCGCAACTGGACGGCCTGGCCGGCTACCCGGTGTACACACGCAAGGTCTATACCGACGTGAGCTACCTGGCCTGCGCCAGAAAGCTGCTGGAGGCGCCCGACGCCATCTACCCGCAATTTGCCACGCACAACGCCCAGACCCTGGCCAGCATCTACCAGCTGGCCGCCAGCGTGGGCGGCAGCTATTACAGCGGCCAGTACGAGTTCCAGTGCCTGCACGGCATGGGCGAGCCGCTGTATGCGCAGGTCACCGGCCCCAGTTCGGAAGGCAAGCTGGCGCGCCCCTGCCGCATCTACGCGCCCGTCGGCAGCCACGAGACACTGCTGGCCTACCTGGTGCGGCGCCTGCTGGAAAACGGCGCCAACACCTCGTTCGTGAACCGCATTGGCGACGCCAGCGTGCCGGTGGCCGAGCTCGTCACCGACCCGGTGCAGGACGTGCTGCTGATCGCCAGCCAGGAGGGGCGCCTGGGCGCCCCGCACCCGCGCATTCCCCTGCCCCATGATTTGTTTGCCGGCGAAGGCCGGCAGGCGCGCGCCAACTCGCAGGGCCTGAACCTGGCGCACGAGCAGCAGCTCGCCTCGCTGGCCGCCGCCCTGCTCTACAGCACGCGCCAGACCTACCTGGCCGCGCCGCCCCAGGTCACGCTGCCCGCCAACCCGGCCCAGGCACCCGGCTGGCAGGCGCTGCGCAACCCGGCCGAGCTGAGCGACATCGTCGGCTGGGTGCGCGAGGCCACTGCCGAGGAAACCCAGGCCGCCGCCGAGCGCGCCGCGCAGGCCGCCCCCATCTGGGCCGGCACGCCCCCGGCGGCGCGTGCCGACGTGCTGGCGCGCGCCGCCGACCTGCTGGAGCAGCGCAGCCAGCCGCTGATGGGCCTGATCATGCGCGAGGCCGGCAAGACCCTGCCGAATGCCGTGGCCGAGATCCGCGAGGCCGTGGACTTCCTGCGCTACTACGGCGCCCAGGTGGCGGCGCAGTTCGACAACGCCGCGCAGCGCCCGCTGGGCGTGGTGCTGGCCATCAGCCCCTGGAACTTCCCGCTGGCCATCTTTGCCGGCCAGGTGGCCGCGGCCCTGGCCGCCGGCAACACCGTGCTGGCCAAGCCGGCCGAGCAGACGCCGCTCACGGCCGCGGCCATGGTGCAGATCCTGCACGAGGCCGGCGTACCCCAGGGCGCACTGCAGCTCGTGCCCGGCCGCGGCGAGACCGTGGGCGCGGCCCTGGTGGCGCACCCGCAGGTGGCGGGCGTGATGTTCACCGGCTCCACCGAGGTGGCACGCATCATTGCGCGCCAGCTCGCCAGCCGCCTGTCAGTGAACGGCCACCCGATTCCGCTGATCGCCGAAACCGGCGGCCAGAACGCCATGATCGTGGACTCCTCGGCCCTGGCCGAGCAGGTGGTGGCCGACGTGCTGGCCTCGGCCTTCGACTCGGCCGGCCAGCGCTGCTCCGCCCTGCGCGTGCTGTGCCTGCAGGAAGACGTGGCCGAGCGCACGCTCACCATGCTGCAGGGCGCGCTGCAGGAATGGTCCATGGGCAACCCCGACCGCCAGAGCACCGACGTGGGCCCGGTGATCGACGAGCAGGCGCGTGCGCAAATCGAGGCACATATCGAGCGCATGCAGGCCGCCGGCCAGAAGGTCACACGCGTGCAGCGTGGCGGCACCGAGCCCCTGAACGGTCACTATGTGGCTCCGGCGATTATTGAAATTGATAGCACTTCGCGTCTGACCCGTGAGGTTTTTGGCCCGGTTTTGCATGTCATCCGCTTCCAGCGCGAGCAGCTCGACGCCCTGGTCGATGGCATCAATGCCACGGGCTATGGCCTCACTTTTGGCATGCACAGCCGCATCGACGAAACCATTGCCCACCTGAGCGAGCGCGTGCAGGCCGGCAACATCTACGTCAACCGCAACGTGATCGGCGCCGTGGTGGGCGTGCAGCCCTTTGGCGGCATGGGCCTGTCGGGCACCGGCCCCAAGGCCGGCGGCCCGCTGTACCTGCACCGCCTGGTGCAGGGCGAGCCGAACGCCGCCCTGGCCGCGCTGCCGCGCGCCGAGGGCGCGCAGCCCGAACCGACGCTGGAACTGCTGGCGCGGCTGCAGCAGACGGTGCTGCCCGGCGTCGATGCCGCCCTGGCGCGCGCCGCCTGCGACGCCGCGCTCTCTGCTGCGCGCCAGGGTGCAAGCTGGCTGCTGCCCGGTCCCACGGGCGAGGCCAACCGCTATCGCCTGCTGCCGCGCGGCCCGGTCTGGGCGCTGCCGCGTACACCGCTGGGCCTGGTGCACCAGCTGGCCGCGGCCCTGGCCAGCGGCAACCCCTGCCATGTGCTGCTGGCACAGGAGGACCAGGGCTGCGCCGCCGCCTGGCAGGCGCTGAGCCAGGCCCTGGGCGACGCAGGCAGCGCCTGGCTGCAGCGCGCCGACGCCGCCAGCCTGCAGGACGCCAGCGCCCCCATCGCCGCGCTGTTGTTCGAGGGCGATGGCGATGCGCTGCTGCAAATCGGCGTCTTGGTGGCCGCCCGCGAGGGCGCCCTGGTGCGCGTGGAGAGCCGCAGCAGCGACGAACTGATGGCTGGCAAGGGCTATGACCTGGCGGCCCTGCTGCACGAGCAATCCATCAGCACGAACACCGCGGCGGCGGGCGGTAACGCACAGCTGATGACCATGGCCTGACAAGGCTGCGCAACGGGAAAGCACCACAAGAGCTTTCAATAAAAACAGACCCTAGCGCCCGCCATACAAGCGCGGGCAGCTATTCATTAAATAGTGAACATCATGCAATTTTCCTGGAACGACCCTACGGCGATCATGTTCGCCATCTACCTGGTGGCGATGCTGGGCATCGGCGCCCTGGGCTACCTGGGCACCAAGAACCTGTCGGACTACATCCTGGGCGGGCGCAGCCTGGGCAGCTTCGTCACCGCGCTGTCGGCCGGCGCCTCGGACATGAGCGGCTGGCTGCTCATGGGCCTGCCGGGCGCGGTCTACCTGTCGGGCCTGTCCGAAGCCTGGATCGCCATTGGCCTGGTCGCGGGCGCCTACCTCAACTGGCGCCTGGTGGCGGCGCGCCTGCGCCTGTACACCGAGCGCGCCGGCAATGCGCTGACCCTGCCCGACTACCTGGCCAACCGCTTCGAGGACAAGGGCAACCTGCTGCGCATCGTCACCGCCATGGTGATCCTGGTGTTCTTCACGCTGTACTGCGCCTCGGGCGTGGTGGCGGGCGCGCGCCTGTTCGAGAACATGTTCGGCATGCCCTACGCCACCGCCCTGTGGGTGGGCGCGGCCTGCACCATCGCCTATGTGCTGATCGGCGGCTTCCTGGCCGTGAGCTGGACCGACACCATCCAGGCCTCCCTGATGATCACCGCGCTGATCCTGGCGCCCGTGATGGCCTGGCTGGCCGTGCAGGGCCAACTGCAGCCGGGCCAGGACTGGCACGCCATCGTCGCTGCCGAGAAGTTCGACATGATGCGCGGCGCCAGCTTTGTCGGCATCGTCTCGCTGCTGGCCTGGGGCCTGGGCTACTTCGGCCAGCCGCATATCCTGGTGCGCTTCATGGCGGCCTCGTCGGTGCAGACCATTCCCGCCGCCCGTCGTATCAGCATGACCTGGATGATTCTGTGCCTGATGGGCGCCGTGGCTGTGGGCTTTGTCGGCATTCCCTACTTTGCATTGAACGAGGCCAGCGCCGCCGCCGTGAACGCCAACGCCGAGACGGTATTCATGGAGGTGTCCAAGCAGCTCTTCAACCCCTGGATCGCCGGCGCCCTGCTGGCCGCCATCCTGGCTGCCGTGATGAGCACGCTGTCCTGCCAGTTGCTGGTGTGCTCCAGCGCACTGACCGAGGACATCTACCGCGCCTTCCTGCGCAAGAACGCCAGCCAGCAGGAGCTGGTGTGGGTCGGCCGCGCCATGGTGCTGGTCGTCGCGCTGATTGCCATTGCGATTGCCAGCAACCCCGAATCCAAGGTGCTGGGCATGGTCAGCTACGCCTGGGCGGGCTTTGGCGCCGCCTTCGGGCCGGTGATCATCCTGTCGCTGTGGTGGGAGCGCATGACGCGCGCGGGCGCCCTCGCGGGCATCGTCACGGGCGCCGTCACCGTGCTGGTGTGGAAGCAGTTCGGCTGGCTGGGCCTGTACGAGATCGTGCCCGGCTTCATCCTGGGCTGGCTGGCCACGGTCGTCGTCAGCCGCCTGGGGCCGGCGCCGTCGGCCACGATGAGCACCGCGCATGTCGCCGTGCAGCGCGAGTTCGAGCGCATCGGCGCGCACTGACGGGCGCGCCGGCCGGGGCGGCGCTCAGCGCGGCGGGTTCTGTCCCGTCATGCCATGCAGCGCGCCGGCGGGGGCGGGTGGCGTTTGCCGGCCTGCCAGCACCCAGCCGGTCCAGGCCAGCCAGGCGGCGCCCAGCACGGCCGCGCCGCCGATCAGCCAGGCGCCCAGGCGCGCCTGATCGTCCAGCAGGTAGGCATTGCACAGGCGCAGCGGCGAATCGATGTAGAGCTGACCGACCACCACCATCATCGGCAGCAGGTTGCCCAGAAAGAAGAACTGCACCACCAGGCCGGCCGGCCGCCACGACAGGCGCAGCGCCACGCCGGCCAGCAGCAGGGTGGCCAGCTTGGCCGCCTCGATGTCGGGGCGCCGCAGCGCCAGGTCGAGCACGCGCGGCACCATCAGCACCGCCAGCGTGACCGCCACCGCCACCAGGCCGGCGATGCCGTGGGCATTCCAGCGCGCCACGGCGGCACGCGCGCGCGGCGGCAGCGCCGCCGCCAGCAGCGCGCCCGCCAGCAGCCAAGCCGGAAACTGCAGCAGCATGTGGCGCCACATGCTGGACTCCATTGCCTCGCGCGTCCACGGCAGGGCCAGCACCAGCCCCAGCGCGCCGCCGGCCAGCCACGGGCGGCGCGCGTTCACGATGCCGTCCCCGGCGCCTGCTGGCGGGCCAGGTGGCGCGCATAGTCCAGCGCCAGCTGTCGCTCCTCGATATCGAACACGCGCACCATGCGGCCTTGCGTGTCGAAGACCAGCAGCGCCGCGTTGTGCTCGTAGTCGCCGCGGCCGTCGGGCACCACCACCACGCCCAGGCGATCCAGCAGGGCCTGCTGCTGCGCCGCCCGCGGCACCCGCACGAAGCGCCACAGCGCCGGATCGGCATTCAGCCGCCGGGCGTAGTCGCGCAGCGCCACCGGATCGTCGCGCGCACCATCGAAGCTGATGGACAGCAGGCGCGCCGCCGCCGGCGCACCGGCCGCGCGATCGGCCTGCAGGGCGGCCTGCAGTTGCTGGAAGCTGCTGCCCAGCGACAGGCAGGTGCTGCGGCAATCGGTGTAGATGAAGTCGGCAATGGTCACGCCACCGCCGGCCAGCAGCCCGGGCAGCGTGGCGGCCGTCACGTCCGGGCCGTCCACCTGGACCGGCGGCGCCGGCACGGGCCGCAGCGCCACCTCCAGGCGGCGCGCGCCCTCGTCGGTCCAGACCTGGAAGTCGTGCGTCAGCCACGATCCCACGCCCCAGCCGCCCAGCAGCAGCAGCAGGCTGAGCAAGGCGGTGCGCCACATCGGCTCGGCCCCCGCGCGCCGGTCAGCCGCCCGGCTGCGCCAGCGCCTTGAGGGCCGCGCCGCCCTCGAACGGCGCGCTGCGGCCACTCTTGCGCTCGGTGGCGAACAGCTCGGCCTTGAGCGGCTCCGCCTTGTTGCTCCAGGCGCCGCGGATGTAGCTGGCGACGCCCGCCAGCTCGGCGTCGGACAACTGCGCGAACGCCGGCATCTGGCCCTTGAACTTCTGCCCCTCCACCTCGATCTCGCCGTCGATGCCGTGCAGCAGGATGTTGGCCAGGATGCGCGGCTCGCCGTGCACCCATTCAGAACCGTCGAGCGGCGGGAACACCCCCGGCAGGCCCTTGCCCGTGGCCTGGTGGCAGGCCGCGCACTGGGCCGCGAACAGCGCCTTGCCGTCCACCGCCGCGCCCGCGCCCGGCGCGCCCGGCGCCGGCCCGGACAGCTCGGCCAGCGTGCGCTGGTCGCCGAAGCGCGCGTTGTCCAGCGGCTCCGAATAGATGATGTAGACCACGGCCCACAGCACCATGAACACCGCGATCAGCAGGGCGATCAGCGGCATGGGGCGGATGGCCTCTTCCGGGTCCTCGTTTTCGCGCCATTGCGCGCGCACGTCGGTGTCATCACTCATGGCGACCCTCCTTTCACGAGGCAGGCGTGCGGGCTTGGGCGTCGTGCACCGACGAGGTGCGCGCGCCCGCGGCTTCGCGCGGCTCGGGCGGCAGCACCGGGTAGTCGCGCTTGAGCGCCTGCAGGTACCGGACCAGATCGAGCGCCTCGGGCGTCGGCACCACCACCTTGCCGGCAGGCACGTGGCCGGGCGGCAGGTTGAGCGTTTCCTCGCCCGGATCGGCCTTGTCCTTGAGCTCGAACAGGTAGGGGTAGGACGGCATGATCGACTCGGGCACGTAAGCACGCGGCTGGTACAGGTGGCCCAGCTGCCAGTCCTTGCTGGGTTGGCGCACGCCGATATTGAACAGGTCCGGCCCGGTGCGCATGCTGCCCAGCAGATGCGGCTTGTCGTACACGTAGTCGCCCGGCACCGAGGCGCGGCCCCAGCCGCGCTGGGCGTCGGCGGGCGCGAAGCTTTCCGAGCGCGGCTGCTGGCTGTGGCAGTACATGCAGCCGTTGGCGATGTAGCTGGCGCGCCCGCGCAGCTCGGCGCTGGTGTAGCGCTTCAGCCCGTCGGGCGGCGGCACGTCGCGCACCTGCATGTAGGGCAGCACGACCAGCGCCGACACGGCGATGGCGAAGGTCACCATGGCCCCCGCCGTGAGTTTGACTTCATTCTCCATGTGCCAGCTCCATCGCCCGCGGTTGGGCCGAGAACAGCGCCGCGCTCACGCGGTGGGGACCGAAGCGCAGCACCATGGCCAGGAAGTGGCCGACGAAAACCAGATGACTGGCCACCATCAGGCCGCCGCCCACGCTGCGCCACTGCAGGTAAGGCAGGGTGAGCTTGACCGACTCGATGAACGGCCTGGCTGGATCGAGCATGGCCAGCCCCTGCAGCCAGCCGCCCCAGGTCAGGAACACGAAATAGATCAGGATGCCGACGCTGGCCAGCCAGAAATGCAGCGAGATCAGGCGCGGATACGGCCACTCCCAATGCAGCACGCGCGGCATCATGAAATAGATGGCGCCGAACAGCACCATGGTGACGAAGCCGTACGCCCCCAGGTGCGCGTGCGCCACCGTGAAGTGCGTGAAGTGCGCCACCTGCTGGACCGAGCGCAACGCCTCGAACGAGCCCTGCAGCGACGACAGCAGGTACATGAAGCCGCCGAACATCACGAAGCGCAGCGTGGGCGAATACCGCGCCAGGCGCGTGCGGCCCTTCATCGTCAGCGCCATGTTGATCGAGAACGCCAGCACCGGGATGATCATCATCATGCTCTGCACGATGGACAGCGTGATCAGCCAGCCCGGCACCGGCCCGCCCACCAGGTGGTGGCCGCCGACCTGGGCGTAGAAGAAGGCCAGCGTCCAGAAGCCCAGGATGGACAGGTTGTACGAACGGATCGGCCGCGCGATGATCTTGGGCAGGAAGTAGTAGATGGCGCCCACCGCCACCGGCGTGAACCACAGGCCCAGCACGTTGTGGCCGTACCACCAGTTCATCGCCGCCTGCTGCACGCCGAAGTGCACGCCCGGCATCTTGCCGACGATGAACAGCAGCGTGATCCACAGCAGGCCGGCCGTGTGGTACCAGGTGGTGACGTACAGCGATTCGACCTTGCGGTTGACCAGCGTGTACATCACCGGGCCGATGATGCACACCATGCCGGCGGCGAAGAAGATGCCGATCTGCCAGGGCATCTCCAGGTACTCCAGCCCGTCGGTCCAGCCGACGCCGATGGCCCCGATGCCGCTGGCGATGGCGATGTTGACCAGCGCGCCGCCCATCATGATCCACATCGAGCCCATCAGCGGCGTGCGCAACAGCCGCGGCATCAGCCAGATGATGATGCCCAGTTCGGCGTTGGTGATCCAGCCGTAGAGCACGGCCGTCAGGTGCACGGTGCGGATGCGGCCGAACGTCATCCAGGCCTCGCTCACCAGCCAGTCGGGCCAGTGCAGCTTGAGCGAGGCCGTCAGCCCGGCGATGCCGCCGAACAGCAGCCACATGCAGGCAAAGCCGATGAACATGAACACCGGAAAGGCGCTGGAGCGATCGGCCGCCACGCGCTCGTCCATGTCGTGTTCATCGGGCACGTGAGCGGCATCGCCCGCCTCCACCGCCGCGGCCTGCAGGTCGGCGCGCGCCGCGCTTTCCAGCGCCGGATCGTCCACCCGCCCGATCTCGCCCCTGGCGAAGATCGCCGAAGCGGCCTTCACGTTCTCCACCAGCAGCCCCTTGCGCAGCGACCAAATGAAGGCGAACAGGCCCAGCATCGACAGTAGGAAGGCCCCCAGCAGACTCAGCAGCGCACTGTCCATCGATCGTCTCCGTTGCGTTTTCGTCCGCGGCTGGCGTACACCGATCGGTGTCGTGCGCTGACGTCGGAAATTTTAAGATTCATCATTGATGAATCTTTTTGGGCGCCCGCATGTCCATGACGGCGCCAGTGTTACGACCAAACGGAAGTTCGGCGTCAGGACGGCCCTGGCACAGGCACGCGGCGTGCGACGCCCGCCCCATCGGGTAGCCCCGCGGGTCGTCTCCTCACTGCCTGGTCAGCACCGGCGCCAGCGCCACCCCGGTATGGGTGCCTGCGCGCACCACGTCCTCGGGCGAACCTTCGGCCACGATGCGGCCGCCGCCGTCGCCGCCTTCGGGGCCGAGGTCGATGATCCAGTCGGCTTCGGCGATCAGGTCGAGGTCGTGCTCGATCACGACCACGCTGTGGCCGCCGTCCACCAGGCGGTGCAGCACGCGGATGAGCTTTTCGACGTCCTGCATGTGCAGGCCGACGGTGGGCTCGTCCAGCACGTAGAGGGTGTGGGGCGCCTTGCGGCCGCGCTTGGTCACGTCATCGCGCACCTTGCTGAGCTCGGTCACCAGCTTGATGCGCTGGGCCTCGCCGCCCGACAGCGTGGGCGAGGGTTGGCCCAGCGTCAGATAGCCCAGGCCCACGTCCTGCAGCAGTTGCAGCGGGTGCGCGATGGCGGGCATGGAGGCGAAGAAGTCAACCGCGTCGTCCACCTCCATCCGCAGCACCTGGCCGATGCTCTTGCCGCGCCAGGTGACGGCCAGGGTCTCGGGGTTGAAGCGCGCGCCGTGGCAGACCTCGCACGGCACCTTGACGTCGGGCAGGAAGCTCATGGCCAGCGTGCGCATGCCCTGGCCTTCGCAGGCCGGGCAGCGGCCGTCGCCGGTGTTGAAGGAAAAGCGCCCAGGCGCATAGCCGCGCGCGCGCGCCTCCAGCGTGTCGGCGAACAGCTTGCGGATCAAATCCCAGAAGCCGATGTAGGTGGCGGGGCAGGAGCGCGGGGTCTTGCCGATCGGCGTCTGGTCGACCTCCAGCACGCGGTCGATGGATTCGAAGCCCTGCAGGCCGCTGCAACCCACCAGCGGCGGTGCCTGGCCGGCGTCCATGGCGTCGCGCCCGGCTTTCGTCGAGCGCTGCTGCACCCAGGCGGCGACGTTGGCCAGCAGTACCTCGCGCGCCAGCGTGGACTTGCCCGAGCCCGAGACGCCGGTGATGGCGACCAGGCGCTGCAGCGGCACGCGGGCGTCGACCTGCCGCAGGTTGTGGCGCTGGCCGCCCAGCACGCTGAGCCAGCGGGTGGCGCCGTCGGGCATCGCCTGGGTTGCTTCTGTATTGATAGCTGCTGGCGCTCTTTGGACGGGCGCTGGAGCCGGTTTTTGCTTGAATCCAGATGCAGCCGCCGCTGCCAGCACCGGCCGGCGCGGCGCCAGCGGGTGGTGCATGGCGTGCAGCAGGTAGCGGCCGGTGGCCGAGTCGGGCGCGGCCTGCACGTCGGCCACGCTGCCCTCGGCCACCAGGCGGCCGCCGCGCACGCCGGCGCCGGGGCCGATGTCGATCAGGTGCTGGGCGGCGCGGATGGTGTCCACGTCGTGCTCGACCACCACCAGGGTGTTGCCGTGGTCGCTGAGCTGCTGCAGCGCGCCCAGCAGGATGCGGTTGTCGCGCGGGTGCAGGCCGATGGTCGGCTCGTCGAGCACGTAGCACACGCCCTGCAGGTTGCTGCCCAGCTGCGCCGCCAGGCGGATGCGCTGGGCCTCGCCGCCCGACAACGTGGGCGCGCCGCGATCGAGCGTGAGGTAACCCAGGCCGACCTGCTCCAGGAAGGCCAGGCGGCCGCGGATTTCGGGCAGCAGGTCGCGCGCGATCTCCTGGGCGCGGCCTTCGAGCTGCAGGCCATCGACCCACTGATGCAGGTCGGTGACGGACAGGCGGGCGAGTTCGGTGATTGCCGTTGGGCGTTGGGCGTTGGGCGTTGGGCGTGGATGCTGCGATTCCTCACGCCGAACGCCGGACGCTGAGCACTCAAGCTCCAGCAGCACGGCGCGCGCGATCGGGTTCAGCCGCGTGCCCTGGCAGGTGGCGCAGGGCTGATCCACCAGGTCTTCCACCTCGGGCTCGTCAAAGGTCTGCTCGCGGCCCTTTTCGTCGGCCGCCAGCACCGAATCGTCCAGCAGCTTGCGCTGCGCGCGCGTCAGCTGCACGCCGGTGCCGACGCAGTCGGGGCACCAGCCGTGCTTGCTGTTGTAGGAGAACAGGCGCGGGTCGGGCTCGGCGTAGCTGGTGGCACACACCGGGCAGGCGCGCTTGGTCGAGTACACCTCGACCCGGCCGATGCGCGCCGTGGACGCGCCCGTCTCCATGGCGTTGCGCAGGCCGGCGATGTCGTGCAGCACGTGCACCACGCCCTTGCCGTGCTCCAGCGCGCGCGCCAGCGATTCGCGCAGCTGCGGCTCGTTGCCGGGGCTGACGGGCAGGCTCATCACCGGCAGCTCGATAGTGTGTTCCTTGAAACGGTCGATGCGCGGGAAGCCGGTGGTGGGCAAGAACTCGCCGTCGACGCGCAGGTGGGTGAAGCCGCGCGGCCGCGCCCAGTCGGCCAGCTCGGTGTAGACGCCCTTGCGGCCCACCACCAGCGGCGCCAGCAGGCCGATGGTCTGGCCGCGAAAGCGCGTGAGGATCTGCGCCGCGATGCGCTCGGGCGTCTGCGGCTCGACGCGCGCGCCGTCGTGGATGCAGTGCTGCACGCCCAGCTTGACGTAGAGCAGACGCAGGAAGTGCCAGACCTCGGTGATGGTGCCCACCGTGCTCTTGCGGCCGCCGCGCGACAGGCGCTGCTCGATCGCCACCGTGGGCGGGATGCCGTAGACCGCATCGACCGCCGCGCGGCCAGCCGGCTGAACGATGGAGCGCGCGTAGGCATTGAGCGATTCCAGGTAGCGGCGCTGGCCCTCGTTGAACAGGATGTCGAAGGCCAGCGTGGACTTGCCCGAGCCCGACACGCCGGTGACGACGTTGAACTGGCCGCGCGGAATGGAGACGCTGAGGTTCTTCAGGTTGTGCTCGCGGGCGCGGACGATGTCGATGGAGGTTGAGCGTTGGGCGTCGGGCGTCGAGCGTGAATACTGAGGCCTGGGTTCTTCCACGCTGAACGCCGAACGCTCAACGCTGAACGTCCGCACGTAGGCGCGCAGCGCGGCGCCGGTGTGCGAGCCGGGGTGCACCATGACCTCCTCGGGCGTGCCCTGGGCCACGATGCGTCCGCCGCCGTCGCCGCCCTCGGGCCCCAGGTCGATCAGCCAGTCGCTGGCGCGCATCACGTCCAGGTTGTGCTCGATCACCACCAGGCTGTGGCCGGCGTCCAGGAGCTTGCGCAGCGCGCGCATCAGCCGGGCGATGTCGTCGAAGTGCAGGCCGGTGGTGGGCTCGTCGAACAGGAACAGCTGGCCCTTGCGCGCCGTGGGCTGGCGGCTGGTGGTCTGGGTCTTCGCTGCCTCGGCCAGGTGGCCGGCGAGCTTGAGGCGCTGCGCCTCGCCGCCCGACAGCGTGGGCACGGGTTGGCCGAGCTTGACGTAGTCCAGCCCCACGTCGACGATGGGCTGCAGCACGCGCACCACCTCGCGGTCGCGCGCAAACAGCTGCACCGCCTCGGCCACGGTGAGGTCAAGCACGTCGGCCACGTTCAGGTGGCGCGCGCGCAGGTCGGCGGGCGCCTGGCGGTCGATGCGCACCTCCAGCACCTCAGGCCGGTAGCGCTGGCCGTTGCAGTCGGGGCAGCGCAGGTAGACGTCGGACAGGAACTGCATCTCGACGTGCTCGAAGCCCGAGCCGCCGCAGGTGGGGCAGCGCCCGTCGCCGCTGTTGAAGCTGAACTTGGACGCGGTGTAGCCACGCTGGCGCGCCAGCGGCGCGTCGGCAAACAGCTTGCGCATGGCGTCCCAGGCGCCGACGTAGCTCACCGGGTTGGAGCGCGCCGTCTTGCCGATGGGCGACTGGTCGACGAACACCACGCCGCTGAGCTGCTCGGCGCCCAGCAGGCGGTCGTGCGCGCCCGGTGATTCGGTCGACTGGCCGAAGTGGCGCATCAGCGCCGGCGCCAGCACGTCCTGGATCAGCGTGGACTTGCCAGAGCCGGATACGCCGGTCACGGTGACCAGGCGTTGCAGCGGAAACTCGACGGCGATGCCCTGCAGGTTGTGCTCGCGCACGCCTTCCAGGATCAGGCGCGGCGTGTCGGCCTTGACGAGGCGCGCAAAGCCCAGGCCGATGCTCTTGCGCCCGCCGAGATACGCGCCGGTCAGGGTGTCGGCGGCGCGCAGTTCATCGGGCGTGCCGTCGAACACGATGCGCCCGCCGGCCGCGCCCGGGCCGGGGCCGAAGTCAAGCACGCGGTCGGCCGCCAGCATCACCGCCGGGTCGTGCTCGACCACCACCAGGGTGTTGCCGGCGCTCTTCAGGCGCTGCATGGCCTGGGTGATGCGGTCCATGTCGCGCGGGTGCAGGCCGATGCTGGGCTCGTCCAGCACGAACAGGGTGTTGACGAGCGAGGTGCCCAGCGCCGTGGTCAGGTTGATGCGCTGCACCTCGCCACCCGACAGCGTGCGGCTCTGGCGGTCCAGCGTCAGGTAGCCGATGCCGACGTCGGTCAGGTACTTCAGGCGGGTCTGGATTTCATCGAGGATCAGCTTGAGCGCCTGGGCGTCGGCGGATGGAGCATCAAAATGGCCTTCGGCGCTTTCCTGATGCGCGCCAGCAGCTCCATTTTTTGAAGCGCCATGAAGCCGGTTGAAGAAGCTCGCCAGCCGATCGATGGGCAGCAGCATCAGGTCGTGCAGGCACAGGCCGGGCAGGGTTTCGAGCTGTTCGCGCGTCCACGCCACGCCTTGCGGCATGAATCTTTGGCGCGGCTCCAGCACGGCATCCGCATCTTCCTTGCTGCCCATGCGCCACAGCAGCGACTCCAGTTTCAGCCGCGCGCCGCCGCAGCTGGGACAGGGCGTGTAGCTGCGGTATTTGGACAAGAGCACGCGGATGTGCATCTTGTACGCCTTGCTCTCCAGATAGGCGAAGAAGCGCCGCACGCCGTACCACTGCTTGCTCCACTGCCCTTCGCGGTAGCTGGGCGTGCCCTCGATCACCCAGCGCTGCTGCTCGGGCGTCAGCTTGTTCCAGGGCGTGTCGCGCGGGATGCCGGCGCCTTCGGCGTGGCGCATCAGGTCGTCCTGGCATTCGCTCCAGGCCGGGGTCTGGAATGGCTTGATGGCGCCGGCGCGCAGGGTCAGGCGGCCATCCGGGATCACCAGGCCGAAGTCGACGCCGATCACGCGGCCGAAGCCCCGGCAGTCGGGGCAGGCGCCGACCGCCGAGTTGAACGAGAACATCGACGGAATCGGATCGCCGTAGCGGATGTCGCTCTCCGGGCAATGCAGGCCAGTGGAGAATTTCCACGGCTCGGGGTCGCCTGCTTCCGGCACGGCGTACACCGTCATGCGCCCGCCGCCGCGCAGCAGGGCCAGCTCGATGGCCTCGATCACGCGCGCGCGCTCGGCGCCGCCCATGCGAAAACGGTCGGCGACGACATCCAGGATCTTCTTGTCGCCTTCCGTGCGCTCGGCCTGCACGCGCGTGAAGCCGGCCGCTGACAGCCACTGCTCGACGTCCTCGGCGGTTGTGCTGGCCGGCAGCTCCACCGCGAAGGTCGCCACCAGGCGTAGGTCGCCATGCTCGCCGGCGCGCCGGTGCAGCTCGGCAAAGATGCTGTCCGGCGTGTCATGCCGCACCGCCAGCGCGGTCTGGCGGTCGAACAGCCGGCCGGCGCGCGCGAACAGGAGCTTGAGGTGGTCGTTCAGCTCCGTCATCGTGCCCACGGTGGAGCGCGAGTTGCGCACCGGATTAGTCTGGTCGATGGCGATGGCCGGCGGCACGCCTTCGACCTGGTCCACCGCCGGCTTGTCCATGCGGTCGAGGAATTGGCGCGCGTAGGGGCTGAAGGTCTCGACGTAACGCCGCTGGCCCTCGGCGTACAGGGTGTCGAACACCAGGCTGGACTTGCCCGAGCCGCTGACGCCGGTGACCACGGTCAGCTCGCCGGTGCGCAGGTCCAGGTCCAGGTTCTTCAGGTTGTGCTGCCGCGCGCCGCGGATGCGGATCAGGCCATCGGTCATTGCGGGTCCGTCGTGAAGGGGCCCGAAGATTCTAGGAGCGTGCCGGGCGCAGGGCGCGGGCGGCGCGAATCGGCCTGCGCGCCACCGGTGTTTGCCGGCTGAAGCGCTCCGCCGGCTGCCCGGCGTGGCCCGACCGGGCATGAAAAACGGCGCCTGGGCGCCGTTTCAGGTCGGTGCGGCCCGCGGGCCGCCGGATCGGTCATCTGCGCGCATGGCCCGAGCTTCACTTGGCGGCGGAGGCCGGGGCGTCGGGCACGTGCACGGCGTCGGCGCCGTGCTTTTCACCGCTCATGTCGACCTTGTCGCCGGCCTGCATGATGACGTAGAGGGAAATCGCGGCGAACACCACGAAACCGAGGGCAATTTTCCACATGTTCGACTCCTTGAAACAGGTCGTTGGGGGCTGAAAACCAGCTCACCCCAGCCGCCGGGCAAGGCCTGGCACTGGGGTGAGCATGGGGGAACGGTCACGGCATGCGCGCCCCGGCCGCGAC
>MKTG01000072.1:31521-32527 GCA_001897615.1 Burkholderiales bacterium 68-10
ATGCCGATCACCAGCGTCATGCCGGCGACGATGATCGGATACCACAGGCCGTTGTACATGTTGCCGGTCTGCGCCACGATGGCGAACGAGGTGGTGGGCAGCAGCCCCCCGAACCAGCCGTTGCCGATGTGATACGGCAGGCTCATCGAGGTGTAGCGGATGCGGGTGGGGAACATCTCCACCAGCGCGGCGGCGATCGGGCCGTAGACCATGGTCACCAGGATCACCAGGTAGGCCAGGATGACGATCATCATGCCCTTGTTCATCTTGGCGGGGTCGGCCTTGGTGGGGTAGCCGTCCTTCTTCAGGGTTTCGGCCACGGCCTTCTTGAAGGCGGCGTCCTTGGCCTTGGCTTCGTCGGCCGGGATGCCCTTGGTGGTGTAGCTCTGGATCACGTCGTCGCCGATCTTGATGACGGCGGGCGTGCCGGCGGGGGCCGCTTCGTTGTCATAGCTCACCGAGCCAGCCGCCAGCACCTGTTTGGCGATGTCGCAGGAGCTGGTGAACTTGACCGTGCCCGTCGGGTTGAACTGGAACGAGCATTCGGCCGGGTCGGCCACCACCACCACCTTGTTCTTGGCCTGAGCCGCCGCCAGATCGGGGTTGGCGGCTTCGGCCAGGGCCTTGAACACCGGGAAGTAGGTCAGGATGGCCAGCAGGCAGCCGGCCATGATGATGGGCTTGCGGCCAATCTTGTCGGACAGGGTGCCGAACACCACGAAGAAGGGCGTGCCGATCAGCAGCGCGGCGGCGATCATCAGGTTGGCGGTGACGGCATCGACCTTCAGCTGCTGCGTCAGGAAGAACAGCGCGTAGAACTGGCCCGTGTACCACACCACGGCCTGGCCGGCCACCAGGCCGAACAGCGCGATCAGCACGATCTTGAGGTTCTTCCACTGGCCGAAGGACTCGGACAGCGGCGCCTTGGAAGTCTTGCCCTCGGCCTTCATCTTCTGGAAGGCGGGCGACTCGGACAGCGACAGGCGAATCCACACCGACACCGCCA
>MKTG01000072.1:32596-57939 GCA_001897615.1 Burkholderiales bacterium 68-10
GCGACAGGAACAAACCCAGCGTGGCGGTGGTCTGGATCCATGACGTGTAGGCACCGCGCTTGCCGTGCGGGGCGTGCTCGGCCACGTAGGTGGCAGCGCCGCCGTATTCGCCACCCAGTGCCAGGCCCTGCAGCAGGCGCAGGCAGATCAGGATGACCGGCGCGGCCACGCCGATGCTGGCGTAGTTGGGCAGCACGCCGACGATGAAGGTCGAGATGCCCATGATCAGGATGGTGACCAGGAAGGTGTACTTGCGACCGATCATGTCGCCCAGGCGGCCGAACACCAGCGCCCCGAAGGGGCGGATGATGAAGCCGGCGGCAAAGGCCAGCAGCGCGAAGATGAAGGCCGAGGTCGGATCGAGCCCGGCAAAGAACTGCTTGGCGATGATGGCCGCCAGCGAGCCGTAGAGGTAGAAGTCGTACCACTCGAACACGGTGCCGAGCGAGGAGGCGAAGATCACCTTCCTTTCCTCGGTCGTCATCGGCCGGATGGCCGTGGACGGGGTTGCAGTCGCCATGAGTCTGTCTCCTGTTAATTGCGGTGAGAACGAGCCTGCGGACACGCAACGAGTTGTGTCCTGGGCGCAAATGTGAAATCGGCGCCTGACCGCTTTCTGACGACCGTTCGCCGGTCAGTCCCGCGAAACTGAAGACAGGCTGACAAACTCCGTGGCAACCCTGAGGCATCGTTTTTTGATGTGAAATTGAGGGCCGATTTCGGTCTCCGCGCGGGGCGGATCGACTGGTGAAAACCCCGATCAAAAAAAACGCGTCAGCGTCCCGCAGTGTTGTTGCAACGGTATGTGACGGCGGTCGCAGCGTAAGTACTTGGTCAGTGCCCCTGCCCAGAATCGCGCCGCGCCTGCCGAACCGGCGGCGCGAACCCTGCAAGGAGACCGAGGCATGAGCGACCCGATGGTCGAGCGCGTCCAGCGCAACCCCAAGTACCAGCAACTCAAGCAAGCACGCAGCCGCTTCGGCTGGACGCTGGCGATCCTGATGCTGATCGTGTATTACGGCTACATCGGCCTGATAGCGTTCGACAAGGAGTTCCTGGCCCGCCCGCTGGGCACCGGCGTCACCACCATCGGCATCCCGATCGGCATGGCGGTGATCGTGTTCACCATCGCCATCGTCGGCATCTACGTGCGGCGCGCCAACAGCGAGTACGACGCCCTGACGCGCGACATCCTGGAGGACGCCACCAAATGAACACCGCAAAACGCATCGGATTTTCGCTGGCCGCCCTGACGCTGGCCGGCGGCGCGCTGGCCGCCGGCGGCGACGTCGGCCAGGCCGCCAAACAGGCCACCAACTGGATCGCCATCATCATGTTCACGGTGTTCGTGGCGGCCACGCTGTGGATCACCAAGTGGGCGGCCGGGCGCACCAAGTCGGCGGCCGACTTCTACACCGCCGGCGGCGGCATCACGGGCTTCCAGAACGGCCTGGCGATCGCCGGCGACTACATGTCGGCGGCCTCCTTCCTGGGCATCTCGGCGGCCGTCATGGCCACCGGCTACGACGGGCTGATCTACTCCATCGGCTTTCTGGTCGGCTGGCCGATTCTGACCTTCCTGCTGGCCGAGCGCCTGCGCAACCTGGGCAAGTTCACCTTCGCCGACGTGGCCGGCTACCGCTTCCAGCAGGCGCCGTTCCGCGCCTTCGCCGCCAGTGGCACGCTGGTGGTGGTGGCGTTCTACCTGATCGCACAGATGGTGGGCGCGGGCCAGCTGATCAAGCTGCTGTTCGGCCTGGACTACTGGATCGCGGTAGTGCTGGTGGGCGTGCTGATGATGATCTACGTGCTGTTCGGCGGCATGACGGCCACCACCTGGGTGCAGATCATCAAGGCCGTGCTGCTGCTGTCGGGCGTGAGCTTCATGGGCTTCATGGTGATGGCCCAGTACGGCTTCAGCCCCGAGCGCCTGTTCGCCGAAGGCGTGCGCGTGCGCACCGAGATCGCCGCCAACGGCGGCGCCACCCCGGAGGCGGCGGCCAAGGCCGGCCTGGCCATCATGGGGCCGGGCGGCTTCATCAAGGACCCGATCTCGGCCATCAGCTTCGGCATGGCGCTGATGTTCGGCACGCTGGGCCTGCCGCACATCCTGATGCGCTTCTTCACCGTGCCCAACGCCCAGGAAGCGCGCAAGAGCGTGTTCTGGGCCACCACCTGGATCGGCTACTTCTACATCCTGATCTTCATCATCGGCTTTGGCGCCATCACCCTGGTGCTGACCAACCCCGAGTTCTCCGACACCGCCAAGGGCGTGATCAAGGGCGGCGCCGGCACGGCCAACATGGCGGCGGTGCTGGTGGCCAAGAGCGTGGGGGGCGACGTGTTCTACGGCTTCATCTCGGCGGTGGCGTTCGCCACCATCCTGGCGGTGGTGGCCGGCCTGACGCTGTCGGGCGCCTCGGCGGTGTCGCACGACCTGTACGCCACGGTGTTCAAGAAGGGCAAGGCCGACAGCGCCGCCGAGCTGCGCGTGTCGCGCATCACCACGCTGACGCTGGGTGTCATCGCGGTGCTGCTGGGCATCGTGTTCGAGAAGCAGAACATCGCCTTCATGGTGTCGCTGGCCTTCGCCGTGGCGGCCTCGGCCAACCTGCCGCCGCTGCTGCTGTCGGTGCTGTGGAAGGACTGCACCACCAAGGGCGCGGTGATCGGGGGCTTTCTGGGCCTGATCTCCTCGGTGGCGCTGACGGTGGTGTCGCCCTCGGTGTGGGAAGCCACGCTGGGCAACCCCAAGGGTTCGGCCTGGTTCCCCTACACCTCGCCGGCGCTGTTCTCGATGACCATCGGCTTCGTCGGCGTGTGGCTGTTCTCGATCCTGGATCGCAGCAGCAACGCCGCCGCCGAGCGCGCCGCCTTCCCGGCGCAGCAGGTGCGCTCCGAAACCGGCCTGGGCGCCGCCAAGGCATCGGCGCACTGACGCCACGCGCCACGCGCCCCGTGCAAAGCCGGGCCTTCGGGTCCGGCTTTTTCGTTGCTAACGAAATCGCCGGACGGTCCGGCGAGCGCCGAATAGAATACGAACAAAATCAGCCGTTTGCCCTTACTGGATAAGCGCAAGCAGCTATTATTTTTGAAGTTCTTGATCAGCCCACCTCGCCCCGCAGCACGCGCAGCTTGATGAAGGCCAGGGCGGCCATGACGGCGTCGTTGAGGGCGTCGTGGGCGTCGCGCGTGGGCAGGCCCAGCTCGGACATGATGGTGGCAAAGCGCAGGTCGATGTCGGCCTGGTCGTGCTGCCGGTAGGGTGGCAGCTGGCGGAACTGGTGGTCGTAGTACAGGCGCGAGACCTCGATCTTCTCCTGCGGCAGCGTCAGGCCCAGCGTGGCCTTGAGCGCGCGGTTGATCATGGCGACGTCAAATTCCAGGTAATAGCCCACCAGCGGCCGCGGCCCGATGAAGCGCAGCAGCCGGCGCATGGCCTCCTCGGCCGGCACGCCGGCTTCCACGTCCTGCTGGCGCAGCCGGTGCACGCGGATGCTCTCGGCCGACACGCCCTTCTCGGGCCGCACCAGCAGCTCCAGCCGCTCGCTGGTCAGGATGCGCTGGCCGACGATGCGCACGGCGCCGATGGCCACGATTTCGTCATGCCGGGTGTCCAGGCCGGTGGTCTCGCAATCCAGCGCCACCCACTCGTTGGGTGGCGGCTCGTCCAGCAGAAAGCGCCACCGCGGGTCGGTGAGCTGGCGCCGCTGCCAGCCGCGGCGCAGGCGTTCGATCAGGCCGCTCATGGCGTCACAGCGCGTTGAGCCGGAAGCGGTGCCGCAGCTGCGCCTTGAAGCGCTTGACGGCGTCCAGCGTGTCCTTCAGCAGGTCGCGCTCCAGGCTGTTGAGGCTCTTGAAATCCACCGCGCCGGTCACCGGCTGCTGGCGGTCCAGCTCGGCCAGCCCGGCCTTCAGGCGCAGGCTGAGGAAGAAGTGCAGGCTTTCGGTCAGCTCGCGTCCGGTGTCGGCGCTCAGCTCGCCGCGCTGCACCAGCGCCTCGATGCGCGCCACCGTGCCGGTGTCCGGCAGGCGCGCGGCCAGCGCCATGCTGCGCACGCCGTGCACCAGCGGAAAGATGCCTTCCTTCTTGAGGTTGAGCAGCTGCGCGGCCTCGCCGCCCAGCAGGCGGTTCCACCAGCCGATGCTGCCGCCGAAGGCGTCGATGGCGCCGGCAAAGCGCGCCAGCATGGCGTCGTTGTCGACCGCCATCCGCGTCAGGCTGTCGCGCACCTGCTCCAGCAGGCTGGCGTCGCCGCTGACGGCGTGGGCGTCCATGAAGATGGCTAGGTTCATCAGGCTGTCGCCCTCGGGCATGGCCAGCCAGCGGCGCGTGGTCTGGGCGAACTCGCTGGCCGCCATGCGCCAGGCCGGGTTGCTGACCATGATGCCGCCCGGGCACGGCGGATAGCCAAAGCGCGCCAGCGCGTCGGAAAAGCGCTGGCAGATGCCGGCCAGATCAGCCGGCGGCGCGTAGCCGTCGCGCAGGATCAAGCCGTTGTCCTGGTCGGTCTTGAGCAGTTGCTCGCCGCGGCCTTCGCTGCCCATGACGAACAGGCAGCTATGGGCCACCAGCTCGGCCGGGGCGATGAGCTGCCAGGCGCGATCGAACAGGCGGGCGTTCAAATCCTGCACCAGCCGGGCGATCAGCTCGGCGCGCGTGCCGCCGCGGAACTGGCGCCGGATCATGTCGGTGATCCGCGCCGCCGCCTCGGCCAGCTCGTCGATGTCGCGCGCGCCGTTGATGCGCAGCGTGATCAGCATCGAGTGGTTGGACAGGAAACTGAACACGTCCAGCGCCTCGAGCACGCCCAGCACCTGCTCGCCCTCCCGCACCACCACGCGGTGGATGTGGTGGCGCACCATGGTGGCCAGCGCGTCGCCCACCAGGTCGGACGGGCGCACGCTGACGAGGGCGTAGTTGCTCAGCTCGCCCACCGCGATCTGCTCCAGCGGCCGCCCCGACAGGATGGCGCGCTGCAACGCGTTGGTGGTGAACATGCCCAGGCGCGGCGGCTGGCTGGCCGGATCGCGCACCAGGACGTTGGTGGTGCGCTCCTTCTGGAACAGCCGCACCACGGAGACGATGTCGGTGTCCGCGTCGACCAGGTGCGCCGGCCGCACGAAGGCCTCGTCGACGCGCGCCATGTTCAGCGCCTGCAGCTCGTTGCCGCTCTGGCGCTGGCTGGCGGCGCTGAGCTTGGCGCCCAGGTCGGAAAACAGCAGCGCGCCAAACGTGGCGTTGGAGGCGATCAGGTCGTTGACGGTCTGGCGCGCCAGCGCATAGGCCACCACCTCCTCGACCGCCACGAAGCGGCTGCTGGCCTTGCCGGCCACCAGGGCGCGGCCGTCGAAGCTGTCGTCCGGCCCGTAGGTGGCCACCAGATCCTCGCCATCGAACTGCTCCACCACGCCCTTGATGATGACGAACAGGTGCGTGGGCGCCGTGCCGACGTCGAGGATCACCTCGTCGGGCCGGTAATAAACCACGTCCACGTGATCGCGCACCTGGCGCTGCTCGTGCTGCGTCAGGCTGTCGAAGGGCGAGGCGTTGAAGTTGAAGGCGTTGGGCATGGCAGTGGCCGGGCCGGCGGTTCAGGGCAGATGGTCAAAAAGTCGTCTGAGGCCCGCGCGGCGAGCGCAAGCAGCTATTTAATTTATAGTAAATGAAGGGATCCTGATGCGCATTCGGCGCTGCCCGCCTTGCGCCAGCCTTGCAGCGGCAGGCGCGGCTCAGAGGCTGAGAGTTTTTTGTTCGTGCCCGAAAGGCGCGTCAAAACATCGCTGATCTAGGCGCAAAGCACAGCCATGGCCCGAGCCATGGCGAGCATTTGCTTGCGACGAGCAGCGGTGTTTTGGCGTGCAAGGCGGGCATGGGCAAAAGACTCTCAGGCGCCCGTCGGCAGGCCCCGGCGCCGCAGCACGCGCTGCCAGATGGCCTGGCGCGCCGGCTCGTCGGCGTGCAGCCAGGTGCCGATCTCGTCCAGCCGCCGCGCGCAGCCGAGGCACAGGCCGTCATCGCCGATGCGGCACACGCCGACGCAGGGCGAGGGCAGCGGCGTGCCCGCGCGCATGGCCTGCCGCGCCTGGCGCGCCAGCGCGCGCAGCTCGCGCGACTGCGCCGCCATGGCTTCAGCCCTGCGTCACGTCGGCCACCGGCGCGCCGGTCAGCCGCTCCAGATCGGTCGGCGCCAGGCGGAACACGCCGTGCGGGTGACCGGCGGCGGCCCAGATCACGTCAAAGCGGTACAGCTCGCGGTCGATCAGCACCACCGGTGGGGTGGCATGGGCCACGGGCGACACGCCGCCGATGGTGAAGCCGGTTCGCGCCTTGACGAAGTCGGCATCGGCACGGCCCACCTTGCCCACCAGCGCGGCGACCTTTTTCTCGTCCACACGCTTGTCGCCGGCAGTGATCACCAGCACGGCCGCGTCGTCGCTCTGGCGGCGGAAGATGATGCTCTTGGCGATCTGGCCCACCACCACGCCCAGCGCGTCGGCCGCCTGCTGGGCGGTGCGCGCCGCGTCATCGAGCAGGATCGGGGCGTGGGGATGGCCTTGCGCGGCCAGCGCGGCGGCCACGCGCTGCATGGCTTCGGGCAGGGGTCGGGAAGCTTCGGTCATGGGGCGATTGTCTCCTTGTCAGCGAGCGCCGGCCGCCTGCAGCAGGCGCGCCATCTCGGCCTGCCCGAGCTGGCGGGCGTGCGCCAGCGGGGTGACGCCGTCGCGGTCGGGCAGATTGACGTCGGCGCCGGCGTCGACCAGCAGGCGCACGATCTGCCGGTGGCGCGGCCCGCCATCGCTCAGGATGATGGCTTCGAGCAGCCCCGTCCAGCCCAGGCGGTTGACGTGGTTCACATCCACCCCGGCCTCGATCAGGGTGCGCACGGTGTCCACGTGGCCGCGCTCGCAGGCCGGGATCAGCGCCGTGCCGCCGTAGCGGTTGGTGCTGCGCAGGTCGGCGCCGTGCGCCAGCGCGAGCCGGAGGATCTCCAGATGGCCGCGCGCGCCGGCATAGAGGTAGGGGCTGTCCTGGATCGCATCCTTCGCGTTGACGTCCGCGCCGGCCTCGATCAGCAGCCGCGCGGCCGCCACCTGGTTGGCGTGCGTGGCGACGAGCAACGCCGTGCGCCCCTGCGCGTCGCGCGCGTCGATCGCCGCGCCAGTGGCCAGCAGGCGCCGCAGCTCGGCCACGTCGCCGCGCGCGGCGGCGGCGTGCAGGGGCGTGGCGTCCTGTGCCATCGCGCCCGCCATCACGCCCGCCAGTATCCATGCACCGGCGCTGCACAGCGCCGCGCGCCGCCCTGGCCAGACCCGCACGCGCTCAACCCGCCCGCTTGTTCAGAATCGCCGTGGCCACGCGCGAATTGGGCTTGCGCCCCAGGTGCTCGCTGATGAACTGGCCGGCGTCGATCAGGCGGTCCAGGTCGATGCCGGTGGCGATGCCCATGCCGTGCAACATGAACACCAGGTCTTCGCTGGCCACGTTGCCGGTCGCCCCCTTGGCGTAGGGACAGCCGCCCAGGCCGGCCACCGAGGACTGGAAGTTCCACACCCCCAGCTCCAGCGCCGCCAGGGTATTGGCCAGCGCCTGACCATAGGTGTCGTGGAAGTGACCGCTCACATGATCGAGGTGGTAATGCGCCAGCGTGGCCTCGACGGCGCGCTGCACCTTGCGCGGGGTGCCGACGCCGATGGTGTCGGCCACGTCGACGCGCTCGACGCCGATGCCCTTCATCAGCCCGGCCAGGTAGCCGACCTTCTCGGGCGCGATGTCGCCCTCATAGGGGCAGCCGACGGTGCAGCTCATGGCCCCGCGCACGGCGATGCCGGCGGCACGCGCGGCCTGCACCACGGGGGCAAAGCGCTCGATGCTCTCGGCAATCGAGCAGTTGATGTTCTTCTGGCTGAAGGCCTCGCTGGCGGCGCCGAAGACCACGATCTCGTCGGGCCGGTCGGCCAGCGCCGCCTCGAAGCCCTTGAGGTTGGGCGTCAGCACGCTGTAGCGCACGCCGGCCTGGCGCGTGATGCCGGCCATCACCTCGTGGTTGTCGGCCATCTGCGGCACCCACTTGGGGCTGACGTAGCTGGTGACCTCGATCTCCCGCAGGCCGGCGGCCTGCAGGCGCCGCACCAGTTCGATCTTGACAGCCGCGGGCACCGGCTGCTTCTCGTTTTGCAGGCCGTCGCGCGGGCCGACGTCGATCAGGCGGACTCGGGTGGGGATGCTCATGGTCTTCCTTCCGCTGTGGCGGGCTTGTCTGCGGCCAGTTTAGCGGCTGCGGCGGGCGCGAACCGGCCCGTATGATGCGAAGTCCTCCACTGGCCGGGCGCTGCCCCGGATCGCCTGTCATGCGGCTTGCCCTGCTCTCCGACATTCACGCCAACCGCCAGGCGCTCGATGCCTGCCTGGCCCATGCCCAGGCCGCCGGTGCCGAGCGCCTGGCCTTCCTGGGCGATCTGGTGGGCTATGGGGGCGATCCCGCCTACGTGGTGCAGCGCGTGATGGAGCTGGCCGCGCAAGGCGCGCTGGTGGTCAAGGGCAACCACGACGTCTACGCGATCGAGGCCATGGGCGAAGGCAAGACGCTGGGGCAGGCCGGCGTCCTGTGGACGCAGCAGCAGCTGAGCGTGGAGCAGCGCCGTTTTCTGGCCGAGCTGCCACTGACGCTGCACCAGCCGCCGCTGCTGTTGGTGCACGCCAGCGCCGCCGCGCCGGACCGCTGGCACTACGTCGAAACCCCGCAGCTGGCGGCACTCAGCCTGGACGCCGCCTGTGAGCCGCCCATCGGCGGCCCCGACGTGCACTACGTGTTCGGTGGCCACGTGCACCGGCAGACGCTGTACTACCGCGGCGGCACCGGCAAGCTGATGCCATTCACGCCCACGCCGGGCGTGCCGATCCCGGTGCCGCGCCACCGCCGCTGGCTGGCCACCGTGGGCTCGGTCGGCCAGCCGCGCGACGGCCGCGGCGACGCCATGTACGCCCTGTTCGACGACGCGGCGCAGCAGCTCACCTTTCACCGCGTGCCCTATGACGCGGCGGCGGCGGCGCAGGCGATCCGCGCCACACCGATGCCGCCCTTCTTTGCCGACCGGCTGGAGCTGGGCCGATGAAGGCGCTCGAACCCGGCGTCGAGGTCGACGGCTTCCTGGTCGGCCAGATGATGCACAAGGGCGGCATGGCCCTGATCTACGAAACCCGCTACGCCGACGGCCGCGACGCGCCGTTCCCGATGGTGATGAAGGTGCCGCGCATGACGGCCGGCGACGGTGCCGAGACCATCGTCAGCTTCGAGGTCGAGCACCAGATGATGCAGGCGCTGGACGGCCCGCACGTGCCTTACCTGGTGGCGGCGGGCGACCTGTCGGTGCTGCCCTACCTGGTGATGGAATACGTGCCCGGCCGCACGCTGGACCACTGGCTGGACCAGACGCTGCAAGGCACACCCGTGCCAGCGCTGGAGCTGGCGCGCCTGGGCGCCGCCGTGGCCAACGCCGCCCACGACATGCACCAGCAGAACGCGGTGCATTTGGACCTCAAGCCCGCCAACGTCATCATCCGCGACGCCGCCGCCGGCACGCCCGACGACGCGCCGCTGCACGCGGTGCTGCTGGACTTCGGCCTGTCCTTCCACGCCCACTACCCCGACCTGCTGGCCGAGGAGCTGCGCGAGGCCGTCGGCTCGCCGGCCTACATGTCGCCCGAGCAGGTGGTGGGCGTGCGAGGCGACCCGCGCAGCGACGTGTTCGCCATCGGCGTGATGCTGTACGAGCTGGCCACCGGCGAGCTGCCGTTCGGCGCGCCCAGCAGCAAGGGCGGCCTGCGCCAGCGCCTGTGGATGGACCCGCGACCGCCGCGCGCGCTGCGCCCCGACCTGCCCGAATGGCTGCAGGAGGTGATCCTGCGCTGCCTGGAGCCGGTGGCGGCCGAGCGCTACCCCTCGGCGGCGCACCTGGCGTTCGACCTGACCCAGCCCGAGCAGGTGCAGGTGACCGAGCGTGGCCGGCGCCTGAAGGGCACCGGCTTTCGCACCCATTTCAAGCGCTGGCTGCGCGCGGCCGGCGCGCAGTACCAGCCCAGCCCGCTGCCGACACGCGTGATCGACGAGGTGCCGATCCTGATGGTGGCGGTGCCGCACCACGACGTCACCGACGCCACGCTGTATTCGCTGCGCGAGGCGGTGCGCCGCTCGCTGGGCATTCGCCCCGGCGCGCGGCTGGCGGTGATCACCGTGGTGGCGCCGGGCGCCGCCAGCAGCACCGACGCCAGCCGCAGCGAAACCGCCCAGCACCGCCAGATGCTGACCATGCTCAAGACCTGGGCGCAGGGCCTGCCGCAGGAGCGGCACCAGATCTCGTATCACGTGATGGAAGACAGCGACCCGTCCGAGGCGATCCTGCGTTACGCCCGCGCCAACCACGTCAGCATGATCGTGATGGGCGCGGCCACGCACGGGCTGCAGATGCAGCGCTTCGTCGCCACGGTGCCGATCAAGGTCGCCATGGACGCGCCCTGCACCGTCATCCTGGTCAAGCAGAGCACGCCGTTCGAGCAGCTCGGCGGGGCCGCGTGATCACTCATCAAAACCGGTGCTAGCGCCCGGCAGACGAGCGCCAACAGCTATTATTTTGATAGTAATCCGAGGCGCAGCAGTTCGGCCCCTTCGGTCACCTGGTCGCCCGGCGCGTACAGCACCTCGTCCACCACGCCGTCCTGCGGCGCGGCGATGGTGTGTTCCATCTTCATGGCCTCCATCACCGCCAGCGGCTGGCCCTTGCTGACCTTATCGCCGGCCTTGACGGCGATCGACACCACCTTGCCGGGCATCGGCGCCGTCAGCCGCCCGCCCTCGCCGGCGCCCTCGTCGGCGCGCGACAGCGTGTCCAGCTCGGTGATCTGCACCGCGCCACGCGTGCCGAACACGTGCTCGACCTCGCCCAGCGCGTAGACCTGCACCAGTTCGCGCGCGCCGCCGTAGCGCAGGTCGATGCGGCCGTCCGGCAGCGCGGTCAGCGACAGCGGCTTGGGCTCGGCATCGTCGACCTGCAGTTGCAGGCCATCGCTCAGGTAGCGCAGCTTGGCCACCACCGACTCGCCGCGGTATTCGAGATCGACCCGGCGCGAAGCCACGCCGTGCGAGCGAAAGCCGTCGGTGCGGCTGAACGGGTCGCTGGTTTCGGCGGCGCGCTCGGCCAGCACGGTCTGGGCGACGGCGGCGGCCACGGCCATGTCGCGGCCCAGCCGGTCCTGCTGGAACAGCTGCGCGCGCTCGCGCGGGATCAGCGCGGTGTCCAGCCGGGCCTGGGCGAACGAGTCGCTGGCCAGCACGTGGCGCAGGAACTGCACGTTGGTCTGCAGGCCCACGATGTGGGTGGCGGCCAGCGCGGCGTCCAGCTTGGCCAGCGCCTCCTGGCGCGTTTCGCCCCAGACGATCAGCTTGGCGATCATGCTGTCGTAGAAGGGGCTGATGGCGTCGCCCTCGCGCACGCCGTCGTCGAAGCGCACCGCGCCAAATTCAAACGCCGCGTGCGGCGGCTTGCGGTACACGTGCAGCGTGCCGGTGGCGGGCAGAAAGTCCTTGTCGGGGTTTTCGGCGCAGATGCGCGCCTCGATGGCATGGCCGTCGATCAGCAGTTCGTCCTGCGTCAGCGGCAGCGGCTGGCCGGCGGCCACGCGCAGCTGCCACTCCACCAGGTCCTGGCCGGTGATGGCCTCGGTCACCGGGTGCTCGACCTGCAGGCGGGTGTTCATCTCCATGAAGTAGAACTTCATCTGCTCGGGGTGCTCGTAGCCGCCCGGCTGCTCGACGATGAATTCCACCGTGCCGGCGCCCACGTAGCCGACCGCGCGCGCCGCCGCCACGGCGGCCTCGCCCATCTGCCGGCGCAGCGCCGGCGTCAGGCCCGGCGCGGGGGCTTCTTCCAGCACCTTCTGGTGGCGCCGCTGCACCGAGCAGTCGCGCTCGAACAGGTACACGCAATGGCCGTGCGTGTCGGCGAACACCTGGATCTCGATGTGGCGCGGGCGCTGCACGTATTTCTCGACCAGCACGGCGTCGTCGCCAAAGCTGTTGATGGCCTCGCGCTTGCAGGACGCCAGGGCGGCGTCGAAGTCCTCGCCGCGCTCGACCGCGCGCATGCCCTTGCCGCCGCCGCCGGCGCTGGCCTTGATGAGCACCGGGTAGCCGATGCGGTCGGCCTGCTGGCGCAGCAGCGCCAGGTCCTGGTCGGCGCCGTGGTAGCCCGGCACCAGCGGCACGCCGGCGCCTTCCATCAGGCGCTTGGATTCGGCCTTCAAGCCCATGGCGTTGATGGCGCTGGCCGGCGGGCCGATGAACACCAGACCGGCATCCTGGCAGGCCTGCGCGAAGTCCTCGTTCTCGCTCAGGAAGCCATAGCCCGGGTGGATGGCCTGGGCACCGGTGGCGCGCGCGGCGTCGATGATGCGCTGCCACTGCAGGTAGCTGTCGCGCGGCGCGCTGCCGCCCACGTGCACGGCCTCGTCGCAGGCCAGCACGTGCTTGGCGTGGGCGTCGGCGTCGGAATAAACGGCCACCGTGCGCACGCCCATGCGGCGCGCCGTGGCGGCCACGCGGCAGGCGATTTCGCCGCGGTTTGCGATCAGAATCTTTTCAAACATGGTGCCCTCCGCGGCTCAATCGCCTGCGCACGCTGCGCGTGCCAGTCGGTTTGTCTGACGACCGCGCTGCGCGCGAACGCCGCGGTTTGCGATCAGGATCTTGGTGAACATATTCGTCTCCTTAGGAACCGGATGACACCCGGGCGTCGGACTGCGCCAGAGTGTCGTGACCAAAAAAGCCGCGCAGCTTGCGCACGACCAGCTTCAGAAAGCGCGCCAGCCAGAGCAGCAGCAGGGCCGACACCAGCAGCATCACCACCAGGGCGACGCCGAAGACCACCGGGTGCTGCGTGGCCAGCCAGACCACGACCACCACCAAGCCATCCTCGAACAGCGAGGCCAGCCCGTTGGAAAACGGCTCGGGCGAGGTGTTGATGGCCGCGCGCGTGGTGGCCTTGGTGGCAAACGCGGTGGTGGCCAGCGAGCCGCCCAGCAGGCCCGCCACCACGGCCATGGTGGCCGAGTCGGCGCCGAACACGCTGCCGGCCAGCAGCGCGCCGGCCGGGATGCGGATGACGCTGTGCACCGCGTCCCACAGGCTGTCGAGCCACGGAATCTTGTCGGCAAAGAATTCGATGAACATCATGAAGCCGCTGGCCGCCAGCACCGCCGGGTGCCGCAGCAGGTGCAGACCGGCCGGCAGCGCGATCCAGTCGGCCGCGCCCATGGCGCCGACCAGAAACACCACCGCATACAAGCGCACGCCGCTGGCCCAGCCCAGCGCCGCCGCCAGCGCCAGCAGTTGCGGCATGTCCATGCGCGCGGCCGCCTGACCGGCCGATTGCGCCGCCTGGCCCAGCGCCGCGGCCGAGTCTGGCCCCAGGTGCAGGCCCATGCCGTGCAGCCACTGGATGAATGAAGCGAGCCAATCGGGCATGAATTCTGGTGAGGATCGGGAACTCGATAACTATCAATTCAATAGCTGCTTGCGCTTGATGGACAAGCGCCAGAGGCCAAATTCAGGCTCTTCTCGCGAATGATGGTGATGGCCTGCGAGACAAGGCTTCGAATGGTCGCTTATTGGAAACCGCCAACCTCCGAACGCAGAGGACGCAGAGATTTCGCAGAGGACGCAGAAAGCCAGAAGATCCATCGGTTTTCTTTGCGTCCTCTGCGTATGACTGTTCATTTTTCTCATGCGCCGTGTCGCAGTGCGGCACTGATCGAGTACCTCACCATCATTCGCGAGTAGAGCCCAAATTCATTTGAAAATTCATGGAGTCCGAATCGGTCATGCCAGCCACGCCGGTTTGCGCTTTTGCAGGAAGGACTGCACGCCTTCCTTGCCCTCGTCGCTGGCGCGGATGTCGGCGATGCCCTCCACCGTGCGCTCGATCAGCAGGCGGGTGATGTCGCGCTCAGCCACGTCCTGCACCAGCTGCTTGCAGGCCTTGACGGCGTGGGGGCTGGCGCTGGTGAGGGCCTTGAGCAGGTCGGCCACCGTGGCGTCGAGGCGCTCGGCGCTGACCACCTCGTGCACGAAGCCGATGCGGTGCGCCTCGGCGGCGCCAAAGCGCTCGGCTGTCAAGAACCAGCGGTGCGCCGCGCGCGGGCCCATGGCGCGGATGACGTAGGGGCTGATGGTGGCCGGGATCAGGCCGAGCTTGACCTCGCTCAGGCAGTAATGCGCCGTGTCCACGCTGACGGCCATGTCGCAGGCGGCGACCAGGCCCATGCCGCCGGCGTACACGTCGCCCTGCACGCGGGCAATCGTCGGCTTGGGGCATTCGTAGATCGTGCGCAGCATGAAGGCCAGCTGGGCGGCATCGCGCAGGTTCTCCTCGCGCGTGTAGTCGGCCATGCGGCGCATCCAGTTCAAGTCGGCGCCGGCGCAGAACGCCGGGCCTTCGGCCGCCAGCACGATGGCGCGCACCCGGGCGTCATCGCCCAGTGTGGTGAAGGCCTGCGACAGCTCGGCGATGACTTCGTCGTTGAAGGCGTTGCGCACCTCGGGGCGGCTCAAGGTGACGGTGGCAACGTGGCCCTGCACGTCGGTGCGGATGGCGGTGCTCATGGGCGGGCTTCCTTCGGGTGTTCTGCGAAAAATGAACCGGGATACAAACCAATGGGGCGGGCTGGCATCAATGCACCCAGACGCGCAGGCCGCGGTGCGCGGCGATGGCATCAAAGTCGCGGTCGCTGTGCAGCAGCAGGTAGTCCTGCTCGATGCAGAAGGCGGCGATCATCACGTCGATGCTGCTGCGCACCGTGATGCCGCGCGCGCGCAGCAGGCGATAGTGCTCGGCAGCGGCCAGTGCGATGTCTTCGCCGCCGCAGGGCTCGACGCTCAAGGTTTGCAGCAACAGACGCGCCTGACGCAGCGCTCGCTCGTCGCGAAAGCCGCGCAGCACCTCGTAGAGCACCAGGTCGGGCACCACCAGGCGGGTGTGGCCATCGGCCAGCAAGCGATCGAGCGCGTCGCACGCCGCCGTGGGCCGATCGACGAAGAAGTCGATCCAGACGCTGGAGTCAACGACCAGCACCGCGCGCCGCCTTTCTGCCGCTGCCGCTGGACGCCGCGGCTTTCGTCTTCGTGTAGCGGGCGCGCGGCTCCTGCACGCTGTACTCCAGCGCCTCCTCGGGCTCGTCCTCGGCCGGCTGCGTCCAATCGATGGACTCGTCGCCTTCCCATTTCAGCTTGCCCTTCCACTTGAGAATCTCGCGGTAGGCCGCCTGCCGCGCCAGCAGGCGCAAGCCAGCCTCCACGGTTTCCTTCTTGGTGGTATAGGGGCCGGCACGCATGGCCTTGGCCAGCAATTCGTCGTCTATGTCGATGTTGGTGCGCATGATGTGTATTTATATCCTACTTGAGACACATCGTACACCTTACATCCGGAAAACGCCAAATTTGACGTCCTCCACTGGCGCGTTCAGCGCCGCCGACAGGCCCAGCGCCAGCACGCGGCGGGTGTCGGCCGGGTCGATCACGCCGTCGTCCCACAGGCGGGCGGTGGCGTAGTAGGGGTGGCCCTGCTCTTCGTACTGCTGACGGATGGGGGCCTTGAAGGCCTCTTCTTCCTCGGCGCTCCACTGGCCGCCCTTGGCTTCGATGCCGTCGCGCCGCACCGTGGCCAGCACGCTGGCGGCCTGCTCGCCGCCCATCACGCTGATGCGCGCGTTGGGCCACATCCACAGAAAGCGCGGGCTGTACGCGCGGCCGCACATGCCGTAGTTGCCGGCGCCAAAGCTGCCGCCGATGATGATGGTGAACTTGGGCACGTTGGCGGTGGCCACGGCCGTCACCATCTTGGCGCCGTGGCGGGCGATGCCTTCGTTCTCGTACTTGCGCCCGACCATGAAGCCGGTGATGTTCTGCAGGAACACCAGCGGGATCTTGCGCTGGCAGCACAGCTCGATGAAGTGCGCGCCCTTTTGCGCCGATTCGCTGAACAAGATGCCGTTGTTGGCGACGATGCCCACCGGCATACCCTCGATGTGGGCGAAGCCGCACACCAGCGTGGTGCCAAAGCGCGCCTTGAACTCCTGAAACTCGCTGCCATCGACGATGCGGGCAATGATCTCGCGCACGTCGAAGGGCTTGCGTGTGTCGGTCGGGATCACGCCGTACAGCTCCTCGGCCGCGTATTTGGGTGCACGCGGGGTGCGCAGGTCGCCGGCGGGCGTCTTGACGTGGTTCAGGTGCGCCGCCACCTGCCGCGCCAGCGCCAGCGCGTGCATGTCGTTCTGCGCCAGGTGGTCGGCCACGCCCGACAGGCGCGTGTGCACGTCGCCGCCGCCCAGGTCCTCGGCGCTGACCTCCTCGCCGGTGGCGGCCTTCACCAGGGGCGGGCCGCCCAGGAAGATGGTGCCCTGGTTCTTGACGATGATGGACTCGTCGCTCATGGCTGGCACGTAGGCGCCGCCGGCGGTGCAGCTGCCCATGACCACGGCGATCTGGGCGATGCCCTGCGCGCTCATCTGCGCCTGGTTGTAGAAGATGCGGCCAAAGTGGTCGCGGTCGGGGAACACCTCGTCCTGGTTGGGCAGGTTGGCGCCGCCCGAATCCACCAGGTAGATGCAGGGCAGGCGGTTTTGCTGCGCGATCTCCTGCGCGCGCAGGTGCTTCTTGACGGTGATGGGGTAGTAGGTGCCGCCCTTCACCGTGGCGTCGTTGCAGACGATCATGCAGTCCACGCCCGACACGCGCCCGATGCCGGCCACCATGCCGGCGGCCGGCGCCTCGTCCTGGCCGTTCTTGTCCTTGTACATGTGCAGCGCGGCCAGCGGCGCGATTTCCAGGAACGGCGTGCCAGGGTCGAGCAGCATCTGCACGCGCACGCGCGGCAGCAGCTTGCCGCGGTCCAGGTGTTTCTTGCGCGCGGCTTCACCTCCGCCCTGGCCGGCCTTGGCGACTTGCGCTTTCAGGTCATCGACCAGCGCGCGCATGGCGGTGGCATTGGCCTGAAAGTCGGCCGAACGGGAATTGAGTTTGGTGTCGATGGTGGGCATGGGGGGCTCAAATGAAAATTGAATACCGAACGCAGAGGACGCAAAGGTTTCGCAGAGGGCGCAGAAAAAATGCTGAATCAACTGGGCTGTTCTTTTGCGTCCTCTGCGTGAATTCCGCGTTCTCTGCGTTCGGTCAAGTTTTGGATTTCAGGCCGTCTGGTCCTGCACCAGACCCAGCTCGGCCACCATGACCTCGCGGATTTTGAACTTCTGGATCTTGCCGGTCACCGTCATCGGAAACTCGGGCACGAACTTCAGGTAGCGTGGCACCTTGTAGTGCGCGATCTTGCCCTTGCAGAACTCGCGCACCTCGCCGTCGGTGAGCTGCTGACCAGGCTTGACGATGATCCAGGCGCACAGCTCCTCGCCAAAGCGCTGGTCGGGCACGCCCACCACCTGCACGTCCTGCACCTTGGGGTGGCGGTACAAAAACTCCTCGATCTCGCGCGGGTAGACGTTCTCGCCGCCGCGGATCACCATGTCCTTGATGCGCCCGACGATGTTGACGTAGCCCTGCTCGTCCATGGTCGCCAGATCGCCGGTGTGCATCCAGCCCTCGGCGTCGATCGCCTCGGCGGTGCGCTGCGGGTCTTCCCAATAGCCCTGCATCACCGAATAGCCGCGGGTGCAGAACTCGCCACGTTCGCCCACCGGCACGGTGCGGCCGGTCTCGGGGTCGATGATCTTGATCTCCAGGTGCGGCTGCACCAGGCCCACGGTGGACACGCGCTTGTCCAGCGGCGTGTCGGTGGAACTCTGGCAGCTGACGGGCGAGGTCTCGGTCATGCCGTAGGCGATGGTCACCTCGCCCATGTTCATCTCGCTTTGCACCCGCTTCATGACCTCGATCGGGCAGGGGCTGCCGGCCATGATGCCGGTGCGCAGGCTGGACAGATCAAATTCCTTGAAGCGCGGGTGGTCCAGCTCGGCGATGAACATGGTCGGCACGCCGTGCAGGCCGGTGCACCTCTCGTCCTGCACCGTCTGCAGCACGGCAAGCGGATCGAAGGCGTCGTTGGGGTAGACGATGCAGCCGCCATGCGTCAGCACCGCCAGGTTGCCCAGCACCATGCCGAAGCAGTGGTACAGCGGCACGGGGATGCACAGGCGGTCGGCTTCCGTCAGCTTCATCGCCTCGCCGATGAAGAAGCCGTTGTTCAGGATGTTGCGGTGCGTCAGCGTCGCGCCCTTGGGAAAACCCGTGGTGCCGCTGGTGAACTGGATATTGATCGCATCCTGGTTGTGCAGCAGCCGCGCCACCTGCGGCAGGCGCTCGTCCTGCGCCTCGCCGGCCTGGATCAGGTCGGAAAAGCGCATGAAGCCGGGCTCGTCGGCGCCCTCGCCCGCCACGTCGATCCAGATCGCGTGCTGCAACTGCGGCAGCGTTTGCGACTGCAGCGGCTCACCCGGACTGGCGTGCGCCCATTCGGGCGCCAGCTCGCGCAGCATGCCCAGGTAGTCGCTGGTCTTGAAGCGCGGCATGGTCACCAGCGCGCGGCAGCCCACCTTGTTCAGGGCGTATTCCACCTCGGCCGTGCGGTAGGCCGGGTTGATGTTGACCAGCACCAGCCCCGCCTTGGCCGTGGCCAGCTGCATCAGCACCCACTCGGCGTTGTTGTGCGACCAGATGCCGACGCGCTCGCCCGGCTTCAGGCCCAGGCGCAGCAGCGCGCTGGCCAGGCGATTGGCCTCGGCCTGCAGCTGGCGGTAGGTGTAGCGGCGCCGCTGATGCGCCACCACCAGCGCCTCGCGCTCCGGGAAGCGTTCGACCATGGCGTCGAAGAAGGCGCCAAGGGTCTGTTCGATCAGCGGCGGCGTCTGCGCGCCGCGCGCGTAGCTCTCGGTCAGTGCCGTGCTCATGTCGCGTCTCCTGCAAATCCGGGCCGGGCGGCAGCGCCATCGTAGTGCAGCATCGGGCCGCCCGTACAGGCGCCAGCATAGCCCCGACGCGCGCATCGGTGTTGCCACGGTGGTTGCAAAATACGCCAGCCAGAACCACAGTTGAGACGTGACCACGCCGCCCACCCCCGACCGCCTGCCGCGCCCCGCCGGGCAGACCCCGATCTCGCTGGTGCGGGCGGTATTGCTGGCCTACGCCCAGCGTCACCTGGACCCTTCAGCGGCCTTGCGCAAGGCACAAATCACGCCATCCGATCTGAGCCAGTCGCACGGCCACGTGACCGCCCTGCAGTTCGAGCGCCTGTGCTCGGCCGCCATGCAGGAGCTGGACGACGAGGCGCCCGGCTGGTTCAGCCGCCGCCTGCCCTGGGGCAGCTACGGCATGCTGGCGCGCGCCAGCATCAGCGCGCCCACGCTGGGCCTGGCGCTGGCGCGCTGGTGCCGCCACCACGGCCTGCTGACCGAGGACGTGGCGCTGACGCTGGAGGCCAGCGGCGCGCAGGCCCAGGTGCGCATCGACGAGCGGCGCGCGCTGGGCGCGCTGCGCGAATTTGCCCTGCTGTCGCTGCTGCGCAACCTGCACGGGTTGGCCTGCTGGCTGGTGGATTCGCAGATCGTGCTGCAGGGCGCGCGGTTTCCGTTTGCCGCGCCGGCGCACGCCGAGCTGTACGCGCGGCTGTTCCCGGGGCCGGTGCGGTTTGGCGCGCCGCAGGCTGGCCTGCGCTTTGACGCCCACTACCTGCAGCTGCCGCTGCGCCGCGACGGCGCCGCGCTGGACCAGATGCTGCGCCGCGCGCTGCCGATCCTGGTGTGGCCCTACCGGCGCGATCGCCTGCTGTCGCGCCGCGTGCGCGCCCTGCTGCAGCAGCCGCAGGCGGCGCACACGGCCGATACGCTGGCGGCGCGGCTGGGCCTGTCGGCGCGCAGCCTGCACCGCCAGCTGCACGCCGAAGGCACCAGCGTGCAGCAGCTCAAGGACGAGGTGCGGCGCAGCCAGGCCTGCGAGCTGCTGCTGCGCACCGACTGGCCGATGGCCCGCGTGGCGCGCGCGGCCGGTTTTGCCAGCGACAAGAGCTTTGCCCGCGCCTTCCGCCAGTGGACGGGGCAGACGCCGCAGGGCTGGCGGCAGCAGAGCGCTCCAGAGCAAAAACCAGCTCCAGCGCCCGATTGACGTGCGCAAGCAGCTCTTGATTCAATAGCATTCGACATGCCCCGGCGTACCCGCGGCCGAGTGGTTACAGTCACGCCCATGAAACCCGCACCCCGCCCCCTGTTCACCCCCGACCATCACGCCTTCCGCGTGCAGGTGCGCCGCTTCTGCGAGCGCGAAATCGCCCCCCACCACGCCGCCTGGGAAGAGGCGCACGGCGTGCCGCGCGAGGTTTGGCGGCAGGCCGGCGACAACGGTCTGCTGTGCTGCTGGCTGCCCGAGGCGCTGGGCGGCCCGGGAGCCGACCTGCTGTTCGACTGCATCGTGGCCGAGGAGCTGGGCCGCATCGGCGCCACCGGCCCGGGTTTTCCGCTGCACTCGATCATCGTGGCGCCCTACCTGGCGGCGCACGGCACGCCCGAGTTGCAGCAGGCGCTGTTGCCAGCGATGGTGAGCGGCGAAAAGATCGCCGCCATCGCCATGACCGAGCCCGGCACCGGCAGCGACGTGGCCGCCATCCGCACCCAGGCCCGGCGCGAAGGTGACCACTATGTGTTGTCGGGCCAGAAGACCTTCATCACCAACGGCCACAACGCCGACGTCATCGTGGTGGCCTGCAAGACCGACCCCGACAAGGGCGCGCACGGCGTGTCGCTGCTGGTGGTCGAGCGCGGCATGGTCGGCTTCACGCGCGGGCGCAACCTGCGCAAGATCGGCCAGCACGCGCAGGACACGGCCGAGCTGTTCTTCGACCAGGTGCGCGTGCCGGCCAGCCACCTGCTGGGCGAGGAAGGCCAGGGCTTCAAGTACCTGATGCAAAAGCTGGCGCAGGAGCGCCTGCTGGTCAGCGTGGGCTGCCAGGCGCGCGCCGAGGCGGCGCTGGACTGGACCGTGGCCTACGTGCAGGAGCGCAAGGCCTTTCGCCAGCGCGTGGCCGACTTTCAGAACACCCGCTTCAAGCTGGCCCAGCTGGCCACCGACATCGCCGCCGGCCGTGCCTACTGCGACCAGCTGATCGCGCAGCACCTGGCCGGCGGGCTGGACGCGGTGGGCGCCGCCGCCGGCAAGCTGTGGCACAGCGAGCTGCTGGGCCGCGTGACCGACGAATGCCTGCAGCTGTTCGGCGGCTACGGCTACATGCACGAATACCCGATCGCCCGCGCGTACACCGATGCGCGCATCGAGCGCATCTACGCCGGCACCTCGGAGATCATGAAGGAGATCGTGGCGCGGGACCTGCTGGACGGCAGGTAAGCCGTCTTCCCAGGTATCGCCCACCGGCCTGACATGCCCTTCAGCAACCCCGACCAGGCGCTGATCCACCGCTTCATCGCGGATGGCAGCCGGCCGATGGCGTTCGACGCCAACCCGATGGCACGGGCGCTGGGCGCCGAGTTGCGCGCGGCCGACCTGCGGGCGGGCACGGTGACGCTGGCCTTCGCGCCCGACCCGCTGTTCATCCAGGGCACCGGCGTGCTGCAGGGCGGCGCGGTGACGGCCATGCTGGACTTCGCCATGGCCTTTGCCACGCTGGCGGCGCTGCCGGTGGGCGGCTCTTGCGCTACCGTCAATCTGAACACCGCCTTCCTGCGCCCGGCGCCGCAGGGGCGCTATCTCGCCGTCGGGGAGGTCGAGCGGCGCGGCCGGCAGCTGGCCTTCACGCACGCACGCCTGCTGCGCGAGGACGACGGGCAAACCGTGGCGACGGCCACGTCCACGCTGGCGCTGGTTCAGCCGGATTCTTAGCCGGATGGCGCTCCATCGCCCGTCCAAACAGCGCCAGCAGCTCTCGATTCAATAGCGATCAGCGAGGACGCCGATCGCGCCCCGGTGCGCGCACTGCCGCACGGAGCCGGGTGGCTCAGAGCGCGTGCGTCACCAGCCGGAAGTCCGGGTCTTCCGGGTAGGCCTTGACCTCGAAGCCCAGGCTGCGCATCAGCTTGAGCATGCCGTTGTTGTGCGTGAGCACCAGGCCGATGATTTCCTGCAGGCCCTTTTCGCGCGCCGCGTCCATGATGCTGAGCATCAGCCGCGTGCCCAGGCCCTGGCCGGCGTAGCCGTCGTCGACCACCAGCGAGAACTCGCAGCTGCTCTGATCAGGGTTGGTGATGTAGCGCGACACGCCGATGATGCGCTCGCGCGTGGTCTTGCCGCCGTCCTCGGCCAGCACGTCTTCCTCGACCACGGCGCACAGCGCCATCTCGCGGTCGTAGTCGATCAGCGTGAAGCGCGACAGCATGTGCGGCGGCAGCTCGGCCATGTTGGAGACGAAGCGGAAGTAGCGGCTCTCGGGCGTCAGGCGCTTCATCATGTCCTGCAGCGGCTGGGCGTCGTCGGGGTGGATCGGGCGCACCTTGTATTCGCCGCCGCCACGCAGCGGCCACAGCTGCTCGAAGCGCGCCGGGTACGGCAGGATCGACAGGTGGCCGTAGCGCCCGGCGCGCCCGGGCGAGGCCTGCGCCGCCGGGCCGATGACGATGCGCGCGTCCACCGCCAGCACGCCGTGCTCGTCGACGATGATGGGGTTGATGTCCATCTCGCGCAGCTGCGGCAGCTCGCACACCATTTCGGACACGCGCAGCAGCACCTGCTCCAGCGCCGCCATGTCGACCGCCGGCGCGCGCCGCCAGCTGCCCAGCGTCTCGTGCACGCGCGAGCGCTCCATCAGCCGCCGCGCCAGGAACTGGTTGAGCGGCGGCAGCTCCATGGCGTGGTCGCGGTACAGCTCGATCAGGGTGCCGCCGGCGCCGAAGGAGATCACCGGGCCGAACGGCTCGTCGGTCACCACGCCGATATACAGCTCGCGCCCGCGCGGCTTGCGCGCCATGGCCTGCACGGTGACGCCGTTGATGCGCGCGTCGGGCTGGCGCTCGCGCACCGCCGCCATCATGTCCTGCCAGATGTCGCGCACGGCGGTGGCGTGCATCACGTTCAGCGCCACGCCGCCGACGTCGCTCTTGTGACTGATGTCGGGCGAGTCGATCTTCAGCGCCACCGGAAAGCCGATCTGGGTGGCGATCATCATGGCCTCGTTGGCGCTGCGCGCCAGCAGCGTCTGCGTCACCGGGATGTGGAAGGCCGACAGCAGGGTCTTGGACTCCATCTCGGTCAGCACGCTGCGCCGCTCGATCAGCACGCTTTCGATCAGCAGGCGCGCGCCCTCCACGTCCGGCGCCGCCAGGCTGGTCAGCGGCGGCGGCGTCTGCTGCAGCATCTGCTGGTTCTGGTAGAAGCTGGCGATGTTGCCGAAGGCGCCCACCGCCGCCTCGGGCGTGCGAAAGCTGGGAATCTGCGCCTCGGCCAGCGCGTGGCGCGCCGGCTGCACGCTGGCGTCGCCCATCCAGCAGGCCACCAGAGGCTTGGCCAGGCGCGGGCGCGCCTGCACCAACTGCTGCGCCACGGCATCGGCGTCGCCGCCGAACTTGGGCGAATAGATCGCCAGCACGCCGTCGACGCCACGGTCCTTGGCCGCCGCCTCCAGCGCCAGACGGAAGTGCTCGGCCGTGGCGCCTTCGGACAGGTCCACCAGGTCGGCCAACGACGCCTGGGGCGGCAGCTGGGGTGCCAGCTCGCGCGCCGACTCGGGCGACAGCACGCCCAGCTTCAGGCCCAGCTCGCTCACCCAGTCGGCCGCCAGCACGCCGGGACCGCCGCCGTTGCTGACGATGGCCAGGCGCGGGCCCACCGGGCGGTAGCGCGAGGCCAGGCACTTGGCGGCCGAGAACAGCTCGACGAAGGAGCGCACGCGCACCGCGCCGGCCCGGCGCAGCACGGCGTCGAACACGTCGTCGCTGCCGACGATGGCGCCCGAGTGCGTCTGCGCGGCCGCATTGCCGGCCGGCTTGCGCCCGGCCTTGAGCACCACCACCGGCTTGACGTTGGCCGCCGCGCGCAGCGCGCTGGTGAAGCGCCGCGCGTTGGAGATGCCTTCCATGTAGACCACGATGCCGCTGGTGTGGCGGTCGGCCGCCAGAAAGTCCAGCGTGTCGGCCAGCGTCACGCCGGTGTGCGGGCCCAGCGCCACCACGGTGGAAAAGCCCACCCGGTTCTGGCGCGCCCAGTCCAGGATCGAAGCCGTCAGCGCGCCCGACTGCGACACCAGCGCCAGCTGGCCGGGCGTGGCCAGCGCGCCGGAGACGCTGGCGTTGAGTTGCAGCTGCGGGCGCTGGAAGCCCTGGCTGTTGGGCCCCAGCAGCCACACGCCGTGGCGCCGGGCGATGCGCTGCAGCTCGTGGGCCCGCTTGGCGTCGAGCCCGTTGGACAGCACCAGTGCCGCCTTCACCTTGATGCGGCCGGCCAGCTCCAGGGCGGCGCCGATCTCCTCGTCGGGCAGGGCGATGATGGCCAGGTCGGCGCGCGCCTGCGCCAGATCGGCCAGGGTGCCGGTGGTGTGCACGCTGAGCGGCAGCACCTCGCCCTTGAACGCCTGCGCCTGCAGGTGCGCCAGCAGCGCGCGCGCCTGCGGCGTCTGCTGCTCGGGCGCGTCCTGCGCGCCGGTGAACAGGGCGATCGCGCGCGGTTCGAACAAGGGGGTGAGGTAATGCTGGTCCATGGTGCCTTCCTGCGTGATTCCTCTTGCTTCAAGGGTTAACCCGTATTGTGAAGGGGTTTTGCCCCGCGCAACGGTGGCGCCGGCATTACCGCCGGCCGGGCGTGACATTGTGCGGGTTCACGGCCCCGGCGACAGCCGCGACGGCGCCGCCCGCCGGCCGCGCTGGCAAGACTGAGACAATCGCCGCATGACACGCTTTGCCCCCCTGCACAACGACACCTTCCTGCGCGCCTGCCTGGGCCAGGCCACCGAGCACACCCCCGTCTGGCTGATGCGCCAGGCCGGGCGCTACCTGCCCGAGTACTGCGCCACCCGCGCCCGGGCGGGCAGCTTCATGGGGCTGGCGACGAACGTCGACTACGCCACCGAAGTGACGTTGCAGCCACTGGCGCGCTACCCGCTGGACGCCGCCATCCTGTTTTCCGACATCCTCACGGTGCCCGACGCCATGGGGCTGGGGCTGAGCTTCCAGCAGGGCGAGGGCCCCAGGTTCGAGCGCGTGGTGCGCGACGAGGCGGCCGTCAACGCCTTGGCCGTGCCCGACATGGACAAGCTGCGCTACGTGTTCGACGCCGTCACCAGCATCCGCCAGGCCTTGAACGGCCGCGTGCCGCTGATCGGCTTTTCGGGCAGCCCCTGGACGCTGGCCT
>MKTG01000072.1:58100-111238 GCA_001897615.1 Burkholderiales bacterium 68-10
TACACGACGCGCGTGCTGGCGCAGCTTAAGCGCACCGGGGCGGACGGCGCCGTGGTGCCGCGCATCGTCTTCACCAAGGGCGGCGGGCTGTGGCTGCCCGAGATGGCGGCGCTGGACTGCGACGTGCTGGGCCTGGACTGGACCATGAACCTGGGCACGGCGCGCCGCATGGTGCAGCAGGCGGCGGCATCCGTAACTCCTGAAATCATAGCTGCCGGCGCAGGCCAGGCGAGCGCCAACACCTCGAAATCCTTGCAAAATCGCCCCCCCAAGGCGCTGCAGGGCAACATCGACCCCAACGTGCTGTTCGCCCCGCCCGAGGCCATCCGCGCCGAAGTGCGCCGCGTGCTGGACAGCTTCGGCCGACCCCACACCGACCCCACAACGCCGGGCAGCACCCACATCTTCAACCTGGGCCACGGCATCAGCCAGCACACCCCGCCCGAGCACGTGACGCATCTGGTGGACGAAGTGCACCGCCATTCGCGCCACCTGCGGGCGCGCTGAGCGCTTGAGTCGCCGTTCGGGCGGCACGGGCCCCAATGTCGGCGGGCAGCGCCCTACGCCGCCGGCCGGCCGGCGTCAAGCGCATTGCGCACGATTGTTGACACCAAACCGGGTGCTGTAGGGCTTGACTTATGCACAAAAACCCGAATGCCCCAACACCCGCACACCGCGCCAGCGCGGCCGCGCTATAAAACGCGAAGCGCTTGCAAGTTATTGATTTCATTGAACATCAAGTCCTGCTGCTTTGGCAGGCAGGACAAGGAAACCCTTGATTTTCAAGGCCTGCGGAGCGGCCAGAGGGGATTCTCCACAAAGTTATCCACAAAATCTGGGCATGACTTGGCAGACGCTTTCAAAACAAGGACTTAAGGCCGATAGTGCAAGTGGCGGCCCGCCACATCGCCCTGGCCCGCCCACCCCATGACGCACTGGCTGGCCGTCGCCGTGGCCACCCCCGCCCACAGCGGGCTGGCCGAGCCCCTGACCTACCGCGCCGACGCGCCGCTGGCGCCCGGCCACATCGTGCGCGTGCCGCTGGGCGCGCGCGAGGTGCTGGGCGTGGTCTGGAGCCAGGCGGCCGAGCCCTCGCCCGAGCGGGCGGCCCAGGTGCGCCCGCTGGCCGGCGTGTTCGACGGCCTGGCGCCGCTGGCCGACGACTGGCGCCAGCTGATCGCCTTCACCGCCCGCTACTACCAGCGCGCGCTGGGCGAGGTGGCGCTGGCCGCGCTGCCGCCGCAGCTGCGCACGCTCAGCAGCGTGCAGATGGCGCGCCGCCTCAAGCGCCTGGGCGAGGCGCCGCCGGCCAGCGCCGCCGACGCTACTGAAACGGAAGCGCTCACCGCTGAACAGGCGGCCGCCCTGGCCCAGATCGACCAGCAACCCGGCCCCTTCCTGCTGCACGGCGCCACCGGCAGCGGCAAGACCGAGGTCTACATGCGGGCCGCCGCCCGCGTGCTGGGGCAAGACCCGGCGGCGCAGGTGCTGGTGCTGGTGCCCGAGATCAACCTGACACCGCAACTGGAAGCGCGCTTTGCCGCCCGCTTTGGCGCCAGCGCCTGCGTGTCGCTGCACAGCGGGCTGACGCCGCCCCAGCGCCTGGCGGCCTGGCTGGCCGCGCACGGCGGGCGCGCGCGCATCGTGCTGGGCACGCGGGTGGCGGTGCTGGCCTCGATGCCCGGCCTGCGGCTGATCGTCGTCGACGAGGAGCACGACCCCAGCTACAAGCAGCAGGAAGGCGCGCGCTATTCGGCACGCGACCTGGCGCTGTACCGCGGGCGGCTGCTGGGCGCCCGGGTCATCCTGGGCTCAGCCACGCCGGCGCTGGAGAGCTGGCACGCCAGCACGCCGGCGCCCGAAGGCCCGGGCCGCTACCAACGCCTGGCCATGCCACGCCGCGTCGGCCTGGCGCCGGGCGACGACCCGGCCGCCGGCCTGCCGCGCGTGCGCCGGGTGGACATGACGCGCCAACCCAAGGGCACGCTGATCGCGCCGCCCCTGCTGGCGGCCATTGGCGAGCGCGTGGCGCGCGGCGAGCAGGCGCTGCTGCTGCTCAACCGCCGCGGCTGGGCGCCGGTGCTGCACTGCGCCGACTGCGGCTGGAAAAGCGAATGCCCGCACTGCAGCGCCTACCGCGTGTTCCACAAGATCGACCGCACCCTGCGCTGCCACCATTGCGGCTTCACCCAGCGCGTGCCGCGCGCCTGCCCGGCCTGCGGCAACCTCGACATCGGCACCCTGGGGCGCGGCACCGAGCAGCTGGAAGAGCGCCTGGCCGAACTGCTGGCCGACGTGCGCCGCCCCGACGGCACGCCAGCGCGCATCGCCCGCATCGACGCCGACAGCACGCGCGGCAAGGGCCAGCTGGAAAGCGCGCTGGCCCAGGTGCACGCCGGCGACGTGGACGTGCTGGTCGGCACGCAGATGATCGCCAAGGGGCACGACTTCCGGCGCGTCACCCTGGTGGCGGCGATCAACCCCGACGCGGCACTGTTCTCCAGCGACTTTCGCGCGCCCGAGCGGCTGTTTGCCCTGCTCATGCAGGCGGCCGGCCGCGCCGGGCGCGACGCCGCCAGCGCCGCCGGCAGCGAGATGTGGGTGCAGACCCACCACCCCCAGCACCCGCTGTACGCGGCGCTGAAAGCCCACGACTACCCGGGCTTCGCCGCCCAGCAGCTGGTCGAGCGCGCACAGGCTGGCCTGCCACCCTTCAGCCGGCTGGCGCTGCTGCGTGCCGAAGCGCGCACGCAGGCGGCGGCGCAGGATTTTCTGACCGCGCTGGCGCAAGCCGCCCAGCAGGCCCTGGCCGCCGACCCGGCGCTGGCCCAGCTCGCCTGGTACCCCGCGGTGCCGCTGGCGGTGCAGCGCGTGGCCGGCATCGAGCGCGCCCAGATGCTGCTGGAAAGTCCTTCGCGCGCCGCCCTGCAGCGCGTGCTGACCGCCTGCCAGCCGCTGCTGCACCAGCTGCGCGCCAGCCCCGCCCACCGCGCCATCGTGCGCTGGGCGGTGGATGTCGATCCGCTGGCACTGTAGACATCAGAAACGCGGAACCATCCTGCCCCGCGCCGACTCCACCATGGGCTGATCTGCAGGAGTGTCCGTATGAGAGCGCAACTTGCCGGACTGGGACTGTGCATCGCCATCAGCCTGCCCGCCCTGGCCCAGATCACCCCCGCCCAGACCAATCTGGACCCAGGCGCCGGCCGCCTGGAAGCGCGCAACGCCAAGGCGGCGGCGCGCGAGCTGGGCACCGTGACGCCCGAGCAGGCACTGGCCAACGCCCTCAAGCGCTGCGAAGGGCTGCCCGCGTTCTACCGCAGCGACTGCGAGGCGCGCGTGCGCGGCGGCGGCCAGGTGTCGGGCAGCGTGCTGGGCGGCGGCCTGCTGAAGGAAAGCGTCACCACCCTGCCCGCCGCCACGCTGGAAGACGAGATTCGCGCCATCCCGCCGCTGCGCCTGCCGCCGTCGGCGCGCTGACAGGCGTGTATCGTGGCGCCGCATGAACCATTGGCATGGTCTCGCTCTTCTGACTGGCGCGCTGATCGCCGCCCCGGCGCTGGCCTGGAACGCCCGCGGGCATGCCGCCGTGGCGGCGCTGGCTGAAAGTCAGCTGGGCGCGGACGCCCGGGCCCAGGTGGCTGCCGTGCTGGCGGACGATCTGGACCGCTTCGGCCAGCCCTCTGGGCGGCGCAGCCTGGCGGCGGTGGCGTCCTGGCCGGACGAGATCCGCGCCGAAGCCACCCGCACCGACCCGGAGGCGTTTCGCGGCTGGCATGTGCGCGGCAATCCGGTGTGCAGCGACCGCCTGGGGCGCTGCCCGCAAGGCCATTGCGTCGACCAGCTGATCCTGAGCTACAGCGCCGTGCTGCGCGATCGGGCGCAACCGCTGCGCGCGCGCAACGAAGCGCTCAAATGGGTGGTGCACCTGGTGGGGGACGTGCACCAACCGCTGCACGCGGGCGTCAATCCCAATGGCGGGCGTGCCCGCGTGGTGCTGGCGGGCATTGACCTGCCACCTGGCGCCAGCTTGCACAGTGTCTGGGACGGCGCGCTGCTGGATGCCGCGCTCGCCGGCTGGCAACCGCCCGCCCAGCCGGTGCCGGCGCCCGCGCTGACCGCTGATGGACCAACCGCCTGGATGCTCGAAGCGCGTGACGTGGCGCTGGCGCATGTCTACCAGCCGCTGACGGGTTTCGCCTGCGGTGTGCGGCTGGCCGAGCCGCTGCTGCTGGACACCGGCTACCAGCGCGCCAGCGTACCCGTCATCCGCCAGCAGATCGAGCGCGCCGGGCGGCGGCTGGCCCGGCTGCTGAACGAGGCGCTGGCCGCCGACCAGCCCCCTGCCAGCGCCGCGCGCTGACGCCGGCAACGGCACAACGGGCCGCCCTCAGGGACGCAGCGCCACCACCGCCGAAAAACTGAAGAAGGCCAGCGCGGTGGACCACAGGATGATGCGCGCCACGCGCCCGTTGTCGGCGCCGAAGCGCTCGGCCAGCAGCGACACGTTGCCGGCCGCCGGCAGCGCGGCCGTCAGCACCAGCGAGGTGAGCACGGCAGGCGTCAGCCCGCCCGCCCGCAGCGCCAGCAGGCCCAGCCCCCACACCAGCAGCGGGTGCAGCAGCAACTTGACGGCGGTGATCACGCCCACGTCGCCCAGCCGCGCCGCGTTGGTGGCCGCCGCATGGGCCACCTGCGCCTGCGAGCGCGCCAGCACGGCGCCGATGGTGAACAGCGCCACCGGCGATGCGGCGTCGGCCAGCAGGTGCACGGTGCGCTGCAGCGGCGCCCATGGCGCAAAGCCCAGCGCGCCGGCCAGCGCGCCCAGCAGGATGGACCAGGGCATGGGGTTGCGCAGCACACCCCGCAGCGCCCGGCCGACGGCCCGGGCCGGGCCGTGCTCGTCGGCCGCGCCCCATTGCGACAGGCCGATACACAGCGAGGTAGTCACCACCAGGTCCACCAGCAGCGTGGCCATGACCGGACCGACCGCGGCCTCGCCCAGCAGCGCCAGGATCAGCGGCACGCCCATGAAGCCCGAGTTGGGAAAGGCCGCCACCAGCGCGCCCATGGCGGCGTCCGGCCAGCCGGCGCCGCGCCGGCGCGCCAGCCATGCCGTGCCGGCGACGATGAGCGCCGCCGCCACCAGCCACAACATCGCGATCACGGGGTTGAACAGTTGCGGCAGCGGCGTCGTGCTGCCAAAGCGCCACAGCATGCACGGCAGGGCGAAATACAGCACGAACATGTTCAGCCCCGGCACCGCGTCCAGCGGCAGCAGGCGCGAGCGCGCCGCCAGGTAGCCGCACAGCACCAGGGCGAAGAACGGAAAGGTGACGGAGAGGATGCCGGCCAGCGCTTGCATGCAGGATGCAAGCGTAGCAGGCGGCGCGGCTATCATCGGCGCCCCCATGTCCGACCGCCTGAACCTCGCCCAGCAGGACGCCGTGCATCACCTGCGCGGTCCGTGCCTGGTGCTGGCCGGCGCGGGCTCGGGCAAGACGCGCGTGATCACGCACAAGATCGCGCGGCTGATCGAGACCGGCGTGCAGCCCGCGCGCATCGCCGCCATCACCTTTACCAACAAGGCCGCGGCCGAGATGCGCGAGCGCGCGCGCGCCCTGGTGGGCAAGGCGGCGGGCGAGGTGCTGATCTGCACCTTCCACGCCCTGGGTGTGCGCCTGCTGCGCGAAGACGGCGCGGTGCTGGGCCTCAAACCCCAGTTCAGCATCCTGGACAGCGACGACGTGCTGGGCCTGATCAAGGACTGTGGCGCGACGACGGACGCGGCGACGGCGCGCCAGTGGCAGTGGGCCATCAGCCGCTGGAAGAACGCCGGCCTGGACGCCGCCGCCGCTCTCGCGCAGGCCAGCGGCGAAGGCGAGCGCCAGACCGCGCTGCTGATGGCGCGCTACGAAGAGCGATTGAGCGCCTACCAGAGCGTGGACTTCGACGACCTGATCGGCCTGCCGCTGCGTTTGCTACAACAACATGAGCACGTCGCGCAGAAGTGGCAAGCGCGGCTGGCCCATGTGCTGGTGGACGAATACCAGGACACCAACGCCACCCAGTACGAGCTGATGAAGCGGCTGATCGGCGCGCAGGGCAGCTTCACCGCCGTGGGCGACGACGACCAGAGCATCTATGGCTGGCGCGGCGCCACGCTGGACAACCTGCGCCGGCTGCCGCAGGACTATCCGCAGCTCAAGGTCATCAAGCTGGAGCAGAACTACCGCTCCACCTCGGCCATCCTGCGCGCGGCCAACAACGTCATCGGCCCCAACCCCAAGTTGTTTGAAAAGCGCCTGTTCTCCGAGCTGGGCGAGGGCGAGCCGGTGCGCGTGGTCGACTGCGACCACGAGGCGCACGAGGCCGAGCGCGCGGTGGCGCGCATCCAGTCGCTGCGCGAAACCTCGCCGCACAAGGAGTGGCGCGACTTTGCCATCCTGTACCGCGCCAACCACCAGGCGCGCGTGTTCGAGCAGGCGCTGCGGCGCGCGCAGATTCCGTACAAGGTGTCGGGCGGGCAGAGCTTTTTCGACCGCGCCGAGATCAAGGATCTGTGCGCCTGGCTGCGCCTGTGGATCAACGAGGACGATGACCCGGCCTTTCTGCGCGCCGTCACCGTTCCGAAGCGCGGCATCGGCCACCAGACGCTGGCCAGCCTGGGCGAGTTCGCCGGCAAGGCGCGGCTGTCGCTGTTTGGCGCGCTGTTCGCGCACTCGCTGCCGGCCGCGCTGCCGGCGCGCGCCATTGCCGGCCTGCACGAATTTGGCCGCCTGCTGAACGACTTGCGCCATCGCGCCGGCCACACCACGGGGCACGAGGCGGCGCGCAGCTTCCTGGCCGACTGGCTGAAGGACATCGGCTACGAACAGCACCTGCACGACAGCGCCGACAGCGCGCCGCAGGCCAGCGCGCGCTGGCAGAACGTGCTGGAGTTTTGCGACTGGATGGCCGGCCGCTGCGGCGGGCAGATCGAGGACGCGGCCGGCGTCACGCTGCGGCAGGAACCGAAAAGCCTGCTGGAGGTGGCGCAGACTATCTCGCTCATCTCCACCCTGAACGAGCGCGAGCAAGACCCGAACGTGGTCACCCTGTCCACCCTGCACGCCGCCAAGGGCCTGGAGTGGCCGCACGTCGTGCTGGCCGGCGTCACCGAGGGCCTGCTGCCGTTTCGCCCCGACGAGGACGCCGGCGCCGCCGCGCAGGCCGCGCGCATCGAGGAGGAACGCCGCCTGATGTACGTGGGCATCACGCGCGCCCAGCGCACCCTGGCCGTCAGCTGGACGCGCCGTCGCAAGCAGGGGCGCGAGATGGTCGCCGCGCGGCCCAGTCGCTTCATCGCCGAGATGGCGCTGGAGTCGGCCACCGTGCGCGAGGACCCGCGCGAAAAGCTCAAGGCCCTGCGCGCCGAGTTTGCCCGCCGCGCCGCCAGCACGCCACCGCAGACGGCACCATGAGGTTTGCCCGATGAGTCGATTTACTATTCTTTTGGTAGCTGCTTGCGCTCTATCCGCCTGCGCTACAGGCCCAAACGATTTCTCACACCCAATCCGGGACGCGACGGCGGCGCAGCCCGTCAACCCCGCCTGCCCCGGCCTCAAGCGCTGGACGGCGCGCCAGCTCTACGGCACGTGGGAGGTCGAGCTGAGCGAGCTGGGCCTGCGCGGCCGGCTGGTGCTGCGCCAGCACCCCGAGTTCCTGGAGAGTCTGCGCGGCGAGTTCGATTTCGGCGGCCAGCAGGCCATCGCCTCGGGCGACATCGAGGAAGGCGAACTCAACCTCGACGAATCGCGCGACGGCAAGAGCCTGTTTGCCTTCTGGACTGGCCACCTGGTGCCCGCCGCCTGCGGCCGCGAAATCCGCGGCACCTGGCAGCTGCTGCCCAAGGACGGCCAGCCGGCGCGCGAAAGCCCCTTCGTGCTGCGGCGGGTGGCCGGCGATCGGGGTTGGTAGTGGCGCAGTCTTGCGGCGTTGAAGCACCGAACATCCATACGCAGAGGGCGCAGAACAAACCAATTCTTCTGGCTGTTCTTTTGCGTCCTCTGCGGATCCTTTGCGCCCTCTGCGTTCGGCTGTTGGTTGTTTTTCTGAAACCGACCGAACGTCAAACCCGCCCCAGCACCGGAATCAACGCCCCGTGAATGGCGCGCGCCGCGTCGGAGGCCAGAAAGCCGATCACCTCGGCCAGCGCCGCCGGCTCGACCCAGCGGCTGGCGTCGGCATCGGGCATGGCGGCGCGGTTGGCCGGCGTGTCCAGCGTCGAGGGCAGCACGCAGTTGACGTGGATGCCCTGGTCGCGCAGTTCGGCCGACATGGATTCGACCAGGCGCATCAGCGCGCTCTTGGACGCCGCGTAGGCGCCCATGTCCGCCCCGCCCTTGAGCGCCCCCGCCGCGCCCACGGCGACGATGCGGCCCGCGCCCTGCGCGATCATGCGCGGCACCACGGCGGCGGCGACGTGGATCAGGCTGCGCGCGTTCAGGTCCATCATCAGGTCCCAGGCGGCAGCCGGTGTGTCGTGCACCCGTTCGCCCATGTGAAAGCCGCCGGCCAGATGGCACAGCACGTCGACGCGGCCGGCGCGTGCAATGGCCTGGCCGATGCGGTCGGCCACCTGCTCGCGATCCAGCAGGTTGACCTCGACCAGCTCGGCGTCCGCGATGCCGCCGTAGTGCTGACGCAGCGCGCCCGCGTTGCGGTCCGCCAGCAGCAGCCGCGCGCCCTGGCCGGCGAAGTGGGCCACCACGGCGGCGCCCAGGTTGCCGGCGGCGCCGGTGATGAGAACGGTGGGGCGGGTTTCGGTCATGGCGCGGCCTGTGCGCGTTTGTCGGCGTGGTAGCGGCCGCTGCCGCGGGTGATGACGGGGTCGCTGGCCAGCACGTCGCCGGGCTGGTGCGTGGGGCCGGTTTGCAGACGCTGGTAGTAGGGATCGAAGTCGATCTGCGCCAGCGCCAGCAGCTGATCCAGGTTGTCGAGCACGAAGTAGCTTTCCTGGAAGTCGTCGATGCGGTAGCGCGTGCGCATCACCCGCTCCAGATCGAAGCCGATGCGGTTGGGCGAGTCGCTTTCGACGGCAAATACCGATTCGGCGCTGGAGGAGGCAATGCCCGCGCCATAGATGCGCACCGCATCGCCCTCACGCACCAGGCCGAACTCGACCGTGTACCAGTACACCCGCGCCAGTTGCTCCAGCACGCCGAGCTTCTGCGCGCGCAACCCGCCCTGGCCGTAGGCCTGGATGAACTCGGCCATCACCGGGTTCATCAGCATCGGCACGTGGCCGAACACGTCGTGGAACACATCGGGCTCTTCCAGGTAGTCCAGCTCGTCGGGCCGGCGGATGAACCGGCCGGACGGAAAACGCCGGTGCGCCAGGTGATCGAAGAACACCTCGTCGGGCACCAGCCCCGGCACCGCGACCACCTGCCAGCCGGTGCGCTTCATCAGCGCCTCGGACAGCTCGTCGAAGCGCGGAATCTGGTCATGGCGCATCGGCAGCGCGCGCATGCCCTGCACGAAGGCCTCGCAGGCGCGGCCGGGCAGCAGGCCGGTCTGGCGCTCGAACAGTGCCTTCCAGACCGCATGGTCTTGCGGCGTGTAGTGCGCCCAGCCCTGGTCGATGGTCCAGTCGGCGCGCTCGGGGCGATAGCCGCGGTCGGCCAGGCCGTGCTTGGCTTCGGTCGATGTGGTGTTCATGGCGCTTGCTCCTGGCCCAGGGCCGCGGCCACCCGATCCATGAAACGCGCCAGTTCGATGTCCTTCATCGACAGGCCGTCCACGTCGTGGGTGGTCAGCGTCACCTTCACCTTGTTGTAGACATTGAACCATTCCGGGTGGTGGTTGCGGCTTTCGGCCACCAGCGCCACCTGGGCCATGAAGCCGAAGGCCTGGGCGAAGTCGCGAAACACGTAGTCGCGCTCGATGAGTCCGCCACGCCGTGGATCGAAACGCCAGGCGGGCAGATCCGCCAATAGGGCTGTCAGCTGTGGCGGGGTGAGTTTCATTCGCGGGGCTCTCCAGTCGAATCATCATAGCCATGCCGTCCGCAGTCCGCCGACGGTGTCGCTCAGCGCGCCTGTCACCAGGGTGGTCATGGACAGCCCCGGTCCGGCTGCGGCACAATCGCAAGCTTCGAGCATCGCTGGGGGTGCCGCCCGGCCGTCATGACGACGCCGAGCGGCTGAGACAGTCCCTTCGAACCTGATTGAGATCATCCTCGCGCAGGAAAGCAGCTCGCCGGACGGCCGCTGGGCCGGGTCGCGCCTGCTCCCTGCTTTTCTTGACTGGCAGGCGCACCATGAACTCCGCATCTTCATCCCCCACCGCTTCAGCGCCCGAACGCGTGTTCGGCTGGCGCGAGCACACCGCCCTGTGGTTCAGCCTGGGCGTCGGCCTGCTGGTGATGCAGGTGGGCGCCTACCTGGTGCCGGCCATGGGCACGCAGGGCGCGCTGCTGGCGGTGGTGTTCGGCTCCCTCCTGGGCGCCGGCCTGCTGGCCTGGGTGGCGTGGCTGGGCTGCACCAGCGGCCAGACCAGCGCCGGCCTGATCCAGACCGCCTACGGCCGCGGCTTCGCGCGCCTGCCGATCCTGCTCAACGTGGTGCAGCTGCTGGGCTGGGCCACCTTCGAGCTGGTCGTCATGCGCGACGGCACGCGCGCCATCGGCCAGCAGGCTTTCGGCCTCGACCCGGGCCTGGTCGCGCCGACGCTGCTGTGGGGCGCCATCGTGCTGCTGCTGCTGCGCGGCTCCATGCTCACGCTGGTGCGCCGCATCGTCAGCCGTATCGGCCTGCCGCTGGTGGTGCTGTCGCTGATCTGGCTGAGCGTGCAGTTCGGATTGAAGCTGGACGCGGCCGGGCTGGACGCGCTGTGGCAGCGCGCCGGCGACGGCAGCATGAACACCTTCCAGGCGCTGGACCTGGTGATCGCCATGCCGGTGTCCTGGCTGCCGCTGGTGGCCGACTACGCGCGCCACGGCAAGAGCGGGCGCAGCGCGCTGGGCGGCACCTGGCTGGGCTACACCATCGCCAACATCTGGTGCTACGGCCTGGGCGTGCTGGTCATCACCGCCGTCGGCCCCGGCACCGACATGGTCGGCGCGCTGTTGCTGGCGCAGGGCGGCCTGATCGCACTGGGCCTGATCCTGGTCGACGAGCTGGACAACACCTACGGCGACCTGTATTCGGGCTCCGTCTCGGCCCACAGCCTGCACGGCGGCCTGAGCCTGCGCGCCTGGGGCACGCTGCTGGCGGTGGTCTCGATCGCCTTCGCGCTGGTGCTGCCCATGCACCAGCTGGAGCCCTTCCTGCTGATGCTCAGCTCGGTCTTCGTGCCGCTGTTCGGCACCATCCTGGGACGCCTGGGCATCCAGCCCGCGCGCCTGGGCCAGGCGCCGCGCCTCGTGCACGCCGGGCCTGCCGCGATCTGGGTGCTGGGCATCGTGCTGTACCACGCGCTGGCGCAATGGGCGCCGCAGTACGGCAGCGCCCTGCCCACACTGGCAGTGACCTTCGTGCTGGGCGCGCTGAGCGCGCGCACCGGCATGCGGGTGGCGCAACCTGCCTGAGCAGCGCTGCGGGGATTCCCCGGTGGTGCCGCCCAGGCGCACGCTCTATATTGACCGGCTTCTTTACCTGAAGGAGAGGACGCATGGACAAGCGCTTTCTGACCCCCCTGCTGTCGGCTCTGCTGGTTGCCGGCTCCCTGCCGGCCCAGGCCGCCGATGATGTCATCCGCATCGGTGTGCTGAACGACCAGTCGGGCCTGTATTCGGACTTCGGTGGCGCCACCTCGGTCATCGCCGCGCGCATGGCGGTGGAAGACTTCGGCGGCAAGGTGCTGGGCAAGCCGATCGAGATCCTGTCGGCCGACCACCAGAACAAGGCCGACGTCGCCACCTCGGTGGCACGCCGCTGGTTCGACGTCGATGGCGTGAGCGCCGTCGCCGACCTGACCAACTCGGCCGTGGCGCTGGCCGTGCAGCAGCTGGCCAAGGGGCAGGGCAAGGTGACCTTGTCCTCCGGGCCGGCGACCACCCGCCTGACCAACGAAGACTGCTCGCCCACCGGCTTTCACTGGGCGTTCGACACCTACTCGCAGGCCGTCGGCACGGCCAAGGCGGTGGTGGCCACCGGCGGCAAGAGCTGGTTCATCCTGGCCGCCGACTACGCGTTCGGGCACCAGATGGCGGCCGACCTGGACCGCGTGGTCAAGGAAAGCGGCGGCACCGTGCTGGGCCAGGTGCGCGCGCCCACGGGCACGATGGATTTTTCGTCCTTCCTGCTGCAGGCGCAGTCGTCCAAGGCGCAGATCATCGGCCTGGCCAACGCCGGGGCGGACACCGTCAACTCGATCAAGCAGGCGGGCGAGTTCGGCATCATGTCCGGCGGGCAGAAAATCGCCGGCCTGGTGGTGGTGATCAGCGACATCCATGCCCTGGGCCTGAAAACCGCCAACGGCCTGCTGCTGACCACCGCGTTCTACTGGGACCGCGACGAGGCCTCGCGCAAGTGGTCCAAGCGCTTCTTCGACCGCACCGGACGCATGCCCGGCATGGTGCAGGCGAGCACCTACTCGTCGGTGCTGCACTACCTGAAGGCCATGCAGGCGGCCGGCAAGACCGACGGCAAGGCGGTGGCCGACAAGATGCGCGAGCTGCCGGTGGACGACGCCTTCGCCAAGGGCAAGGTGCGCGCCGACGGACGCCTGCTGCACGACATGTACCTGGCCGAAGTCAAGAAACCGGCCGAATCCAAGGGCCCGTGGGACTACTACAAGATCCTGCGCACCATCCCGGCCGAGGACGCCGCGCAACCGCTCAGCCAGAGCAAGTGCTCGCTGGTCAAGCAGTGATCCTGCCGTGTGCGCGAGCGCTTGGCGCCCGGGCCTGACGGCGCTCCGGCGGCGTGCGCAGAGACGACAGTTGACCGCTTGCGGGTCTTCGCCAGACCCGCGCAAGCGCTGACATTCATGGCTTCGCGGGCGTTCACCCAGAAGGTGCGCGTGCCTCGCACCGGCCAGGGTTCAGCGGCCCAGCTTGAACGGCGGCGGCAGCGGCCAGCCCAGCGTGGCGCCGCGCGTCTCGGCGGCCGGCGGCGTCGGGTCGCTGGCCGCCTTGGCGGCACGTGCGGCGGTCTTCCTGGTTGCCGGCTTGCGGGCTGGCTTGCGCGCCGGCACCTTCTTGGCGCTCGATGACTTCCTGGCGGCGGCTTTGGCGCTGCCCGCGGCGGCCGGCGGCGTCGCGTCGGCCTTTGGCAGCTCGGGCGCGGCACGTGCCGCCTCGCGCACCGCGTTGGCGGCGATCTGCTGAAACTGCTGCGTCAGCGCGCCCCACCACTGCATCGGGTCGGCCAGTGCCGGCGCTCCAGTGACCGGTGCGGCGGCGGCCGCCGCCTTTGTCTTGGTCTTGCGTGCCGGCGCAGCGGCGCGGGCCGGCGGCTCGGGTTCGGGTTCCGGTTCGGGCTCCACTTCGGCGGGGGCGGCGGCCGGCTGGACGGTGGGCGTGGCCGCCGCGGCAAACGGCCAGTGGGGCGGCGCGGCCGGCTCGCTGGCCGGTGCCGCGGCGGGTTTGGCCGGCGTGGCCACGGTGAAGGCCTTGGCGACCTCGGCCATGCTCAGGTTCATCCCCTGCAGCGTGGCCAGGGTCATCTTCTGCACTTCCAGCGCCTGGATGGTGGCCTTGAGCGCGGTGCTGTTCTGCTCCAGCCAGAACAGCACCGCCTTCAGTTCGGCGATGCGCTTGTCCAGCTCCTCGACGCTGACGGTGGGGGCCACCCAGTTGTGCAGCGCCGACACCGGCCCGGCAGGGCCCTTGGCGCTGGTGGCCAGGTTCTGCAGGAAATCGAAGCCGGGGATGAACTTGCCGAAGTCGAAGGCGGGAGAGTCGCTCATGAAAGGCTCCTGGTGTGACCGGACGTGACGCCAGCTTACCGCAAGCCGGCACGGCGCGGGTCGGGTTCTTGCCGCGACAAGGCCGGCGCCGGCGCCCTGGTGTCGGCGCACGGGCCGGGGCCGTGCCGCGTCTCAAACACGCGCCGGCGACCCGGGGCGTGCGCCGAGGGCATCGGTGCGCGGACGTGGCGGCTTCAACGACGGCATGCGTCGCCGCAACTGGCGGCAGATGGTCTCGGGCGCGACGTCGATGATCTGCGCCATCTCCTTCAGTGGTGGCAGTGCCTTGCGCGTGGCCGGGTCGGCGACGTCGCCGCCAACGCAGCGCACCAGCCAGGCCACCCGGTCGGCGGCGGCGCCGATGCGCAGTCGCGCCATGTCCTGCGCCTGGCGCTGCTGCTGCACCAGGGCCTGCGCGACCAGTGCCAGGCGCGTCGCCTCGTCGGGCACCGGCTCGATGCGCGCCGTGCTGGCCACCAGCGCCGACACCGTCACCGTGCAGGGCTGGCCGAACAGCGACTCCAGCCCGATGCAGTCGCCCGGCAGCGCCAGTTGGATGAGGGCGTGGGCGCCATCGCCCTGGCGTTCGACGCGAAATGCCCCGCTCACCACGCGCCACAGCGCGCCGTATTGCCCCGCGTGCAACAGCGCCTGGCCGCGCGCGAGGGCCGTAACGGCCGGGGATGGGTATCCGTGCGCCACCGTCTCACGGCGCGCGGACGCCAGATTCGTCCTGATGTTCATGCTTGCTCTCCTTGCCGGCCCGTCACCCGCATGGTGGACTGCGGCATTGCGATCCAGACTCCGCCTGTGCGCCACTGCAAGCCACGGCGGCGTGCATGCGGCTTCAGGCCTCGAAAAAGGCGTGGATGCCCGGAGGCCCGCGTGGCTGGCCGGCAAGCAGGCGCATCGTGGCTCGCGCCGCCACCGTGCTGGTGGCTGGCGCCACGTGACCCAGGTCACCGCGCAGCACCAGGAGATACCCACGGGGCGGCGGTGCCAACCGGTCTCCCGCGAGCAGGCACAGCGGGCAGTCGCCGTGCGCGGCCGGCGCGGGCACGCCACCCTGCCCGGCGGCCACGCTGCCCTGGGGCACCCGGTGGAGGCCGCTGGATGTGCAGACCTCGATCCAGCCCGCCCGCGGCGCGCCGCCGTGGTGTCCAAGCATCCGGGACACCGTGGGCGCGAGCATGGCCAGGCCGATGACCAGCATGGCCAGTCGACCGGCCCAGCAACCACGCTTGCGCCAGGTACTCATGTGCGCGCCGCCCTCACGCCCCGACCGGGTTCAGCGCAGGCCGTCCAGGTACAGGCGGGTCAGACGGGCGTACTGCGCCGGCGTCAGCGTCCTGCGCATGAACTCGGCGCAGCGCTCGCGCGCCTGCAGGTGCGCCAGTTCGGCCTCGGTCACCTGCTGCATCAGCCGTGCCGTGGGACGAGCTTCCAGTATGGCCGCGCGCAGCTCGCCGCGCAGGGCCAGCAGTTGCGTCTGGCCTTTCAGGCGCGCCGGCATGTTGGCTTTGCGGTAGGCATCAAGCGCCTGGATCTGCTCGGCCGTCAGATTCAGGTCGGCCTCGTGGCGCACGGTCAGCGGCATCAGCTCGACGATGGGGATGGCGGCGTCGCCCGGCACGGACTTGACGGCCGCCGCCACCGGCGCGGCGGCGCTGCCGGCCGGTGCCGGCGAGGTCGTCTGCGCGCAGCCGGCCAGCAGCGCCGCCACCACCGCAGTGGCGAAAAGGGAAGATGTGACGGCTCTCATGGGATGGTCCTTGTCGTGGTGTAGTCAGTGCCGGTTGTGCTGCATGGGCGCGGCCTGGCCGCCGCCCAGCGCGGTGACGGGCGCCTTGACCTCCTGCGTGAACTGCTTCTTGCTGGCGATGTCCTCGAAGGTCAGCGTGACCGGCACGGTGTCGCCGCCCTTGAGCTGCTGCTTCAGCTCCATCAGCATCACGTGGTAGCCGCCGGGCTTGAGCGCCATGGTGCGGCCCTTGGCGATCTCCAGGCCGTTCTTGAGCGCGCGCATCTTCATGACGTCGCCCTCCATCGCCATTTCGTGGACTTCCACCACGCCGGCCACGGGCGAGCTGCCGCCGATCAGGCGCACGTCCTGCGCGGCGTCGATCTGCATGAACAGGCCCGAGGCCTTCTGCTGCGGCACGGTGCCGCGCACCCAGGGATCGGTGATGGTGACCTGGGCCGAGGCGGCGGCGCAGAAGATCAGGGCCGACAGGGCGGTGGCGAGATGTTTCATCGAATATTCCTTTCGTGAGGGTCGGGATGCACAGAAATAAAGCGGATCAGCCGGCCCGGGCGGCGGGCGCGGCGCCCGGCGCGCGCGGCAGCCGGGCAATGTCGTGGTCATGGTGCTCGGCGGTTTGCTCATGGCGCCGCATCCGTCGCGCGCTGACCTCCTCGTTTCAAGAGAAATCAGCGTACAACCCGCGCTCGATCAGCGCCAGCAGCTACAAAACCGGGAGCAATCAGGAACGCAAGGATGGGGGCGCGCGCGCCTGCCAGGGCAGGGTCGTGGCGGCGGCCGGCGCGGCCGCAACCGTCAGGTCGAGGACGAACGAAGGCGCCGGCTCGGCCAGTGCCAGCAGGGGCAGCGGCCCGGGGGCGCCCGCCGGGATGCACAGCGGACAATCCAGATGGCCGGCGCCCAGCTCCAGCGTGTCGCCGCTGGCGGTGTGCACCACGGCCTTGACCTGGCCGCCGGCGCTGCACAGCAGCTCGACCTGCTGCGGGTGCACCAGCGGCGACGCCACCGCCACCGCGAGCGACAGCGCAAACCACGCCAGCATGAAGCGGGCAAGGCGGTGAGCGTGGCGCAGCGGGTTCATCCAAGGTGCATTATGGCCGGACACCCGCCCCGGTGATTGAGCAACATCAAGTCCGGGCCGCTGCCAAGGAACCTCTGCATAATCTCCTGCGCCGCAGGCATCTGCGGTCTCGGGCGGGCTGCGGCGTTGCAAATCCTCGCGATGGCCGCGGCCATCGCTGCGGTTTGCGCCTTGCATCCCATCCCGATCCGCAGCGCCTGCTTGCCGCGAGAGCTTATGCAGAGGTTCCCTAAGCTGGCGCCGGCGCGCCGCGCCCCTTCGATTTCAGATTCCGGAGACCCCCACCATGCTCAAACTCTGTGGCTTTGCCGCCAGCAACTACTACAACAAGGTCAAGCTCGCGCTGCTCGAAAAAGGCGTGCCGTTCGAGGAGGTCATCGCCTGGATGGGCGAGACCGACGCCGCCGCCAGCCCGCTGGGCAAGGTGCCCTACGTGCTCACCGACGAGGGGCCGATCAGCGAGTCGACCGTGATCCTGGAATACCTGGAGCAGCGCTACCCGCAACATCCCCTGCTGCCCGCCAACCCCTACCAGGCGGCCAAGGTGCGCGAGCTGCTGCGCTACATCGAGCTGCACCTGGAGCTGGTGGCGCGCAACCTGTACCCCGAGGCCTTCTTCGGCGGCCAGGTGAGCGACGGCCTGAAGGCCAAGCTGCGCCCGCAACTGGAGAAGAACATCGCCGCCTTCGGTCAACTGGCGGCGTTCTCGCCCTACGTGGCCGGCAACGCATTCACGCTGGCCGACTGCGCCGCCGCCGTGCACCTGCCGCTGGTGGCCAGTTGCAGCAAGATCATCTACGGCGAAGATCTGCTGGCCGACCTGCCCGTCAAGGACTACCTCAAGCGCATGAGCGAGCGGCCGACGGTGCAGCAGGTGAACGCCGACCGCAAGACGAACACCGAGTTGATGATGGCACGGATGAAAGCCAAATCTTGAGCAAAATCGAGTTCCAGCGCCCGCCAGTCAAGCGCTGGCAGCTATATTTTAAATAGCTATCAGTATTTGGGCGCGCGCCGCTCGCGCAAGGACGCCACGCCTTCGTGCACGTCCGGCCCGCCAAAGCCCATGAATTCCAGCGCCAGCGAGGTGTCGAAGCTGGGGCCCGCCTGGCGATACCAGTTGTTGAGCGAGTACTTGGTCCAGCGGATGGCGCTGGTGCTGCCGGCGGCCAGCTTGTCGGCCACCTCGTAGGCCCGGGGCAGGAGCTGGTCGTCGTCCACCGCCAGCGACACCAGGCCGATGCGCTCGGCCTCCTCGCCAGTCACGGCCTCGCACAGCATCAGGTAGTACTTGGCCTTGGCCATGCCGCACAGCAGTGGCCAGCAGATGGCGGCGTGGTCGCCGGCGGCCACGCCCAGGCGGGTGTGGCCGTCGACGATCCTGGCGCTTCGGGCGGCGATCGAGATGTCGGCCAGCAGCCCGGCCACCAGGCCGGCGCCCACCGCCGGGCCGTGCATGGCGCTGACGATGGGCTTGTCGCAGTTGATGACGTTGTAGACCAGATCGCGCGCCTCCTTCCAGACGCGCGAGCGCACCGCGAAGTCGCTGGCCATGTCCTGCACCAGCGCCAGATCGCCGCCGCCCGAAAAGCCCATGCCTTCGCCGCGCAGCACCACGGCGCGCACGCTGTCGTCCTTGTCGATATCGCGCCAGATCTCGGCCAGCTCCCAGTGGCCGTCGTGGCCGGCGGTCGGCAGCTTGCCGTTCTTGGCCTTCATCTGCACGTCGAGCACGCAGCCATCCTGCCCGCGGCGGCTGATGTGCAGGCTCTGGTAGCGGCTGTAGTCGATGGCGGGCTGGCTCATGGCGGGGTCTCCGTGTGGGTTCAGGGCAATGGCCCGCATGGTAGCGGCACGCCGCCGCGCGCGGCTCAAGCCGGCCGGGCGCGAAACACCAGCAGCAACCCCAGCACCACCGCGGCCAGCCCGCCCAGCGCCAGCGGCGCCATGCGGTGGCCCAGCAGCCACCAGTCGAGCAGCGCCGTGCCGCCCGGCACCAGATAGAACAGGCTGGTGACGTTGACCAGGTTGCCCGCGCGCAGCAGGCGGTACAGCAGCACCGAGGCGCCGGCCGAGATCACCGCGCCCAGCCACAGCACCGAGCCGGCCAGCGCCCAGCCCGGCTGCAGGCGCAGCGGCTGCACCGGCAGCAGCGCCAGGCACAGCAGCAACGCCACCGCGCATTGCAGCGGCAGCACCCGGCTGGGCGGCTGGGTGATGCGCTTTTGCGCCATGGTGCCGGCCGTGATGCAAGCCAGCGCGGCCAGCGCCCAGGCCACGCCGGCCGGCGACACCTGGGCGCGCAGCAGGCTGTCATGCACCACCAGCACCAGGCCGGCCAGTGCCAGCGCCAGGCCCAGCGCGCGCGCCGGCGTGGCCCGGCGCTCCTGCAGCAGCAGCGTGACGATGGGCTGCACGCCCAGGATGGTGGCCAGCGCGCCCGGCGTCAGGCCCTGGTCCAGCGCCAGGAAATAGGTGCACGAGTAGCCGCCCACCAGCAGCAGGCCGGTACCCGCCACCTGCGCGCGCGTGCCCGGCGCCGGCAGCCAGCCGCGCCCGCGGCCGGCCAGCAGGACGAGCACCGTCAGCGCCACGCCAAAGCGCAGCGCCAGCAGCACGAACGGGGAGGCCTGATCCAGCCCCCAACGGGAAACAATGGCGCCGCTGCTCCACAGCAGCACGAACAGCGCCGTCGACCATGCCTGCATGGGACATCACCTTTCCAGAAAACCACACGCGATGGCGGCGACCCGCGCGGGGCCGCTCGCCTGATGGAGCCGCAAGGCGCGGGGCTTCAGCCCGGCGCCGGCGCACCCGGCGGGGGTGCGGCGACAGACGGCGGGTTCAAGGGACGGCAGGACATGGCGCCATGCTAGCCGACGGCGGCACAATGCGCAGCTTGTGCCCGCCGCGCCTGCCATGAGTTACAGCTTCGCCTCCGCCACCGTCCTGCTGCTGCTGATCACCGACCCGGTGGGCAACATCCCGATCTTCGCCAACGCGCTGAAGGCGGTGGCGCCGGCGCGGCGCCGCCGCGTGATCCTGCGCGAGGTGCTGATCGCCTTCGGGCTGCTGCTGGGCTTCATGTTCGCGGGCGACGGCTTTCTGCGCGTGATGAACCTGTCGCCGCTGTCGCTGCAGATGGCCGGCGGCGTGGTGCTGTTCCTGATCGCGCTGCGCATGGTGTTTCCGCCGCCGCCGGCGCCGGTGGAGCCGACGGCGGCCGAGCCGCTGATCGTGCCGCTGGCCATTCCGGCGCTGGCCGGGCCGTCGGCGCTGGCCACCGTGATGCTGCTGGTCAGCCAGGCGCCCGAGCGCCGCTGGGAATGGGTGGGCGCGCTCAGCGTCACCATGGCGGTGTGCGCCATCGTGCTGCTGCTGGCCGAGCGCCTGCAGCAGCGCGTGGGCCCGCGCGTGCTGCAGGCCTTCGAGCGGTTGATGGGCCTGATCCTGGTGGCCGTGGCGGTGGAGATGCTGCTGCGCGCGGTCAGAACGCTGGCGGCGCAGCTCGGCGGCGGCTGAAGGCCAAGGCCTCGCATCGAGTTTGCTATTTAATCAATATCTTCTGGCGCATACCCACAAAGCGCTGGGGCGATATTTGAGGCTCTTCTCGCGAAGGATGGTGATGGCCTGCGAGACAAGGCTTCGAATGGTCGCTTATTGGAAACCGCCAACCTCCGAACGCAGAGAGCGCAGAGATTTCGCAGAGGACGCAGAAAGCAAGAGGATCCATCGATTTTCTTTGCGTCCTCTGCGAATCCTTGGCGTCCTCTGCGTATGGCTGTTCATTTTTCTCATGCGTCGTGTCGCGGTGCGGCACTGATCAAGTACCTCACCATCATTCGCGCGTAGAGCCATATTTGATTCGCAACACCGACCGGAAGGCTCAACCGCCCGGCTGCCGGCGGCGCAGGAATTGCGCCACCCGCGTCGCCACGTCGCCACCGGCCAGCGCCTCGGCCGCCAGCTCGGGCTCGGCCACGGTGACCTCGCCCCAGCGCGCCGGTGCCGCCGCGTTGGCCACCTGCTTGCCAAGGCGCACCGCCGGCCAGCTGCGCTGGCGCAGGGTGGCGATCATGGCGTCGATGCGCGCGCGCACCTGATCGCGCGGCACCACCTGCTGCACCGCGCCCGCGGCCAGGCACCGGGGCGCGTCCCAGTCCTCGGCGAACAGGATCATCTCCTTGGCGCGCGCCAGGCCCAGCGCCGCCACCAGCGGCGGCGTGGCGCCGAAGCTGAGGAACATGCCCAGGCGCGTCTCGGGCAGGTTGAGCACGGCGTCCTCGGCCATGACGCGGAAGTCGCAGGCCATGGCGATCGCCACGCCGGCGCCGTAGGCGGAGCCGCGCAGGGCGGCAAAGCTGATCTGCTCCACCGCCGCCAGCTTGGCCAGGGCCTCCTGCGCGAGGCGCTGGTTGGCGCGCAGGCGGGCCCGCACGCGCTCGGTGTCGGCGAAGATCGCGCCGGCTTCCTCCAGGTGCGCGCCGGCCGAAAACACCGGTCCGTCGTGGTCGAGCACCAGGTAGTGCAGGTCGTCGCGCTGGCGCAGCCAGTCGGCCAGCGTCACCAGCTCCTGAAGCAGCTGGCCACTGACGGCGTTCAGCCGCTCGGGGTGGCACAGCGTGGCGGTGACGGCGTCGCCGTCGATGTCCAGGCGCAGGGTGTGCAGGCAAGGGGTGTCCATGATGAGCTCCAGGCAGTCGTGGGAAAGGGGTCGGCGCGCCGATTGCAGCGCAGCGGCGCCGCGCGCGCATCGGGACTGGCCCCAGTTCTGTCGCCGGCACGACAGGGACACGCGCGGGCACAGGACAGCGGGCAGTGCAGCGCGGCTGGCCACGCCTCGATGCGCCTGCCCGAGGGCGTCATCCACGGGTCGGCATGGCCACTGATGGACTATATTTTTGATAGCTGCTGGCGCTCGCCCACCAAGCGCTGGCGCCTTATTTGGCTACTTTTTGATCAATGGCACCGAACACCGAGCGGCCGTCGCGCCCCTTCATCTCGATGCGCACGGTGTCGCCGAACTTCATGTACTCGGTGCGCGGCGCGCCGTCCTGCAGGGTTTCCATGGCGCGCTTTTCGGCGATGCAGCCGTAGCCCTTGGGCCACTCGCGTCGGTCGTCCTGCTCGACGCCCGGATTGCTCACCGTGCCGCTGCCGACGATGCTGCCGGCGCGCAGGCGCCGCGTGCGCGCGGCATGGGCGATCAGCTGGCCGAAGTGAAAGCGCATGTCGGGCCCGGCGTCGCACAGGCCGACCTTGCGGCCGTTCCAGCTTACTTGCAGCGTCAGGTGCACGCGGCCGTCCTGCCAGGCCTCGCCCAGCTCGTCGGGCGTGACGGCCACCGGGCTGAAAGCGGTCGACGGCTTGCCCTGCACCAGGCCCAGCCGGGTCTCGACCTCGGCCGCGATCAGCTCGCGCAGGCTGACGTCGTTGGCCAGCATGAGCAGGCGCACGGCGTCCAGCCCCTGCTCGGGCGTGGCGCCCATCGACACGTCGCCGGTGACCACGGCCAGCTCGCCCTCGAAGTCGATACCGAAGGCCTCGTCCGCCACCCGGATGTCGTCGCAGGGGCCCAGGAAGTCGTCGCTGCCGCCCTGGTACATCAGCGGTTCGGTGTAGAAGCGCTCGGGCACGTCGGCGCGGCCGGCGGCGCGCACCAGCTCGACATGGTTCAGGTAGGCCGAGCCGTCCAGCCACTGATAGGCACGCGGCAGCGGCGCCATGCAGCGCTCGGGCTCGAACGGGAACGCGTGGCGCGCGCGGCCGGCGTTGAGCGCGTCGTACAGGTCCTGCAACTGCGGCGCCATGAAGTTCCAGTCGTCCAGCGCCTGCTGCAGGCGGCTGGCGATGCCGGTCGCATAATGGGCCGTCGTCAGGTCGCGCGAGACGACCACCAGTTGCCCGTCGCGCGAGCCGTCTTTGTAGGTTGCCAGTTTCATGGGTGCTTGCCAGCCAAACCCCCGCCGCCGCAGTGACGCGCGGTCGGCGCGGACCGGCGGGCGAGGAGCGGGCGCGGCCTGGGGCGCGCGCCCGGAAGCGGCGATTCTAGGTGGGCCGGCGCGATGACCGGCACCCCCCTGTCCGCGTGCCCTCCCGAGCGACGCCGCCCCCCGCTGGCGCTGGTGGCCGCCGTGGTGCTGGCCCACGCCGTGCTGCTGCGGCCGACGCCACCGCCGGCCGCGGCGCCCGCGCCATCCGCCCGGCCCGATCCGCTGTGGCTGCGCGCCATCGCGCCGCCGCCCGCCACGGCGGCCCGCGCCGCCACCCTGCCGCCGCCTGCGCCGGCCACGCCGTCCGCACAGCGCGCTGCGCCAGCCACCACGCCCCGCGCGCAGGCGGTGGCAACGCGCTCGCCTGCCGCGGCCAGCGCCACCCGGCGCCCGCCCGCGCCGCGCCAGGCCGCGGCGCCGCACACCACCACCGCCCCGCCCGAGACCGCCCCGGCGCCGCCACCCACCACCACGCCCGCCGTCCCCGTGCGGCTGGCCGATTCGGCGACCCTGCACTACCGCGTCAGCGGCCACGCGCGTGGCCTGCCGTTCGAGGCCGAGGCGCAACTGCGCTGGCAGCGCGACAGCACGCGCTACGAGGCCGAATGGACGGTGCCGCTGCCCCTGATCGGCACGCGCGCGCAGCACAGCGTCGGCGCCGTCACCGCCGCCGGCCTGGCGCCCGAGCGCTACGCCGAGCGCGCCCGCGGCGAACGGGCGGCGCACTTCGACGCCGACGGCGGGCGCATCCGCTTTTCCGCCAACCGGCCCGACGCCGCCCTGGAAAGCGGCGCGCAGGACCGCCTGAGCGGCGTGCTGCAACTGGGCGGCCTGATTGCCGCCGACCCGGGCCGCTACCCGCCGGGCAGCCAGCTCAGCCTGCAGACCGCCGGCGTGCGCGAGGCCGACCCCTGGCGCTGGCAGGTGCTGGACGACGAGGTGCTGCACATCGACGGCCAGCAAGTGCCCTGCGTGCGCCTGCTGCGCGCGCCCCGGCACGACTGGGACACGCGGATCGAGCTGTGGCTGGCGCGCCCGCTGGGCTACCTGCCGGCGCGCCTGCGCGTCACCCAGGCCGGCGGCGATGTGGCCGATCAGCAACTGTCGCGGCTGCCGCGGAGCCGCTGAAGCGGCCCAAAACGGACTTATTTGCCCCGCGGCGCCCACGCGGTCTACCTTGAAACGCGCAAATGCGTTCTCATATGCAGGCTGGGCATTCATTCCCGCCACCCACCACTCACCGAGGGGCCTGACCACTGATGAACACGCTCTACGATTCCGACAGCTTCGCCGTCGTTCACCTGCTGCCCGACGTGCTGGCCGATTCGCCCGCGCAAGAGGGCCAGCCCGTGCTGGCGCGCCACGGCTTCGAGATCGTGGACAAGCGCTCGGGCAAGGAGGTCTACCTCGACGGCCTGTGGGCCGAGCTGTTCCAGCAGCGCATCGCCGCCTGGCAGGAAAACACGCCCACCCAGGAAGAGGTCGAGGAAACCCTGGAAGGCTACGCCGAGCTGGCGCAGAACCCGGTGGTGATGCACTGACCCTCAGCCACGCCCGACCCACCACCGATACACCGGCTCGGCCAGCAGCAGCACCGCCACCAGCCGGCACACCTGAAACGCCGTCACCACCGCCGCGCCCAGTTGCAGCACCTGCGCGGTGATGGCCATCTCGGCCAGGCCACCGGGCGAGGTGGCCAGCATCAGCGTCACCGGATGCAGCCCGCTGGCCCAGGCCAGCACCACCGCAAAGGCCGCGCACAGCACGATCATGCCCAGCGTGCCCAGTGCCACGGCGGCCAGCCAGCGTGGCGCCGCGTGCAAGAAGCGGCGCGAAAAACGCACCCCCAGGCTGACGCCGATCACCAGCTGCGCCGCGTGGCTCAGCGCCGGCGGCACGGCCGACAGGTGCACGTCCAGCAGGGTCAGACCCATGGCCACCAGCAGCGGGCCGATGAACCAGGGGTTGGCGCCACCGGTGCGCCGCATCAGCGCCGCGCCCGCGCCGCTGGCCAGCGCCAGCCACAGCAGGCCCGGCCATTCGACCACGCGAGCCACCGCGGGCAGCGTGTCCAGCGCCTGCAGCTGCCAGTGCTGGCGCGCCCACTGCATGGCAAACGGCAGCGTCAGCACCACCGCCGCCATGCGCACGCTGTGCGCGGCCGCCACCAGGTCGGTGCGGGCACCGGCGCGCTCGGCCAGCAGCGTCATCTCCGACGCCCCGCCGATGGTGCTCGCGTAGTAGGCGGTGGCTCCGCGCTCGGCCGCCGGCAGCGCGGCCAGGCTGGGCCCCGCTGCCCAGCGCAGCCAGGCGCCAAAGCCCAGCCCCAGCGCCAGCGCCCAGGCCACGCCCAGCAGCACCGCCCACCACAGGCCCAGCATCAGCGCCGCCATCGACGGCGTGAAGTACAGCCCCAGGCTGACGCCAATCACCCACTGGCCCCCGTTGCGCAGCGCCGTCACGCTGTGCGTGCCCAGCCCGGCCATGCTGGCCAGCGCGGTGGCCAGCAGCGGCCCCAGCATCCACGGCACCGGCAGCGACAGGCGCGCCCCCAGCCACGCAGCGCCCCAGGCCAGCAGCAGGGTGAGCGCGGCACGCGCGGGCAGGGCAACGGCAGGTGGCGGCATGGGTGCCCTTAGTATGGCGCCATGCCACGCCTGCTTCGCCCCCTCGCCGCGCTACTGGCCCTGCTGCTGAGTGCCTGCGCCCTGCCGCCGCTGGATGCCGAGAGGCAGGCCCGGCTGGCCAGCCTGCTGCCGGCCGATGCGCTGCTGCTGGGCGAGCAGCACGATGCGCCGGAGCACCAGCAGTTGCAGCGCCAGGTGGTGCAGTGGCTGGCCGATCGCGGCCAGCTGGCCGCCGTGGTGCTGGAGATGGCCGAAGCCGGACACGGCACGGCCGGCCTGCCGCCCGACGCCAGAGCGCGCCAGGTGCGCGCCGCCCTGGCCTGGGACGACGCGCGCTGGCCGTGGCGGACGTACGGCCCGGTGATCATGGCCGCCGTGGCCGCTGGCGCCCCGGTGCTGGGGGCCAACCTGTCGCTGGCGCAAATGCGCGAGGCCATGCGCCAGTCCGCGCTCGATGACCGCCTGCCCGCCGAGCTGCTGGCGGTGCAGCGTCAACGCATCCGCGACAGCCATTGCGGCCTGTTGCCCGAGCCACGGATCGACCCCATGACACGGGTGCAGATCGCACGCGACATCGCCATGGCCGACGCCGTGGCGCGGGCCGCGCAACAAGCCGCGCCGGGCCGCGTGGTGCTGCTGATCACCGGCAACGGCCATGTGCACCGCGCGCTCGGCGTGCCGCGCTTTCTGCCTGCTGATTTGAAGGCAAAAGTGCTTTCAGCGCAGGCACAGTCAGCGCAAGCAGCTATCGAAAATGAAGCGCTCGCCGACCGCGCCCTGCAGGCTGGCGACCTGCGCTGGCCCACCCCGCCGCTGCCGCCGCGCGACCCCTGCGCCACGCTGCGCTGAGCGCGGTCACCAGGTATCGACAAAGCGCGGCCCCGCCGCCGGCGCCACGCGCGCCGACGCCAGGCCACGCGCCAGCCAGGCCCGCGTATCAGACGGGTCGATGACGGCGTCGATCTCCAGGGTGGTGGCCATGTGGGTCGCCGCGCCGTGCTCGTAGCGCTCGGCCAGCAGGCGAGCGAACAGCGCGTCGCGCTCGGGGCCTTCGGGCACCGCCGCCAGCTCCTTGCGAAAGCCCAGCCGCACATAGCCTTCCAGGCCCATGCCGCCGAACTCGCCGGTGGGCCAGGACACGGTGAACACCGGCGCATGAAAGCCGCCCGCGGCCATCGCCATCGCGCCCAGGCCGTAGCCCTTGCGCAGCACGACGCCGAACAGCGGCACGCGCAGCGCGGCGGCGGTGACGAACAGGCGGCTGACGTGGCGCACCTGCGCGGTCTTCTCGACCTCCGGGCCGACCATGAAGCCGGGCGTGTCGATCAGGCTGACGATGGGCAGGCCGTGCGCATTGCACAGCTGCATGAAGCGCGCGCCCTTGTCGGCCGCGTCGGCGTCGATGGCGCCGCCCAGGTGCAGCGGGTTGTTGGCCATCAGCCCCACCGGCCGCCCCTCGATGCGCGCCAGGGCCGTGTGGATGCCGGCGCCGAAGCCGGTGCGCAGCAGCATCAGGCTGCCCGCATCCACCAGCCCGGCCATGGCGTCGCGGGTGTCGTACACGCGCAGGCGGTTTTCCGGCACCACGGCGCGCAGCGCGCGCTGGTCGGGCGTGACCCAGTCCTTCACCCGGCCCTGGAAGTAGCCCAGGTAATGCCGCGCCGCCACCACCGCCTGCGCCTCGTCGTCGACCAGCAAGTCAATCACGCCATTGCCGTGCTGCACCGGGCTGGGGCCGATCTCCTCGGGCCGGAACACGCCCAGGCCGCCCCCTTCGATCATGGCCGGCCCGCCCATGCCGATGTGGCTGGCGCGGGTGGCGATGATGACGTCGCTGCAACCCAGCAGCGCGGCGTTGCCGGCAAAGCAGTAGCCATGCACCACGCCCACCACCGGCACCCGGCCCGACAGCGCGGCGTAGGCGGCGAAGGTGCCCACGTGCAGGCCGGCCACCACCGGCACGTCGACATCGGCGGGCCGGCCGCCGCCGCCCTCGGCAAACAGTACCACGGGCAGTTGCTGCTCTAGCGCGATGGCCAGCATGCGGTCGGTCTTGGCGTGGTTGCGCATGCCCTGGGTGCCGGCCAGCACGGTGGCGTCGTAGCCCATGACCACGGTGCGCGCCGCCTCGGCGCCGAAGATCAGGCCGTTGACGCCGCCAATGCCCGTCACCATGCCGTCGGCCGGGGTGTTGGCGATCAGGTCGGGCATGCTGCGCCGGCGCGTCTGCGCCGCCACGGCCAGCGCGCCGTATTCGATGAAGCTGCCGTCGTCGCACAGGTCGGCGATGTTCTCGCGCACGGTGCGCCCGCCGCGGGCATGGCGCGCGGCCACGGCGTCGGGGCGCGCGGCATCCAGCGTGAAGGCCTGGCGGTCGAGCACGCGCCGCAGGTCGGCGCGGATGTGGTCCGGGTCGTGCGCGGCGGCGGCCGCCTGCTGCCCGGCATCGCCCACGTCGAGCTCTTCCAGCACCAGCAGCACGTCGCCCTGCGCCACGTAGGCGCCGGGTTCGACGAAGCACTGGCGCAGCACGCCCGCATGCGGCGCGGTGAGCACGTGCTCCATCTTCATGGCCTCCAGCACCGCCAGCTCGGCACCGGCCGCCACCGTGTCCCCGGGTGCCACCGACAGCTGCACCACGCGCGCCGGCATGGGCGCCAGCACCGCGCCCTCGGGGGCTTCGCCGGCCGGCAGGGCGTGCGGCGGTTCGGCATCATTTTGGCCTGTAGCGCCCGCCTGATCTGCGCAAGCAGCTATCTTTTGCGCAGCATCCAGCAGCTCGGGCAACGCCGATTCCAGCCAGCGCGTGTGCACCGCCTGGCTGGCCATCTCGGGCCGCTCGGCCAGCGCGCGCAGCAGCGCCAGGTTGGTGGCCACGCCATCGATGCGCGTTTCGGTCAGCGCGCGGCGCGAGCGGCGCAGCACGTCGGCAAAGTCATGGCCGGGCGCGTGCACGATCAGCTTGGCCAGCAGGCTGTCGTAGTGTGGCGAGGGCGTGGCACCGGCCACGCCGTGCGTGTCCACCCGCACGCCCGGGCCGGCCGGCAGGTCGAAGCGCGTCAGCCGCCCGCTGCCCGGCGTGGCGCTGCCATCCGCCGCCAGGGTCTCGGCGTTGATGCGCCACTGGATGGCATGGCCGCGCGGCGGCGGTGGCGCGGCGGCGTCCAGCCCGGCGTCGGCCAGGCGCTGGCCGGCGGCCAGCCGCAGCTGGGTCTGCACCAGGTCGACCCCGGTGACGGCCTCGGTGATGGTGTGCTCGACCTGCAGGCGCGCGTTGGCCTCGATGAACACATAGGGCAGCGTGTCCGATGCCGCATCGACCAGGAATTCGAACGTGCCCAGGCCCTCGTAGCGCAGCTCGCGCGCCATGCGCAGGGCGCTGTCGACGAGGCGCTGGCGCAGCGGCGCCGGCAGGCTGGGGCTGGGGGCGATCTCGACCAGCTTCTGGAAGCGCCGCTGCAGCGTGCATTCGCGCTCGCCCAGCGCCATCACGTCGCGGCCGTCGCCCAGCACCTGCACTTCGATGTGGCGCGCGCGGCGCATCAGGCGCTCCACATACACGTCGGCGATGCCGAAGGCGGCCTGCGCTTCGCCGCGGCAGCGCGCGTAGGCGGCGGCCAGCGCGGCCTCGTCCTCGACGGCGCGCATGCCGCGTCCGCCGCCGCCGCCCACCGCCTTGATGACGATGCCGGCCTGCGCGTGCTCGCGAAAGAAGGCCTGCGCCTGCTCCAGCGTCACCGCGTGCTGCGTGCCGGGCAGCAGCGGCACGTCGCAGCGCAGGGCCAGCGCGCGCGCCTGCGCCTTGTCGCCAAACAGCGCCAGCTGCTCGGGCGTGGGGCCGATGAAGCGCACACCCGCCGCCGCGCAGTCGCGCGCGAAGTCGGCGCGCTCGGCCAGAAAGCCGTAGCCCGGGTGCAGCGCGTCGGCGCCGTGCTCGCGCGCAATCGCCAGCAGCCGCGCGCCATCCAGATAGGCGGTTGGCCCGGTGGCGCCCAGCGCCTGCGCCGCGTCGGCCGCCTGCACATGCGGCGCCCGCGCGTCGTCGTCGGCGTAAACCGCCAGGCTCGGAATGCCCAGGTCCTGCAGGGCGCGCACGATGCGCAGGGCGATTTCGCCGCGGTTGGCGATCAGTACTTTGTGGAACATGGGCAATGCCTTGGGAAGGTTCGAAACACGGATAGCCGTGCGCCGAGGACGCAGCGGGCGCTTCGAGCAGTGTTCTGGGGCGCCATGGCGCACGGCAGTGGCGACGCGCTGGCGTCAGCCCTGATCCTTCAGCAGCCGCCGCAGCACCTTGCCCGAGCCGGTGGCTGGCAGCGCGTCGATGAAGCGCACATGGCGCGGCGCCTTGTAGGGGGCCATGTTGTCGCGGCTCCAGGCGATCAGCGCGTCGGCCGTCAGGCTGGCGCCGGGTTTGAGCACGATGAAGGCCTTGACCACCTCGCCCTTTTCGGCGTCGGGCTGGCCCAGCACCGCCGCCTGCGCCACGGCCGGATGGCGGATCAGGATGGTTTCGACCTCCTCGGGGAACACGCTGTAGCCGGAGACCTTGATCATCTCCTTGGTGCGGCCGATGAAGGTGAGGTAGCCCTCGGTGTCCATGCGGCCCATGTCGCCGGTCCACACCCAGCCGTCGCGCAGCGTCTGGGCGCTGGCTTCGGGCTTGCGCCAGTAGCCCTTGAAGTTGCCCGGCGAGCGCACGGTGATCTCGCCAGTCTCACCGATCGGCTTCTCGGCGCCGCTGTCGGGGTCGATGATGCGGATGCTGACGCCGGGCATGGGCTGACCGTGAGTGCCCCAGCGGATGGCCTCGGGCGGCATGCCGGTGTCCATGGTGTGGGTTTCGGACAAGCCGTAGGCGGCCTCGTAGCTGATGCACGGCCCCTGGGTGAAGGCCTGCCACTGCCGGGCCAGCGCCTCGGTGAAGGTGATGCCAAAGCTGGTGACCGGGTTGCGCCGCAGGCTCTGGAGGTCGAAGCGGGCGGCGTCGGGCACCTGCATACAGGCAACGTTCATCGGCGCGATGGAATACCAGTGCGTGACGCGCCAGCGGTCGATGGCCTGCAGCACCGCCAGCGGGTCGAAGCGCAGCAGCAGCACCTGGGTGGCCCCCACGAGCACCGGCACGTTGACCCCCATCAGCATGCCGGCGATGTGGTAGAGCGGCGCCACCGACAGCGACACGTCGTCGGCGCCGATGCCGGCCGACTGCGCGGTGACGGTGGTCTTGAACAGCGCGTTGCCATAGCTCAGCATGGCGCCCTTGGGCAGGCCGGTGGTGCCGCTGGTGTAGGTCATCAGGGCCACGTCGTCCAGCTGGATGTCCACCGGCCGCGGGCGCTGGCCCAGGGCCGCGCCCTGCTGGGCGAGTTGCAGCATGTCGCCCACGCCCGCTGGCAGCGGGGCTGGCGCGGCCTGCAGCTCGGGCGGCACGGCAATGGCGGCCTGCGCCGGCAGCAGGTCGGCATAGCGGGCGGCCAGCACGTGCGCCAGCGCGGTCTGGCCGCGCACCTGCTCGACGATGGGCAGCAGGTTGTCGGCGGCGATGATGACGCGCGCCTGCAGGTCCTGCAGCTGGTATTGCAGCTCGTGCGCCTTGTTCAGTGGCCCGCAGGGGCAGACGATGGCGCCGATCTTCTGGATCGCGTAGTGTGCCAGCAGGTACTGCGGGCAGTTGTTCATGAACAGCGCCACCGGCTCGCCCTTGGCCACGCCCAGCGATTGCAAGTGCGCACCCACCGCGTCGCTCCAGTCGTCCAGCTCGCGCCAGCTGATGGCGCGGCCATACCAGATGACGGCGGCGCGGTCGGGCCGCTGGCGGGCGTGGCGGCGCAGGTGCTCGTGCAGGGGCTGCTCGGGGGCGGTCATGCAAGTCTCCATCGGTGGGGCAAAAAATCCAATATAGCGAGCCGCGCGGGCCCGCCCGCCCGCGCGCAATCGCGCAGGCGACAGCGGCGCGCCGCCTGCGACAATCGCGCCCGATGCAAGACACCTACATCCTGACCCTGTCCTGCCCGGACCAGCGCGGCATCGTGCATGCCGTCTCGGGCTTTCTGATGGAGCGCGGCGGCAATATCGAGGAAGCCGCGCAGTTCAACGACCACGGCACCGGCCTGTTCTTCATGCGGGTGCAGTTTGCCTGCGCCGAGCTGGACGCCGGCGCGCTGCGCGCGCAGCTGACCGTGCTGGCCGAGCGCTTTGCCATGCGCTGGCAGCTGCACGAGGCGGCGCAGCCCATGCGCACCGTGATCTTCGTCAGCCGCGAGGGCCATTGCCTGAACGACCTGCTGTTCCGCTGGAAGAGCGGGCTGCTGCCGCTGGACATCCGCGCCATCGTCAGCAACCACCGCGACTTCTACCAGCTGGCGGCCAGCTACAACGTGCCGTTTCACCACATCGCCGTCACGCGCGACCACAAGGCGCAGGCCGAGGCACGGCAGCTGGAGATCATCGACGGCGAGGACGCCGAGCTGGTGGTGCTGGCGCGCTACATGCAGGTCCTGTCGGACGGGATGTGCCAGCGGCTGGCCGGGCGCGCCATCAACATCCACCACAGCTTTCTGCCCAGCTTCAAGGGCGCGCGGCCCTACTGGCAGGCGCACGAGCGCGGCGTCAAGCTGATCGGCGCCACCGCGCACTACGTGACGGCCGACCTGGACGAAGGCCCGATCATCGAGCAGGACGTGGCCCGCGTCGACCACAGCGCCACGGTGGAGGACCTGACCGCCGTCGGCCGCGACACCGAAAGCCAGGTGCTGGCGCGCGCCGTCAAGTGGCACAGCGAGCACCGCGTGCTGCTGAACGGGCAGCGGACGGTGGTGTTTCGATGACGCAATGACTTCGCCGCGGGCGCGGCGTCCATGACGAGATGACCGGACGCCAGCGCCGAGGGCAGCCGCCGGGGCAAGCCATGACCCTCCTGTCATGGCGCGCAGCGCCGCCATCGAAGGCCGTCAGGCCCGGGTCATTGCCGTGATGGTTTGACTGCGCGCGTGCCAAAAATCGCCGAGCCCACCCGCACCATGGTGCTGCCGGCGGCCACCGCCGCTTCCAGATCGTCGCTCATGCCCATGGACAGCGTGTCCAGCCCCAGGCCGGCCGCATTCAACTGGTCAAAAAGGGCTCTGGCGCTTGCGTGGACTGCGCGAGCAGCTTCGAAATCAGGAGCAGGATCGGGGATCGTCATGAGCCCGCGCAGGCGCAGCCTCGGCAGCGCCGCCACCGCCTGCGCGAGGGCCAGCGCCTCGGCCGGCGCCACGCCGGACTTGGTGGGCCCGCCGTCGATGTTGACCTGCAGGCACAGGTTCAGCGGCGGCAGGCCGGGCGGGCGCTGCGCCGACAGGCGCTCGGCGGTCTTCAGCCGGTCGACGCCGTGGGCCCAGTCGAACTGCTCGGCCACCAGGCGGGTCTTGTTGCTCTGGATCGGGCCGATGCAGTGCCAGCGCAGCTGGCCGCGCAGATCGGCCAGGGCGGCGATCTTGTCCACGCCTTCCTGGATGTAGTTCTCGCCGAAATCGCGCTGCCCGGCGGCGGCGGCGGCGCGCACCGCCTCGGGGCCGAAGGTCTTGGAGACAGCCAGCAGCGTGACATCCTGCACATTGCGCCCGGCCTGTTGACAGGCTGTGGCAATCCGTGCACGCACGTGTTGGAGCTTGGCGGCGATCGTCGTCATAATGCCCGCAGCGTATCAAACTGCAACCAATTGGATTCATTCCCGTGGACATTACCCAATTGCTGGCCTTCAGCGTCAAGAACAAGGCGTCGGACCTGCACCTGTCGGCCGGCCTGCCGCCCATGATCCGCGTGCACGGCGACGTGCGGCGCCTGAACGTCGATCCGCTCGACCACAAGCAGGTGTTCGCCATGCTGTACGACATCATGAACGACACCCAGCGCAAGATCTACGAGGAAAACCTGGAGGTCGACTTCTCGTTCGAGATCGAAGGCCTGGCGCGCTTTCGGGTCAACGCCTTCAACCAGAACCGCGGCGCCGCCGGTGTGCTGCGGACCATCCCCAGCAAGATCCTGACGCTGGAGCAGCTCAATGCGCCCAAGATCTTCGGCGAACTGGCGCTCAAGCCGCGCGGCCTGGTGCTGGTCACCGGCCCCACCGGCTCGGGCAAGTCGACCACGCTGGCGGCCATGGTCAACCACCTGAACGAAATGGAGTACGGCCACGTGCTGACGGTGGAAGACCCGATCGAGTTCGTGCACGAATCCAAGAAGTGCCTGATCAACCAGCGCGAGGTCGGCCCCATGACGCACAGCTTTGCCAACGCCCTGCGCTCGGCTCTGCGCGAGGACCCGGACGCCATCCTGGTGGGCGAGATGCGCGACCTGGAGACCATTCGCCTGGCCATGACCGCCGCCGAGACCGGTCACCTGGTGTTCGGCACCCTGCACACCAGCAGTGCGGCCAAGACCATCGACCGCATCATCGACGTCTTCCCGGCCGAGGAAAAGGAGATGGTGCGCGCCATGCTGTCCGAATCGCTGGTGGCCGTGATCTCGCAGTCGCTGTGCAAGCTCAAGGACGGCAGCGGCCGCGTGGCGGCGCACGAGATCATGCTGGGCACGCCCGCCATCCGCAACCTGATCCGCGAGGCCAAGGTGGCGCAGATGTACTCGTCCATCCAGACCGGCAACAGCCTGGGCATGCAGACGCTGGACCAGAACCTGACCGACCTGGTGCGGCGCAACGTGATCAGCGCCGCAGAGGCGCGCAGCAAGGCCAAGATTCCGGAAAACTTTCCTGGATGAGTGAGAGGTTCAGCGTTGGGCGTTCAGCGTTTGGCGTGAACTTCTGAAACCCATCGCTTCGCTCCGCTCAACGCTCAACGCTCAACGCTCAACGGTAGACCACCATGGAACGCGATCAGGCCAGCAAATTCATTCACGATCTGCTCAAGCTCTTGCTCACCCGCAAGGGCAGCGACCTGTTCATCACGGCCGACTTTCCGCCCGCCATCAAGGTGGACGGCAAGATCACCAAGGTGTCGTCGCAGAACCTGACGGCGGCCCACACGCTGGCGCTGGTGCGCGCCGTGATGAACGACAAGCAGGCCGCCGAGTTCGAACGCACCAAGGAATGCAACTTCGCCATCTCGCCGGCGGGCATCGGGCGCTTTCGCTGCAACGCCTTCATCCAGCAGGGCAACATCGGCATGGTGATGCGGGTGATTCCGGCCGATCTGCCCACCATCGACGGCCTGGGCATGCCCCAGATTCTCAAGGAAGTGGCGATGAGCAAGCGCGGGCTGACCATCCTGGTGGGCGCCACCGGTTCGGGCAAGTCGACCACGCTGGCGGCCATGGTGGACTGGCGCAACATCAACAGCCAGGGCCACATCATCACGGTGGAAGACCCGGTCGAATTCGTGCACCCGCACAAGAACTGCATCGTGACCCAGCGCGAGGTCGGGCTGGACACCGACGACTGGGAATCGGCGCTGAAGAACAGCCTGCGCCAGGCGCCCGACGTGATCCTGATGGGCGAGATCCGCGACCGCGAAACCATGGAGCACGCCGTGGCCTTCGCCGAGACCGGCCACCTGTGCCTGGCCACGCTGCACGCCAACAGCGCCAACCAGGCACTCGACCGCATCATCAACTTCTTCCCCGAGGAGCGCCGCCTGCAGTTGCTGATGGACCTGTCGCTCAACCTGCGCGCGCTGATCTCGCAGCGCCTGATCCCCAAGCAGGACGCCAAGGGCCGCACGGCGGTGGTGGAGATCATGCTCAACTCGCCGCTGATCAGCGACCTGATCTTCAAGGGCGAGGTGGGCGAGATCAAGGAAGTGATGAAGCGCAGCCGCGAGCTGGGCATGCAAACCTTCGACCAGGCACTGTTCGACGCCTTCGAGGCCAACCTGATCAGCTACGAAGACGCGCTGCGCAACGCCGATTCGGCCAACGACCTGCGCCTGCAGATCAAGCTGACCAGCAAGCGCGCCAAGGAGCGCGACCTGGCGGCGGGCACCGAGCATCTGCAAATCGTCTAACGGTGCGTGCTGCCCGGCAGGGACCGTACCCTGGTTCCCTAGAATGGCTGCATGAACACCACGATCAACGCCCGCCCGTACGACCCCACCCCCGCCCGCCGCGTGGCCTTTCTCGGCCTGGGCGTGATGGGCTACCCCATGGCCGGCCATCTGGCGCTGGCCGGGCACGAGGTCACGGTCTACAACCGTACCGCTACAAAATCAGAAGCGTTTTGCGCACAACTGGCGGGCGCCGGCAAGGTAAAACATGCCGAAACCCCGGCGGCTGCAGCGGCCGGCGCCGAGATCGTGCTGGCCTGTGTCGGCAACGACGACGACCTGCGCCAGGTGGTGCTGGGCGAGGCCGGTGCCTTTGCCGGCATGGCGCCGGGCGCCATCTTCGTCGACCACACCACGGCCTCGGCCAACGTGGCGCGCGAGCTGGACGCGGTGGCGCGCAGCCGGGGCCTGCACTTCATCGACGCGCCGGTGTCCGGCGGTCAGGCCGGCGCGCAGAACGGCCAGCTGACGGGGATGTGCGGTGGCGATCAGGCCGCGTTCGATCGCGTGCGGCCGGTGGCCCTGGCGTTCTCGCGCGCCTTCACCCTGATGGGGCCCAGCGGCGCCGGTCAGCTGACCAAGATGGTCAACCAGATCTGCATCGCCGGCCTGGTGCAGGGCCTGTCGGAGGCCATCGCCTTCGGCCAGCGCGCCGGGCTGGACATGCAGCAGGTGATCGAGGTCATCGGCAAGGGCGCGGCGCAAAGCTGGCAGCTGGACAACCGCGGCCCGACCATGGCGCAGGACAGGTTCGATTTCGGCTTTGCCGTCGACTGGATGCGCAAGGACCTGGGGCTGGTGCTCGACGAAGCCAAGCGCAACGGCGCGCGCCTGCCGGTGACCGCCCTGGTCGACCAGTTCTATGCCGACGTGCAGCAGATGGGCGGCGGCCGCTGGGATACCTCCAGCCTGGTGCGGCGCCTGAAGTGAGCGGCGCGCCGCGGGCTATCTGGCCGGCGGCAGGGTCTGCACCTGGATCGGCTGCGGTGCGTTGACGATGGCCGGCTGCGTCACCGGGTGGGTCTGCACACCCACCGCGGCGTCCTGGGCCGGCGCCGGCACCGTCGCGCCGCTGCTGGACGCCGTGCCATTGCCGACGGCCGGATCGACGATCAGGTCAATCACGCGCACCACGCGCTGCACGCCCTCGGTCTGGCGCGCGGCGTCGGTGGCCAGGGCCATCTCGGTGGCCGTCAGACGACCCATCAGATAGGTCGTGCCGCGCTCGGTCAGCACCTTGATGCTGGCCGACGGCACGCCATTGGTGCCCACCAGACGCCCGCGCACCTTGCTGGTGATGAAGGCGTCGTTGGAGCGCTGGAACGCGCTCGACTCGGGCATCACCGCCAGCTCGTTGACCACGCCCTGCACGCCGGGCAGGGCGCGCACGCGGGTCTCCATCAGCTGGCGGTCCTGCACGCTGGGCACTTCGCCGGTGATCAGCGCCTTGCGGTAGTAGCTGGCCACGTTGACATGGCCGCGCCCGGCCAGCGCCTGCGCCACGACCTCGCGCGCGCCCGCCTCGATGGCCTGGTCGGCGTCCTGGGTCTCGGCGCTGCGGCGGTCGGCCGTCATCAGCAAGGCACCGGTGCCCACCGCGCCACCCACCACGGCGGCCGCGCAACCCGTCAGCAGGGCGGCGGCCAGTGCGCTGGCCAGCGCCAGCGCGGCCCCTCGGGTACGAAAGAACTTCATTCGGAACTCTCCTCGTTGCCAAGCAGTTGCACGTCCAGGCCGTCACACAGGCAGTGCAGCACCAGCTGGTGCGCCTCGTGGATGCGCGGCGTGCGCTCGTGGGGGATGCACACGTGGACATCGGTGTCGCGCAGCACGCGCCCTAGCTCGCCGCCACCGCGCCCGGTGAGCGCGATCACGCTGATGTCGCGCTCGTGCGCGGCCTGCGCGGCGCGCACCAGGTTGACGGTATTGCCGTTGGTCGACAGCAGCAGCAGCGCATCGCCGGGGTTGCCCAGCGCCCGCACCTGGGCGGCGAACACGTCGGCGTACTCGCCGCGCCGCGCCACGGCGGTCAGCGTGGCGGCGTCGGTGCCCAGGGCCAGCGCGGGCAGCTCGGGGCGGGCGCGCTCCAGGCCGCCGACCATCAGCGCCGCCATGTACTGCGCCAGCGCGCCGGAGGCGCCGTTGCCGCAGGCCATCACCTTGCCGCCGCCGGTGATGCAGGCCAGCAGCGCCTGCGTGGCCTCCTCGATGGGCCGCGCCAGGCTTTGCGCCCACTGGTACTTCAGGTCGGCGCTGTCGATGAACTGCTGAGGCGTGCGTTGTTCAGGCATCGGCGCCGATCATAACCGCGCCGGGCCCCTTCGGTGCAAATTTAGGAGCAAATCGGCTCCCTCAGCGGCACTTTCGGCGCACGGCGCGGCGCGGGCCCGGGGCGTGCCGGGCGGTTGGCTGGCTCCGGGATCAACCGGCGTCGAAGGCGGCCTGCAGCCATTCGATGCGATCGCCGTCGATGGCCAGCACGTCGAAGCGGCACGGCGGCGGCGCGCGGTGGCGCAGCAGATAGTGGCGCGCCGCCAGCACGATGCGCCGCTGCTTGACGGCGCCCACGCTGGCCGCCGCGCCGCCGTGCGTGGCGCTGGCCCGCGCGCGCACCTCGACGAACACCAGCGTGCCGTCGGGCGCATGCATCACCAGGTCGATCTCGCCGCCGCCGCGGCCGGGCGTTCGATAATTGCGCTCGACGAGCGACAGCCCGGCGGCCTGCAGATGGGCCAGGGCCCGGTCTTCCGCGGCCAGCCCGCGCGCCCGCGTGCTGGGCCGGCCGAGTCGATTCCAGTTGAACAGCGCCATGTGCCTCCCGCCATGGTGGAACACCCCACCCCCGATTCACCACGCCCGCCAATGCCACCGACCGCTCCCCCGCTGGGCCAGGCCAGCTTCCTGCCCGCCCTGGACGCCGCGCGCGCCGCCGCTGGCGCGCAGCATTATCCGGCCGGCAGCCTGTACGTGGTGGCCACGCCCATCGGCAACCTGGCCGACATCACGCTGCGTGCCCTGCACCTGCTGACACTGGCCGACGCCATCGCCTGCGAGGACACGCGCCACACCAACCATCTGCTGCGCGCCTACGGCATCGACGGCAAGCCGCTGCTGGCGCTGCACGAGCACAACGAGGCCGAGGCCGCGCAAGCCGTGGTCGCGCGCCTGCAGGCCGGCCAGCGCGTGGCCTACGTCAGCGATGCCGGCACACCGGCCGTGAGCGACCCTGGCGCGCGGCTGGTGGCGGCCTGCGCCGCCGCCAGTCTGCGCGTGGTGCCGCTGCCCGGTGCCAGCAGCGTGACCACCGCCATCAGTGCCGCCGGTCTGGGAGGTGATGGCCAGTTCCTGTTCCACGGTTTTCTGCCCGCCAAAACCGGCGAACGCCAGTCGGCGGTGCAAGCGCTGGCCGCCGAGCCGCGCGCCGTGGTGCTGCTGGAGGCGCCGCACCGCATCGCCGCCCTGGCCGACGCCCTGGCCACGCTGGGCGAGCGCCGCGTCACCGTGGCGCGCGAGCTGACCAAGCAGTTCGAGCAGATCGCCACCACGACCTGCGCCGCGCTGCCCGCCTGGCTGGCGCAGGACGCGCAGCGCCAGCGCGGCGAGTTCGCGCTGGTGCTGCACCCGCAGGAAATGCACGCCACCGCGCACGACAGCGAGCGCCTGCTGCGCCTGCTGCTGGCCGAGCTGCCGCTGAAAAGCGCGGTGCGGCTGGCGGCCGACATCACCGGGGCGCCGCGCAATGCGCTGTACGAGCGGGCGCTGGCCTTGAAATCAACGCCAGGAAATGGCCACGACGGCCAAGGAACCCCCGCATAGGCTCGCGCGACGCAGGCGAGGGGGTCGAGCCGCGCCGCCCTTGCCCCACGGCAATCCGCCCAGCTCGCCCAGCCACGCCGAATTCAGAGTCAGATCAGGCGACAGCGCTTATGCAGACTGCGCAGACAGCTATGTTATTCATAGCTATCGCAGGTGGGACACCGTGGCTCACGCGCCGCAGCACTTCTTGTACTTCTTGCCGCTGCCGCAGGGGCAGGGGTCGTTGCGGGCGATCTTCTGGCTCTGCGCCGGGGCCACGCGCGGGCCCAGCGCGCGGGCGATGGCATGCAGGTCGTACACCGCCCACAGGGCCTCGCCCATGTCGTTGATGCGCTGCTCGCTGACGCTGGGGGGCGCCTGGTCGTCGAACAGGTTGTGGCTGGGCGGTGCGCGGTCGTCATCGACCAGCACGGCGATGCAGTCCAGCGCGTCGGCCATGTCGGCGGCGATCTCCTTGTCGCGCGGCGGCGCCCAGTCGTCGTCCCACGTGTCGACCGCGGCCAGAAAGCCCAGCGCCCACAGCTGCGCGTAGGACGGCGCCTGGTCGGGCGCGGCCTCGGCGTCCTGCCGCTCCTCGGGCGGCAGCGCGTTCAGCATGCCACGCCAGTCCAGCGTGGCGGGCTCCAGCACGCGCGGATCGTTCAGATCGTCCACCGGCGCCTGCAGCGCGGCGCGGATCTGCGCCTGGCGCGCCAGCCAGTTCATCAGAAAGCGCGTGCGCTGGCTTTCGCTGGCGAAGGGCGACAGGCCCCGCGGATCGTCCGCATCGCCACCCAGCAGCACGGGCAGCCATTCGTCCTGCGCGATCTCGCGCCGGGTGCACAGCAGCGCGGTCAGGAAACCCTCGCAGAACTCCCACTGCGGGATGCCGTCGTCGTGCTCGCGCAGCTCGTCCAGCACGTCTTCCAGCGCTTCCAGCACGGCGACAGTGGCTTCGTCGAAGGCGGGCAGATCGTCGGCGTCGGGGGTGTCGTTGGGGGTCGGATCGGTCATGGGCAGGCTCCGCGCCGGGGCGCAAACGCGCATGGTAACGGCGCGCGGGGCTTGGCCTCTCAGCGCCTGCGCAGGCCCAGCCATATCACGGCGCCGACCACCACCAGTGCGCCGGCCACCTGCACCGGCGCCACGGCCTGCCCCAGCACCAGCCAGGCCAGGATGAGGGCGAACACCGGCTCCACGTTCATGATGGCCGAGTTGCCCACCACGCCCAGGCGCGGCAGCACGGTGAACAGCAGGGTGATGCCGGTGCCGTACAGCAGGGTCAGCAGCGCCAGCCCCCACCAGCCGGGCGCGGCCCGCGGCAGCGCCAGCCCGCCCCCTGCCAGCGCCGCCGCGCCGGCCAGCAGGCCGACGATGGCCATGGTGGCAAAGGTGCGCAGGCGCCCGTCCAGCCCGCCGGCCTCGTGCTGCGTCAGCACCAGCGCCAGGCCGAAGGTGGCGGCCGCGCCCAGCGCAAACGCCACGCCGGCGCCGATCTGGTGCCACTGGCCGGCCGCCCCCAGGCCGGAGGCTGCCCCCAGCACGTCCAGCGCCAGCACCAGGCCCAGCAGGATCACCGGCATGGCGATGAGCACCGTGCGCTCGGGTCGGTGCTGGTAGAGCACGCGCGCCCACAGCGCCGTCATCAGCGGGAAGCTGTTGAACACCAGCAGCGCCAGCGCCACCGGCAGCCGCGCCACGGCCGAATACAGGCACAGGCTCTGCACCGCCACCAGCGCGCCGATCAGCGGCAGCGCCTTGCGCTGGCGGGCGTTCAGCGTCAGCGGCACCCGCTGGATCAGCAGCAACGCGCCCACCACCAGTGCCGTGCCGACGCTGCGCACGGTGACGGCGGTGGGCACGTCCACCCCATGGTTGAAGGCCATCCGCGCCGACACATGGTTGGCCGCCATCAGCAGGGCGATCAGCAGCAGCGTGGCAAAACCGGCGGCCGCGCGCGCCGACAGGCGATCAGACATACAGCCCGCGCACCCGCGCATGCAGCCGCGCCAGGCCCAGCAGCGCGTCGGTGAAGGGCGTGGCCACGCCGGTCAGCTGCCCCAGCTCGCGCACCGAGGCGACCAGCGCGTCCAGCTCGACCGACCGGCCGGCCTCCACGTCCTGCAGCATCGAGGGCTTGAAGGCGCCCAGCTTGCGCGTCACCGCATGGCGATCCTCGGGCGTCTGATCGATCGGCACGCCGATGCGCGCGCCGATCTCGCGCGCCTCCAGCATCACGGCGCTGACGAAGCCGCGCGCCAGATCGTCATCCAGGATGCGGTCGGCGGTGGCGCCGGTGAAGGCGCTGATGGGGTTGATCGTCATATTGCCCCATAGCTTGTACCAGACGTCCTTCTGGATCTGTGCCGACACCGTTGTGTCGAAGCCTGCCTGGCGCAGCAGCGCCGCCAGTGACGCGAGGCGCGGCGTGTCGCCGCCGGCCGGCTCGCCCACGATCAGGCCGTTGCCGAAGTGGCGCCGGATCACGCCCGGCTCGTCGACCGAGCAGCTGGCATGCACCACGCAGCCGATCACGCGCCGCGCGTCGATGGCCTGCGCGATGGCGCCGCCCGGATCGACCGACTCCAGCCGCGTGCCGGCCAGCGGCCCGCCAAAGCCCTGCAAAAACCACCACGGCACGCCGTTCATGGCCGTCAGCACGGCGGTATCCGGGCCCAGCAGCGGCGCGATGGCGCGCGCCACCTCGGCCATGGCCGGCGCCTTGACGGCGACGATCACCAGGTCTTGCGGGCCCAGATCAAACGGGCTGTCGCTGGCCTGCACGGCAAACGCACGCTCGGCCACCGCGCCATCGGCCCCCGCCTCGCGCAGGCGCAGCCCGTGCGTGCGCAACGCCGCCAGCGTGGCGCCGCGCGCCACCGCGCTCACGGCAGCGCCCTGTGCGGCCAGCCGCGCGCCCAGCCAGCCACCGATGGCGCCGGCGCCGTAGATGCAGATTTTTTGAGTCATATTGGTCTTCAGCGCTTTACCATCAAGCGCAAACAGCTATATATTTGATAGTTAACTTGACGCCGACCAGATCAACCCAGGCTGCCCAGATGCCGCTGCGCGGCCTGCGCCAGGCCCTGATCGAAAGTGACCAGTGGGCACTTCAGCGCCTCGGCCAGCCACAAATAGCTGGCGTCGTAGGCGCTGAGCTGGTAGCGCTGGGCCAGGGCAAAACCGGGTGCCATCTCGACTTCGTGCAACTCGACGTCCAGCACCAGCGCATCGGCCAAGCCCGGCAGGGCGTGCGCTTCGCCACGCCGATGCTTCTTGAGCGCGACGTTGGTGATTTCGTACATCAGCAGGTGCGGCGCATGGATAGCGCGGCCTTGCAGGTGATCTTGCGCGACGTCGTACCAATGCTCGCGGAACACCAGCCCGGCCAGCACCGAGCAGTCGATGACCACCGCGGGGCGCACCAGGTACCGCGCGGGCGGCTCGGCCACGTGCAAGCGCAAGCTCATCGGCTGTCGCGGTCTTCGCGGATGAGCTGCACGCTGTTGCTCTGGTCGTGGATGGGCTCGGGGTACTTGGCCCGCAGCTCGGCGTAGATCTGGTCGATGCTCTTCCAGCCGCGGCGCACGCCGGGCGGGCGAGTGGGTGCGCCGGCCACGGGGGCGCTGGTGACCTGGTCTTCGCGCGCGGCCTGCTCGATGATGCTCATCAGCTCGCCCTGCAGCGAGCGGTGGTTGCGCGCGGCGCGCTGGCGCAGATGCTCGGCCAGGGGCTCGGGAACGTCCTTGATGGTCAGCGTGGTCATGGCTTAGGGCTCGATGGATTCGAAATGCATCCGATTTGAATGCATTTCGGCGCCATCGTCAACGGCGCGAGTGGCTCACTCGCGCCAGCCACGGTCCATGCGATCGACCTGCCGCACCAGCGCGTCGAACACATCCTGCCCCGCACCGCGTGCGGGGTCGAACTGGAACGAGTCGCGCGTGCACTGCGCCGCAATGGCCTCGGGCACCGGCAGGGGCGCGCCCATGCTTTGCGTGGCCAGCTGGATCTCGCAGGCGCGCTGCAGCGTCCACAGCACGGCAAAGGCCAGCGGCAGGGTTTGGCCCCAGGACAGCAAGCCGTGGTTGCGCAGGATGACGGCTTTTCGGTTACCAATGCTTTGAACGACCCGCGGCCCTTCGTCGGCACGGATGGTGATGCCCTCGAAGTCGTGATAGGCCACCATGCCGTGCAGCTGCGCGCTGTAGAAGTTGCTTTGCGACAGCCCGCTGGCCAGCGAGGCCACCGCCACGCCCGCCGTGGTGTGCGTGTGCATGACGCAGTGCGCGCCCTCCACGCCGTCGTGAATGCAGCTGTGCAGCACGTAGCCGGCCGGGTTGATGGGGTACTTCGACTCGCACAGGATGTCGCCCGCCAGATTGATCTTGACCAGGTTGCTGGCCGTCACTTCGCTGTAGTGCAAGCCGAAGGGGTTGATCAGGAAATGCTTGTCGCCGCCCGTGGCGCTTTCGGGTACGCGCAGGGTGATGTGGTTGTAGATCATCTCGGTCCAGCCGAGCAGCGCGAACACGCGGTAGCAGGCGGCCAGTTGCAGGCGTGCGGCGCGCTCGTCGGGGTGGCAGGTGTCGAGCAGGCTCATGGTCAGGCCTTCTTCAGGATGGCGTCGAAGTCGCTGGCCGCATGGCGCTCGCGCAGGCCGCCGTTGCGGCGGTTCACCAGCCGGCCGCGCTGCACGCCGGGGCGCGCCGCCACCTGCTTTTGCCAGCGCAGCACGTTCTGGTACGAGGCGGCGCCCAGAAACTCGGCCGCGTTGTAGGCCTCGCCCACCACCAGCGCGCCGTACCAGGGCCAGATCGCCATGTCGGCGATGCTGTAGTCGCTGCCGGCCACGTATTCATGCTGGGCGAGCTGCTGGTCCAGCAGGTCAAGCTGGCGCTTGACCTCCATGGTGAAGCGGTCGATCGGGTATTGCTGCTTTTCGTTGGCGTAGGCGTAGAAATGCCCGAATCCGCCGCCCAGGTAGGGCGTGGCGCCCATCTGCCAGAACAGCCACGACAGGCAGGCCGCGCGCGCCTTTGGTGCGCCGGGAATGAAAGCGCCGAACTTTTCGGCCAGGTACAGCAGGATGGCGCCGGACTCGAACACCGGGATGGCCGGCGACACGCCGCGGTCGACCAGCGCCGGGATCTTGGAATTGGGGTTGACCGCGACAAAGCCGCTGCCGAACTGATCGCCCTCGCCGATGTCGATCAGCCAGGCGTCGTATTCGGCACCCGCAATGCCTTTTTGCAGCAGCTCCTCCAGCAGGATCGTCACCTTCTGGCCGTTGGGCGTGGCCAGCGAATACAGCTGCAGCGGGTGCTGGCCCACCGGCAGCTCGCGCTCGAAGCGCGCCCCGGCCGTAGGGCGGTTGATGCTGGCGAACTTGTTGTCCTCTTTGGGCTGCCATTGCCAGACTTTGGGCGGGACGTAGGAGGTGCTCATGTCGGTGCTCTGTGTTGCCGGCGAATGCGACGCCATCAGCCGCTCTTGAAATGGCTGGCCAGCGCACTGGTTTCGCGCGCCAGCACGTTGGTATCCAACCCCACGGCGACAAAGGTGGCGCCCCAGTCCAGATAGCGCTGGGCGCTGGCACGGTCGGGTGAGAGGTTGCCCGCCGCCTTGCCAGCGGCCACGATGCGGCGCGTGGCGTCTTCCATCAGGGCCTGCATCTCGGGGTGAGCGGGATTGCCGCGATGGCCCATGGAGGCCGACAGGTCGGCCGGGCCGATGAAGATGCCGTCCACGCCATCGACGGCGGCAATCGCCTCCAGGTTGTCGATGGCGGTCCGCGTTTCGGCCTGCACCAGGATGCACAGGCGATCGTTGGCCTCGTGCACGTATTGCGGCCAGCGGCCCCAGCGCGCGGCGCGTCCGCCGGCCATGCCGCGAATGCCGCCGGCGCCGCCCTCGCCCGGATAGCGCGCGGCGCGCACGATGGCCGCCGCCTGCTCGGGCGTGTCGACCATGGGCACCAGCAGGGTTTGCACACCCAGGTCGAGGTACTGCTTGATCAACATCTCGCCCACGTAGCCGTGGCCCATGGGCAGGCGGGCGATGGCGTGGGTCTGCGGGTAGGCGGCGATGGTCTGCAATTGATGCAGGATGGTCTCCAGGCTGTGATAGGTGTGCTCGCCGTCGATCAGCAGCCAGTCGAAGCCGGCGCCGGCGGCGATTTCGGCCACCGTGGTGTTGGGCAGGTTGAGCCAGAAGCCGATCTGGCGGCGCTGGTTCTGCAGCGCCTGCTTGAAGGGGTTGACGGGGGTTTGCATGGTGTTCAGGTGAATTGGAATTGCAGCGTGCCCAGCGGGCCGTAGTCGGCCTCGAACACATCGCCGGCTTTGGCCGCGACGGGGCGGGTGAAGGAGCCGGCCAGCACGATCTGCCCGGCCTTGAGCTGCTCGCCCCAGGGCGCCAGCTTGTTGGCCAGCCAGGCGATGCCGATGGCCGGGTCGCCCTGCACGCCGGCGGCCAGGCCCGTTTCTTCGACCATGCCGTTTTGTCGCAGGATGGCGCCGACCCAGGGGCGGCTGATGGCGCGCGCATCAGCCCGGCTGGCGCCCACCACGATGCCGGCGTTGGCGGCGTTGTCGCTGATGGTGTCCTGGACCTTGCGCATGGCGCGCGTGTGGCGGTCGAACTGTTCGATGCGGGCGTCGATGATCTCGATGGCGGGCGTGACGTAGTCGGTGGCGGCCAGCACCTGTTCCACGTCCACGTGGGGTCCCTTCAGGTCGGCCTTGAGCACGAAGGCCAGCTCGACCTCGACGCGCGGGGCGATGAAGCGCTGGGTGGAGATGGCCAGCACCTGCCCGGGTGTGCAGGTGTAGAGCATGCTGTCCAGCAGGGTGCCGTAGTCCGGTTCGTCGATCTGGCTGGAGATCTGCATGGCGCGCGATGTGAGGCCGATCTTGTGGCCGATGACCTTGCGCCCCTGCGCCAGTTGCAGCGCCACCCAGGCGCGGCTGATGCGGTAGCCGTCCTGCACGGTCATGCCGGGAAAGCGCTTGGAAAAATGCTCGACGGGCTGGCGCGAGCGCTCGCTGGCGTGCAATTCGGCGGCAAGCTGCTGGATCTGGTCGTCGGTCAGCATGTCAGGGCTTCTTGAACAAGGGGTGCAGGGTGCTGTGCTTGGCGTCGAAGACTTCAGGGCCTTCGTCGACCTGCACCGTCAGGCCGATGTGGCGCGTGGCCATCAGCGGGTCGAGTCGGGCGCGCAGCGCGGCGGTGATGGCCTGGCCGGCCGCCTGCTGCGTGGCCGCGCTGCGGCCGCGCGCCATGCGTAGGTTGGCGTACATGAAGGCGTATTCGCCCGGGTCGGGGCTGCTGATGCCGGTCTTGCCACTGCCCACGGCGCGCCCGGCGACGCCGCCGTCGGCCAGCGCGAAGTGCGGCGCCGGATAGGCCAGCACGCGCGTGCCGCCAGTGGGAAACACCTGGGCGCCCGCCTCGTCGCGCACCGCCAGCATGGCGTCGGCGGCGTCGCGGCACAGGGCGGGCATGTCGACGATGGCGTCGAGGTTGCCGGAGTAGAGGATGACGAGGTGGGGCATGGTGAATTCAGTCAACCAGACAGATCTGTCATTGCGAGGAGTGCAGCGACGAAGCAATCCATGTGCGTTCGATTCGGCGCGGCGGCTGGATTGCTTCGCTGCGCTCGCAATGACGAAACAAAGGTCACGACTTACAGTCGGGGAAAGGCCCTGAAGCCGGTCGCGCGCGAAGCCTCGGGCCCTGGCACCGCGCTGCCGTCCTGCCTTGTCACCGGAAACACGGCGTTCATCTGCCCCGTTCCCGACGCCGCGAAGTAGGGCGTGATGACCTCCATCTTGCCGTCATACGCCGACCAGCCCAACGCGCCCAGCAGCATGGCGGTGTCGTGCATCATGCCTTCGCCGTGGCCCTTGGTGGCGTACTCGGGCAGCATGGCGCAGAAGTCGGTCCATTCGCCGTTCTTCCACATCTGGATCACCTCGTGGTCCAGCCGCTCCAGCAACGGGCTCCAGATCTTGAAGGCGAATTCGGGCGCCAGGCCGTTTTGCGCGAAGCGGTGCGACAGCGAGCCGCTGGCGAGGAACGCCACCTTGCCGTCGTAATGCTTCTCGACCGCCTCGCGCATGGCCCAGCCCAGACGAGCGCTATCATTCAGATAGTGACTGGTGCACAGTGCAGACACCGACACCACCTTGAAATGCTCGTCCGCATTCATGTAGCGCATCGGCACCAGCGTGCCGTATTCGGGCTGCAGCGAGGTGGCGTCGTGCGCCAGCGTCTCCACCCCCTGCTCGTTGCACACCTGGGCCAGCAGCCGCCCCAGCTCGGGGTTGCCGTTGAAGCCGTAGGCCATGTTGCTGATGAAGTGCGGTAGCTCGTTGCTGGTGTACGTGCCCTGCCAGCGCGGCGCGCAGTTGAGGTGGTAGGTGGCGTTGACCAGCCAGTGGGTGTCGAACACCACCAGCGTGTCCACCCCCAACTCGCGGCAGCGGCGGCCGATTTCCTTGTGGCCGTCGATGGCGTCCTGGCGCGTGCCCTGGCGCGCGCCGGGCAGCTCGCTCAGGTACATGCTGGGCACGTGGGTGATCTTGGCGGCGAGGGCGAGTTGTCCCATCACTGCTCTCCGAGTTGCACGGCGCGCTGCGGCGCCGTGTTGACATGAAGTGAAAACACGTCCGGCCGGGCGTAGTGGCCCACCGGGTCGAAGTCCATCTGCGCGCCCGGGATGATCGACAGGTCCAGCTCGGCCGTCAGCAGCGCGTCCTCGCCGAACACCGGGCCGGCCAGCAGCTTGCCCAGCGGGTCGTGGATGCTGCTGCCGCCACGCATCAGCACGGTGTCGGGCGCTTCGGGCAGCCGGTTGTTCATGCGTTCGGACGGGAAGTCCTTGCGCCGCAGGTGCTGGCAGGCCGACAGCACGAAGCAGCGCCCTTCCAGCGCGATGTGCTGCATGGTGGACTGCCACGAGTCGCGGTCGTCGGCGGTGGGCGCGCAATAGATCGTCACGCGCTGCTGGTACATGGCCAGGCGCAGCGCCGGCATGTAGTTTTCCCAGCAGATCACGGCGCCCAGCCTGCCCCAGGGCGTGTCCACCGCCTGCAGGGTGGAGCCGTCGCCGAAGCCCCACACCAGGCGCTCCAGCGCCGTGGGCATCAGCTTGCGGTGCTTGCCGATCACGCGGCCCTGCGGCCCCAGGTAGACCGCGGTGCAGTACAGCGTGCCGCCCTCGCGCTCGATGATGCCGAACACGGCGTACATCTGGTGGCGCGCGCATGCCTCGGCCAGCTGGGCCATCTCGGGGCCGTCGACGGTGACGGCGGCGTCGTGGTAATGCTTGTACTCGGCGCGCCCCTGCGGCGTGCGCGCACCCAGGTAGATGTGGAAGTCGGCCCCCTTGGGATAGCCGCCGATGAAGGCCTCGGGAAACACCACCAGTTGCGCGCCCTGGCGCGCCGCCTCGGCCATCAGGCCCAGCGCGCGCTCGACGGTGGCGGGGGTGTCCAGCAGCACGGACGAGGCCTGCACCACGGCGGCGGTCAGCTTGGCCGTGCTCATGTCGCGCTCCCGAGGCGATGGGGGATGGGGTAGGTCATTCGTGTCTCCTGTTCTCGTAGGGGCAAAGGGGCGGATCAGTTGTCGGCGCTGATGCCGGCCCGCCGAATCACCTCGGCGTAGCGCGCGGTCTCGCTGGCGATGAAGTCGGCAAACTGCTGCGGCGTTCCCGATTTGGCGGCGATGCCACCCTTCTGGAACGCCTCGACGACAGCGGGCTGCCGCATGGCCTCGTTGACGGCGGCGTTCATGCGCTGCACCACGGCATCGGGCACGCCGGCGGGCGCCAGCAGGCCGTTCCAGGAATTGGACTCGATCTTGAGCCCCTGCTCGGCCAGCGTGGGGATGTCGGGCGCGTACTGCGAGCGCTGCGCCGTGGCCATGCCGATGGCCACCAGCTTGCCCGACTGCACGTGGCCGCGGAACTCGGGCCAGTTGCCGAACATCATCGACACCTGGCCGCCCAGCAGGTCGGCCAGCGCCGGGGCCTGGCCCTTGTAGGGCACGTGCACGATGTCGACGCCCAGCTGGCTCTTGAGCATTTCGCCCGCCAGATGTGCCGAGGTACCGTTGCCAAACGAGGCGTAGCTGAGCTTCTTGCTCGCCTTGACCTGGGCCACGATGTCGGCCACGTTCTTCAAGCCGCTGGCCGGGTGCGTGGCCAGCACGTGCTCGGACAGACCCATCAGCGCCACCGGCCGCAAGTCCTTCAAGCCGTCGTAGGGCAGCTTCTTGACCAGCGTCTGGTTGACGGTGAAGCTGTTGGCCACGGTGACGAAGCTGCTGCCATCGGGCACCGACTTGGCCACGCTGTCGACCCCGATCACGGTGCCGGCGCCGGGCTTGTTCTCGATCATCACCGGCTGGCCCAGCGACTTGGCCAGTTCGGCCGCCACCAGGCGGGTGACAAAATCGGTGGTGCCGCCAGGCGTGAAGGGCACGACGATGCGGATCGCCTTGGTCGGCCACTGACTTTGGGCGCGCGCCGCCAAGGGCGCGAAGGCGGCCGCTGCCGCGGCCTGAATGAAATGTCGACGTTGCATGGTTCAAACTCCCCAATGTGGGATGTGGTGACTGCCCATCGACACCGCGATGTTCTTGGGCTCCAGAAAAACCTCGTAGCTCCAGGTGCCGCCTTCGCGCCCGGTGCCGCTGGCCTTGGTGCCGCCGAAGGGCTGGCGCAGGTCGCGCACGTTCTGGCTGTTGACGAAGCACATGCCAGCCTCGATGGCGGCGGCCACGCGGTGGGCGCGGCCGATGTTCTCGCTCCACACGTAGCTGGACAGGCCGTAGTCGATGTCGTTGGCGATGCGGATGGCGTCCGCCTCGTCCTTGAACGGGATCAGGCAGGCGACGGGGCCGAAGATTTCTTCCTGTGCGATGCGCATGCGGTTGTCGACGTCGGCAAACACCGTCGGCCAGACGAAGTTGCCGTCCTTGACGCGCGCGGCCAGCTCGGGCGCATAGGACGGGCGATCGAGCCCGCCGCACAGCAGGGTCGCGCCCTCTTTCGGGCCCAGCTCGATGTAGCTGCGCACCTTCGCCAGGTGGCCCTGGGAAATCATCGGGCCGACGATGGTTTTTTCATCCTGCGGGTCGCCCACGATGATCTTCTTTGCACGCTCGGCGAACCTGGCGGCAAAGTCGGCATAGATGCTCTGCTGCACCAGGATGCGGCTGCCGGCGGTGCAGCGCTCGCCGTTGTTGGAAAAAATCATGAACACGGCGGCATCCAGCGCGCGGTCCAGATCGGCGTCGTCGAAGATCACGAACGGGCTCTTGCCGCCCAGCTCCATGCTGAATTTTTTCAGGCCCGCGGCGCGCACGATGCGGTTGCCAGTGGCCGTCGAGCCAGTGAAGCTGATGGCGCGCACGTCGGGGTGGGCACACAGCGGCTCACCGGCCTCCTTGCCAAAGCCGTGCACGATGTTCAGCACGCCGGCCGGAATGCCCGCCTCCAGCGCCAGCTCGCCCAGGCGCGCGGCCGTCAGGGGCGACAGCTCGCTCATCTTCAGCACCGCCGTGTTGCCAAAAGCCAGGCAGGGCGCGACCTTCCAGGTGGCCGTCATGAAGGGCACGTTCCAGGGGCTGATGAGCGCGCACACGCCCACCGGGTGGAACAGGGTGTAGTTGAGGTGCGTTGGCGTGGGGTAGGTGTGACCGTCCACGCGCACGCACATCTCGGCGAAGTAGCTGAAGTTGTCGGCCGCGCGCGGCACCAGCTGCTTGCCGGTCTGGCTGATGGTCTGGCCGGTGTCGTCGGTCTCGGTGCGGGCGATCTCGGGCACATGCTTGGCGATCAACTCGCCCAGCGCGCGGATCTTCTTCGCGCGCTCGGTGGCGGGCAGGCCGGCCCACTGGGGGAAAGCCGCTTTCGCCGCGGCCACGGCGGCATGGACCTCGGCCTCGCCACCGCTGGCGACCTCGGCCAGCACGCCTTGCGTGGCGGGGTTGACGGACTCGAAATAGTCGGTGCCGGGGACGGACTTGCCGTTGATGAGGTGGTCGATTTTCATGGAGATTCAAGGTTGTTGGGGGGCGATGCGGTAAACAGCCGCACGCAGAGGGCGCAGAGATTTCGCGGAGGACGCAGAAAATTCAAGAAATTGAAATGGGTTTTCTGCGCCTTCTGCGTGACTTTCGCGGCCTCTGCGTTCGGAGGTTCTGAATTCATTGCGCCGCCCCCACCATGGTGGTCTGCAGGGCGCCGAGGCCTTCGATTTCGCACACCACCACGGCGCCGACCGGGCAGTCCACCACGCCGTCGGGGGTGCCGGTCAGGATCAGATCGCCCGGGTACAGCGTCATGAAGCTGCTGAAGTACTCGATCAGCGTGGGCACGTCGAACACCATGTCGGCGGTGCTGCCCTGCTGGGTCCGCTGGCCGTTGACGGTGGTGGTCAGGCGCAGGTTCATGGGGTCGGGCACGTCGGCGGCGTCGACCAGCCAGGGGCCGATGGGGGTGCAGGTGTCGCGGTTCTTCACGCGCAGGTTGGGCCGATACCAGTTTTCCAGGTAGTCGCGGATGGCGAAGTCGTTGGCGACGGTGTAGCCCGCGATGAAGTCGTAAGCGTCGCTCTTTTTCACCTTCTTGGCTTCGCGGCCGATGACAACGGCCAGTTCGCATTCGTAGTGCATGTTCTGCACGCCGTCGGGGCGAACGGTGAATGCGCGGTGGCCGATCAGCGAGGCGGCGCCCTTGGCAAAGGCCAGCGGCTCCTCGGGCGGCTTGAAGGCCAGCTCGCGCGCGTGGTCGGCGTAGTTCAGGCCCAGCGCCAGCACCGTGCGCGAGCGGTGCGCCGGCATGGGCGCCAGCGGCGGCAGCCAGACCACGTCGTCAAAACCGACGCGCCGGCCCTTGAAGGCGGGTGTCAGCAGCTTGAGCTGGCCATCGGCTTCGACGGCTTCATGAACCGCGCCGGCCCAGGCGATGCGGGCGTGTTTCATGCGTCCTCCTTCACCAGCGTGTGCACCAGCGGCGCGAAGCCCGGCGCGCGAATCTCGATCCGGTCACCGGCACCCGCCAGCGGACGGCTGCCGTCATCCAGACAGTCGGTGCCCAGCATCAGCACGTCGCCAGGTTGCAGCGTCATGAATTCGCCCACGTCGGCCAGCAGCGCGGCCGCGTCGCGCACCAGGGTGGCGAGCGCCACCGTCTGCACGCGTTCGCCGTTGACGCGCACCTCGATCGACAGCGCCTCGATCTGCGCCGCCGTCAGCGGCGCCACGGGCGTGCCGCAGACCAGGAAGCCGTCGCGGTTGCGAAAGCGGATCGGCGGGCGGTAGTAGCTGGCGTGCGGCAGGCTGAGATCGTTCAGCAGCACGCAGCCGGCGACGATGGGCCAGCCATTTACTCCTGAATCAATAGCTGCTTGCGCACGTTGCGCAAGCGCTGTCGCCCGATTCGACTCATCGCCGATCAGCAGGCCCAGGGTCGCCCCCAGGTGCACCGGCGCCGGCACGGCCACGGTGGCGCCGTGGGTGGCGAAGGTGTTGGCGGTCTTGACGTACAGCACCGGCGCGCGGGGCGCGGCCTGGTAGGGCGGCTCGCTCATCTTCGGCGTCCACAGCGCGTATTCGCGCCGCAGGTTCAGCAGCGGGCCATACACGGTGCCGCTGGGCAGCCATGGCAGGACAGGGGTCATCGTTCAGGTCTCCAGCATCTCTTCAGCCCATTCGGCATCGGCGTGCGCCGGCAGGGCAATCAGTTCATCCAGCAGCGTGTAGAGCTGGCGCAAGCGGGCCTCGCCCAGGTGCGCCGCCAGGTCGGCGTACTGCGCCTGGATTGACGCCGACAGCGCGTCGGCCAGCGCCAGACCCTCGGGCGTGGCCGCCACCAGGCTGCGGCGGGCGTCTTCCGGGCAGCGCTCGCGCGTGACCAGGCCGCTCTTTTCC
>MKTG01000072.1:111272-113555 GCA_001897615.1 Burkholderiales bacterium 68-10
CCGCCCTCGTGCTCGCGCAGCACGCGCAGCACACGCCACTGCTGGTCCGACAGCCCATGCGCCCGCAGGCCCGGCCGGTAGTGCTGCATCAGCGCCTCACGCGCCTGCAGCAGCAACAGCGGCAGGTTGCGGTGGGTGAATGGGGTCGGACGGGGCATTTATTTAATATATTAAATTATTTCCTGAAATGCAATCGCCGGGCCTTGCGCTCGCGTCGTCGTTTACCCTGATAGGCCGAGACGTCGGCTCGGCCTGCGCGGGCCTGCCCCTTGCAGCGACACGCCGCCCGGCAGCAGGAAACCACGTGCCCGCCCGGGACATTCATGCCTGGCTTCGCAGGCAAGCGGGCCACAATCGCCGCATGACCGCAAGCCCCCTGAACACCCGACTGTCCACCCGCTGGCCCTTGCTGCAAGCCCCCATGGCGGGCGCGCAGGACAGCGCCATGGCCCTGGCCGTCAGCGGCGCCGGCGGCCTGGGCGCGCTGCCCTGCGCCATGCTGGCACCCGACGCGCTGCGCGCCGAGCTGGCCACCCTGGCCGCCAGTGGCCTGCCCTACAACGTCAACTGGTTCTGCCACACGCCGCCGGTGCCCGATGCGGCGCGCGAGGCCGCGTGGCGCGCCGCGCTGCAACCCTATTTCGAGGAGCTGGGCCTGGACGCGAGCGCCATCCCCACCGGCCCCGGGCGCGCCCCTTTCAGCGCCGAGGCGGCCGAGCTGATGGCCGAATTTCGACCGCCGGTGGTCAGCTTCCACTTCGGCCTGCCCGCGCCCGGACTGCTGGCGCGCGTCAAGTCCTGGGGCGCTTTCGTCCTGTCGTCGGCCACCACCGTGCGCGAAGCGCTATGGTTACAGGAGCACGGCGCCGACGCCATCATCGCCCAGGGACTGGAGGCCGGCGGCCATCGCGGCCATTTCCTGTCCGACGACCTGAGCGAACAGATGGGCAGCTTCGCCCTGCTGCCGCAGGTGGTGGCCGCGGTGCGCGTGCCGGTGATCGCCGCCGGCGGCATTGCCGACGCGGCGGGCGTGCGCGCCGCGCTGGCGCTGGGCGCCGCCGGCGTGCAGGTGGGCACCGCCTACCTGTGCGCGGACGAGGCGCTGACCACCCCCGCCCACCGCGCCGCGCTGCGCAGCGAGGCGGCGCGCCACACCGTCCTCACCAACCTGGTCACCGGCCGGCCGGCGCGCGGCATCGTCAACCGCGTGATGCGCGAGCTGGGGCCGATCAGCGCCGCCCCGTCAGAGTTTCCGCTCGCCACCGCCGCCATGGCGGGCCTGCGCGCCGCCGCCGAAAAGCGCGGCATCCAGGACTTCACCCACTGGTGGAGCGGCCAGAACGCCAGCGGCTGCCAAAGCGCGCCGGCCGCCGACATCACGCGGGCGCTGGCGCGGGGGTTTGACCCTGATAACGACCGCTGACCGCGGCTGTTGCTCGCCAACGCCGCGCGGGCGCTGGCGGCTTCGATCGAGCGCGGTCACCCACGCGGTGAGCGCGCCTCGCACCCGCCAGCACCTCGTCAGGCCGTTGCCGCCATCGGCGCCAGCGCCTGGGCGCTGGCGATGACGCCGCCGCCCAGACAGACTTCGCCGTCGTACAGCACGGCGCTCTGGCCGGGGGTGACGGCCCACTGGGCGTCGGCAAAGCGCAGGCGGTGCGTGCCGCTGGCCGGGCCGGCCGACAGGGTGCAGGCGGCGTCCTGCTGGCGATAGCGCGTCTTGGCGGCATAGGCGCCGGACGCGGGGGCCTGGCCGGCGATCCAGCTGGCGTTGTCGAACGCCAGCTCGTGCGACAGCAGCCACGGATGGTCGTGCCCCTGCACGGCGTACAGCGTGTGGCTGGCCATGTCCTTGCGCGCCACGAACCAGGGCGCGTGGTCGCCACCGCCGCGCGCCGCGCCCTTGTCCTTCACGCCACCGATGCCCAGGCCCTGGCGCTGGCCCAGGGTGTAGAACGACAGGCCCACATGCCGGCCGATGGTGCGACCGCGCTCGTCCTTGATCGGGCCCGGTCGGGTTTGCAGGTAGCGGTTGAGGAACTCGCGAAACGGCCGCTCGCCGATGAAGCAGATGCCGGTGGAATCCTTCTTCTTCGCGTTCGGCAGGCCGATCTCGGCGGCGATGCGGCGCACCTCGGTCTTGTGCAGCTCGCCCACCGGAAACAGCGTCCTGGCCAGCTGCGCCTGGTTGAGGCGGTGCAGGAAGTAGCTCTGGTCCTTGGACGGATCCAGCCCCTTGAGCAGCTCGTGCAGGCCGGTGTGCGCGTTGTGGCGCACGCGGGC
>MKTG01000072.1:113569-121559 GCA_001897615.1 Burkholderiales bacterium 68-10
CGATTTTCTCGGCCCCCAGCCGCATGGCGTGGTCGAGGAAGGCCTTGAACTTGATCTCGGCGTTGCACAGCACGTCGGGGTTGGGCGTGCGTCCGGCCTGGTATTCGCGCAGGAACTCGGCGAACACGCGGTCCTTGTATTCGGCGGCGAAGTTGACGTGCTCCAGCCCGATGCCGATCACGTCGGCCACCGCGGCGGCATCGACGAAATCGACGTTGGACGAGCAGTATTCGCTGTCGTCGTCATCTTCCCAGTTCTTCATGAAGATGCCGACCACCTCGTGCCCCTGCTGCTTGAGCAGCCACGCCGCCACGGCCGAATCCACCCCGCCCGACAGACCAACGACCACGCGCTGCTTCGACATGGGTGGATTATCCGGCGCGGGCAAAAAACAGGCCGGCCATCACCAGACCGGTCAGGATGACGATGGCGCGCACCGCGGCGACCGGCAGGCGCCGCGCCAGCCGCGCGCCGGCAAAGCCGCCCAGCGTGGCGAACACCGCCATCAGCAGCGCCTGCTGCCAGACGATGGCCCCGCCGATGGCGAAGGCGATCACCGACACCACCGACAGCACGAAGGAATTGAGGTTCTTCAGCGCGTTGACGGTGTTCATGCGCTGCTCGCCTACCAGCAGGTACAGCGCCATCAGCAAGATGCCCAGACCGCCGTTGAAATAACCGCCGTACACCGCCACCGCCAGCAAGCCGGTACTGCGCCAGCGCGCCAGCGCGCCGCCCCCAGCGCTGCCCCCGACCCAGCCCGCCAGGCGCGGGCCCAGCGCGAACAGCAGCGTGGCAAACAGCAGCAGCCAGGGCACGACGCCGGCAAACACCTTGGCGGGCGTCACCAGCAGCAGCAGCGCGCCGGCCACGCCGCCGATGGCGCTCAGGATGACTTCGCGCAGTCGCAGCGCGCGCGGCAGCGCCGCCAACTCCGGCCGAAAGCCCAGCGCGCTGCCCAGGTAGCCCGGACACACGGCCAGCGCGCTGGTGGCGTTGGCGGCAATCGGTGGCACGCCGGTCCACACCAGGGCCGGAAAGGTCAGAAACGTGCCGCCGCCGGCGATGGCGTTGAGCACGCCGGCGCCAAAGGCGGCCACCGCCAGCACGCTGAAACCAAGAAGAGGATCCATGGCCTTGTCAGCTACCACGGCCGCCGAGCCGCGAAGCATTCCTGAAAAGATAGCTTATGACGCAGTCCCCGCCTGCGCCGACGGCGTATTTTGCGCCGAAGCCTGCCGCTGCGCCCGCGCCGCCAGCGCCACCAGCAGCAGCACGGGCAGGCCCAGCAAGGCGGTGCTGACGAAAAAGCCCCCGTAGCCGTGCGCGTTGACGTAGTCGCCCGAAAAGCCGGCGACGAACTTGGGCAGCATCAGCATCAGCGACGAGAACAGCGCGTACTGCGTGGCCGAGTAGCTGATGTTGGTCAGGCTGCTGAGGTAACCGACAAAGGCCGCCGAGGCGATGCCCGAGGCCAGGTTGTCGGCCGACACCACGGCGATCAACGCCGGCACGCTGTGCCCGAAGCCGGCCAGCCAGGCAAACAGCAGGTTGGTCAGCGCCGACAGCAGCGCCCCCAGCATCAGGATGCGCATGACGCCGAAGCGCAGCGCCAGGCTGCCGCCGACGAAGGCGCCGGCCAGCGTCATCACCACGCCGTAGATCTTGGTGACCGCCGCCACCTCGTCCTTGGTGTAGCCCATGTCGACGTAGAACGGGTTGGCCATGATGCCCATCACCACATCGCTGATGCGGTAGACGGCAATCAGCGCCAGGATCAGCGCGGCCTGCCAGCGGTAGCGCCGAAAGAAGTCGGCGAACGGCTCCACCAGCGCGGTGCGCAGCCATTCGCCGGCGCCGCGCGCGCGTGCCAGCGGTTGCGGCGCCGGTTCGGGCGACAGCAGCACCGTCAACACCCCCAACAGCATCGACGCCGCCATCACCGCGTAGGCCAGTTGCCAGGCCGCCTGGTCGTACCCGACGGCCAGCCCCTGCGCGCGTGCCGCCACCCACAGCACGCCGGCGCCGGCCCAGATCATGGCCAGCCGGTAGCCGGTCTGGTAGCTGGCGGCCAGCGCCGGCTGCTCGTCGACCGGGGCCGATTCGATGCGGAAGGCGTCCAGCGCGATGTCCTGCGTGGCCGAGGCGAAGGCCACCGCCAGCGCCCAGCCCACCATGGGGCCCAGCGACACGCGGGGGTCGGCCGCCGCCAGGCCGATCAGGCCCGCCATCACCCCGGCCTGCGCCAGCAGCAGCCAGGCCCGCCGACGCCCCAGCCAGCGCGTCAGCCCCGGCAGCGGCACGCGATCGACCAGCGGCGCCCACACCCACTTGAAGCCATAGGCCAAGCCGACCCAGCTGAAGTAGCCGATGGTCGAGCGGTCGATGCCCGCCTCGCGCAACCGAAACGACAACGTCCCCAGCACCAGCAGCAACGGCAAGCCGGCGGCAAAGCCCAGCGCCAGCATGCGCAGGCTGGGCGGCGACAGGTAAATGCGCAGGCTGGCGCGCCAGTCGCGGGGTGGCGGCGATGAGGCCGGCGCGTCAGAGGCCATCGCGCACGAAGGGGTTGTGGCGGCGCTCCTCGCCAAACGTGCTTTCCGGCCCGTGGCCGGGGATGAACACGGTATCGTCGCCCATCGGCCACAGGCGCTGGCGGATGCTGGCGATGAGTTCGTCGTGATTGCCGCCCGGAAAATCGGTGCGGCCGATGCTGCCGGCAAACAGCACGTCGCCGACGAAGGCACGGCGCGCCTCGGGCGAATGGAACACCACGTGGCCGGGGGTGTGACCGGGGCAGTGGCGCACGGCGAGCTGACAGTGGCCGACCTGCACGGTGTCGCCATCATGCAGCCAGCGCGTGGGGGTGAACGGCGCCACCTGCGGGAAGCCGAACATGCGGCCCTGCTCGGCGATGCCGTCGATCCAGAACTGGTCGCCCGGGTGCGGGCCGATGACGGGCAAGCCGAGCCGTTGGCTCAGCTCGGCGGTGCCGCCGGCATGGTCGATGTGCGCGTGGGTGAGCCAGATCTGCGTCGGCGTCACGCCCAGCTCGCGCAGCGCCGCCTCGATACGCGGCAGGTCACCGCCCGGATCGATGATCGCGGCCTGCCGGGTGGCTTCGCACCAGACGATGGAGCAGTTCTGCGCGAAGGGCGTCACCGGCACGGTCCGATAACGCAGCGCTGGGGGTGTCGAAGCGGTCATGGGCACGAGGGCAAGGCAGGGCCAGAAAGCAAAAATCCCGCCGTGGGCGGGATTTTTGACCGGGATAACTTGGTTGCGCGAGGAGGATTTGAACCTCCGACCTTTGGGTTATGAGCCCAACGAGCTACCAGACTGCTCCATCGCGCGGCAAGATTGCAATTATAGCTTATTCCTGATCGGCCTGCTCGCCGTCCGATGCTTCGGGACGATCGACCAGCTCGACGAAGGCCATGGGCGCGTTGTCGCCGACGCGGAAGCCCATCTTCAGGATGCGCGTGTAGCCGCCCGGGCGGCTCTGGTAGCGCGGGCCCAGTTCGGTGAACAGCTTGCTGACGCTGGCATCGTCACGCAGGCGGGCAAAGGCCAGGCGGCGGTTGGCCACGCTGTCCTTCTTGGCCAGGGTGATCATGGGCTCGACCACGCGGCGCAGCTCCTTGGCCTTGGGCACGGTGGTCTTGATCGCTTCGTGGGCGATCAGCGAGTTCATCATGTTGCGCAGCATCGCCTGGCGGTGCGCGCTGGTGCGGTTGAGTTTGCGAAGGCCGTTGCCGTGACGCATGGTGCTTTCCTTTCCTTTATTAACAGGACCGCCGGATCAGGTACGGCCCTTGCACGATGTGCTTCTACTCGAAGCGATTACTCTTGAATTGATAGCTCCTGGCGCTCGCCAGACGGGCGCCAGAGCCCGATCTGGCCTTGAATCAACGCTTGTCCAGGCCCACGGGCGGCCAGTTTTCCAGCTTCATGCCCAGGGTCAGGCCGCGCGAGGCCAGCACTTCCTTGATTTCGTTGAGCGACTTGCGGCCCAGGTTGGGGGTCTTGAGCAGCTCGTTCTCGGTACGCTGGATCAGGTCACCGATGTAGTAGATGTTCTCGGCCTTCAGGCAGTTGGCCGAGCGCACCGTGAGCTCCAGCTCGTCGACCGGGCGCAGCAGGATCGGGTCGAAGCTGGCCGCGCCGCTGCGCTGCGCCGGCGCGCCGAAGCTGGGCAGCTCGCCCCCCTCGAGCTGCGCGAACACCGCCAGCTGCTCCACCAGGATCTGGGCCGACTGGCGCACGGCGTCCTCGGCGTTGATGGCGCCGTTGGTTTCGATCTCCATCACCAGCTTGTCGAGGTCGGTACGCTGCTCGACCCGGGCGTTCTCGACCGCGTAGCTGACGCGCCTGACCGGCGAGAACGACGCGTCGAGCACGATGCGGCCGATCGACTTGGTGGGCTCGTCGCCGTGACGGCGCAGGGTGCCCGGCACGTAGCCGCGGCCCTTTTCGACCTTGATCTGCATGTCCAGCTTGCCGCCTTGCGACAGGTTGGCGATGACGTGGCCGGGGTTGATGATCTCGACGTCGTGCGGGGTCTGGATGTCGGCGGCGGTGACGACGCCATCGCCGTCCTTGCGCAGGCTCAGGGTGACTTCGTCGCGGTTATGCAGCTTGAAGACCACGCCCTTGAGGTTCAGCAGGATGCCGACGACGTCTTCCTGCACGCCATCGATGCTGGAGAACTCGTGCAGCACGCCGGCGATCGTCACCTCGGTGGGCGCGTAGCCAACCATCGACGATAGCAGCACGCGGCGCAGCGCGTTGCCCAGGGTGTGACCGTAGCCACGCTCGAACGGCTCGAGCGTGACCTCGGCCTTGTGGTCGCCCAGCGGCTCGACGTTGATCGCTTTGGGTTTCAGCAGTTGGGTTTGCATGGTCTAGACTTCCTCTCAATACCCCCGGCTCGTTACGCCGGTAAGGCTGGTGAAGCGCCAAACCCGCCAGGCTGGCGGGTCGGAACGAAGATGGCGAGCAACGCCAAGGATCAGCGCGAATACAGTTCGACGATCAACGATTCGTTGATGTCGGCGCCGAACTCATCGCGATCAGGCGTTTTCTTGAAGGTGCCCTCGACCTTGTCGACACTGACTTCCACCCAGGCTGGGAAGCCCAGCTGACCGGCCAGTTGCAGCGCTTCCTGCACGCGGGTCTGCTTCTTGGACTTCTCGCGCACGGCGATCACGTCGCCGGTCTGGACCAGGTAAGACGGGATGTTGACCGGCTGACCATTGATCGTCACGGCCTTGTGCGACACCAGCTGGCGGGCCTCGGCGCGCGTCGAGCCGAAGCCCATGCGGTAGACGACGTTGTCCAGGCGCGACTCCAGCAGCGACAGCAGGTTGGCGCCGGTGTTGCCACGGCGACGCTCGGCCTCGGCGAAGTAGCGGCGGAACTGCTTTTCCAGCACGCCGTACATGCGCTTGACCTTCTGCTTCTCGCGCAGCTGCAGGCCGTAGTCGGAAGTGCGCTGACCGGAGGTGCGGCCATGCTGGCCGGGTTTGGAGTCGAATTTGGCCTTGTCGCTGATCGAGCGGCGCGCGCTCTTCAGGAACAGGTCGGTGCCTTCACGGCGGGAGAGTTTGGCCTTGGGGCCCAGATAACGTGCCACTTGTACTTCCTTCGGTTGGTCTGCCCCGGCCGCTTGCCGGGGGAGCCGCTCACAAGACGGTAAACGGCGGTGGGCTTAAATGAGAAACGAGAAAACGCACGGGCCGGCATGCACCAGACATGCCGTGCCGATCGATCGTCAGATGCGGCGGCGCTTTTGCGGGCGGCAGCCGTTGTGCGGCACCGGCGTCACGTCGGAAATCGAGGTGATTCGGATGCCCAGGGCCGCCAGCGCGCGGACGGAGGACTCGCGACCGGGGCCGGGGCCCTTGATCTCGACGTCCACGTTCTTGATGCCCTGCTCCATGGCGGCGCGGCCGGCCGACTCGGAGGCCACCTGGGCGGCGAACGGCGTCGACTTGCGCGAACCCTTGAAACCTTGCCCACCCGACGACGCCCAGGACAGTGCATTGCCCTGGCGGTCGGTGATGGTGATGATCGTGTTGTTGAACGACGCGTGGACGTGCGCGATGCCGTCCGCGATGTTCTTGCGGACCTTCTTGCGCACGCGCTGGGCGGCATTGCTGGCGGGTGATTTGGCCATGTCTTAGCGTTCCTTGATTATTTCTTCAGCGCCTGCGCGGCCTTGCGCGGGCCCTTGCGGGTACGGGCGTTGGTGCGCGTGCGTTGGCCGCGCATCGGCAGGCCGCGGCGATGACGGAAACCCCGATAGCAGCCGATGTCCATCAAGCGCTTGATGTTCATCGTGGTTTCGCGGCGCAGGTCACCCTCAATGATGAGCTGGGCGATCTGGTCGCGAATCTTCTCCTGATCGGCGTCGGTCAGATCCTTGATCTTCTTCGAATACGGAATGCCGCAGGCGTCGCAGATCTTGCGCGCGCGCGTGCGGCCGATGCCGTAGATCGCCGTCAGGCCGATTTCCGCGTGCTTGTGCGGCGGAATGTTGATACCAGCAATACGTGCCATGGTCCTCTAGTCCTTCAGAATGCTCGTGCAGGCGGCGCTCAACCCTGGCGCTGCTTGTGACGCGGGTCGGTGCAGATCACGCGCACCACGCCCTTGCGGCGGATGATCTTGCAGTTGCGGCAGATCTTCTTGACCGAAGCTGAAACTCTCATTTCACTCTCCTAAAACTCTTTCGTCCCGTCCCAAGCCGAAGCCCCTGCTTCACTTGGCGCGGAACACGATGCGTGCTCTCGTCAGGTCGCACGGCGTCATCGACACCGCCACCTTGTCGTCGGGCAGGATGCGGATGCCATGCACCCCCATCTACCCCGAAATGTGGCCTGTCACCACGTGCCCGTTCCCCCATCTGGCCTGGAACGTGGCGTTGGGCGGATTCTCGGGAACCTCGCCCTGCTTGCGGATGAAGTCATCCTTCAACATGGCTGTCAGCGGTCAAAGCGTGGTCTTGAAGTTGGCCTTCTTGAGCAGCGACTCGTACTGTTGACTCATCATGTAGTTTTGCACCTGCGCCATGAAATCCATGGTCACGACGACCAGAATCAGCAGCGAAGTACCCCCGAAGTAGAACGGCACGTTGTACTTCAGGATCAGAAACTCCGGCAGCAGGCACACCGCCGTGATGTAAGCTGCGCCGATCAGCGTCAGGCGCATCAGGATTTTGTCGATGTAACGCGCCGTCTGCTCACCCGGACGGATGCCCGGAATGAAAGCACCACTCTTCTTCAGGTTGTCGGCCGTCTCGCGGCTGTTGAACACCAGACCTGTGTAGAAAAAGCAGAAGAAGATGATCGCCGCTGCGTACAGCATGACGTAGATCGGCTGGCCCGGCGTCAGGGTGGACGCGATATCCTTCAGCCAGCGCATCGAATCACCGGCGCTGAACCAGCCCACCACGGTGGCCGGCAGCAGGATGATGGACGAAGCGAAGATCGGCGGGATCACGCCCGACATGTTCAGCTTCAGCGGCAGGTGCGAGGACTGCCCGCCATACACCTTGTTGCCCACCTGGCGGCGTGCGTAGTTGACCAGGATCTTGCGCAGACCCCGCTCGACGAACACCACGAAATAGGTCACGCCGCCCACCAGCAGGACGATGAACAGCGCCACGATGATGCTCATCGCTCCGGTGCGCACCAACTCCAGCAGGCCGCCCACGGCGCTGGGCAGGCCGGCCGCGATGCCGGCAAAGATCAGGATCGAGATGCCGTTGCCCAGCCCGCGCTCGGTGATCTGCTCGCCCAGCCACATCAGGAACATGGTGCCGGCGGTCAGGCTGACCACCGCCGTCAGGCCGAAGCCCCAGCCCGGGCTGATCACCAGACCCTGCGATGCCTCCAGCGCCACCGCGATGCCGAACGACTGGAACAGCGCCAGCCCCACCGTGCCATAGCGCGTGTACTGCGTGATCTTGCGCCGGCCAGCCTCGCCT
>MKTG01000072.1:121598-126251 GCA_001897615.1 Burkholderiales bacterium 68-10
GCGCGCCACCGGAGAACATGTTGAACAGGTTCAGGATGCCGCCCTGCTGACCCTGGAACAGCTGACGCAGCTGGTCGGGGTTGATGCCCGGCACAGGGATGTGCGCACCGATGCGGTACACCACCAGCGCCAGCAGCAGGAACACCAGCCGACGCTGCAAGTCACCGTACTTGCCGGTCTTCGCGATTTGCGTTGCGCTGGTTGCCACTACTCAGTCACTTTCAGGAACAAATGTCCGCACCCGCTCAGGCGAGCGAGCCACCAACCGCTTCGATGGCCGCCTTGGCGCCCGCAGTGGCGCCGACGCCGGTCAGCTTGACCGCGCGAGACAGCTCACCCGACTTGATGACCTTGACCACCTTGACGATTTCGCGCACCAGGCCGGCGCGCTTGAGCATCAGCACGTCCACTTCGGCGGCGCCCAGGCGCTCCAGATCCGACAGCGTGACCTCGGCGTTGTACTTGAGCGAGGCCGACTTGAAGCCGCGCTTGGGCAAGCGACGCTGCAGCGGCATCTGGCCGCCCTCGAAGCCCACTTTGTGGTAACCACCGCTGCGCGACTTCTGGCCCTTGTGACCACGACCGGCGGTCTTGCCCAGGCCGGAGCCAATGCCACGACCCACGCGACGGCGGGCGCGACGCGCACCATCAGCGGGTTTGATGCTGTTGAGTTCCATGATCCGATTCCTCAGACGATCTTGACCAGGTAGTCGATCTTGTTGATCATGCCGCGCACCGCAGGCGTGTCCTGCAGTTCGCTCACGCTGTTCAGCTTGCGCAGGCCCAGGCCGCGCACGGTGTCGCGGTGCGACTGCTTGCAGCCGATCGTGCTGCGCACCAGTTGCACCTTGACGGTTTTTTGTTCAGTTGCCATGACTTGACTCCCCATCAGGCGGCGAAGATGTCTTCGACCGACTTGCCGCGCTTGGCCGCCACTTCGGCGGGCGTGGTGCAGTTGCGCAGCGCATCCAGCGTGGCACGCACCATGTTGTACGGGTTGGACGTGCCGTGGCTCTTGGCCACGATGTCGGTGATGCCGAGCACCTCGAACACGGCGCGCATCGGGCCGCCGGCGATGATGCCGGTACCGCGCGGCGCCGGTGCCATCATCACGGTGGCCGCGCCATGGTGGCCGGTCACGTTGTGATGGATGGTGCCATCGCGCAGCGATACCTTCAGCATGTTGCGACGCGCCTCTTCCATGGCCTTCTGCACGGCCGACGGCACTTCCTTGGACTTGCCCTTGCCCATGCCGACGCGACCGTCGCCGTCACCCACCACGGTGAGCGCCGCGAAACCCAGGATACGACCACCCTTCACCACCTTGGTGACGCGGTTGATCGAGATCATCTTCTCGCGCAGGCCGTCCTCGGGACCGTCGCCTTGCACCCTAGCTTGAAACTTGCTTGCCATCTCGCTCGTCCTTTAGAACTGCAGGCCGGCTTCGCGGGCCGCCTCGGCCAGCGCCTTGACACGGCCGTGGTACGCAAAACCCGCGCGATCAAACGCCACCTTCTCGACGCCGGCCGCCTTGGCGCGCTCGGCAATGCGCTTGCCGATCTGCTGCGCGGCGGCCACGTTGCCACCCTTGCCGGCGGCGCCCAGCGCCTGGCGCATTTCGGCCTCGGCGGTGGAGGCGGAAGCCAGCACGCGGGTGCCGTCCTCGGACAGCACGGTGGCATAGATGTGCAGGTTGGTGCGGTTCACACTCAGTCGGCACACGCCCTTGTCGGCGATGCGGATCCGCGTCTGGCGCGCGCGACGGAGACGCTGCTCTTTCTTGCTCGTCATGATGCAGATCCTTACTTCTTCTTGGTTTCCTTGATGACCACGCGTTCGTCCGCATAGCGGATGCCCTTGCCCTTGTAGGGCTCGGGCGGACGCACGTCGCGAATCTCGGCCGCGATCTGGCCCACCACCTGGCGGTTGGCGCCCTTGATCACGATTTCGGTCGGGGTCGGGGTCGCCACCGTCACACCGGCCGGCATCTCGAAGTTCACCGGATGCGAAAAACCGATCGCCAAGTTCAGCTTGCTGCCCTGGGCCTGGGCACGAAAGCCCACGCCAACCAGCGTCAGCTTCTTCTCGAAGCCCTTGCTGACACCCACGACCATGTTGTTCACCAGCTGACGCATGGTGCCGCTCATGGCGTTGGCCTCGCGCGACGCATCGACCGGCTCGAACGACAGCTTGCCATCGGCCGCGGCAACCCGCACCAGGCCATTGGGCGCCAGCTTGAGCTCACCGCCGCTGCCCTTGACGGTGATCTGATCTTCCTTGATCTGGACATCCACCCCCGCAGGGACGGTGACGCCCATTTTTGCAATACGTGACATCTTGTTTTCTCCTTAGGCCACGTAGCACAGCACCTCGCCACCAACACCGGTGGCGCGCGCCTTGCGATCGGTCATCACGCCGCGCGGAGTGGTGACGATGGCCACGCCCAGGCCATTCATGACCTGGGGAATGGCGTCACGGCCCTTGTACACGCGCAGACCGGGACGGCTGACGCGCTCGATGCGCTCGATGACCGGACGGCCAGCGTAGTACTTGAGGGCAATTTCCAGCTCGGACTTGCCGCCTTCGCTCTTGACTTCAAAGTCGTCGATGTAGCCCTCGTCCTTCAGGACCTGGGCAATCGCCACCTTGACCTTGGACGACGGCACCGACACGGTCCGCTTGGCCACCATCTGCGCGTTGCGGATGCGGGTCAGCAGATCGGCGATGGGATCACTCATGCTCATGTTGCTTACTCCTGCCGATTACCAGCTGGCCTTGGTGACGCCGGGAATCTGGCCTTCGAAGGCCAGCTCGCGGATCTTGGCGCGGCCGAGGCCGAACTGACGGAAGGTGCCACGCGGGCGGCCGGTCATCTCGCAGCGCGCGCGCTGGCGGGGGGGATTGGCGTTGCGCGGGAGCTTCTGCAGCCCCAGGCGGGCCTGCGCGCGCTCGTCATCGCTGCGCTTGACGTCGCCGGCGATGGCCTTCAGCTCGGCGCGCTTCTTGGCGTACTTGGCGACCAGTTTCTCGCGCTTGAGTTCGCGCTCGATCAAAGCTACTTTTGCCATGGCCTTACCTTAGTTCTTGAACGGGAAACGGAAGGCCGCCAGAAGCGCCTTGGCTTCTGCGTCGGTCTTGGCCGTCGTCGTGATGCTGATGTTCAGGCCGCGCAGGGCATCGACCTTGTCGTACTCGATCTCGGGAAAGATGATCTGCTCTTTGACGCCAATGTTGTAGTTGCCACGACCATCGAAGGAGCGACCGGAAATGCCGCGGAAGTCGCGCACGCGCGGCAGCGCGACGGTGACGAAGCGGTCGAGGAATTCATACATGCGCGCGCCGCGCAGGGTGACCATGGTGCCGATGGCCTGCTGCTCGCGGATCTTGAAACCGGCGATGGCCTTCTTGGCCTTGGTGACCACGGGCTTCTGGCCGGCGATCTTGGTCAGGTCGGCCACGGCGTTATCCATGACCTTCTTGTCGGCGACGGCCTCGCTCACGCCCATGTTGAGCGTGATCTTGGTGATGCGCGGCACCTCCATGGGCGACTTGTAGCCGAACTGCTTGATCAGCTCGGGCGCCACTTTTTCGCGGTAGTGTTGTTGCAGTCGTGCCATGGTGGTCCTCAGGCCTTGATTTCTTCGCCGCTGGACTTGAACACGCGCACGCGGGTGCCGTCCTGCAGGGTCTTGATGCCCACGCGATCGGCCTTGCCGGTCGCCTTGTTGAAAATCGCCACGTTGGACTGCTGGATCGGCATGGCCTTTTCGACGATGCCGCCGGTCACGCCCTTCATGGGATTGGGCTTGGCGTGCTTCTTGACGAGGTTGATGCCATCGACCACCACGCGGTCGGCATCGACACGCAGCGACACGGTGCCGCGCTTGCCCTTGTCGCGGCCGGCGATCACGATGACTTCATCGCCCTTGCGGATCTTGTTCATGGCGCTTCCTTACAGGACTTCGGGGGCCAGCGACACGATCTTCATGAAGCGCTCGGTGCGCAGTTCGCGCGTGACCGGGCCGAAGATGCGGGTGCCGATGGGCTCCAGCTTGTTGTTGAGCAGCACGGCGGCGTTGCCATCGAACTTGACGAGCGAGCCGTCACCGCGGCGGATGCCCTTGGCGGTGCGCACCACGACGGCGCTGTAGATTTCGCCCTTCTTGACGCGGCCACGCGGCGCGGCTTCCTTGATGCTCACCTTGATGATGTCGCCGACGCTGGCATAGCGGCGCTTGGAGCCGCCCAGCACCTTGATGCACATGACGGACTTGGCGCCGGTGTTGTCGGCCACCTCGAGTCGAGATTCAGTCTGGATCATTTGTAAGTTTCCCAACTTGCATCCGGCCCTGGCACAAGGCCGGCGCCGAAACAGTCTTGGGCCCGCCGCCCAGGCCACAAAAACCTCTGTGACGCCAAGCGATGTGGGGCAGAACCTTCACCCAACAAGGGCGAAGCCCGCCATTGTGGCAAAGTGCGCACGGCTTGTCAAGCGCCCCGGCCGGCGTAGATGCCCGCCAGCGGCTCGAACAAGGCCAGGCCGACGTCGCCGGGGAGTTCCTCGCCCAGCACGCGGGCCACGGCGGGGGCGGCTCGCGCGGCTTCGGCGGCGTCCAGGAACAGCAGGCGCGAGCGGCGCGCCAGCACGTCCTC
>MKTG01000072.1:126259-136977 GCA_001897615.1 Burkholderiales bacterium 68-10
TCCGGGCGCCAGCCAGCGGTCGGCGCCCGGCAGCTGCGCCACCGCGTCGGCCTCGCCGCCGTACAGGTGCAGGCCGGGCGGCGCGCTGAGCGGCGTGCGCTGCCCAGCACCCGCCGCGCCCACCAGGTGCAGGCCGGCGGTGCGCGAGGGGCCGCGCGGCAGCAGCACGCCAGCCTGGGTGCAGCGGGCCAGCACGTCCTCGGCCATGGCGCGGTAGGTAGTCCACTTGCCGCCGGTCACGGTGACCAGCCCGGACGGCGACACGAGGATGGTGTGTTCGCGGCTGATGGCCTTGGTATCGCCCTCGGCATCAGCCGGCCGCACCAGGGGCCGCAAGCCGGCCCAGGTGCTGAGGATGTCGGCGCGCGTGGGGGCACGGCGCAGATAGCGGCCGGCTTCGCGCAGGATGAAGTCCACCTCGCCCGCGCCGGCGCGTGGCTCCAGCGGCACGTCCTCGTGCGGGGTGTCGGTGGTGCCCAGGATCAGCTTGCCCAGCCAGGGCACGGCGAACAGCACGCGACCGTCGGCCGTGCTGGGCACCAGCAGGGCGTGCTCGCCCGGGGAAAAGGACTGCTCGACCACCACATGCACGCCCTGGCTGGGTGCCACCACCGGGCGCACCGGCTTGCCGGCGGCCTGCGCGTCGTGCTGGCGCAAGCCGTCGACCCAGACGCCGGTGGCGTTGACGATGCAGCCGGCCTGGATGCGCAGCTCGCGCCCGCTTTCGGCGTCGCGCGCCACCAAGCCAACGGCGCGGCCGGCGTCGTGCAGCACGTCGACGGCTTCGCAGTAGTTCAGCAGCAGCGCGCCGTGCAGCGCCGCCGTGCGCGCCAGCGCCAGCGCCAGGCGCGCATCGTCGAACTGGCCGTCCCAGTACTTGACGCCGCCCTTCAGGCCCTGCGGCTGCGCCCCCGGCAGCAGGCGCAGCGCCTCGCGCGCGCCCAGCCACTCGGTACGGCCCAGGCCGGCGCTGCCGGCCAGCAGGTCGTACATCTTCAGGCCGACGCCGTAGAACGGCGTCTCCCACAGCTTGTACGAGGGCATGACGAAGGGCAGCGGCTGCGCGATGTGCGGCGCGCTCTGCAGGATGTGCACGCGCTCGTGCAGCGCCTCGCGCACCAGATGCACGTTGCCCTGCGCCAGATAGCGCACGCCGCCGTGCACCAGCTTGGTGGCGCGCGACGAGGTGCCCTTGGCGAAGTCGTGCGCCTCCACCAGCACCACGCTGTGGCCGCGCTGCGCTGCGTCCAGCGCGACGCCCAGGCCGGTGGCGCCGCCGCCGACCACGGCCAGGTCGAACTTGCGCGGCTCGGCCAGGCGGGCCAGCAGGGCGGCGCGGTCGGTGGGGAGGGGGGCAGTGGTCACGGACGGATTTGCTCTCTAATTAATAGCTATCCGCGCTTGTTGGTTAAGCGCTAGAGGCCGAAAACATGACAAAATGACTCGGCGGCTGCGCCGCCATGACGGACACGCTGCGATTTGACATGCGCGACGGCTCATCGAGGCCGGGCAGCGGCGAGGTCATTGCGCCCGCGCAGCGGCGCAGTCATTTTGTCATCGCTCATCGCGCCCAGCCGCGCGCGCGCGCCACCGCCTCGCGCCAGCGCGCGATGCGCCCGCGCCGCTCGGATTCGGCCAGGCGCGGCTCGAAGCGCCGGTCCACCGCCCATTGCGCGGTGATTTCGTCGCCGCCCGACCACACGCCGGTGGCCAGCCCCGCCAGGTAGGCGGCGCCCAGCGCCGTGGTCTCGGTCACCCGCGGACGCACCACGGGCACGCCGGCCAGGTCGGCCTGCAACTGCATCAGCAGGTCGTTGCGGCTGGCGCCGCCGTCCACCCGCAGCTCGGTGAGCTGGATGCCGCTGTCGCGCGTCATGGCGCCGAAGATGTCGGCCGACTGCAGGGCGATCGCCTCCAGCGCGGCGCGGGCGATGTGCGCGCGGGTGCTGCCGCGCGTCAGGCCGACCAGGGTGCCGCGCGCGCGGCCGTCCCAGTCGGGCGCGCCCAGGCCGGCAAAGGCGGGCACCAGGTAGACGTCGCCGGTATCGGGCACGCTGGCGGCCAGCGGCTCGATGTCGGCGGCGTTCTGAATCATTTGCAAGCCGTCGCGCAGCCACTGAACGGTGGCGCCGGCCATAAAAACACTGCCTTCCAAACAATACGCGGTGCGACCTTGGTTGGCCGCCGCCGGCCCCTGCCAGCCCACGGTGGTGAGCAGCCGGTTGCGGCTGGGCACCGCCACGCCGCCGGTGTTCATCAGCATGAAGCAGCCGGTGCCGTAGGTGTTCTTGGCCATGCCGGGCGCAAAGCAGGCCTGGCCGAAGGTGGCGGCCTGCTGGTCGCCGGCCACGCCGGCGATGGGAATGGGCGTGCCAAACAGCCCGGGCGCGGTCTCGCCCAGCACGCCGCTGGAAGGCACGATGCGCGGCAGCAGCGCGCGCGGGATGTGGAACAGGCCGAGCAGCTCCTCGTCCCAGTCCAGCGTGTGCAGGTTCATCAGCAGCGTGCGCGCGGCGTTGCTGGGGTCGGTGGCGTGCACGCGGCCGGCCGTCAGGTTCCAGATCAGCCAGCTGTCGATGGTGCCGAAGGCCAGCTCGCCGGCCTCGGCGCGGGCGCGGGCGCCGGGCACCTGGTCGAGCAGCCATTCCAGCTTGGTGGCCGAGAAGTAGGCGTCCAGCACCAGCCCGGTCTTGCGCTGGATCAGCGCCGCCTGGCCGCGCCGGCGCAGCTGCTCGCAGCGCGCAGTGGTGCGCCGGTCCTGCCAGACGATGGCCGGCGCCACCGGCTGGCCCGTGGCGCGGTCCCACAGCACCGTGGTTTCGCGCTGGTTGGTGATGCCGATCGCTTCAATTTGTATAGCTGCTGGCGCTCGCCTTGCTTGCGCTGGAGCCAGTTTTTCGACACATTCCCTGGCCACGGCAAGCTGGGTGGCCCAGATCTCGCGGGCGTCGTGCTCGACCCAGCCGGGCTGCGGAAAATGCTGCGCGAACTCGCGCTGCGCCTGCGCCGCCACGCGGCCCTGCGCGTCAAAGGCAATGGCGCGGCTGCTGGTGGTGCCCTGGTCAAGTGCGAGAACGTAGCGCATGGGCGCGAGCGTAGCGGATTCGGCTGGCGGCGGGCAGCCGGGGCGCGCTTAAACTGGCCGGCCTCGACCCACCCGCCGCACCACCCGACCGCCATGCACACCGCCGCCCCCGCCCTGCCCGCCAGCACCTCCATCGCCTTCGTCGGCGGCGGCAACATGGCCAGTGCCATCATCGGCGGGCTGATCCGGCGCGGGCTGGCGGCGGCGCAGATCCTGGTGGTGGAGCCGTTCGAGGCCGCGCGCGCGGCGCTGCTCGCCCAGCATGGCGTCGCCGCGCTGCCGGCCGCCAGCGGCGCGCTGGCCGGCGCCGACCTGATCGTCTGGGCGGTCAAGCCGCAGAGCTTTCGCGACGCCGCCGCGCCGGTGGCGCCACACGTGGGCGGGGCGCTGCAGCTGTCGGTGATGGCCGGCATCCGCAGTGGCGACATCCAGGCGGCCACCGGGGCCGGCCGCATCGTGCGCTGCATGCCCAACACGCCGGCCCTGGTGGGCCGCGGCATCACCGGCCTGTATGCCGCCGCCGGCGCGGGCGAAGCCGACCGCGCGCTGGCCGAGACGGTGATCCGCACCACCGGCGAGGCGCTGTGGGTCGAGCACGAGGCACAGCTGGACGCCGTCACCGCCCTGTCGGGCTCGGGCCCGGCGTATGTGTTCTATTTCCTGGAGGCCATGCAGCAGGCTGGCACCGAGCTGGGCCTGACGCCCGAGCAGGCGCGCCGCCTGGGCGTGGCCACCTTTGCCGGCGGCGCGCACCTGGCGGGCGAGTCGGCCGAGCCGCTGGCCACCTTGCGCGAGCGCGTGACCAGCAAGGGTGGCACCACCCATGCCGCGCTGACGGCGCTGGAGCAGGCGGACGTCAAGACCGCCTTCGTGCAGGCCATGCACGCGGCCTGCGAGCGCGCCCGGGCGCTGGGTGACGAATTCGGGCGCTGAACGAACCCGTGGCGCGGCCGCCACAAGTGCCACCGAGCGCGCTGCCGCCGGCGGGCACAGGCAGGGATCTGGACACAGATCAATGTCGCAATGAACACTTTGCTACTACTATTTAACGCAGATTCTCCGCGCGGCAGGCTGCTGCGGCTCAGTGCATGACGGCGCCGAGGCGCGGGAATCCCGGCCCGACCCCACCGCCCACCAAGAAAGCCGCCCATGCCACCGCTGTCTCGCCGTCAATTCTCCGCCCTGGGCCTGGCCGCGCTCGCCGGCCCGCCGGCCTGGGCGCAGGTCAAGGACCTGAACGACGCCATCAACAAGGCCGGCCGCCAGCGCATGCTGTCGCAGCGCGCGGCCAAGGCCTATCTGGCGCTGGCGCTGCAAACGCTGCCGTCGCAGGCCGACAAGGCTTTGACGCAGTCGATGGCGCTGTTCGATCGCCAGCTGGTCGAACTCAAGGGCTTTGCCCCGGCGCCGGCGATTCGCGACACCTACGGCCAGCTGGAACGCGCCTGGCTGGACTACAAGGACAGGCTGGTCGGCCAGGCGGCCTCGCTGGCCGGCGCCGAAGGCGTGCTGGCGCAGTCTGAAACCGTGCTGGCGCTGGCCCACCAGGGCACGGTGCAGCTGGAGAAGACGTCCGGCCAGCCGACCGGCCAGCTGGTCAACCTGGCCGGGCGCCAGCGCATGCTGTCGCAGCGGCTGGCCAAGTACGCCCTGGCCAGCGGCGCGCGCATCAACCCGGCCGCCGCGGCCACCGAGATCGACCGCAACCGCGCCGAGTTCGTGGCCGGCCTGAAGACCCTGGCCGAGGCGCCGCAGGCCACGCCGCGCATCCGCGACACGCTGAAGCTCGGCGAACAGCAGTGGCTGCTGTTCGACACCGCCATCCGGTCGGCCGGCCGCGGCGGCAGCCCCGCCAGGGAGGCGCTGGTCCACATCATGACCACCAGCGAGAACCTGTTGCTGGTGCTGGACGACGTGACCGGCCTGTACGCGGCGCTGGGCTGAGCGCCGTCAGCGCGCCAGCGCCAGCGCGATGCCGGCGAACACCGTCGCGCCCAGCCAGTGGTTCTGCTTGAACGCCGTGAAGCAGCCCTCGCGCGTGCGATCGCGGATCAGCGTGTAGTGCCACAGGGCCTGCGCCGCGGCCAACCCGAATGCTACGTAAAGAATAGCTGCCGGGGCTTGCCGCGCGCCGATCCAAAGCCAGATTGACAGGTAGATGGCGTAGAACCCCATGATCGCCGCCACGTCCCGGCGCCCCAGGGTGATGGCCGAGGTCTTCATGCCGATCTTCAGGTCGTCGTCGCGGTCGACCATGGCGTATTCGGTGTCGTAGGCCAGCACCCAGAACAGGTTGCCGGCCAACAGCAGCCAGGCCTGCGCCGGCACCCGCCCCTGCACCGCCGCATACGCCATCGGAATGCCGAAGCTGAAGGCCACGCCCAGCACCGCCTGCGGCATCGACACCCAGCGCTTGGCGAACGGGTAGGCGATGGCCACCGCCAGCGCCGGAAACGACCACCCCACCGCCACCCAGGTGGTGGTGAGCACCAGCAGGAAGGCGATGAAGGCCAGCGCCGCGCCCAGCGCCAGCGCCTCGCGCACACCCACCTGGCCGGTGGTCACGGGGCGCTGCGCGGTGCGCTTGACGTGGCGGTCGAACTCGCGGTCGGCCACGTCGTTGACGCAGCAGCCGGCCGAGCGCATCAGGATGGTGCCGGCCACGAACACCGCCAGCAGATGCCAGCCCGGAAAGCCGCCCGCCGCCAGCCACAGCGCGCTCAGCGTGGGCCACAGCAGCACCAGCCAGCCGGCCGGGCGATTCCAGCGGATCAGGTCCAGGTACAGCGACAGCTTGCTGCGCGGTGGTGGGGTGGGCGCGGATACGGTCATGCAATCAAATTGATAGCTGTTCGCGCTTGCCACACAAGCGCTGGAGCTTGATTTTATTGGCAATCGAAACCCGACCCCGTTTCACGACAGGCGCGTCACGCCCGGCAGCGCGCAGGCGTAGATGGCGTTGCGCAGGGCGGCGATGGCTTCGTAGCGGGTGAAGCTGCGGCGCCAGGCCAGCACCACGCGGCGCGTGGGCGGCGCCGCGGCGCCGTCGCGCACCGGCAGGTAGCGCACCACGCCTGGCGCGGCGGTCTCGCACGCCTGCGCCGCCAGGGCCTCGGCCGGCACCGCCAGGCGCGGCACCAGGGTCACGCCCATGCCGGCGGCCACCATGTGCTTGATGGTTTCCAGCGACGAGCCCTCGAAGCTCTTGCGGATGCCCTCGCCGCTGCTGGCGAAGCCGGCGAACTCGGGGCACACCTGCAGCACGTGGTCGCGAAAGCAGTGGCCGGTGCCCAGCAGCAGCATGTGCTCGCCGCGCAGTTGCGCGGAGCTGACCGCGTCGCCCTGCGCCAGCCGGTGGCCGGCCGGCAGCGCGGCCATGAAGGGCTCGTCGTACAGCGGCGCCACGGCCAGCCCCGAATCCGGAAACGGCTCGGCCAGGATGGCGCAGTCGATCTCGCCGGTGCGCAGCATCTCCAGCAGGCGCACGGTGAAGTTCTCCTGCAGCATCAGCGGCATCTGCGGCGTGCGCTCGATGTTGTGGCGCACCAGCTCGGGCAGCAGGTAGGGGCCGATGGTGTAGATCACCCCCAGCGTCAGCGGCCCGCCCAGCGGGTCCTTGCCGCGCTTGGCGATTTCGCGGATCTCGGCGGCCTGCTCCAGCACGCTTTGCGCCTGGCGGATGATTTCCGCGCCCAACGGGGTGACGGCGATCTCGCCGCTGCCGCGCTCGAACAGCTTGACCTCCAGCTCCTCTTCCAGCTTCTTGACGGCCACCGACAGCGTCGGCTGCGACACGAAGCAGGCCTCGGCGGCCTTGCCGAAGTGCTTTTCGCGCGCCACGGCGACGATGTATTTCAGTTCGGTCAGGGTCATGTGGGCTCCCGGAGATCAACACCTGGCGGCGTGGCGACGCCCCGGCCGGCACCCGAGTGTCGCAGCCCGTGCAGTCGGCGCCGTTTCATGGGCCATCTCCATGGCCTTGCGCCAGCCGCGACAGCCGGGGCAGGTCGACACCCTCCAGCCGGCCGTAGCGGACGGTCAGCAGGCCGGCGCGCTGGAGCCCCTGCAGCACCTTGTTGATGGTCTGACGCGACACCGACAGCATGGCGGCCAGCTCGGTCTGGGACACCTGCACGCCGCCGCCGGCCAGCGCCGCGCCGTCCTGGCCGCGGGCGCGCGCCAGCTGGACCACCGAGTCCGCCACCATCTGCGTCACCTGGCCGCTGGAGCGCTGCTGCTGCAGCAGGATGCTCTGGTGGGTGCGCGCCAGCATCAGCAGGCACAGGTCCTTCCAGAGGATCGGGTGGGCATCGAGCACCGCCGTCATGGCGTCGCAGGGAATGTGCACCACGGTCGAGGGCTCGCGCGCATGAAAGCCGAAGCGAAACGGCGCGTCCGTCAGCAAGCGGATCAGCGACGTGATGTCGCCCGGGCCGTACATCGACAGCAGGAAGCGCTGGCCCGCCGCATCGACGTGGTCCACGGCCACGCAGCCCGATGCCACCACCAGCACGTCGCGCCGCTGGGGGTCGTCGGCCATGATCTGCTCGTGGCGCTCGTAGCGGCCGACCCAGGCGATGCCGGACAAGCGGTCCAGCACCTCGCCCGGCCAGCCACGCAAGGTCCGGCACAGCCCCAGCGCCCGGCGCACCAGGCTCGATGCCGCGGCTTCGGGCGTCTGCCTCGGTGACTGCGGGGGTGGGCAAGCGCCGCCCTGACGATGGCCCATAGGGTTTTCACGGAAATCCAATGACGCGCAATTGTCAATCAATTGACAGACGTTCGGCAGCCTGCTTCGCATAGTAGCGATTCACCACCCCGGATTTCGGCGCCCAGGCATGCCGTCCAGTCCGATCTCGCAGCGCCAGAGGCCCCACGGACCATGCAGCCCTTCGACTTCTCCCAGCTCGACACGCTGTTCGCCCCGCGCTCCATCGCGGTGGTCGGCGCGTCGGAGCAGACCAGCAAGATCGGCGGCATCCCGCTGGACTATCTGCTGCGCTTTGGCTACGACGGCCAGCTGCATGCGGCGAACCCGCGCGCGGGCACCGTGCAAGGCCTGCGCGCGCACGCCAGCCTGAGCGCCATCGGCGCGCCGGTGGACATGGCCATCGTCGCCGTGCCGCAGGCCCAGGTGGCCGCCGTGCTGGACGACGCGGCCGCCGCCGGGGTGCGCACCATGGTGCTGTTTTCATCGGGCTACGCCGAGATGGGTGCCGAAGGCGCGGCGCAGCAGCACATGCTGGCGGTGCGCGCGCAGGCAGCCGGCATCCGCCTGCTGGGCCCCAACTGCCTGGGCATCATCCGTCCCAGCCACCAGATCTACGCCACCTTCGCGCCGGCGGTGAACGCGGGCCTGGTCAAGCCGGGGCGCATCGGCCTGATCAGCCAGTCGGGCGCGTTCGGCGTCTACGCCTACAGCCTGGCGCGCGAGCGCGGACTGGGCCTGTCGCTGTGGGCCACCACGGGCAACGAGGCGGACGTGCAGTTGGCCGACGGCCTGGCCTGGCTGGCGCAGGACCCGGAAACCGACGTCATCATGGCCTACCTGGAAGGCTGCCGCGACGGCCCGCGCCTGCGCGCCGCGCTGGCGCTGGCGCAGCAGCACGGCAAGCCGGTCGTGATGGTCAAGGTCGGCGCCAGCGCGCTGGGCGCGGCGGCAGCGGCCTCGCACACCGCCTCGCTGGCGGGCGACGACGCGGTGTACGACGCCGTGTTCCGGCACTACGGCGTGCTGCGCGTGCACGGCATCAGCGACTTCTTCGCGCTGGCGGCCAGCGCCTCCATCGCCCGCGCCCCCAAGGGTCGCTCGATCGGTTTGCTGACGGTGTCCGGCGGCGTCGGCGCACTGATGGCCGACGACGCCAGCGCCGCCGGGCTGCGGGTGCCGCCGCTGTCGGCCGCGGCCCAGCGCCAGCTGCGCGACTGGGTGCCTTTCGCCGGCCCGCGCAACCCCGTGGACATCACCGCCCAGGTGACCAACGACGCCAGCCTGCTGGAGCGCAGCGCGACGCTGATGCTCGACGACCAGCCGTTCCACAGCTGGCTGGGTTTCTTCGCGGCGGCGGGCCTGTCTCCGGTGGTCTGGCCATCGATCCGAGACCTGGTGAAGACGCTGCGGGCAAAACATCCCGACACCTTGCTGGCGGTCAGCACGCTGTGCCCGGACGAACGCCGCGCCGAGCTGGAAGCCCTGGGCTGCCTGGTGTTTTCGGATCCGGGCGTGGCCATCCGCTGCATCGGCGCGCTGGCCCGCTGGGGCGAGCAGCGCGCGCCGCGGGACACGCCGGCGCCTGGCGGTGCCGGCCTGTGCGTGCCGCCCGGCACCCTGTCCGAGGCGGACAGCCTGGCGCTGCTGGCCGAGGCCGGGGTGCCGGTGGCCGCGCACCGGCTGGTGCGCACGCCGCAGGAGGCCGCGGCGGCCGTTGGCGCGCTGGGCGGCGCCATCGCCCTGAAGGTGGCCAGCGCCGACATTCCGCACAAGTCGGACGTCGGCGGCGTGGTGCTGCGCCTGCGCGATGCGGACGAGGCGCGTACGGCCTTCGAACAAATCATGCACAACGTGCGCCAGGCGCAGCCGGGGGCGCACATCGATGGCGCCCTGGCCGCGCGCATGGTGGACGGCGGCGTCGAATGCATTGCCGGCGTGCACCGCGATCCGGTGTTCGGCCCGGTGCTGATGTTCGGCCTGGGCGGCATCCACGTCGAGGTGCTGCGCGACGTGTCGCTGCGCCTGCTGCCGATCACGCGCGACGACGCCCGCGCCATGGTGCGCGAGCTGCGCGCCTTTGCCATCCTCGACGGTGCGCGCGGCCGAGCACCGGTTGACCTGGACGCCATCGCCGACACCCTGTGCGCGCTGGCCGACTTTGCCTGGCGCGCCGGTGACTCCCTGGTCAGCGCCGAGATCAACCCGCTGATCGCGCGCCCCGCCGCGGAGGGCGGGGCGATCGCGGTGGATGCGCTGGTCATCGGCCAGGCCGGCGCCGGCACAGGCTGAGGGCCGGCGCCTTTTCTTTTTTTCATTCGTGTGAAGATTTCCGTGGAGACGATGATGACCAAGATCGCCCCTTCCAGCCGCTGGCTGCGCTCCCTGGGCCTGTGCGCCGCCTTCACCTTGCCGCTCACGGGCGCCTGGGCGCAGGCCGCCTACCCGAACAAGCCGGTGCGCATCGTGGTGCAGTTCGCCGCCGGCGGCGGCAGCGACACGCTGGCGCGCGCGATCGCCGATGGACTGTCCAAGCGCCTCGGGCAAGCGGTGATCGTGGAGAACAAGGCCGGTGCCGGCGGCATCATCGGTGCCGACCATGTGGCGAATGCAGCGCCTGACGGCTATACCGTGCTGCTGACGATCCCGGGCGCGGTCACCTCCTTCAAGGCGATCTACAAGAAGCTGCCCTACGACCCGGAGACCGACCTGCGCCTGATCTCGGACATCGCGCTGCCACGCACCGTGCTGGCCGTCAACCCGTCAGTGCCAGCCCAGAACTACAAGGAACTGCTCGATCTGGTCAAGAAGGCGCCCGGCAAATACACCATGGGCTCCTGGGGCCCGGGCGTGCAGCCGCACCAGCTGCAGGTCTTCATGGACAAGACCTACGGCACCCAGACGGCGCTGGCCGCGTACAAGGGC
>MKTG01000072.1:137022-162189 GCA_001897615.1 Burkholderiales bacterium 68-10
GGCAAGCTGCGCCCGCTGGCGGTGTTCGGATCGACCCGCACCAAGGGGCTGCCCGACGTGCCCACCTTCGCCGAGCAGGGTTACAAGGACGACGTCTACATGACCACGGCGCCCTACTACCTCATGGCCCCCGCCAGGACGCCGGACGCCATCGTCGAACGCCTGGGCAAGGAAGTCGCGCTGGTGGTGCGCCAGCCCGAAGTCCAGGAGCGCATGGAAGGCCTGGGCCTGGAGCCGATGGGCGACACCCCGGCCGAAGCCACCGCGCTCTACAAGGACGCCCTGCCCAAGCTGATCAAGCTGGCGCGCGACACCGGCGTGACCGTGGATTGACCCCGCTCGACACCCAGGACCCGACAATGACACGAACCCCTCCCGATCTGTCGCAGGCCCGGCGCGCCCTGGCGCGCTCCATCGGTCTGACCGCCTTCGTCTACGGCTACCCGCTGACCGAGACCTACCGCACCTGCCGCAAGCAGACCGATCCGCGCGATGCCGGCCAGGCGGACGCGCGCAACATGGACGCACGCGGCATGCGCTGCAACACGCTGCACCATGGCGAACGCCCCTCCACCGACGCCGACCGCGACGTGGTCACCCCCGCCAACGACCTGCTCTACACGCTGTCGTGGATTCACCTGAAGGACGGGCCGCAGCTGCTCACCGTGCCCTCGTCCAGCGCGCACGCCGGCCGCTACTTCCTGCTGGCGCTGTACGACGCCTACACCGAGAACTTCGACAACCTGGGTCCGCGCAACTGCGGCACCGACGGCGGCACCGTGGTGCTGGTCGGCCCGCACGGCAGCGTGCCCGAGGCCCTGCGGGGTCACCGCGTGGTGCGCTGCCCGACCGACCTGGTGTGGCTGATCGGCCGCATCGTGGTGGGCGATGAAAGCGACCGGCCGGCGGCGCGCCGCCTGCAGGCCGACATCGTGCTGCGCTCGGCCCCCGGCACGCCGGACGGCGCGCGCCCGGCGGCCGTCGAGCACTGGAGGGGCGAGCCGGTCGATGCCATGGCCGCCGCCTTCGAAAACGGCGAGCCCGCCGCCCAGGTGGCGCCACGCTTTTTCACCAACCTATGCCAGGCCATGGCCGAAGCGCCCGGCCGGACGGAAGACCGTGGCCTGGTGGCCTGGTTCGGCCAGATCGGCCTGCTGCCCCTGGCCAGCTTTGCCTGGGAGGCGCTGGACGAACCGGCGCGCGAAGGCCTGATCGAGGGCTTTGCCGACGGGGTCAATCTGGTGGCCGCCCAGGGCCGCAATCGCCGCCCCAGGCCGTGGATGATTCACGGCGCCACCGGGCGCTATGGCAACGAATACCTAGGCCGCGCCCGCGTGGCGTACCTGGGCCTGGGGGCCCTGGCCACCGACGAGGCGGTGTATGCGGCGGCGCACTTCGACGCCCAGCAGCAGCCGCTCGATGGCCGCCAGCGCTACGTGATGCAGTTCGAGGCTGGCGAGCTGCCGCCGGTGGACGCCTTCTGGTCGGTCACGCTCTACGACAGCGACCGCTTCCTGTACGGCAACGAGATCCAGCGCCATTCGATCGGCGACCGCACACCCGGCCTGCACCACGCGGCCGATGGCAGCCTGCGCCTGGAGATCGGCCACCAACGGCCCGCCGACACCCGCAACTGGCTGCCCGCGCCGGCCGGGCGCTTCTACCTGATCCTGCGCATGTACCACCCGAGAGAAGGTTTTCGCGACTGGCGCATCCCCGAATTGCAGCCGCTCAAGGACTGACCATGGACGCGACGGAACGTTCGGCTGCCGCGCCGGCCGACCTGGCCGAAGCGGCCGTGCTCTACACCTATCCGCTGTACGAGATGGCACGCATGCGCGCCGCCACCTCGCCGCGCCGCACCGAGTCTGGCGACGAGGCGCCGGCGCCCCAGCGCTGGTGCAACACCTTCGTGCATGCGCGCCAGCTGCTGCGCGCCGGCGGCAGCCGGGTGGTCACGCCCAACCACGACACGCTCTACACCAACGCCTGGCTGGACCTGGGCGCGGGCCCGCTGGTCATCGACGTGCCCGACACCGCCGGGCGCTACTACGTGCTGGGCCTGCTGGACTTCTACACCAACCCGTTCGCCCACCTTGGCCAGCGCCTGACCGGCACCGCGGCGCGCTCCTTCGTGGTCGTGCCGCCCGGCTGGCAGGGCGAGCTGCCGGCCGCGTTCGACGCCTCCGGCGCGCGCATCCAGGCGCCCACGCGCTGGCTGTGGATCATCGGTCGCATCCTGGTCGATGGCCCGCACGACGTGGCGGCGGTGAACGCGCTGCAGGACGGCTTCAAGCTGCGCCCGCTGGCCGACTGGGTGGCGGGCCGGCCGCCGGCGCCACGCGCGTTCGATCCGGCATGCGACCCCAAGGCGCCGGCCAGCGCGACGCACTTTGCCGCCCAGGTGAACGCCGCGCTGCGCGAGAACCCGCCGCCGGCGAGCGAGCTTGCCGATCTGGCGCGCCTGGCCGCCGTCGGCATCGGCCCCGACGCCGCGCCGCTGACCCCGGCCCAGGCGCAGGTGCTGCAAGACGCGCTCGACACCACCTTGCCGCGCCTGCGCCAGGCCCAGATCGGGCGCCTGCTGCCCAGCGGCTGGAACCAGCCCCCGCTGATCGAAGGCCACTTCGGCAACGACTACCTGGCACGGGCCCAGGTGGCGCTGAAGTACATCGGCATGCTGGAGAGCCGCGAGGCCACCTACCCGATCGCCTGGCACGACGGGCGCGGCAGGCCGCTGAACGGCGCCCACCGCTACCGACTGCGCTTCGCCCCCGGCGCGCTGCCGCCGGTCGATGCCTTCTGGTCGCTCACGATGTACGACGCCCGCGACTACATGCTGGTCGACAACCCCATCGACCGCTACGCCATCGGCGACCGCACGGCCGGCCTGCGCCACGACGCCGACGGCGGCCTGACGCTGTCCCTGCAGCACGCGCCACCGATGGACACCGCCGCGCGCGCCAACTGGCTGCCGGCGCCGGCCGGCGATTTTTATGTCTGCCTGCGCGCCTACGTGCCGCGCGAGGAACTGCTGGACGGCCGCTACACGCTGCCGGCCCTGGAATGCCTGGATGAGACTGGAGCCCCGCCATGAACCCCTCTGATGACGACAAGCCGCTGCTGCTGGTGGGCACCGGCAGCGAAACCGTGGCGCCCGGCCTGCACATCCTGCGCGGGCAGGGGCAGTCCTTCGTCGCCGAGACCGACGCCGGCCTGGTGGTGATCGATGCCGGCCCCGGCGGCAAGGTGACGCAGGGCATGATCGACGCGCTGCGCCAGCTGAGCGACGCGCCGGTGCACGCGCTGTGCTACAGCCATGGCCACATTGGCTACAACTCGGGCGTGCCGGTGTGGCTGGAGCACGCACGCCAGCGTGGTGAGCCGGCGCCGCGCCTGATCGCGCATGCGAATCTGCCGCGCCGCTATGCGCGCTACCGCGAGACCCAGGCGCTGCAGCACCGCATGGCCGAGATCCAGTTCAACCGGGCGCCGGGCTTCTTCGACCAGCGCCTGCCGATGCACGATCCGACCGAGACCTTTGGCGAGCGCCTGGTCATCGGCAGCGGCGACCGGCGCGTGGAGTTGTTCTGGGCGCCCTCCGAGACCGACGACGCCATCGCCCTGTGGCACCCCGGCCAGCGTCTGCTGTACGGCGGGCCGGCCCTGCTCGACTCGATCCCCAACATCGGCACGCCGTTTCGCACCCTGCGCGACACGGTGCGCTGGGCCGACACGCTGGAGGCCATGGCGGCGCTGCGCCCGGTCACGGCGGTGCGCGAGTTCGGCCCGGCGATTGCCGGCGAGGACGAAGTGCAGCGCGTGCTGCTGCACACCGCCCGGGCGCTGCGCTGGCTGCGCGCCGAGGTGGTGCGGCTGATGAACGAAGGCCGCAACGAGCAGCAGGTGCTGACCGCCATGCACTACCCCGACGAGCTGTTCGCCGTGCCCTGGATGAAGCCCACCTATGGCGACCCCAGCTACATCGTGCGCGACATCTACCGCTCGGAGAACGGCTGGTGGGACCGCAACCCGACCACCCTGCACCCCGAACCACCCGAGGCGGTGGGCGAGGCCGTGGCGGCCGCCATCACCGACAAGGCGGCGGTGATCGCCAGCGCCCAGGCGCTGGCCGACGCCGGCCGCTGGCAGCTGGCGCTGCACGTGATCGACCTGCTGGCCACCGCCAGCGGCCCGGCGCCCGAGATCGCGCAGGCGCGCCGGCTCAAGGCCCGGTGGCTGCGCGAACGCGCCAGGCAGGTGCCCAGCTACGTGTCGCGCAACCTGTACCGTGTGGGCGCCGACATGATCGAGCAGGGCACGCAGGACCGCTTTGGCATTCATTGACGATTTCACCAGGAGACAACCATGACCTCTTTCGCCCTGCGCGCCACCTGCGCCGTCGTCGCCCTTGCCGCCAGCCTGGCCGTGCAAGCCCAGGACGCCGCCAGCTACCCCAGCAAACCCGTCACCCTGGTGGTGCCCACGGCCGCCGGTGGCGGCACCGACACCATTGCGCGCATGTTCGCGGACGTCCTGGGCAAGGCGCTCAAGCAGCCCTTCATCATCGACAACCGCCCGGGCGCCAACGGCCTGCTGGGGGCCGAGAACGTCCTCGGCGCGCCGGCCGACGGCTATCGGCTGCTGTTCACCTACACCGCGGCGATGGTGGTCAACCCCGTGCTGCTGAAAAAGCCCCCGTTCGATCCCCTGAAGGACTTCGCCCCGGTGGCGCAGATCGGCCGCGGCGGCAACATCATGATGGTGCGCAAGGACCTGCCGGTCAGCAACCTCAAGGAGTTCGTCGACTACGCCAAGGCGAGCCCCGGCAAGCTCAACTACTGCTCCTGGGGTGCCGGCTCGGGCGGGCACCTGACCATGGAGGTGCTGATGAAGCAGGCGGGCCTGACCATGACCCACGTCCCCTACAAGGGCAGCATGCCGTGCAATCAGGACCTGGTCGGCGGTCAGGTGGACGCCAACTGGTCGGATGTCTCGACCAGCATTGCGCTGGTCCAGGCCGGCCGGGTGAAGGCGCTGGCCAGCTCGACCCCGACCCGCCTGCCGCAGCTGCCCGACGTGCCGACGCTGAACGAAGCCGGCTACCCGTTCACCACCTACTCCTGGTACGGCGTGTTCGCGCCCGGCAAGACCCCGCCGGCGATCGTCGCCAAGCTGAACGAAGCGATCCAGGCCGCGCTGAAAGACCCGACCGTCGCCAAGCGCATGCACGAACTGAACTTCACCGACCTGCCGCTCGCCACGCCGGAGCAGTTCAAGGCCACGGTGGCCAAGGATCTGCAGGACTGGACGGCCCTGATCAAGTCGATCGGCCTGACGCTGGACTGAGCGCCTGTCGGCCGTGCGCGCCACCGTCAGGCCTTGAGGTAGTCCGCCCGCCCGCCCAGCCAACGGTCGACGTGGCGCGCCGCCAGCTCGGGCCAGCGGTCGAGCAGGCGCGGCGCGGCGCGGCGCGCCCATTGCAGCAGGGCACTGTCCTCGGCCAGGTCGGCGAAGCGCAGCAGGGCGGCGCCCGACTGGCGCGCGCCCAGGAATTCGCCCGGGCCGCGGATGGCCAGGTCGCGCCGGGCGATCTCGAAGCCGTCGCTGGTCTCCGCCATGGCCTTCAGGCGCTCGCGCGCGGTCTCGCCCAGCCGACCGCCCTCGGGCGTGGCGTACAGCAGCACGCAGGCCGAGGCCGCGGCGCCGCGGCCGACGCGCCCGCGCAGCTGGTGCAGCTGGCTCAGGCCGAAGCGCTCGGCGTGCTCGATCACCATCAGGCTGGCGTTGGGCACGTCCACGCCGACCTCGATCACGGTGGTGGACACCAGCACCGGCATGGCGCCGCTGGCGAACTGGGCCATCACCGCCTTCTTCTCGGCCGGCGGCAGGCGTGAATGCAGCAACCCCACCGCCTGCCCGGGCAGCGCGGCCGCCAGCTCGGCGTGCGTGGCGCTGGCGTGGCGCAAATCCAGCGCCTCGCTTTCCTCGATCAGCGGGCAGACCCAGTACACCTGCCGACCCTGGGCAATCTGGGCGCGGATGCGCTCGATGACCTCGTCGCGGCGCGATTCGGCCACCAGCCGCGTGAGCACCGGCGTGCGGCCGGGCGGCAGCTCGTCCAGCGTCGACACGTCCAGGTCCGCGTAGTAGCTCATGGCCAGGGTGCGCGGGATGGGCGTGGCGCTCATCATCAGCAGGTGCGGCTCCCAAGCCGTTGCATCGCCCTGGGGCGACTCCGACAGCTTGTTGCGCAGATCCAGCCTTTGCTGCACGCCAAAGCGGTGCTGCTCGTCGATGATGGCCAGGCCCAGACGCGCAAAGCGCACCTGCTGCTGGATGACGGCATGGGTGCCGATGACCAGTGCCGCCGCGCCCGACGCGACGGCCTGCAGCATGGCCTGCCGGTCCTTCTTCTTCTGGCCGCCGGTCAGCCAGGCCACCTGCAGGCCGCGCGGCGCCAGCAGCGGCGCCAGCCAGTCGGCCAGCTTGGCAAAGTGCTGCTCGGCCAGGATTTCGGTGGGTGCCATCAGCGCGCACTGCCAGCCGGCGTCGATGGCGATGCAGGCCGCCAGCGCGGCCACCGCCGTCTTGCCGCTGCCCACGTCACCCTGCAGCAGGCGATGCATGGGCTGCGCGCGCGCCAGATCGTGCGCGATTTCTTCACCCACGCGCCGCTGCGCGCCGGTCAGCTGAAACGGCAGCGCCGCCAGCAGCGCCTCGTGCAGGCCGCCGCGCGCGGCGTGCAGTGCGGGCGCGCGCAGGTGCTCGCGCGCGCGCCGCGCCGTCAGTTGCGACAGCTGTTGCGCCAGCAGCTCCTCGGCCTTCAGGCGCTGCCAGGCCGGGTGGCTGTGGTCCTCCAGCTGGGTCAGCGACATGTCGGGCGTCGGATGATGCAAAAAAGATAGCGCCTGGCGCAGGTCCCACGGGCGCAAATGGTCGATTTCGTTCAACACCTCGTCCGGCAGCGTCTCGCGCAGGTCGGCCTGCGCCAGGCCCGCCAGCACGGCCTTGCGCAGGTAGGGCTGCGGCAGGCCGGCCACCGTGGGGTAGACGGGGGTCAGCGCCTGCGGCAACACGCCACCGGCGGCGCGCACCGTGGGATGCATCATGCTCAGGCCGGCAAAGCCGCCGCGCAGCTCGCCGCGCGCGCGAAGGCGCTGGCCCACCGCCATCTGCTTTTGCTGTGACGGGTAGAAGTTGAAAAAGCGCAACACCACCTGGTCGCTGCCATCGTCGAGTGTCACCAGCAGCTGGCGGCGCGGGCGCCAGGCCACCTCCTGCTGCGTCACCTGGCCCTCGATCTGCACCAGATCGCCGTCGCGCGCGTCGGCCAGGCGCGTCAGGCGCGTCTCGTCCTCGTAGCGCAGCGGCAGGTGCAGCGCCAGGTCGATCGGGCGCACCAGGCCCAGCTTGCGCAGCGCCTTCTGCGGCGCGGACAGCGGCTTGGCGGCGACCGGGGGCGAATCCTCAGGCATGGGACAATTCTGCCCGCACCCACCCCACCGCGGCATCTTGGCCAGCGCTGACGTTCAGTGCCCCCGCACAGCATGAAACCCAAAGAGTCCGAAGGCCGCGGAGCAGGCCAAGCCAGTGCGCTCCTGGCCGGGGTTTCCCCGGCCAGCGGGCGCGCCCCCTTGAGGGGGGAGGCGCAACATCGCGCAGCGAGTGGAGCCACGGGGGAGGGCCATTTCACCACGAGCGATTTCGATTTCGCTCTGCCTCCCGAACTCATCGCCCAGCACCCCGCGCCCGAGCGCAGCGCCTCGCGCCTGCTCGACGGCAGTGGCGCGGCGCCGATGGACCGGGTGTTTCGCGATTTGCCGGCGCTGCTGCAGCCGGGCGATCTGCTGGTGTTCAACGACACGCAGGTGGTGAAGGCGCGGCTGTACGGGCATAAACCGCCCCCCCCGGCGCCGCGTTCGCGCCGCTCCCCCCAGGGGGCGCAGCTCGGCTGGGGACGGCCCGGCGCCGATGTGGCGCCCAGCGGCGGCAAGCTGGAGCTGCTGATCGAGCGCGTGCTGCCCGACGGCAGCGTGGCCGCGCACATGAAGGTCAGCAAGAAGCCGCCGCCCGGCACGGTGCTGCGCATGGCCGACGGCGCCTTCACGGCCGAGCTGCTGGGCCGCTGGCCGGACGCGGGCGGACCGCTGTTTCACCTGCGTTTTTCCGGCGATGCCTATGCGCTGATGGCCGCGCACGGCCATGTGCCGCTGCCGCCCTACATCGGGCACGCCGATTCGCACGAGGACGCGGCGCGCTACCAGACCGTGTTCGCGCGCCACCCCGGCGCGGTGGCGGCGCCGACGGCGGCGCTGCACTTCGACGAGCCGCTGCTGCGGGCCATCGCCGCGCGTGGCGTGCAGCGCGCCTTCGTCACGCTGCACGTCGGGGCGGGCACCTTCCAGCCGGTCAAGACGGAAGACCTGGCCGCGCACGTGATGCACCGCGAGCGCTACCACGTGCCGCCGGAGACGGCGCAGGCGATCGCCGACTGCCGCGCGCGCGGCGGCCGCGTGGTGGCGGTGGGCACGACCAGCGTGCGCACGCTGGAAAGCTGGGCCGCCAGCGGCCAGGCCAGCGGCGACACCGACATCTTCATCACACCGGGCTTTCGCTTTCGGGTGGTCGATGCACTCATCACCAACTTCCACCTGCCACGCAGCACGCTGATGATGCTGGTCAGCGCCTTGGCCGGCCACACGCACGTGATGGCGCTGTACGCGCACGCGGTGGCGCGGCGCTACCGCTTCTTCAGCTATGGCGACGCCATGTGGCTGGTGCGGACGGCTCAGGAAAATTGAGTCGAATCATGATTGTTGCGCGCTTCCAGCAAGCGCAAGCAGCTATCATTTTGATATTACCTGGCGGCGGGTGACCGACGGCCTTGTTCCACCGGCCGGCTCTGGCGCGGGCGCCCCCTGTCGCGCCGACCGGGCCGCCCGCGTGGCCCGCGGCGATGCCGGATAATCCCGCCTTTGCCGCCAGACGTCCGCGATCGACGTCCCGCCCTGGCCGATCGGCCTTGTCAGAACCCTCCCCGCAGGCTCCCCAGATGTCCGCCACACCCTCCACCGCCGACCCGTTCACGCTCGAGCTGCAGCACATCCGCGGCCTGATCGAAGCCAACCAACTGCCGCAGGCCGCGCAGGCGCTCAACGCGGCGCAGAAGAAGGCCCCCAAGGACGCACGCCTGCCGCTGCTGGGCATGCGGATGGCGGAGCGCGTGGGCAACCTCGAAAACGCCACGCAGGCGGCACGCCGTGCGCTGGCGCTGGCGCCGGACTGGCAGGTGGCGCAGATCGAACTGGCCCTGCTGCTGGCGCGCCAGAAGCAGGGCGACGAGGCCATGCGGCTGGCCATGCAGGCGCTGGCCAACGCGCCGAGGGATGCCCAGGTGATGGTGGGGGCCATCAACGTGGCGCTGTTTTCCGAGCGCCACGACCAGACCTTGGCCTGGGCCGAGGAAGGCGTGCGGCGCTTCCCGGACAACGCCGGCATCCGGCTGTTCCTGGCGCGCTTTCTGGTGGCGCAGGATCGGCCGGCGGACGCCGTCGGCCATTATGAATTCATTCTCGAGCGGCTGCCCCACCACGAGGAGACCCTGCAAGGCTTGCTCAGCTGCGCCTTGAAGATGCGCGATCAGCCGCGGGCGCGGACGTACGCCGAGCGCCTGTTGGCGCTCAAACCCTTCGACGAGAACGCGCGCTACTGGCACGCCGTGGTGCACGACCAGACGCCCGCGACGCAGCCGGCACAAGTCGTGACGGGCATCTTCGACGCCTTCGCGCAAAACTTCGACGTCCACCTGGTGCGCGGCCTGCAATACCGCGTGCCCGAACGGGTGGCGCAGATCCTGCTGGCGTTGCACCCCGACCGCCGCTTCAACCTGCTCGACCTGGGCTGCGGCACCGGCCTGGTGGCGGTCTACCTGGGCCGCATCGAAGGGCACATCATCGGCGTCGATCTGTCTGAAAAAATGATCGAACAGGCGGCGCGCCACCAGCTCTACTCGCGCTTTCACCGCGTCAACGTGCTGGACGCCCTGCGCGAGACACCGGCCGACCACTATGAAGCCATCACCTGCACCGACGTGCTGGTCTACGTGGGCGAGCTGGCGCCGGTGATCCCGAACGCGCTGCGCATCCTGAAACCCGGCGGGCACTTCATCTTCTCCTGCGAGGCGGCCGGCGAAGACGAAGCCGATCTGGTGCTGCGCGAGGCCAGCAACCGCTACGCCCACAAGGCCTCCGCCGTCGAGCGCCAGTGCCGCGAAGCCGGCTTCGACGCGGTCACCATCGAACACCTGCCCACGCTGCGCATGGAAGGCGGCCAGCCCCTGCCGGGCTTCCTGGTGACCGCGCGCAAGCCGTTGGCGGCCTGACGGCGCGGCCATGCTGCGCTTCGAGCTGCTCGCCAGCGACCCGTCCAGCCATGCCCGACGCGGCCGCCTGACGCTGAACCACGGCGTCGTCGAGACGCCCATCTTCATGCCCGTGGGCACCTACGGCACGGTCAAGGGCGTGCTGCCGCGCAGCCTGCGCGAGATGGGCGCGCAGATCATCCTGGGCAACACCTTCCACCTGTGGATGCGCCCGGGGCTGGACGTGCTGCGCGCCTTCGGCGGCCTGCACGGCTTCGAGCAATGGCAGCAGCCCATCCTGACGGATTCGGGGGGCTTTCAGGTCTGGTCGCTGGGCGAGATGCGAAAGATCAGCGAGGAAGGCGTGAAGTTCGCCAGCCCGGTCAACGGCGACAAGCTGTTCCTGACGCCCGAAGTCAGCATGCAGATCCAGACCGTGCTGAACAGCGACATCGTCATGCAGTTCGACGAATGCACGCCCTACGAGACGCGCGGCCACGTGACGACGGAGGCCGAGGCGCGCGCCAGCATGGCGCTGAGCCTGCGCTGGGCGCGGCGCAGCCAGGCCGAATTCGCGCGGCTTGAAAACCCCAACGCCCTGTTCGGCATCGTGCAGGGCGGCATGTTCGAGCACCTGCGCGAAGAATCGCTGGCGCGGCTGGTCGAGCTGGACCTGCCCGGTTACGCCATCGGCGGCGTCAGCGTGGGCGAGCCCAAGGAAGACATGCTGCGCATCACCGCCCACACCCCGCACCGCCTGCCGGCGCATAAGCCGCGCTACCTGATGGGCGTGGGCACGCCGGAAGACCTGGTGTACGGCGTGCAGCATGGGGTCGGCCTGTTCGACTGCGTGATGCCCACGCGCAACGCGCGCAACGGCCACCTGTTCACGCGCTTTGGCGACCTGAAGATCCGCAACGCCCGCCACAAGAGCGACCCGCGCCCGATCGACGAGACCTGCACCTGCCACGCCTGCGCCGGCGAGTCGGGCGTGGCCTGGCAGGACGGCGGGCGCGGCGGCTTTTCGCGCGCCTACCTGCACCACCTGGAGCGCTGCGGCGAGATGCTGGCGCCGATGCTGGCCAGCATTCACAACCTGCACTACTACCTGCAACTCATGCAAGAGGTGCGCGATGCGCTGGAGGCGGGCACCTTCAGCGCGTTTCGCCAGCGCTTTGCCGCCGACCGCGCGCGCGGAGTCTAGGAGCACGTGGGCGGCAGGCGGCCTGGCGACCACCGCTGGCATGGCGGGCCGGTATGCTGCCAACCTTCCCCATGACTTTCCATCCCTTGAGAGACGACGCATGAAAACCCGCATCACCGAACTCTTCGGCATCCAGCACCCCATCATCCAGGGCGGCATGCACTACGTCGGCTTTGCCGAACTGGCCGCCGCCGTGTCCAACGCCGGCGGCCTGGGCCTCATCACCGGCCTGACGCAAAAGACCCCCGAGCTGCTGGCGCGCGAGATCGCGCGTTGCCGCGCCATGACCGACAAGCCCTTCGGCGTCAACCTCACCTTTCTGCCCACCGTCAGCTCGCCCGACTACCCGGGCTACATCCGCGCCATCATCGAAGGCGGCGTCAAGGCCGTGGAGACCGCCGGCAACAACCCGCAGCAATGGCTGCCGCTGCTGAAAGAGCACGGCATCAAGGTGATCCACAAATGCACCTCGGTGCGCCACGCGCTGAAGGCCGAGGCGATCGGCTGCGACGCCGTCAGCGTGGACGGCTTCGAGTGCGGCGGCCACCCGGGCGAGGACGACGTGCCCAACTTCATCCTGCTGCCGCGCGCCGCCGAGACGCTGAAGATCCCCTTCGTCGCCTCCGGCGGCATGGCCGACGGGCGCAGCCTGGTGGCGGCCCTCGCCCTGGGTGCCGAGGGCATGAACATGGGCACGCGCTTCATCGCCACCCAGGAGGCGCCGGTGCACGAGCACGTCAAGCAGGCCATCGTGGCCGCCAGCGAACTGGACACGCGCCTGGTGATGCGCCCGCTGCGCAACACCGAGCGCGTGCTGAACAACGCGGCGGTGGAGCGCCTGCTGGCCAAGGAAAAGGAGCTGGGCGCCAACCTGAAGTTCGAGGACATCATCGAGCAGGTGGCCGGCGTCTATCCGCGCATCATGCAGAACGGCGACATGGACGCCGGCGCCTGGAGCTGCGGCATGGTGGCCGGCCTGATCCACGACGTGCCGACGGTGAAGGCGCTGATCGACCGCATCATGGCCGAGGCCGAGGCGCTGATCACGCAGCGGCTGGCCGGTCTGCTGCGCTGACCCAGCGCGCAACGGCTGCCGCCGGCAGGCCGGGATTTCGGCTTCAATCGATTCCTGTCGCGCCTGCAGCAAGCGCGAGCAGCTATTAAATAAATAGCGAACAGGGGCATCACACACACGGCGTGCCCTGCGCGGCCGAGCGCCCCGACGTGCCGCAGGCCGGGCAGAAGCGGGAAAACGTGCTCTTGCGCGCCTGGCAGTGGCCGCAGTAGTCGAACAGGCCGATGCCGCAGTGCGGGCAGAAGTCGGTCCGCCCGTCCTTCAGGTCCACCGCGCGCTCGCAGCCCGGGCACACGCCCTTGGCCAGGCGCGCCAGCGCGGTGTCGTAGCCCAGTTCGGCGCGGCGCTGCGCATCGGGCTGCGCCTCGGCGGCGTGCTGGCGCTCCAGGTAGCGCTGCAAGGCCACGATGGCCCAGCGCCCCACCAGCACGGTGGCGACGATGCCCACGATGTAGCGCACGTAGCCGCCGTAGCTGGGCAGGTAGGGCACCAACTCGACAAAGAAGGCGAACAGCGCGAACCCGATGAAGCCCCAGACGAAGGGCCACCAGGTGCTGCGCCGCTTCCTGGCGAACAGCCAGCCGGCCAGCAGCAGCAAGGGCAGCGTGAGCGCCAACCGGTAGCCGAACACCCGCAGCTCCTGCACCCGCACCGCCTGGGCGTGGGCGCCCTGAGCGTTGCGCTGCATGTCCGACAGCGTGCGGCGCGCCTGCTCGACCGACTGGCGCGCGTCCAGCAGCGTCTGCTGCTGGCGCTCGACTTCGGCGCGGGCGGCGCGCTCGCGCGCCTGCAGCTCGTCCAGCGCGCGGGTGCGGGCAATCACCTCGGGGTCCTGCTCGGCGCGCTCGGTGGCGCGGCGGGTGGCGATCCAGTTGGCGAAGCCCTGGCGCTGGGTGCCGACGTCGGCCTGCGCCACCTGCAGCTTCAGGCGCGCCTGCTCGAGCGCGTCGGAGCGGTCCTGCGCCTGGCGCTCGCCGGCCTGGATGGTGTCGCGCGCGGCCTGGGCCGCCGCGCGGTCCATGAAGTCGTCCAGCGCCAGCCGGTGCTCGACCCGTGGCAGATCGCCCACCACGGTGCTGCCCAAGCCAATCAGGAAACTGGCGAACACCAGGGCCACCAGCCACAGGCCGCGCTGAAACCACTTCTCCGACAGGCGCAGGGCTTTGCTCATGGGGATTCTGGATCAAATGGGGCTCTGGCGCCTACAGGGCAAGCGCCAACAGCTATGTAATATATAGCACCCTCAGAGCGCGAAAGCGTACTCGATGGTGATCGGCGCGTGGTCGCTGAACTTCTCGTCCTTGTAGACCGCCGCCGCGCGCGCCCGCGGCCCGATGGCCGGCGTCGCCAGGTGGTAGTCCAGCCGCCAGCCCACGTTCTTGGCGTAGGCCTGGCCGCGGTTGCTCCACCAGGTGTAGGACTCGCCGGTGGTGTCGGGGTGCAGGTGGCGGTAGACGTCCACCAGGCCCAGCTCGTCCAGCACCTGGGTCATCCAGGCGCGCTCCTCGGGCAGGAAGCCGCTGTTCTTCTGGTTGCTCTTCCAGTTCTTCAGGTCGATCTCCTGGTGCGCGATGTTGACGTCGCCGCACAGGATGAACTCGCGCTCGGCCGCCAGGCGCTGCAGCACCGGGTAGAACTCGGCCAGGAAGCGGAACTTGGCCTGCTGCCGCTCGGGCCCCGATGAACCGCTGGGAAAGTAGGCGCTGATGACCGAGAACTTGCGCCGCGGGGTGTCGAAGCGCGCCTCCAGAAAGCGGCCCTCGGCGTCGAACTCGTCCGAGCCGTAGCCGGCCAGCACCGCGCTCGGCTCATGGCGGGTGTAGACGCCCACGCCCGAGTAGCCCTTTTTCTCGGCCAGGTGAAAGTAGCCCCGCAGGCCCGCCAGCTGCTCGAAGCGGCCGGCCAGGTCGGGGTGCTGGGCCTTGATTTCCTGCACGCAAATACAATCCGGCGCGTGCGACTCCAGCCAGGCGGGCACGCCCTTGGTGACCGCGGAACGGATGCCATTGAGATTGAGGCTGGTGAGCTTGAACAAGGAATGGACCCCCATGAGCGACACATTGCCAAGCCCTGACGATCAGGGCCGGCTGGCGCAGGATTTCGTGCAGTTCGCCATCGAAAGCGGCGTGCTGCGCTTTGGCGAATTCAAGACCAAGGCCGGGCGCGTGTCGCCCTATTTCTTCAATGCCGGCCTGTTCGACGATGGCGCCAAGCTGGGCCGGCTGGCGCAATTCTATGCGCGCGCCCTGCTGGCCTCGGGCATCGAGTTCGACGTCCTCTTCGGCCCCGCCTACAAGGGCATCCCGCTGGGCGCGGCGGTGGCGGTCGAGCTGGCGCGGCTGGGCGTCAACAAGCCGTTCGCCTACAACCGCAAGGAGGCCAAGGACCACGGCGAAGGCGGCACGCTGGTGGGCGCGCCGCTCAAGGGGCGGGTGCTGATCGTCGACGACGTGATCTCGGCCGGCACGGCGGTGCGCGAATCGATCGCCCTCATCCAGGCCGCCGGCGCGACACCGCACGCCGTGGCCATCGCGCTCGACCGCCAGGAAATGGCGACTGAAAACGGCCAGGACGTGCCCTGGTCGGCCGTGCAGTACGTGCGCGACACGCTGGGCCTGAAGGTGTGCGCCATCGCCACCCTGTCACACTTGCTGCAACATTTGTCACATACTGAGCACTTCTCGGCCCATTTCGGCGCCGTGTCGGCTTATCGGGCACGATACGGCGTTGAGCAGACGACATGAACGCCTCGCCCTCGCACACCCGCCGCCCCGTCGCCCCGCGCGCGCCGGGGCGCTGGTGTGCGCTGGCGGCGTGCGCCCTGCTGTGGGGCACCACGGGCGCGCTGGCGCAGGGCAGCGGCACGCCGGCGCCCGGCGGCATCTACACCTGCATTGACGCCCACGGGCGGCGCCTGACCTCCGACCGCCCCATCCCGGCCTGCATCGACCGCGAACAACGCGAGCTCAACCGCGACGGCACCGTCCGCCGCATCATCCCGCCCACCCTCACCGCCACCGAGCGCGAGGCCCATGAGGCGCGCGAGCGCGAGGCGGCGCTCAAACGCCAGCGTGAGCGCGACATCCAGCGCCGCGACCAGGCGCTGATCACTCGCTACCCCGACAAGGCCGCGCACGACGCCGGTCGCGCCGAGGAGTTGGCGCAGACGCAGATCGTCATCCAGGCGGCCGAGCACCGCATCACCGAACTGGGCCACGAACGCAAGGCGCTGGACGACGAGATGGAGTTCTACGCCGGCAACCCGGCCAAGGCCCCGGCCAAGCTGCGTCGCGCGCTGACCGACAACGCCGAGGCGGTGGCCACCCAGCGCCGCGCCATCGCCGCGCAGCACGACGAGCAGCGCCGCATCCACGCCCGCTTCGACGCCGAGGCGCTGCGCCTGCAACCGCTGTGGGCGGCCCGGCCGGGCGACGCGCCCAGGCGCTGATTTCAACCCAAAACCGCCTCGGCGCCCGACCAGACTGCGCCAGCAGCTATCCTTACGATAGCTATTTCAGGCACCCAGACGCGCCCGCAGCAACTCGCTGGCCTGCTGCGGGTTGGCCTTGCCACGGCTGGCCTTCATCACCTGGCCGACCAGGGCGTTGAAGGCCTTGTCCTTGCCGGCCTTGAACTGCGCCACGTTGTCGGGGTTGGCGGCGATGACCTCGTCGACGATCTGCTCCAGCGCGCCGGTGTCATTCATCTGCTTGAGGCCCTTGGCCTCGATCACCGCGTCCACCCCGGCGCCTTCGCCCGTCCACAGCGCCTCGAACACCTGGCGTGCGGCGGCGTTGCTGATGGTGCCGTCGTGGATGCGGGCGATCAGCTGCGCCAGCTGCGCCGCCGACACCCGCGCCGCCTCGATGCCGATCTCCTGGGCATTCAGCCGGCGCGACAGCTCGCCCATGATCCAGTTGCTGGCCAGCTTGGGCTGGCCGCTGGCGGCGGCCGCCTGCTCGAAGTAGGCCGCCATGGCCGGTGTCTGCGTCAGCGTCACGGCGTCGTATTCGGGCAGCTGGTAGCCGGTCACGAAGCGCTCCGCCATCTGGCGCGGCAATTCGGGCATTTGCGCGCGTTCCTGCTCGATCCATTGCTCTGAAATACAGAGCGGCGGCAGGTCCGGGTCGGGGAAGTAGCGGTAGTCAGCCGAATCTTCCTTAGTGCGCATGGCGCGGGTTTCGCCGCTGTCGGGGTCGAACAGCACGGTGGCCTGCTGAATGGCGTGGCCGTCTTCCAGCTGCTCGATCTGCCAGCGGATCTCGTAGTCGATCGCCTGCTGCATGAACTTGAAGCTGTTCAGGTTCTTGATCTCGCGCCGCGTGCCCAGCGGCTGGCCGGGCTTGCGCACGCTGACGTTGGCGTCGCAGCGAAAGCTCCCTTCCTGCATGTTGCCGTCGCACACGCCGATCCAGGTGACGATCTTGTGCAGCTCCTTCGCGTAGGCCACGGCCTCGGCGCTGCTGCGCATGTCGGGCTCGGTGACGATCTCCAGCAGCGGCGTGCCGGCGCGGTTCAAATCGATCCCGCTCATGCCGTGGAAGTCCTCGTGCAGCGACTTGCCGGCGTCTTCTTCCAGGTGGGCGCGCACCAGGCGCACGGTCTTCTTCTCGTCGCCGACGAAGAACGACACCTCGCCGCCCTGCACCACCGGCTGCTCGAACTGGCTGATCTGGTAGCCCTTGGGCAGGTCGGGATAGAAGTAGTTCTTGCGGTCGAACACGCTGCGCGACGCGATGCGCGAGCCCAGCGCCAGGCCCAGGCGGATGGCGCAGCGCACGGCCTCGCGGTTCATCACCGGCAGCGTGCCGGGCAGCGCCAGGTCGACCGCGCTGGCCTGGGTGTTGGGCGCGGCGCCAAAGGCGGTGGCGGCGCGGCTGAACAGCTTGCTTTTGGTCTGCAACTGGGCGTGCGTCTCGAAGCCGATGACGACCTCGTAGCCCTGAATCAATGTGCTCATGGTGTGTGTGGCCCCTCGTCAGTACCCTTGGGGCTTGCGGGTGTGCCAGTCGCTGGCCTGCTGCAGGCGGTGCGCCACGTTCAGCAGGCGGCCTTCCCGCAGGTAGTTGCCGATCAGCTGCAAGCCGACCGGCAGCCCGCCGGCGCCAAAGCCGGCCGGCACGCTCATGGCCGGCAGGCCGGCCATCGAGGCGGTCAGCGTGTAGATGTCGGCCAGGTAGGCCGCCACCGGATCGGCGCTGTGCGTGCCCAGCGGCCAGGCCACGCCGGGCGACACCGGGCCGGCGATGACATCGCACTCGCCGAAGGCGCGCTGCAGGTCGTCGGCGATCATGCGGCGCAGCTTCTGCGCCTGCACGTAGTAGGCGTCGTAGTAGCCATGCGACAGCACGTAGGTGCCGATGACGATGCGGCGCTGCACTTCCTCGCCAAAGCCCTGGCTGCGGCTCTTCTTGTACATGTCCTCCAGATCGACGTGCTCGCGCGCTCGGTGGCCGTAGCGCACGCCGTCGAAGCGGCTCAGGTTGGTGCTGGCCTCGGCCGGGGTGAGGATGTAGTAGACCGGGATCGACAGCTCGGTGCGTGGCAGGCGGATGTCCACCAGCCGGGCGCCCAGCTTGCACAGCTCGGCCAGCGCGCCGTCCAGCGCCGCGCGCACGTCGGCCGCCAGGCCATCGCCGAAGAACTCCTGCGGGATGCCGATGCGCAGGCCGTCGATCGAGTCGTGCAGGCCGCGCGTGAAGTCCTCGGCCGGCAAATCGAGCGAGGTCGAGTCGCGATCGACATCGGCGCCGCTCATGGCCGAGAGCAGCAGCGCGCAGTCCTCGGCGCTGCGCGCCATCACGCCCGCCTGGTCGAAGCTGGAGGCAAAGGCAATCATGCCGTGGCGCGACACGCGCCCGTAGGTCGGCTTGATGCCCGTGAGGCCGCAGAAGCTGGCCGGCTGGCGGATCGAGCCGCCGGTGTCCGAGCCGGTGGCCGCCGGCGTCAGGCGCGCGGCCACGGCGGCGGCGCTGCCGCCCGAGGAGCCGCCCGGCACGCGCGATGGATCCCAGGGGTTCTTGACCGGTCCGAAGGCCGAGTTCTCGTTGGATGAGCCCATGGCGAACTCGTCGCAACTGAGCTTGCCCAGGCACACCATGCCGGCCTCGGCCAGCCTGGCCGTCACCGTGCTCTCGAACGGCGAGCGGTAGCCGGCCAGCATGCGCGAGCCGGCGGTGGTGGGAAAGTCGGTGGTGACGAACACGTCCTTGTGCGCCACCGGCACGCCCGTCAGCAGCGGCGCATCGCCGCTTGCCAGCCGGGCATCGGCGGCGCGCGCCTGCGCCAGCGTCACCGCCTCGTCCTGCGCCAGAAAGGCGCCCAGCCCGGCATGGGCCTGGCTGCGCGCCAGCAGGTGCCGCGCCAGCTCCAGCGCCGACACCTGCCGTCCACGCAGGCGGCTGGCCAGCTCGGCCACGGTGAGATCATGCAGCGCGCTCATTCGATCACCCTCGGCACCAGGAACAGGCCGTCCTCGACCGCCGGCGCGCCCTGCTGGTAGGCGGCGCGGCGGTCGGGCTCGCTCACCACGTCGTCGCGCAGACGCAGCTGCACGTCCTGGATGGCGGCCAGCGGGTGCGCCAGCGGCTGCACGCCGGTGGTGTCCTCGGCCTGTATCGCCTGGGCGATGGCAAAGAAATCGTTCAATTGCGTGAGCATGCGCTCACTTTGTTCGGTAGTCAGCTCAAGTCGCGCCAGGTGCGCGATATGGCTGATGTCGTCAGGTGTCAGGGCCATGAAAAAGGCACGGAATGTCGGGGATCGATGGGGTGTTGCGCCGCCGTCGCCGCAGGGACGCCGGGCGGCGATGCGTTATTATCCGACCTTTGGCGCAACGGCCCCGAATTGGCCGATATTGGCGCCAAATCACGCTCATTTCGCATTGAATCAACGGTTGCCGGCGTCTGGTGCTGGCCGGCAGCCCAGAAGGGTATTTCATGTTTGGAGCTCTCCGTCGGTACTTTTCCACCGACCTGGCCATCGACCTGGGCACCGCCAACACCCTGATTTACGTCCGCGACAAGGGCATCGTGCTCGACGAGCCCTCGGTGGTCGCCATCCGCCACGAAGGCGGCCCGCAGGGCAAGAAGACCATCCAGGCGGTGGGCAGCGAGGCCAAGGCCATGCTGGGCAAGGTGCCGGGCAACATCGAGGCCATCCGCCCCATGAAGGACGGCGTGATCGCCGACTTCACCGTCACCGAGCAGATGCTCAAGCAGTTCATCAAGATGGTGCACCCGCGCGGCCTGTTCAAGCCCAGCCCGCGCATCATCATCTGCGTGCCCTGCGGCTCCACGCAAGTGGAGCGCCGCGCCATCCGCGAATCCGCCCTGGGCGCCGGCGCCAGTGAGGTCTACCTGATCGAGGAGCCCATGGCCGCCGCCATCGGCGCCGGCCTGCCGGTGTCCGAGGCCAGCGGCTCGATGGTGGTGGACATCGGCGGCGGCACCACCGAAGTGGGCGTCATCAGCCTGGGCGGCATGGTCTACAAGGGCAGCGCGCGCGTGGGCGGCGACAAGTTCGACGACGCCATCATCAACTACATCCGCCGCAACTACGGCATGCTGATCGGCGACCCGACGGCCGAGGCGATCAAGAAGCAGATCGGCAGCGCCTTCCCCGGCAGCGAGGTGCGCGAGATGGAAGTGAAGGGGCGCAATCTGTCCGAAGGCGTGCCGCGCAGCTTCACCATCAGCAGCAACGAAATCCTCGAAGCGCTCACCGAGCCGCTCAACAACATCGTCTCCGAGGTCAAGAAGGCGCTGGAGGAAACCCCGCCCGAGCTGGGCGCCGACATCGCCGAGCGCGGCATGATGCTGACCGGCGGCGGCGCCCTGCTGCGCGACCTGGAGCGCCTGCTGGCCGAGGAAACCGGCCTGCCGGTGCTGGTGGCCGAGGAGCCCCTGACCTGCGTGGTGCGCGGCTGTGGCCTGGCGCTGGAGCGCATGGAGCGACTGGGCAGCATCTTCACGAGTGAATGACACCCACCCCTGAGGCGCTGGCGCGCCTTCCCCGCAAGGGGACGCGCTCAGTGGCCGGGGGGACCCCGGCCACGAGCGCCCGCGCACGGCCTGCTGCGCGGCCACTGAAACTCGCAACCCGATTCCCGCCGACTCTCCACGGGCCCGCGATCCAGCCCGTACACACCGCATCAAAATCGGCTTCAGTCCTTTACAGACGAGCGCGAAAAGCTATTACATTAATAGCACTCCGCTCATCCCAGGGGATCCCGGCCTGACGCGCCATGCCGCTGGACACGCTCGATCGCACGCCGCCCCCCTTCTTCAAGCAGGGGCCGTCGGCGCTGTCGCGGCTGGTGTTCTTCAGCGCGCTGGCACTGTTCCTAATGGTGGCCGACGCGCGCTTTCGCATCGTGCAGCCGCTGCGCGCGGCCATCGCCACCGTGCTGTACCCAGCCCAGTGGCTGGCGCTGCAACCAGTGCAGATGGCACAGACCCTGGGGGGCTACCTGACCGAACTCAAGACCGCGCACGCCACCGAGGAAGCGGCGCGGCTGAAGCTGGCCGAGCAGTCCCAGCGCGCCGGTCAGGTGGAGCAGCTGTTGCTGGAAAACGCCCGTCTGCGCGAGCTGCTGGAGCTGCGCCCGCGCGTGCAGGTGGCCAGCGTGGCGGCGCAGGTGCTGTACGACGCCACCGACCCGTACAGCCGGCGCGTGGTGATCGACAAGGGCCAGCTGCAGGGCATCCAGCCGGGCTCGCCGGTGATGGACGAGTCGGGCGTGCTGGGCCAGGTCACGCGCGTCTACCCCTTCGTGAGCGAAATCACCCTGCTGATCGACCGCGACCAGGTGATCCCGGTGATGAACGCCCGCACCGGCACGCGCAGCGTCGCCTACGGCGACCCGGCGCCCCACGGCGGCACGATGGAGCTGCGCTACATGTCGGTGAACGAGGACGTGAAAGAGGGCGATCTGCTGGTCACCAGCGGCGTTGATGGCGTCTATGCCCCGGGCCTGCCGGTGGCGCGGGTGGCCACGGTGGACCGGCGCAGCGACACCTCGTTCGCCCGCATCCGCTGCACGCCGCTGGCGCGGCTGCAGGGCGTGACGCACGTGATGGTGCTGGCGCCGCTGACGCCGCAGGTCACCGACGCGCCGCCGCCAGCGGCGACCGGGCGCGCGCCGGCGGCGGCGCCGGCCGCCGCGCCCGCCGCGTCGGCGCCGCCACCGGCCGCGCCGCGCCGGCGCGCCGCCCCAGGGGGCCGGCCATGATCATGCCGCGTGGCGAGCAGTTGCTGCTGCCGGCGCGCCCCGGCTTCATCTGGGGCAGCCTGCTGATGGCGCTGATGCTGAACCTGCTGCCGCTGGGTCGGGTACCGTGGATGCCCGACTTCCTGGCCGTGGTGCTGGTGTTCTGGAGCATCCACCAGCCGCGCCGCGTCGGGCTGGCGGTGGCCTTCGTGTTCGGTCTGGTGCTGGACGTGCACCAGGCCTCGCTGCTGGGCCAGCACGCGCTGGCCTACGCGGTGCTGATCTACTTCGCCATCATGGTGCACCGGCGCATCCTGTGGTTCTCGGTACCGGGCCAGGCGCTGCAGCTGATGCCGCTGTTCGCGGCCGCGCACGCCATCACCGTCGTGCTGCGGCTGATCGGCGGCGCCATATTTCCGGGCTGGCCGGTGGTGCTGGCGCCGGTGCTGGAGGCGCTGATGTGGCCCATCGTCGGCTGGCTGCTGCTGGCGCCGCAGCGCCGCGCGCCCAACCCCGACGCCAACCGCCCGCTGTAGGTCCGATCGTGGTCAAATCGCCCTCCAGCGCCCAGCAGAAGAGCGCAAGCAGCTATCATTTTAAAAGTGATTGCGGCGTGATGGCGCTCAACGCCTCGACGGCCCGGTGCGCGCCGCGTCCCGGCCCGCGCCGCCGCCACGCCGCCCGCGCCAGGCCATGACCGAGATCCGCAACGTCGAAGCCGAGCTGATGCGTTTTCGCATCCGGCTGGCGGTGGTCGGCCTGGCGGTGCTGCTGGCCTTCGGGCTGCTGGGCTGGCGGCTGTACCACCTGCAGGTGCTGCGCCACGACGAGCTGGCGCGCCAGGCCGAGTCCAACCGCACGGCCGTGATGCCGGTGGTGCCGCACCGCGGCGAGATCACCGACCGCAACGGCGTGGTGCTGGCCACCAACTACAAGGCCTACACGCTGGAGATCACGCCCTCGCGCACCGGCCGCGGCATCGACGACACCATCGACGCCATCGCCCAGGTGATCGAGGTCACGCCGCGCGACCGGCGCCGCTTCAAGCGCATGCGCGAGGATTCGCGCAGCTTCGAGTCGCTGCCCATCCGCACCCGCCTGAGCGACGAGGAAGTGGCGCGCTTTGCCGCCCAGCGCTACCGCTTCCCGGGGGTGGAGATCAAGGCGCGGCTGTTTCGCAACTACCCGCTGGGCGAGACCGGCGCGCACGTGGTGGGCTACATCGGCCGCATCAACCAGAAGGAAAAAGAGCGCATCGAGGATTCGGACGACGCCGCCAACTACCGCGGCACCGACTACATCGGCAAGCTGGGCGTCGAAGCCAGCTACGAAAAGACCCTGCACGGCGGCACCGGCTGGGAGCAGATGGAAACCTCGGCCGGCGGCCGCGCCGTGCGCCGCCTGGGCAGCCATCCGGCGACGCCGGGCGATGCCGTGCGGCTGTCGATCGACATCCACCTGCAGAAGCTGGTGGAGGACATGTACGGCGAGCGCCGCGGCGCGCTGGTGGCGATCGATCCGAGCAACGGCGAAGTGCTGGCGTTCGTCAGCAAACCCACGTTCGACCCCAACCTGTTCGTCGAAGGCATCGACCACGAGAGCTGGGACGAGCTCAACAACTCCATCGACAAGCCGCTGCTCAACCGCGCGCTGCGCGGCACCTATCCGCCGGGCTCCACCTACAAGCCCTTCATGGGCCTGGCCGCGCTGGAAACCGGCAAGCGCACGGCCGGCAGCATCACCATGGACGGCGGCTCCTGGACCTTCGGTGGCCACACCTTCCGCTCCGGTCACGCGCTGGGGCCGGTGGACCTGCATCGCAGCATCGTCAAGTCCAGCAACGTGTATTACTACCAGCTGGCCAACGACATGGGCGTCAACGCGATCCACGACTTCATGCGGCCGCTGGGCTTCGGCCAGGTCACCGGCCTGGACATCCCTGGCGAGACGCGCGGCGTGCTGCCCTCCACCGACTGGAAGCGCGCCACCTACAAGCGCCCCGAACAGCAGAAGTGGTACGCCGGCGAAACCATCTCCCTGGGCATCGGCCAAGGCTACAACAACTTCACCATGCTGCAGCTGGCCAGCGCCACCGCCACGCTGGCCGCCGGCGGGGTGCGTCACGTGCCACACCTGGTCAAGGCGCGGCAGGACGCGCTGAGCCTGCAACTGCACGAGCTGCCGCAGCCGCCCGGGCAGAACCTGGGCTACAAGCCCGAGCACGTGGCGCTGGTCAAGCGCGCCATGGTCGGCGTGACGCAGGAAGGCACCTCGCGCGGGGTGTTCGTCGGCGCGCCCTACCTGTCGGGCGGCAAGACCGGCACCGCGCAGGCCGTCACCATCGGCCAGAAAAGCCGCTACAACGCCACCAAGCTGGCCGAGCACCAGCGCGACCACTCGCTGTACATCGCCTTCGCGCCGGCCGACCAGCCGCGCATCGCCGTGGCCGCCATCGTCGAAAACGCCGGCTTCGGCGCCGCCCACGCGGCGCCGCTGGTGCGCCGGGTGATGGACTACTGGCTGGCCGGCGTCTACCCCAGCGAGGCCGACATCGCCGCGCTACAGCGCGGCCAGGCCAGCGCCCCCCTCGGCGCACCGCGCCGGGTGCAGGACGTGGTGCCCACCCCGGCGCCTACTGGCGCCCCCTGATTCAAACCTAGAAACGGCGGTTCGACGCGCCCGCCAGCGCCGTGACCGGCGTGCCAGGCAAAGGTGAGCGCTGCGGCTCCCAAGGCGCCTGCGCGGCTTGGGACGGCGCGTCAGGTTGACCACGGCTAACGAGTTGATAAAGACAATTGATTGTCTTTTTTAATTTGTTGTTTCTATGATTGCCTTGCGATCTGGCCGCGCCTTTTCAACCCTGACCAAAGGAATATCCCATGAGCAACGACAAGATCAAGTGCCCCGTCACCCACCTGACGACCGACTTCGGCGCCCCGGTGCCCAGCAACCGCGACAGCCTCACCGCCGGAGCGCGCGGCCCGCTGCTGGCGCAGGACGTCTGGCTCAATGAAAAGCTGGCCAACTTCGTGCGCGAGGTGATCCCTGAGCGGCGCATGCACGCCAAGGGTTCGGGCGCCTTCGGCACCTTCACGGTGACCCGCGACATCACGAAGTACACCCGCGCCGCCATCTTCAGCAAGGTGGGCAAGCAGACCGAGATGTTCGCCCGCTTCACCACCGTGGCCGGCGAGCGCGGTGCGGCCGACGCCGAGCGCGACATCCGCGGCTTTGCCCTCAAGTTCTATACCGAGGAGGGCAACTGGGACATGGTGGGCAACAACACACCCGTGTTCTTCATCCGCGATCCGCGC
>MKTG01000073.1:0-354 GCA_001897615.1 Burkholderiales bacterium 68-10
GATGCCGCCAGCAACCGCGGCGTCGACGAGGTGCAGCAACTGCTGGAGCAGGCCGTCTACAAACCCGTCCAGGGGCGCTTCAAGGTCTTCATGATCGACGAAGTGCACATGCTGACCGGCCACGCCTTCAACGCCATGCTGAAGACGCTGGAGGAGCCGCCCGAATACCTCAAGTTCGTGCTGGCCACGACCGACCCGCAGAAGGTGCCGGTGACGGTGCTGTCGCGTTGCCTGCAGTTCAACCTGCGGCCGATGGCGCCCGAGACGGTGCTGGATCACCTCACCCATGTGCTGGCCGCCGAGGGCGTGGCCGCCGAGCCGGCGGCGCTGCGCCTGCTGGCGCGCGGCGCGCGC
>MKTG01000073.1:560-15912 GCA_001897615.1 Burkholderiales bacterium 68-10
CGCCGACCCCGACGCCCAGGAAACGGCGCGCCTGGCGGCGCGGCTGCCGGCCGACGAGACGCAACTGCTCTACAGCCTGTGCATCCACGGCCGGGCCGAGCTGGGCCTGGCGCCCGACGAGTACACGGGCCTCACCATGGTGCTGCTGCGCCTGTTGCCGTTCCGCCAGGCACCGGCGGCGCACGCCAAGGCGATCAGCGCCACGGCAGAAAAAAAAAGCCTGAAAACACCTGAGGCGCCGCCCGCGGTGGCCGCTCAAGCCACGGCGCTGCGGCCCGCCGCGCCGCTGCCGCCGGCTGCCGCCCCAGAGACCGATGCTGCCGCGCCGCAAGCTGGCGATCCCGACACCGGCGGCTTTGCGCCCGTTGACGCCCGACCCGTGAGCGAGGCCGATCTGGACAGCGACTGGGACGAGCCGGCGCCCCCCGCGCCGGCCAGCCGACCTCGCGCGGCGGCGCTTCAGCCGCTGCCGGTGCGGCAGATGCCGGGGCCGGTGATTGAAGAATCAAAACCCGTTCCAGCGCCCGTCCAATCTGCGCAAGAAGCTACAAAAATAATAGCAATCCCGGTGCGTGAGAGCAGCGATGAGCCAGTGCCCGCGCGCCCTGTACAGGCCGACGCGCCGCCCCCGCCCGTGGTGCCCGGCGCCGAGGGCGACTTCTGGCACGCGCTGGTGCAGGATCTGGTGGCGCGCGAGGCCGTGACGGCGCTGGTGCGCGAGCTGGCCCTGCAGTCGCAACTGGTGGCGCGCGGCGCCGGCCAGTGGACCCTGCGGGTGGAAAGCGAGTCGCTGGCCCAGTCCGGCGGCGCCCGCGAGCGGCTGCAGGCCGCGCTGGCCGACGCCGGCCATGCGGTGCGCCTGCGGATCGCCACCGGTCCCGTCAGCGACAGCCCGGCACGCCGCAATGCCATCCACGCCTCGCGCCGGCTAAAAGCGGCCGAGGCGCTGCTGATGGCCGACCCGTTCGTGCAGGAGATGATGCGCGACTTTGGGGCGAAAATCGTTCCTGGCAGCATCAAGCCGCTATGAGCGGCACATGACGAATGGGCTTGCCACAGGCACGGCCTGCTCTTGCCGGCGCACAGCCAGCCCATTCGTCATTTGCCATGGATTGAAGAAAGGAAAGTCAATGTTCAACAAGGGACAACTCGCCGGCCTGATGAAGCAGGCCCAGGCCATGCAGGACAACCTGAAGAAGGCGCAGGACGAGCTGGCGCTGATGGAGGTCGAGGGCGAATCCGGCGCCGGTCTGGTGAAGGTGCTGATGACCGCCAAGCACGACGTCAAGCGCGTCACCATCGATCCCAGCCTGCTGGCCGACGACAAGGACATGCTGGAAGACCTGGTGGCCGCCGCCTTCAACGCCGCCGTGCGCAAGGCCGAGGAACTGTCGGCCGAGAAGATGGGCAAGCTGATGCCCGCCGGCATGCCCGGGCTGCCGGGCGGCATGAAGTTCCCGTTCTGATCCTGGAGGTTGAGCGTTGAGCGCTCAGCGTGAGGTCTTCTGACATTCACGCTCAACGCTCAACGCTCAACGCTCAACGCTCAACGCTCAACGCTCAACGCTCCATGAGCGATACCCACAGCCTCGACACCCTGATTCAGGCGCTGCGGCGCCTGCCGGGGGTGGGCGTGCGCTCGGCCCAGCGCATGGCGTTTCACCTGCTGCAGCACGACCGCGAGGGCGCGCGGCAGCTGGGACGCGCGCTGCACGAGGCCGTCGACCAGGTGCGCCACTGCGCCCAGTGCCACACCTTCACCGAAAGCGAGGTCTGCGCCACCTGCAACGACCCGCGGCGCGACGCCAGCCAGCTGGCCGTGGTCGAGACCCCGGCCGACCAGGCGGCGCTGGAGCGCACCGGCGCCTTCCGCGGCCGCTACTTCGTGCTGATGGGCAAGCTCAGCCCGCTGGACGGCATCGGCCCGCGCGACATCGGCGCGCAGCGGCTGATCGAGCGCGCCTGCGACGGCGTGGTGCGGGAAGTCATCCTGGCCACCAACTTCACCGCCGAGGGCGAGGCCACGGCCCACGTCATCGGCCAGGCGCTGCGCAGCCGCGGGCTGGTGGTGACCCGGCTGGCGCGCGGCGTGCCCGCCGGCAGCGAACTGGAATACGTGGACCTGGGCACCATCGCCCATGCGCTGGTCGACCGGCGCTGACTCGCACCCTGTCCATGGAAGATCTGCTCGCCCGCGCCCGTCAGTGCTTGCAGCACGCGGCCCATATCGCCGTGCTCAGCGGCGCCGGCATCAGCGCCGAATCCGGCGTGCCCACCTTCCGCGACGCGCAGACCGGCCTGTGGGCGCGCTTTCGGCCCGAGGAGCTGGCCACCGAAGACGCCTTTCGGCGCCACCCCGAGCGCGTGTGGGACTGGTACGCCGAGCGCCGCGCCAGCCTGGCCGCCGTGCAGCCCAACGCCGGCCATCTGGCGCTGGCCGAGTTCGAGCGGCGCCATCCCGGCCGGCTGACGGTGATCACGCAGAACGTCGACGGCCTGCACCAGCGCGCCGGCAGCCAGGGCGTGCTGGCGCTGCACGGCAGCCTGGCCGAAGACCGCTGGCTCGACCCCTGCGCGCTGCACCGGCAGGGCGCGTGCGACGTCGCGCGGGCCGAACCGGGCCGGCCGCCGCGCTGCCCGCAGTGCGGCAACCCGGTGCGCCCGGCCGTGATCTGGTTCGGCGAGATGCTGCCCGAGGACGCGCTGCGCCAGGCCGAGCAGGCCGCCAGCCGCTGCGACGTCATGCTGGTGGTCGGCACCGCTGGCGCCGTGTACCCGGCCGCCGGCCTGGCGCACCAGGCGCGCGCCGTCGGCGCGCAGGTCATCATCGTCAACCCCCACCCGAGCGAGCTGGACGAGCTGGCCCACCTGCGGCTGGCCGGCAGCGCCGCCCAGGTGCTGCCCCGCTTGCTGGATTTCTAGCGTCGATTCGCCACGGAATGCTATCAATAGCGTAGCTTCTGGCGCTTGCCAAGTGGGCGCCAGAACCCGAAATGCTTGACTCACTGAGCTGCGTGCGTCTCGGCATGTCTTGCGCTACGCCGCCAGGTCAAGCGGGGTGGCACGACGCTGCATTGGTCATTGCGAGCGTTCGCGAAGCCATCCAGCGGCAGCGGTTGATCCAGCGCCCGTGGATGGTGCCGTCGCCGCGGTCGTCGCGAAGACCGGCGTCACGTCGGCGTGGGCAGGCGCCCAACGAGTGTGGTGGGCTGGGCGCGAATCGGTATCGCCCTGGCCCGCAGCCAGCCCTCGCCAGGGGTCAGTAGGCGGCGCAACGGGCCACGCAGCGACCATGGCTGGCCGCGCAGTGGGAAATGCAGGATCCATTTCCCTGACACTGCGCGATGCACATGCTTTGTTCGGAAGCACAGCCGCCCTGGCACTGCCCGAGCGATGCGCCACGGTTCGCCGTCGGCGCGACGGCGGGCACGGGCGATGCGCTGCCGGAAGCGCGGCGACGGCTGCCGCCTGCTGCCACCTCCCCATAGATGCAAGCCGATCTGTCTCGCTCGAGATCGACAAGACGCCCGGCCAGGTTGCCCTGTCCTGCCGGCCCGTATTTGACTCGCAGGTCATCAGCCAGCTTGTCATAGCGACGATTGCACTCCGTCGCGCGCTGTGACTGCGCCTGCCTGTCCGCTTCGGCCTGCCGGTTGGTTGCCGCAGACGGCTCACCACTCGCGGGTGGACCCTGCAAGAGGCGCCTGGCCTCGCTCGGCGTCGTGCCGGCCGCGTAAGCGGCGGCATTGAATTTTTCCTCTTCAGTCAGTGCGGGCGCCCGAAGAATGACTGGCCGTGATTCCTGATGGTGGTTGGCACAAGGCGTACTTTGGTAGGCAATTTTTCCAGAGGCGTCCTTGCACTTGAAGACCTGCTGCGCCGTCAACGTCGACGGCAAAGCGATCAGGCAGAAGATCAGCGCCCCGAGAAAATTGGAAATACGTGTGTCGTTCATCTTGCTCTCGCTATCGTGATCGAGTCGACGCTCGCAACTTGGTATTCAGGTACTTTAGTGCACGGGTTGATTGTGGTGGGCGCTGTGGCGAGAGCTGGCTTGCACAGCATCCAAATATTTCCCGCATGCCTGCCGATGTGGGCACGGGTGATGGTGCGGCACAGGGGTGTCCGCGTAAGCCCCTCGCCAAGGTGGCATGCGGCGGTGTGTTTGACACCGTGGTTCTCGCCGATGAACGCGGGGGTCGCTCATCGATGGCGTGGCATGGGCTCGGGTCGGGTGTTCGTCGAGAGACTCCGAAACTATGGAAACCATAGCTGCCCGCGCTTGACAGACAGGCGCCATGGGCCTGTTCGGTCTATACCCAGCCCAGCATGCCCGCCACGGCGCCGGCGCCGATCAGCCACAGCAGGTGCAGCCGCGTGCGCCACACCAGCACGGTGGTGGCGGCCGTCAGCAGCCACAGCGGCCAGTCGCGCGCGGGCTGGTCGTGGGCGGCGGTCAGCAGCCAGCCGGTGGCCATCAGCAGGGCGATGACGATGGGCGCCAGGCCGGTCTTGAAGGCGCGCACGGCGCGCAGCTCGCGGCGGTGCTGCGCCCAGCGCGTGGCGCTGTAGGTCAGCAGGCCCGAAGGCAGCAGGATGCCCAGCATCGCCACCGCCGCGCCGGCCAGGGCCAGCAGCTGAGCGTGCCAGCCGGCGGCAGCGCCGCCACCGGCGTTCAGCCCCACGTGCCAGCCGATCAGGGCGACGAACAGCACATTGGGCCCCGGCGCGGCCTGGGCGATGGCGATGGAGGCGTTGAACTGCGCATCGCTCAGCCAGTGCTGCGAGCCGACCAGGTAGCGGTGCATGTCGGGCGCCGTGGTGATGGCGCCGCCCACCGCCAGCAGCGACAGCGACAGAAAATGCGTGAACAGCGTCAGCCAGTCGGCCGCGCCCAGGGTGACGGCCGGGTTCATCGCAGCCGCCTCCAGGCCCAGGCGCAGGCGGCGCCGCCCAGCACCAGCAGCACGGGGCCCAGCGGCAGCCGCAGCAGGCCGATGGCGACGAAGGTGGCCAGCGCCAGGCCGATGCAGGCCGGCATGCCCATGGCGTTGGCGCGCAGCGCGCCGATCAGCTTGATGCCGGTGCCCAGGATCAGCCCCGCCGCCACCGCGCCCATGCCGCGCAGCGCGTCGCGCACCAGCGCGGCGTCGGCCACGCTGCTGTAGAGCGCGGCCAGCAGCAGCACCACCACGGTGGGCACCGTGAGCATGCCGGCCAGCGCCGCCAGCGCGCCCGACAGGCCGAAGCAGCGGTCGCCGATCATCATGGACAGGTTGACCACGTTGGGCCCGGGCATGATCTGCGCCACCGCCCAGTCCTCGACGAACTGCTCGCGCGTGAGCCAGCGCTTTTTTTCCACCAGCTCGCGCTGCACCACCGCCAGCACGCCGCCAAAGCCCTGCAGCGCCAGCCAGGTGAAGGACCAGAACAGGTCGGCGCGCGAGCGCGGGGCGTTGGGCGCGGCATCGATCGCGCCGCTGTCTTGTGAGGGCACGGCGGTATTCAGTCCAGCACTTCGAGGATTTTCTCGACCGGCCGGCCCAGCCGCGCGCCCTTGGCCGTGACCACGATGGGGCGCTCGATCAGCGCCGGCGTGGCATGCAGCGCGGCGGCCAGTTGCGCGTCTGTGAGCTGGGGGTTGTCCAGGCCCTGCGCCAGGTACTCCGGCTCCTTGGTGCGCAACAGCGCGCGCAGCGGCGCGCCGGTGGCGCGGGCGATGGCCTGGATCTCGGCCGCGCTGGGCGGCGTCTTGCGGTATTCAACGATGGTGGGCTCGATGCCGCGTTCGCGCAGCAGCTCCAGCGCCTTGCGTGAGGTGCTGCATTGCGGGTAGTGGTAGAGGGTGACGGTGCTCATGAGGTCTTTCCGGACAGGTGATTGCTATCAATAACAGAGCTGCTGGCGCTTGCTGGATAAGCGACAAAGCCTAATTTAAGGCTCTACTTGCGAATGATGGTGAGGTACTCGATCAGTGCCGCACTGGGACACGACGCATGAGAAAAATGAACAGCCCTACGCAGAGGACGCAAAGAAAACCGATGGATCTTCTTGTTTTTTGCGTCCTCTGCGAAATCTCTGCGTCCTCTGCGTTCGGAGGTTGGCGGTTTCCAATAAGCGACCATTCCAAGCCTTGTCTCGCAGGCCATCACCATCATTCGCCAGAAGAGCCCAATTTCATTCATAAACCAGGAAGGGCTCGCGCGCCTCGATCCAGGCCTGCTCGTCGGCGCGGGCTAACGCGTCCAACTCGGCCGGCGTGGCGGCTGCATCATCCACCCACTCGCGCAGCAGCGGGCCGCCGTTGATGATGTCGATGGCCAGCCGTGTTTCGTATTCGTAGGGAAAATCGCGCCACAGCGGGTAGTCGGGCGCCTGCAGCCGCAGCGCCTTGAAGGCCAGCGCCTGCAGCCGCCAGGGGCGGAAGGCGGCGTGGTCGTAATGCGTGGCGTCTTCGGTGTGGATCTGCACGCCGGCGCACAGCTGGCCCGCGTGCTTGTGAAAGGTGGGCTCGAACCAGCAGGCGCGCAGGGCGCAGCCGGCCAGCCAGTCGGGCGCGAGAAGCCGCATGTCGGCCAGCAGCCGCGTGGTGTCGATGTCGGGCGCGCCGAACAGCTCCAGCGGGCGCGTGGTGCCGCGCCCTTCGGACAGCGTCGTGCCTTCCAGCATCACCGTGCCGGCATAGGCGCGCGCCATCCACAGGTTGGGCGCGTTGGGGCTGGGGTTGACCCAGGTGCGCGCCATCGGCCAGCCGTGGCCGGGGGCGCCGTCGGCTTGCCAGCCGGTCATGGGGATGACGCGGTACTCCACGTCCAGCTTCAGCCGGTCGATGAACCAGTGGCCCAGCTCGCCCAGCGTCAGGCCGTGGCGCATGGGCAGGGGGCCGGCACCGACGAAGCTTTCCCAGCCGGCGCGCAGGCTGAGGCCTTCCACCGGCCGCCCGACCGGGTTGGGCCGGTCCAGCACCCACACCGCCTTGCCGTGGGCGGCGGCGGCTTCGAGCACGTAGCGCAGCGTGGTGATGAAGGTGTAGATGCGGCAGCCCAGGTCCTGCAGGTCGACCAGCAGCACGTCCCAGGGCGCCATCATGGCGTCGGTGGGGCGGCGCACCGTGCCGTACAGGCTGAACACCGGGATGCCCAGCCGCGGGTCGGTGTAGTCGGCCGACTCGACCATGTTGTCCTGCTTGTCGCCGCGCAGGCCGTGCTGCGGGCCGAAGGCGGCCGCCAGGCGCACATCGGGCAGGGCGGCCAGGGCGTCCAGCGCGTGCGTCAGATCGCGCGTGACCGAGGCCGGGTGCGCCAGCAGGGCCACGCGGCGGCCCTTCAGGGGGGCGCGCAGGGCGGGTTCGTCGAGAAAGCGTTCGAGGCCGAGTTGCATGGGCAAAAGAGGTCAGGGCAGGCGCGCCGTCCAGCCTGCGCGGTGGTGAAAGTCGGGTTGCGGCGCCGGGTGGGCCAGCGCCCAGTAGCTCAGCCGCCCGTCGTCGGTCTCGATCACGGCGCTCAGGCCCAGCGCATGCGGCGTGTTGGCGCTGGGCAGGACGCCCTGCGGCAGCCAGGCGTCCAGCGTCAGCGTGCCCACGCCCTGCCGCCATTGCAGGCGTGGCGCCAGCGGCAGGTGCCCGGCGCTGGCGCGCTGGCGCGGCGCGCTGAAGGCGTAGGCGGCCCAGTGGCCCGAGGGGCTGAAGTTGAATTCGTGATATGCCGCGCCCCGCGCCGCGCCGACGAAGGCCTCGAAGCAGGTGTGGCGCCACAAGCCGTCCGCTGGCCCCGGCTGCGCGGCGGGCGGCGGCAGGCGCAGCGCCTCCAGCGCGGCCCGCAGGGTGTAGCGCAGCCACCAGCCGCCTTGCGCCGGGTCGGGTTCGACGGTGACGCGCAGCTCGCGCACGGCGGGCGCCGGCGTGCCGGGATGCGCGAGCAGCCAGTGGCTGGCCAGGGGCGGGGGCATGGAGGCGGCCTTGGTGCGCGGTCAACTGCCCTGGGCGTCCAGCACCAACTGGGTCTGCGTGACCACCGCGCACAGCCTGCCTTCGGCGTTGTGGATGGTGGTCTGCCACACCTGGGTGCTGCGGCCGCGGCGCAGCGGGACGGCTTCACCGCTCACCACCGTGCCCTCGGGCGCGCCGGCGATGAAATGGGTGCTGGAGTCCGTGGTCACGGTCTTCTGGCCGGGCCGCAGGTTCAGCACCGTGCCCACCGCCCCCAGGGTGTCGGCAAACGCCATGTACGAGCCGCCGTGCAGGATGTGGCCGGCGGTGCACAGGTCGGCGCGCACCGTCAGCTCGGCACGCACGCGCTCGGGCGTGGCCTCGGTCAGGCGCACGCCCAGCAGGCCGGGCAGCATGGGTTGAATGAGTTTTTGCAGGCTGGGCAGATCGAGGGTGGGCATGACGCAGTCGCTGGTGGTGGCTCGGGTCAGCATAGCAGGGGCGAAGCGGGAATTTTGCGCGCGAGGCCGCGTGGCGGGCCGGGCGCGGCTGCCTACAATCGACGCCCACCGGCCGCGGGCCGGGTCTTGCCTGTCATGCTGTCCTGGAGGAATTGCCTCATGTCCGTGCCCCACTGGTGCCGTTCGCATCCCGCGCTGGCGGGGCTGGCCGCCGCCTGTCTGCTCAGCGCCTGCGCCTCGGTCGATCTGGGGCGGCGCTACGACCCGCCGCCCATCCGCGCGCCGCAGCCGCTGCCGCCGGCCCAGCTGCCCTCGGTCCCGTCCAACGGCGTGCAGACGCAGCCCGTGACGCCTGCCCAGCCGGTGCCGCAGCCGCTGCCGCCGGCCGGGCAGAGCGCGCCGCCGCCAGTGGCGCCGGCCGACCCCGGCGCCCACCTGGTGACGCTGACCACGCGGCTGGACGGCGCCAGCGTCATGCCGCCCACGCGCAGCGCCGGCAGCGCCCAGCTCGACGCCGTGTACGACCCCGCCACCCGCCTGCTGCGCTGGAAGACGCGCTGGTCGGGCCTGAGCGGCGCCATCACCGGCGCGCAGTTCCACGGCCCGGCCGACGCCGGGCAGAACGCGCCCGCCGTGCTGGCGTGGCCGGCGCCGTTTGGCGCCTCGTATGAAGGCCGCGCCACCCTCGGGGCCGCCCAGGCCAGCGACCTGCTGGCCGGCCGCTGGTACGTCAGCGTCTACACCGCCGCCTACCCGCTGGGCGAGCTGCGCGGGCAGGTGCGCGTGGTGCCCTGACCGGGCTCCGGCAGGACGTAAACAGGCCGCTTTCGGGGTATCCGTTTGTCAGCCCTGGCGGCCGGCCGCGCCGCCGGTGCTATGGTCCGCGTCATGTTCCGTCCGTCGTTGCCCCTGCGCGCACGCGCTGCGTCGATCCCCGCCGCCACCCGGCTGGCGTTGGGCGCGGCCCTGCTGACCCTGCTGGCCGGTTGCGCCAGCCCGCCACCGGCACCGCGCCCCCGGGCGGCGCCCGGCGCGCCGCAACGCCTGCCCGAGCTGGCCGCCTTCAGCGCCCGCCTGAGCGGCGGCCAGGCCGTGCCGCCCAGCGCCAGCGCCGGCCGGGGCGAGCTGGTGGCGGTGCTCAACCGCAACACCGGCCTGCTGCAGTGGAAGCTCAGCTTCAGCGGCCTGAGCGGCCCGGTGCGCGCCGCGCACTTTCACAGCCCCGGCATGGCCGGCGAGGTGGCCGATCCGGTGCTGACGCTGGGGCGCACCGTCATCAGCCCGCTGGAAGGCCGCGCCATGCTGACGGCGCGCCAGCGCGCCGACCTGCTGTCGGGCCAGTGGTACGTCAACCTGCGCACCGCCGCCCATCCCGAGGGCGAGATACGCGGCCAGCTGATCGAGCAGAAATGAGCGCCTGAGCGCCCGCCAGCGCCGGCGCGCGCGCTTGCCTAAAATCCGGGCTTTCCCCAACCCCTGCGGCGTGCGCCGCGGCGTGCCACCGCCCGCCGCCGACCCGCCAGGAGCGCCATGAGCCCCGTGCCCACCCCGCCGCAGCGCGCCCGCCCGCTGACCGGCTACAAACCCTTCTGGGCCAAGCGTTTCGGCCCCGCGCCCTTCCTGCCCATGAGCCGGGCCGAGATGGAGGCGCTGGGCTGGGATTCGTGCGACGTCGTCCTGGTCACCGGCGACGCCTACGTGGACCACCCCAGCTTCGGCATGGCCGTGATCGGCCGCGTGCTGGAGGCGCAGGGCTTTCGCGTCGGCATCATCGCCCAGCCCGACTGGCACAGCGCCGAGCCGTTCAAGGCGCTGGGCAAGCCGAATCTGTTCTGGGGCGTGACGGCGGGCAACATGGATTCCATGATCAACCGCTACACGGCCGATCGCAAGATCCGCAGCGACGACGCCTACACCCCTGGCGACGTCGGCGGCCAGCGGCCCGACCGCGCCGCCATCGTCTACAGCCAGCGCTGCCGCGAGGCCTGCAAGGACGTGCCCATCATTCTGGGCGGCATCGAAGGCAGCCTGCGCCGCATCGCGCACTACGACTACTGGAGCGACAGCGTGCGCCGCTCCATCGTGGTCGACAGCAAGTGCGACCTGCTGCTGTACGGCAACGCCGAGCGCGCGCTGGTCGAGATCGCCCACCGCCTGGCGCGGCGCGAGCCGGTGGCGCAAATCACCGATGTGCGCGGCACCGCCTTCGTGCGCCGCGCTTCCGATCCGGGCTGGCGCGAGATCGACTCCACCGAGGTCGACCGCCCCGGCCGCGTGGACGCCCTGGCCAACCCCTACCAGACCACCGCCGAGCGCGCGGCGGGGCAGGGCACCAGCTGCGACGCTATCAAAACAGAAGCTGCTGGCGCAGGACAGGAAAGCGCTGGCGCCCCGAAAAGCCTTGAAAAACCGATCACCCTGATCCGCCCCGACCACGTCCGCACCGTGATCCGCCTGCCCAGCTACGAGCAGGTGCGGCGCGACCCCGTGCTGTACGCCCACGCCAACCGCGTGCTGCACCTGGAGACCAACCCCGGCAACGCCCGCGCGCTGGTGCAGGCCCATGGCGAGGGCCGTTCGGCGCGCGACGTGTGGATCAACCCGCCGCCCATCCCGCTCAGCACCGCCGAGATGGACCACATCTTCGACCTGCCCTACGCGCGCAACCCCCACCCGCGCTACGCCGACGAGCGCGGGCGCCACGACGGCGCCACCAAGATTCCAGCCTGGGAGATGATCCGCTTCTCGGTCAACATCATGCGCGGCTGCTTTGGCGGCTGCACCTTCTGCTCCATCACCGAGCATGAGGGCCGCATCATCCAGAGCCGCAGCGAAGACTCCATCGCGCGCGAGGTCGAGGCCATGCGCGACCAGGTGCAGGGCTTCACCGGCGTGGTCAGCGACCTGGGCGGCCCCACCGCCAACATGTACCGCCTGGGCTGCCGCGACCCCGCCATCGAGGCCGCCTGCCGCAAGCCCAGCTGCGTCTACCCCGGCATCTGTCCCAACCTGGGCACCGACCACGATCCGCTGATCCGCGTCTACCGCCGCGTGCGCCAGCTGCCCGGCGTCAAGAAGGTGCTGATCGGCTCCGGCCTGCGCTACGACCTGGCCATCCGCTCGCCCGCCTACGTCAAGGAGCTGGTGCAGCACCACGTCGGCGGCTACCTGAAGATCGCCCCCGAGCACACCGAGGAAGGCCCGCTGTCCAAGATGATGAAGCCCGGCATCGGCAACTACGACCGCTTCAAGCAGCTGTTCGACCAATACAGCGCCGAAGCCGGCAAGCAGCAGTTCCTGATCCCGTACTTCATCGCCGCCCACCCCGGCACCAGCGACGAGGACATGCTGCACCTGGCCCTGTGGCTCAAGCGAAACGGCTTTCGCGCCGACCAGGTGCAGGCCTTCTACCCCAGCCCCATGGCCACCGCCACCACCATGTACCACACCGGCGTCAACCCGCTCAAGGGCGTGCACCGCGACGAGCGCGGCGAGCGGGTGGACACCGTCAAGGGCGAGCGCCGGCGCCGGCTGCACAAGGCGTTTTTGCGCTACCACGACCCGGCCAACTGGCCGCTGCTGCGCCAGGCGCTCAAGGACATGGGCCGCCACGACCTGATCGGCAGCGGCAAGCACCACCTGATCCCGGCCTGGCAACCGGCCGGCACCGAGGGCTACCAGGCGCCGCGGCGCAAGAACTCCACGCCCTCGGCGGCTACTGGATCGCTACAAAAAAAGAAGCTGCCGGCGCACACCAAACCGGCGCCAGGTGCCATCTTGACCCAGCACACCGGTCTGCCGCCGCGGCGCCGCAAGTAAGGCCCGCGCGCGGCGGTGACCCTGGCCGGGGCGGGCGGACCGCCGCGCTGGATCGCAGCCTTCGTGCCGGTGCAAGCCCCCGTCGGATCGCCACGGCCCGCGGCCTCGCGATGCCGGGCAATGGGTGTGGCGCCCGGCGCCGTGGCCATCCAGGGCGGGGCATGCGCCATACTGGCCGGCGCTGCGGCGCGGCGTGTCGGCAAGACGGCGTCCATCGCGCCGAGCCCGTATCCCCGCACCGCAGGAGCAGCCCTCATGGCCCAGCACGACCTGGACATCGCCCGCCGCGCCACGCCGCGCGCCATTGCCGAGCTGGCGCGCGAGCAGCTCGGCGTCGACACCTCGGCGCTGCGGCCCCACGGCCACCACGTGGCCAAGCTGACACTTGCCGGCCTGGGCGCGCTGGCCGGGCGGCCCGACGGGCGGCTGATCCTGGTCAGCGCCACCAGCCCCACGCCGGCCGGCGAGGGCAAGACCACCACCGCCATCGGCCTGGCCGACGGCCTGCGCCGGCTGGGCCAGCGCGCCGTGCTGGCGCTGCGCCAGCCCTCCATGGGGCCGGTGTTCGGCCTGAAGGGCGGCGCCACCGGCGGCGGACAGGCGCAGCTGCTGCCGATGGAGGACATCAACCTGCACTTCACCGGCGACTTCCACGCCGTGGCCCAGGCGCACAACCTGCTGGCGGCGCTCATCGACAACCACCTGCAGCACGGCAACGCGCTGGACATCGACGCGCGCCGCATCCACTGGCGCCGCGTGCTGGACATGAACGACCGCGCGCTGCGCCACGTCGTCACCGGGCTGGGCGGCGCGGCCCACGGCCTGCCGCGCGAAAGCGGCTTCGACATCACCGCGGCGTCGGAAGTCATGGCCATCCTGTGCCTGGCCGGCTCGCTGCCCGAACTGAAGGCGCGCCTGGGCCGCATCGTGGTGGCCGACACGCGCGACGGCCGCCCCGTCACCGCCGCCGAGCTGAAGGCGCACGGCGCCATGGCCGTGCTGCTGAAGGACGCGCTGGCGCCCAACCTGGTGCAGACCCTGGAGCACACGCCCGCGCTGCTGCATGGCGGGCCGTTCGGCAACATCGCGCACGGCTGCAACTCGGTCATGGCCACGCGCGCGGCGCTCAAGCTGGGCGACTGGGCCATCACCGAAGCCGGCTTCGGCGCCGACCTGGGGGCCGAGAAGTTCGTCGACATCAAGTGCCGCGCCGCCGGCCTGCGGCCAAGTGCCGCCGTGCTGGTCACCACCGTGCGCGCGCTCAAGATGCAGGGCGGCGTGCCGCGCGAGGCGCTGGCGCGCGAGGACCTGCCCGCGCTGCAACGCGGCATGGCCAACCTGGCGCGCCACCTGCACATCCTGCGCGAGGTGCTGGGCCTGCCCAGCGTGGTGGCGGTCAACCACTTCGTGGCCGACACCGAGGCCGAGCTGGCCCTGCTGCGCCAGCAGGTGCAGGCGCTGGGCGCGCCCTTTGCCGTCTCGCGCCACTGGGCCGAAGGCGGGGCCGGCGCGCTGGAGCTGGCGCGCGCCGTGGTGGCGCTGTGCGACGGCCGCGCGCCCGCCGCGCCGCGCTTCGTCCACGACGCCGGCGCCACCCTGTGGGACAAGCTGCGGGCCATTGCCACGCGCGTGTACGGCGCTGCCGACGTCAGCGCCAGCCCCCAGGCGCGCCAGCACATCGAGCGCCTGCAGGCGGGCGGCTGGGGCCACCTGGCCGTGTGCGTGGCCAAGACGCCCTACAGCTTCTCGGCCGACCCCGCCCTGCTGGGCGCGCCCGGCGGCCACACGCTGCACGTGCGCGAAGCGCGCCTGTCGGCCGGCGCCGGCTTCGTCGTCATGGTCTGCGGCGACACCCTGACCATGCCCGGCCTGCCCGCCCGGCCGGCGGCCGAGGGGATCGATCTGGACGAGGATGGGCGGGTCGTGGGGCTGTTCTGACCTGGCCAGGGCGAGCAGGTCCGACATCCGGACGATGGGCACTCCTGGCCACCCCAGCCGGTCACCCTAGGGTCGCTCTGCCGGCGCGGGCTGGAGCCGCGCTGCCGACGCTGAGCGTGCTCAGCGTCGGCCGGCGCAAAACTTGGGCGCGTCCTTGCCCAGCATGTCGCAGCCGCGCCTGATCTCGTCGGTGATCAGCGAGCAGGCGTTGGCCGCATTGCAGGGCGGACGGGTGGCGGGCGACACCCGCAGGCATTGCGCCACCAACTGCTTGGCCCGCGCGGCGCCCACTTCCGCTCTGCAGCTGCGTTCGGCGATCGCGGGGGCGGCTGCCGTGGCGGCACTAGCGCTCTTGCGGGCCACGCAGGCACTGCGCTGGCCGTCGCAGTCAAGCTCGCGCTGCAACTGCGCGGCGCGCAGGCCGGTCAGCTCCTCCACGCAGGACGCCTGAACGGTGCGTGCGTTCGCAGGGTCACGCTGCCCCTGCGCCTTGAACCCACATTCCTTGTCCCGGAAGGCCAGCCAAGCCCGCTGCGCGTTGCGCAGCCGAGTCTCGTTGCCCTGGTCCAGCTGTTCGATGAGCGCGCGGTAGTTCCGGTTCAGCGCCAGGTCGGCGTCGGAGGCCAGGGTGGGGGTTGCGCAACCCGCCACTGCGCAGAACAGAAGTACGAGTCGGAAAGCCTTCACGCAGATATCTCCTCATGGACCAAGTCAGACCTCGTCGTGTGTCGAGATCGTTCGATGAGCAGCCAACATGGTATTCATCGGCGTGCATGGAGCGCGACCGTGGTCTCGCGTCGAGTGTCCATGGACTGAAACGTGGTGGGTGTGACATGCAGGAACTGATCGCCAGCGCTGTCGCTTCATTCCTCCTCCTTCACCCGGTACTGCCCCGCCAGCTGCTGCTGCACCTGCGGCGGCACCACCTCGTAGTGCGACAGGGCCAGGGTATAGGCGCCCTGGCCGGCGGTGAGGGCGTCCAGGCGCATCTGGTAGCTGGACAGTTCGGCCAGTGGCACCTGGGCGGTGATGGCGACCTGGCCGGGGCGGGGGCTGTCGGTGCCGCTGACGATGCCGCGGCGCGATGACAGATCGCCGGTGAGGGCGCCGGTGGCGCTGTCGGGGGCGGTGATGGCGATGCGGGCGATGGGCTCCAGCACGGTCGGTCTGGCGTCGCGGATGGCCGCCTGCACGGCCTTCTTGCCGG
>MKTG01000073.1:15934-23831 GCA_001897615.1 Burkholderiales bacterium 68-10
ACCTGGAAGCCGGCGATCACGCCTTCGGCGAGCGCCTCGCGCACGCCTTTCTCGACAGCCGGCATGAACTGGCCGGGGATGGTGCCGCCCTTGACCTGGTCGACGAACTCGAAGCCGGCGCCGCGCGGCAGCGGCTCGACGCGCAGGTGCACCTCGCCGAACTGGCCGGCCCCGCCGCTCTGCTTCTTGTGGCGGTACTGGGCGGCGGCGGCCTGGGCGATGGTCTCGCGGTAGGCGATGCGCGGCGGCTGCGTGTCGACCTCGAACTTGTAGCCATCACGCAGGCGCTCCAGCAGCACCCGCAGGTGCAGCTCGCCCAGGCCGTAGACGACGGTCTCGTTGGTGCTGGCCACGCGCTCGATCTTCAGGCAGGGGTCCTCGGCCACCAGCTTGCCGACGATTTCCCACAGGCGCTGCTCGTCGCCGCGCTTCTTCGGCCGCAGGGCGACGCCGTGCACCGGCACCGGGAAGGGCAGCGGGCGCAGGTGGATGTGCGCGTCCTCGGCGGCGTCGTGCAGCACGGCGTCGTAGTGCAATTCGTCGATCTTGCCAATGGTGCAGATGTCACCCGGCCCGGCGCTGGCCACTTCGACGTGGTTCTTGCCCTGCTGCGTGTACAGGTGGCCGACCTTGAAGGGCTTGCGGCCGTCGCCGATGAAGAGCTGCGAGGTGGGCGTGATGGTGCCCTGGTGCACGCGCACGTGGGCCAGGCGACCGACGTAGGGGTCGATGCTGATCTTGAATACCTGCGCCAGCACGTGGGCCGCCGGCTCGGGCGTGGCGTGCATCAGCTGCGCGTTGGCCCCTTCGCCGTTGAAGAAGTCGGGCGGATTGCCCTCGGTCGGGTTGGGCAGCAGCTTGCTGATGATGTCCAGCAGCTCGGTCACGCCGGCGCCGCTGCGCGCCGAGACGAAGCACACCGGGATCAGGTGGCCCTCGCGCAGCGCCTGCTCCAGTGGGGCGTGCAGCTCGCTGGCGTCGACGTCGCCCTCGTTCAGGTAGCGTTCGACGAAGTCGCCATCGACCTCCACCACCTGCTCGACCAGCGCGCGGTGGGCGTCGGCCACGGCGCCGAAGTCGCTGTGGCCGTCGCGCTGGTAGAAGCAGTCCACCACCTGCGTGGCGCCGGCGTCGGGCAGGTTCAGCGGCAGGCATTCGCTGCCGAAGCTGGCCTGGATGTCGGCCAGCAGCGCGGGCAGGTCGGCTCCCTCGGCGTCGATCTTGTTGACGATGATCAGGCGGTCCTGCTGGCGCTCGGCGGCGTACTCCATCATGCGGCGCGCCATGGGCTCGATGCCGGCGGCGGCGTTGATGACGATGGCGCAGGTTTCCACCGCCTCCAGCGCCGGCAGGCTCTGGCCGATGAAGTCCGGCAGGCCGGGGGTGTCGATCAGGTGGACGCGGCAGCCGTCATGCTGCAGGTGCATGACGGACGACTGCAGCGAATGCTGGGCCTTGATCTCCTGCGGGTCGTGGTCGCTCACGGTGCTGCCGCGCTCGACGCTGCCCATGGCGCCGATGGCGCCGCTCGCGTGCAGCAGGGCCTCGGCCAGCAGGGTCTTGCCGGCGGCGGTGGGCCCGACCAGGGCCAGGGTGCGGATGTGTTCGACGACAGGGTGGGGGGTGTTGGCCATGGTGTTTTTGCTCCTCGCCTTCGCAGCGTAGTGCGGCCGCCGGCGGCGCACAAGGGGCGTGCGGGCATTCACTGAGTCGAATCAATCGCCGCGGCCGCTGCGCCACAATGGCCCGCATGACTGCTTCATCGTTTGCCGACGTGCTGCGCTTCTGGCTGGGCGCCTACCCGCTGGACGCCGACGCCATGCGGGGCGCGCAGCGCCAGTGGTTCCAGAAGGACGACGCGTTCGACGCCCGCCTGCGCGAGGGCTTTGGCGCCACCATCGCGCAGGCGCGCGCCGGCCGGCTGGGGCACTGGGCCGACAGCGCCGACGGCTGGCTGGCCCTGATCCTGGTGCTGGACCAATTCACGCGCAACGCCTTCCGTGGCCAGCCCGACAGCTTTGCCGGCGACGCGCAGGCGCTGGCCCTGGCGCTGGCGGGCATTGAGCGCGGCCACGACCAGGCGCTGCCGCCGATGGCGCGCATCTTTTGCTACCTGCCGCTGGAGCATGCCGAGGACCTGGCGTTGCAGCAGCGCAGCGTGGCGCTGTTTGCCGCCCTGCGCGACGCCCCTGGCGCCGAACCCCGGGCCTTCTTTGACGGCACGCTCGATTACGCGCGCAAGCACCAGGACGTGATCGCGCGCTTCGGGCGCTTTCCGCACCGCAACGCCATTCTGGGGCGCACCAGCACGCCGCAGGAGCAGGCCTATCTGGCGCAGCCGGGGGCGGGATTCTGAGCCAGGCAGGCGCTCCCAGGCGATGGCCGGCGCAGGGGCGGCCGGACCGTTGTGAGATGAACGAAAAAAACAGCCTCTCGCGCCCGTCCAACGGGCGCCAGCAGCTATCAAAATCAAAGCAATCAGCGCAACGGTTCCAGCCGCAGCAGCCACTGTGGCTCGTCCATGTCGGCGCCGGCGTTGCAGTGGCGACTGACGACGCGGTAGTGGCGATTGCGGTGGTTGGGAAAGCTGACGGTGTCGCCCACGTTCAGCGCGCAGGGCGCGATGTCTTCGTCTGGGCTGAGCAGCAGACCGGTGGTGGTGCGAAAACCGGGGCTGTCCTGCTCGATGTAGAAGCTGATCACGCTGCCCATGCTGGCCTCCTCGCAACAGGTGCGGCCATTGTGCAGCGCGCGGCCGGGGTTGGCCAGGGGGTCAGTCGACCTGCTCGAAGTCGATGAAGCCGTGCTCGACGTGGGTGAACACCAGACGCGCGCGTACCTTGTCGCCCACGCTCAGCTCGCGGCTGGGCAGCAGCTTGCCGTCGGCCGGCGGGTCGAACACGCGCACCCAGGTGTTGCCCTTGGACTGGCCGGTCACGACGCCGTCGAACACCTCGCCGATGTGGCCTTCCAGCAGCATGGCGGCTTCGGACTTGCGCAGGCGCCGCTCGACCTTGTTGGCCGCGTCTTCCTGGCTGGTGCAGCGGTTGGCCAGAAACTCCAGCTCGGTATCGGAATAAGGCGCCTTCTCGCCAGCCAGCGCGGCCTTCAGTAGCCGGCCGGTGATCAGGTCGGGGTAGCGCCGATTGGGCGCGGTGGAGTGCGAGTAGTCGCGCACCGCCAGCCCGAAGTGACCGATCACCGGCCCGCCGGGGCGTTCGACCACGTACTCGCCGCGCCCCATCAGCTTGACGATCACCAGCGACAGGTCGGGAAAGCGCAGCGGGTCGCGCCGGCGCTCGGCCGCCAGGAATTGCTCCAGCGCGCGCGAATCGGGGTCGGGCGGCAGGCGCCAACCGCGCTCGGCGGCGACTTCGGCGATGCGCACCCAGCGCTCGGGCGAGCGCACCACGCGGCGGATGGCGGCGCGCCGCTTGCCGGCCAGAAAGCGCGCCGTCACGCCGTTGGTGGCGACCATGAACTCCTCGATCAGCTGGCGCGCGCGGTTCTGCTCCTGCTGGCGGATGGCGACCACGCGCTGGCCCTCGAACTCGGCGCGCGGCTGCAGGGTCTGGAACTCCAGCGACCCCTGCTCGCGCCGGTTGGCCCGCAGTTGCTGGGCCACGGCGTCCTGGGTGCGCAGCTGCTGGTCCATGCCGGGCACGATGTCGGCCGCCTCGGGCAGCGGGCCCTGGCCCTCCAGCCAGGCCGACACGGCGTCGTACGCCAGCTGGGCGCGGTTGCGCACGCGCGCGCGCTGGATGTGGCTGCGCCGCAGCGCGCCATCGGGCGCGAACACCATCTCGGTCACGGTGGCGATGCGCAGCTGGTGCGGGTTGAGCGAGGTCAGGTCGGTGCTGAGCTTTTCCGGCAGCATCGGGAAGATGCGCGCCGAGGTGTAGACGCTGGTGGTGTTGATCTGCGCGTGGCGGTCGATCGGCGTGTCCTTGGCCACCAGCGCGTCGACGTCGGCAATGGCCACCAGGATCTTCACGCTGCCGTCGGGCAGCGTCTGGCTGACGGTGAGCTGGTCCAGGTCGCGCGAATCGTCGTTGTCGATCGAGCACCACGGCAGGCCGGTGAGGTCGATGATGTCGGGGCCGTCGTCTTCGGCCGGACCGTCGATGCGCTCCAGCTGCTGGCGCACGGCGGGGCCGAACGCGGGCGCCAGTCCGCGCTCGCGCATGGCGATCACGGCCAGCTCGGCCAGCTCTTCCTTCTGGTGGGGATGGAGGTTGTTGTTCACGTAGGCTCCCTGGTGGATGGTGGGCGGTGCGTCATCACAAGGCCCCCGGCAGCGGCAGCCAGGCCGGTCGTGCCGCCAGCAGCGCCAGCGCGGTGCAGTGCAGCAGCACGGTGACCCAGTACCGCTGGCGAAACGCCAGCTTGCGCGACTTGTGGCGCAGCCGCTGCTGCGCCCACCACGCCGCCGGCCAGCCGCCCAGCAGGGCCAGCAGGTGCAGGGTCTGCTCGGGCGTGCGCCAGGCGCGGCTTTGGGCCGCGCGCTTGTCGCCGGCATAGGCCAGGTAGGTGGCGCCGTTCAGCAGCACGGCGCCCAGCGGCAGCCAGACCGGCAGTCGCTGCGACCAGGCGCCCCAGGCCAGCAGGGCCAGCCAGCCCAGCATCAGCAGCCTGGCCAGCGCGGCGCCGTTGGCGGCTGGCGGATCGCCGACGTGCGTGCGGCTGGCGTGGCGCCGGTGGGCGGGGGTGGCGCAGGGCCTGGGCGCGCCTGGCGAGCCGCCGGCCGCCGCGCGCGGGCTGGCGGCCGTCACCGCCGGGTTCAGGGGCCGCACGTCCATGGCGCGCGGTCCCTTGCCGCCGACCTGGATTTCCTCGAAGCCGACGCGCAGCCCGACACCGGGCGCGGCGCCGCCGCGAAAGTCGCGCACATGGAAGAAGACGTGGCGCCGTCCGTCGGCCGTGGCGATGAAGCCGAAGCCGCGCTCGGCGTCCCAGCGGATGACTTCGCCGGTCTGCGTCATGCGCGGGGCGGGCGTGCAAGCCGCATGGCGAATATCAGGCCATCGCCCAGTGGAAGGCGGCGTGTGCTTCCACCAGGTCCGGGTCGCCCAGGCATTCGGGCGGCTCCAGCAGCACCAGCATCAGCAGCTTGCCGAATTCGTCGGCCACGCGGTTGACGATGCGCTCCGGGTCGGGCACCAGCCGGCGGTCGGTGATCAGGCCGAACTGCACCTGGTCGTTGTACGACAGGATGGACACGCCCATGCCGATGTTGCCCGACTGCGGCACCCAGAAGAAGGGCTGGCGCATCCGCGCGCCGGCAAAGTACAGCGGCTGCTGCGGGCCCGGCACATTGGTCATCACCGCCGTCGCCTTGTTGGCCAGGAAGTCCAGCAACTGCTCCTGTACGATCTTCGGGCCCATGCCGGCGGCGCCCAGCAGCGTCAGCGTCAGCGCCGGCTGGTAGGACTGCTTGAGCGCCTGCATGCGCTGGCCGGTTTCGTACAGGCGCGCCAGCGGGTTGGCGATGCCCACCGGCAGCTCCAGCGTCACCATGCCAAAGCGGTTGCCCAGCTTGCCGGCATCCGAGGCCTGGCGCAGGTTGACCGGCACCATGGCGCGGATTTCCACGCCGTCCGTCGCGTCGCCGCAGTCGGCCAGGTAGGCGCCCAGCGCGCCGGCCACCGCCGACAGCAGCACGTCGTTGACCGAGCAGCCCAGCACCTTGCCGACGGCCTTGATCTCCTTGAGGTCGATCGGCTCGGACCAGGCCACGCGCTTGACCAGCCCCGGCGTGCCCTTGAAGCGCGTGGGCGAATCGTTGGCCATCACCAGCAGCTTGGCGGCCTCGGCCGTCATGCCGCCGCCCAGGCGGGCGTAGTCCAGCGCCTGCCAGGGGTTGCGCAGCCAGTCCTGCGACATCGTCCACAGCGAACTGGACGCGCGCACCGACGCCTGCACGGCGCGCGAGATGGGGTGCCAGACCAGACCCCACAGCGCGTCGTCGTGGCTGTGGTGGTCAGGCGCCACGCGGCGCCGCGGCGACGGCGCGGGGGCGTCGTCGGCCAGGCCCATGATCACCGCCACCAGGGCGATGCCGTCTGCGATGCAGTGGTGAAAGCGCGTCACCAGCGCCTGGCCGCCCATGTGGGTGTCGACCACGTGGATCTGCCACAGCGGGCGCGAGGGCGGCAGCGGCGTGCTGGCCAGGTCGGCCACGAATTGCTCCAGTTCCGCCTTGTCGCCCTTGCCGGGCAGGGCGGCGCGGCGCAGGTGGTTGTCGAGCTCGAAATCGGGGTCGTCCACCCAGGACCAGCCGGCGGTGTCCTCGCGCGCGACCTGGCGAAAGCGCGCGTGCACCAGCATGCGCTCCTCGATGCGCTGGCGCAGCCGGGCGAAGTCGAGTTTGCCGTCGAGCAGCATCACCCCCAGGATCTGCATCAGGTTGTTGGGCCGGTCCATCCGCAGCCAGGCGGTATCGACGGGCGACATCTTTTCTTGGGCGGGCATGGCGGGTGTCGTGCAGGTGTGGCGATGGGTGGAGGAGCGTTCAGGCCTTGCGCGCGGCAAAGCGCTGGTCGAAATAGGCGTGAATTTCGCGCTCGAAGCTGGCCCTCAGCGGCAACAGCAGCAGCCCCAGGCGCACGTTGACGGTGACCTGCTTGCGCTCCAGCGTCAGCTGACCGCTGATGCCGGTGCGCTGGAAGGTCAGCGTGTCGTCGTCTTCCCAGAGGTACTGCAGGCCGTATTCGGACTGCAAGTCGGAGGCGACGGCCTCGGCCGCCTGCCGGGCCTTCTTGGGGCTCAGGCCGTGCGCGCGGGTGATGCAGATCTGGCTCATGCACAAAGTGTAAAGTGCGCGCAGCCGTGGCGACAATGCGTGCCAACCCGCTGCGCGGACCAAGGGCAATCGAGCGAGACACCATGATCAACAAGATCGCTGCCTCCGTGGCCGAGGCGCTGGCCGATGTGCGCGACGGCGCCACGGTGCTGATCGGCGGCTTCGGCACCGCCGGCATTCCTGGCGAGCTGATCGACGGCCTGATCGCGCAGGGCGCGCGCGATCTCACCGTGGTCAACAACAACGCCGGCAACGGCGACACCGGCCTGGCCGCGCTGCTGGCGACCGGGCGCGTGCGCAAGATCATCTGCAGCTTTCCGCGCCAAGCCGACAGCCACGTGTTCGACGGCCTGTACCGCGCCGGCCGGATCGAGCTGGAGCTGGTGCCGCAGGGCAACCTGGCCGAGCGCCTGCGCGCCGCCGGTGCCGGTATCGGCGCCTTCTTCACGCCCACCGGCTTTGGCACCGAACTGGCGCGCCGCCCCGACGGCAGCCCCAAGGAGACGCGCCGCATCGACGGGCGCGACCACGTGCTGGAATACCCCATCCACGGCGACGTGGCGCTGATCCGCGCCGAGCGCGGCGACCGCTGGGGCAACCTGACCTACCGCCAGGCGGCGCGCAACTTCGGGCCCGTCATGGCGATGGCGGCGCGCTGCACGGTGGCCAGCGTGCACGAGGTGCTGGAGCTGGGCCAGCTGGACCCCGAGGCCGTCGTCACGCCCGGCATCTTCGTGCGCCGCGTGGTGCGCGTGCCGCGCGTGGCGACCGCGGCGGGCGGCTTTCGGTCTGTGGGCTGATCAGGTGTTGGCGCAATGGGAGCGAGCGTGAGCAGCTATCAAAGACGAAGCAAGGACGAGCTGGCGCGGCGCGTGGCGCGGGACATTCCCGACGGCGCCTACGTCAACCTGGGCATCGGCCAGCCGACCGCGGTGGCCAACCACATCCCGCCCGGGCGCGAGATCATCCTGCACAGCGAGAACGGCATCCTGGGCATGGGCCCGGCGCCGGCGGCGGGGCAGGAGGACTACGACCTCATCAACGCCGGCAAGCAGCCGGTCACCCCGCGGCCCGGCGGCGCGTTTTTTCATCACG
>MKTG01000073.1:23864-25266 GCA_001897615.1 Burkholderiales bacterium 68-10
CCCCGCCGTGGGCGGCGCCATGGACCTGGCCGTGGGCGCGCGCCAGACCTGGGTGATGATGGACCTGCTGACGAAAACCGGCGAGAGCAAGATCGTCGCCCGCTGCACCTATCCGCTGACCGCCATCGGCTGCGTGCGGCGCATCTACACCGACCTGGCCAGCTTCGAATGCACGCCGCGGGGCCTGCGCCTGATCGACCACGTCGACGGCCTGGCGCTGGAGGAACTGCAACGCCTGGTGGGCCAGCCCATTTCCGCATGAACCCACGCCGCCGCGCGCGGCATTTTTCTTTTCAGGAGACCAGCCATGACCCAGGCCTTCATCGTCGACGCCACCCGCACCCCCTTTGGCCGCTACGGCGGCGCGCTGTCCGGCGTGCGCACCGACGACCTCGGCGCCATCCCCATCCGGGCGCTGATGGCGCGCAACACCCGCGTGGACTGGCAGGCCGTCACCGACGTGCTGTACGGCTGCGCCAACCAGGCCGGCGAGGACAACCGCAACGTCGCCCACATGAGCAGCCTGCTGGCCGGCCTGCCGGTGGAGGTGCCGGGCGCCACCATCAACCGCCTGTGCGGCTCGGGCCTGGACGCGCTGGGCACGGCGGCGCGCGCCATCCGCGCCGGCGAGGCGCGGCTGATGATCGCCGGCGGCGTGGAGAGCATGAGCCGCGCGCCCTTCGTCATGCCCAAGGCCGAAAGCGCCTTCTCGCGCGCCAACGCGGTGTACGACACCACCATCGGCTGGCGCTTTGTCAACCGGCTGATGAAGGCGCAGTACGGCGTCGATTCGATGCCCGAGACGGCCGAGAACGTGGCGGTGGACTACCGCATCGAGCGCGAGGCGCAGGACCGCATGGCCCTGGCCAGCCAGATGAAGGCCGTGGCGGCGCAGAAGGCCGGCCACCTGGCGCGCGAGATCACGCCGGTGAGCATCGCCCAAAAGAAGGGTGATCCGGTCGTCGTCGACACCGACGAGCATCCGCGCGCAACCAGCCTGGACAAGTTGGCCGCGCTCAAGGGCGTGGTGCGGCCCGACGGCAGCGTGACGGCGGGCAACGCCAGCGGCGTCAACGACGGCGCCTGCGCCCTGCTGCTGGCCGACGAGGCCACGGCCGGCCAGTACGGCCTGACGCCGCGCGCCCGCGTGGTCGGCATGGCGGTGGCCGGCGTGGCGCCGCGCGTCATGGGCATCGGCCCGGCGCCGGCCACCCAGAAGGTGTTGCAGCTCACCGGCCTGAAGCTGGAGCAGATCGACGTCATCGAGCTGAACGAGGCCTTTGCCGCCCAGGGCCTGGCGGTGCTGCGCCTGCTGGGCCTGCCCGACGACGACCCGCGCGTCAACGCCTGGGGCGGCGCCATCGCCCTGGGCCACCCGCTGGGCGCCAGCGGCGCGCGCCTG
>MKTG01000073.1:25579-59303 GCA_001897615.1 Burkholderiales bacterium 68-10
ATTTTTCTCATGCGTCGTGTCGCGGTGCGGCACTGATCAAGTACCTCACCATCATTCGCGAGTAGAGCCCGATTTGATTTGGGAAGCGTGTGGCTTCACCCGCGCCAGCCGGGCAGCGCCCAGCCACGCCACACCGACAGCAGCCGCATGCCGGCGGTGAACACCACGGTGGTGGTCAGCACCAGCCAGGGCGGCAGGCCCGTCGCCAGCAGGCCCACATGCAGCCAGCCGCCGGCAAACGACCACAGGGCGTAGGGCCGGTGGTCGCTGAAGGCGCTGGGCAGCAGGTTGCACAGCACGTCGCGCAGCACGCCGCCGAAGCAACTGGTGATCACGCCCATCATCACCGCCGCCAGCGCCGGCAGGCCCACCGCCAGGCCCAGGTCGACGCCGATGGCGGTGAACAGGCCCAGGCCGATGGCGTCGGGCCACAGGATGGCGCGCTCGGTCGGCGCCAGGTGGCGCTGGCGCATCAGCGCCATGGCGGCCAGGCACAGCGCCAGCAGCGCCCATACGAACTCGATGTGGCGCACCCAGAAGAAGGGCCGCTGGTCCAGCAGCAGGTCGCGCAGCGTGCCGCCGCCAAAGGCGGCGGCAAAAGCCACCACGCACACGCCCACCACGTCCAGCCGCTGGCGCGCGGCGGCGATCACGCCCGACAGCGCAAAGGCCAGCGTGGCCGCCACCTCCAGCGCGGTGCGCAGCAGTTCCGACCAGCCGGGGGGCAGGGGGGCGAGCAGGTTCATGGCGCGCGATTGTGCCCTGCGCGCGCCACGGCCGCCGCCGGGCCGCCGCGCGGCCTCGGACAAATGCTATATAGTTTGTAGCTGCCGGCGCTGACCCGGAAGGCGCCGCAGCCCGAACTTCCCATGACCCCGATCACCGACTGGTCGTTCTACGCCGTCGCCATCCCGGCGGTGCTGCTGCTGGGCGTCAGCAAGAGCGGCTTCGGCGCCGGCTTTGGCTCGCTGGCGGTGCCGCTGATGGCGCTCAGCGTCACGGTGCCGCAGGCGGCGGCGATCCTGATGCCGGTGCTGCTGGTGATGGACCTGCTGGGCATCGCCGCCTTCCGCAAGGACTTCGACCGCGCGCTGCTGCGCTTCCTGCTGCCCTGGGGGTTGCTGGGCATCGGCATCGGCACGTTGACCTTCCAGCTGCTGCAGCCGCGCTGGGTGGCCGGCATCGTGGGCGTGTTCACCCTGCTGTTCCTGGCCCAGCGCCTGCTGTTTGCGCCACGCGCCGACGGCGCGCCGCCGCCGCGCTGGGCGGGGGCGCTGCTGACGGCCACCTCGGGCTTCACCAGCTTCGTGGCGCACGCCGGCGGGCCGCCGATCAACGCCTACGTGATCCCGCTGCGGCTGACGCCGCTGCGCTTCACCGGCACCATGGCGTTCTTCTTCTTCGTCATCAACCTGGCGAAGTGGCTGCCCTATGCCTGGCTGGGGCTGCTGGACGGGCGCAACCTGGGCACCTCGCTGGTGCTGCTGCCGCTGGCGCCGATCGGCGTGTGGGCCGGCGTGCGCATTGCGCGGCGCATCGACCAGCGGCTGTTCTACCGCTTCGTCTACCTGGGCATGCTGCTGACCGGGCTGAAGCTGGTGTGGGACGCCTGGGGTTGATTGAATGCTTCGTTATCGATAGCTTTTGGCGCGCTCTGGAGGCCGGTTTCCGTTCGATTTGAGGCTCTTCTCGCGAATGATGGTGATGGCCTGCGAGACAAGGCTTCGAATGGTCGCTTATTGGAAACCGCCAACCTCCGAACGCAGAGGACGCAGAGATTTCGCAGAGGACGCAGAAAGCCAGAAGATCCATCGGTTTTCTTTGCGTCCTCTGCGAATCCTTGGCGTCCTCTGCGTATGGCTGTTCATTTTTCTCATGCGTCGTGTCGCGGTGCGGCACTGATCAAGTACCTCACCATCATTCGCGAGTAGAGCCCGATTTGATGCCAGGCGCGTGGCGGTCGCCGTCCCGGGGCGCCATGGCGCCGCCGGGCTTCAGGTGCTGGCCCACATGCGCAGCAGGTTGTGGTAGGCGCCGGTCAGGCGGATGGCCTCGTCGGTCTCGCCGTGGCGCTGGCGCAAGGCCAGCAGCGCCATGTCCATTTCGAACAGCAGGCGGCGCTGCTCCTGGCCGCGCACCATGCTCTCGATCCACAGGAAGCTGGCGATGCGGGCGCCGCGCGTGACGGGGCGCACCTCGTGCACGCTGCTGCCGGGGTAGAGCACGGCGTCGCCTGCCGGCAGCTTGACGGCCTGCTGGCCGTAGGTGTCGTGCACCACCAGTTCGCCGCCGTCGTAGTCGTCGGGTTCGGCCAGGAACACCGTGCACGAGACATCGCTGCGCACCCACTCACCGGTGGTCTGCGAGTGCATCACCGCGCCGTCGACGTGCTGGCCGTAGTGGTTGGCCGCGCCTTCGTAGCGGTTGAACAGGGGGTTGAAGATCTTGCGCGGCAGCGCGGCCGAGAAGAACACCGGGTCGCGCCGCAGCGCGGCCAGGATCAGCTCGCGCAGCGTGGCCGCGCTGGCGCTGTCCTGCGCCAGCTGGCGGTTGCTCTTGCGCGTGGCGGCCTGGCCGCCGGCGCTGCGCGCGCCGTCGACCCAGGGCGCGTCGGCGGCCAGCAGCAGGCCGCGCGCCTGTGCGACTTCATCGGCGGTGAGCAGGTTCTTGAGGTGGATCAGCATGGCATCTGGGAGCGTTGAGCGTTGGGCGTGTGGCGTCTAGCGTGTCAGGGGTATCGCCGCAATCGCGCCCAACGCTCACCGCTCAACGCTCAACCTGTTGTCAGAACAGGGCCTTGAGCGTCAGCTCCACCCGGCGCGGCGCACCGGGCTGGTAGAAGCCCCGGTACAGGCCGTCGGCGTAGAGCTTGTTGCTCAGGTTGGTGACGCTGAGCTTGAGCGTGGTGGCCTCGGTGAAGCTGTACTCGGCCATGGCGTCGAAGGTGACGAAGCCCTTGGCTTTCAGGGTGCGCTGGCCGTCCGGGTTCTGGCTGCCGCGGTAGTTGGCGCCCAGACCCAGGCGCAGTTGCGGCATGACGCGGTAGGTGGTCCAGACACTGCCGCTGTGGCGCGGCGTCAGACCTGGCCGGTCACCCTGGACCTGTGAGCCCATGCCATCGGGGCGCAACGCGACGTTGCTGCGGTCGATCTTGGCCTTGGGGATCCAGGTGTGGTTCCAGAACATTTCCCAGGCCGGCGTGATGCGGCCGGCCAGGTTGAACTCCATGCCGGCGGCGTGCCGCTTGCCGGACAGCAACTCCTGCTGGGCCGCCGTGTCGGGGTCGGTGTTGCGCTCGTTGTACTTCTGGCTGTAGAACAGGGCCACGCCGGCCAGCATGCGCTTGTCCAGCAGGTCCCACTTGCCGCCGATCTCGATGTTGCGGCTCTTTTCTGGCGGGGTCTTGGCGCTGCGGCCGGTGGCCGGGTTGACCAGCACGCCGTACTGGTAGGCGTCGCCCGAGGTGTTGAACGAGGTGCCGTAGGAGATGTAGTAGGACGAGGCCTCGTCGGGCTGGAACAGCAGGCCCACGCGCGGGCTCCACAGGTTGTCGGTGCGCTGGTTGCCGAGCGTGCCGTCGGCGTTGCGGTACGAGCCCTTGAAGTGGTCGAAGCGCAGGCCGCCCACCAGCTTGATGGTGTCGGTGAGCGAGACCGTGTCCTGCACGTAGGCGCCGATGCTGCGCGACTCGAAGCGGTTGTAGGCCACCGGCGTGGCGCGGTTGTCGGGCACCCAGGCGCCGTCGTTGGGCGTGCCCACGGTGGTGCCGGGCAGGGTGCCGGGCAGTGGGTAGTTGTTGTTGCGCTTGGCGCTTTCGTCGTAGACATCGACGCCGCCGATGAGCGCGTGCTTGCGTCCACCCAGCTCGAAGCTGTTGCTGTAGTCGCTTTGCAGCATCACCACGTCGCTCTGGCCGATGCGGCCCTTGGAGCGGCGCGTCAGGGCCGTGGTGTCGGTGATGTCGGACAGCACGGTGGGGGGGCGCGGCTGGGCAAAGCCGATCGGGCTGCCCAGCAGGTCGCGCTCGTAGCGGCCGGCGCGCAGGCGGGTCTTGAGCTCGCCGCCGCCGTCCAGGCGGCGCACGTGGCCCAGCGTGGCGTAGGTGGCCGAGGTGTCCAGGTGGTCGTTCTTCAGGCCGTGGAAGTTCTTGGCCGGCAGCGTCGGGTGGATGGTGCCGTCGGCGCCGATGATCCAGGGGTGGGCGTAGTTGGGGCGGCCATCGATGTCCAGGTGGTAGAAGCCGACGCTGAACTCGTCGCGCGTGCCGATGCCCCAGCGGAAGGTGGGCGCCACGCCGATCTTGCGCTGCCTGGCGCCCCAGTTGTCGGCATCGTGGCCCAGCAGGTTCAGGCGCAGCGCCGCGTCCTGGCCGGTCTGCCAGTTGAAGTCGCCCTGCACGCGCTTCATGCCGCCGCTGCCCAGCGTGGCGCTGGCTTCGTGCTGGTTCAGCAGGAAGGGCTGCTTGCTGACCTGGTTGACCACGCCGCCGGTGGAGCCCTTGCCGAACAGCATGGAGGCCGAGCCCTTGATGACCTCGACGCGGTCGTCGTTGAAGGTGTCGCGCTCGTACAGCGGCGCATCGCGCAGGCCGTCGCGGTAGATGTCGCCAGCCTGGCCGAGCGAGAAGCCGCGCAGGCGCACGTCTTCCTCGCCGGTCTCGCCGGCCTGGAAGGTGACGCCGGCGGTGGAGCGCAGCACCTCGCGGAAGTCGTCCAGGTTGCGGTCCTGGATCAGCTTTTCGGTCATCACGGTGACGCTTTGCGGGATGTCGCGCAGCTGCTGGTTGCCCTTGCCGATCTCGGTGCGGGTGGCGCGCAGCTGAGCCTTGCTGGTGGTGGGGCCGTCGGTGGCGGCGGCGTCACGCACGGTGACGGTGCCCAGCGTGCCGGCCACGTCGGCACTGGCCGGGGCGGTCTGGGCCAGCGTGGCGGTGCTCAGCGAGCCGGCCAGCAGCATGGCGCCCAGCGGCAACAGGGCAGTGCTCTCTGCTTCAAAAGCAGGAGCTTTTGACGCTTGCTGGATAAGGGCTTTGGTCTTTTTTGACTTGAATTTCGGGGAGGTCACGGGCATGGGGGTAGTCAGCGTTGGACGAGGAAGGGAGGGTGCTGGCTACCTGGGTCCGTGCGGGAGGGTGGGTTGCCTCCCATGGCCGCTCGCTGGCGTGCAATGACGCTGTTGATCTTAAACAAAATGAGAATCATTGTCATTCAATATGTTGCAAATCAACGACGGACGGGCACGAAAAAGGGGCCACGAGGCCCCTGGTGCGCAGGACGGGCGTTGCGCGTCAGCTCGGCGACTCCATCTGGCTTTGCAGGTAGTTCTGCAGACCGACTTTGTCCAGCAACTCGATCTGGGTTTCCAGAAAGTCGATGTGCTCCTCGGTGTCGTCCAGGATGTCCTGCAGCAGCTCGCGCGAGACGTAGTCGCGCACGCTCTCGCAGTGGGCGATGCCGTCCTTGATGGTGGCCTGCGCGGCCTGCTCCAGCTTCAGGTCGCAGCGCAGCATCTCGGGCACGTCCTCGCCCACCATCAGCTTGCCCAGGTCCTGCAGATTGGGCAGGCCGTCGAGCATCAGGATGCGGTCCATCAGGCGATCGGCGTGCTTCATCTCGCCGATGGATTCTTCATACTCCTTCTTCGCCAGCTTGCCCAGGCCCCAGTGCTTGAGCATGCGGTAGTGCAGGAAATACTGGTTGATGGCGGTCAGCTCGTTCTTCAGCTGCGCTTGCAGGTGGGCGATGACGTTGGCGTCGCCTTTCATGGCGTTCTCCGGTTGTGGTGCGAAAGCCAGGCCATTCTAGAAGTGCGTTCACCTGCGTCCGCCGCAGGGGCTTTCGAAATGAGACTGGTTCGCGTGCCGGGCGGGCGACGGGCTTTCACGCGCCGGCATGGCGCTGCACAATGCCCGACACCATGACCGAGCCCACGATTTCCGCTCAGCCCCTGCGTCGACGTGCCCGCGACCGGCTCAAGGGCCGCCAGCCCGAGGCCGCCGCGCTGGCCGAGGTGCGCGCCCTGATCGGCACGCCCGGCCCCGACGGCCACCGGCGCGACCTGCTGATCGAATACCTGCACCAACTGAACGACCACTATCACGGCCTGTTCGAGCGCCACCTGGTGGCGCTGGCGGCCGAGATGCGCCTGTCGATGGCCGAGGTGTACGAGGTGGCGAGCTTTTATCACCACTTCGAGGTGCGCAAGGACGACGCGCGCGCACCGCCGCTGACGGTGCGGGTGTGCACCTCGCTCAGTTGCCAGCTGGCCGGCGCCGATGCCCTGCTGGCGCGTGCACGCGAGCTGTTGGGCGCCCAGGTGCAGGTGCTGGCCGCCCCCTGCATCGGCCGCTGCGAGCAGGCACCGGCGGCGCTGGTGGGCCAGCGCGGGCTGGGGCAGGCCACGGCTGAGGTGCTGGTTGAGGCATCCAATCAGGCGCTGACGCAGGAGGGGAGTGCGCCAGCAGCTATCGCAAAAATAGCATTCGACGACTACGTGCAAGCCGGCGGCTACGCCCTGGCGCAGGCCGTGGCGCGCGGCGAGCGCGATGCCGAGTCCATCCTCGCCACGCTGGAGCATGCCGGCCTGCGCGGGCTGGGCGGGGCGGGCTTTCCCGCCGGGCGCAAGTGGCGCATCGTGCGCGATCAGCCGGTGCCTCGCTATCTGGCGGTGAACATTGACGAGGGCGAGCCCGGCACCTTCAAGGACCGCTGGTATCTGGAGCGCGACCCGCACCGCTTTCTGGAAGGCGTGCTGATCGCCGCGCAGGTGGTGGGCGTCAGCCGCGTCTACATCTACCTGCGCGACGAATACCCCGAGTGCCGCGTCATCCTGGCGCAAGCCATCGCCGACCTGCAGGCCGCGCCAGGCCTGCGCGAGCTGCTACCTGAAACGCAGCTACGCCGCGGCGCCGGGGCCTATATCTGCGGCGAGGAATCGGCCATGCTGGAGAGCATCGAGGGCAAGCGTGGCGAGCCGCGGCTGCGCCCGCCCTATATCGCCCAGGTGGGGCTGTTCGGCCGTCCCACGCTGGAGCACAACTTCGAGACCCTGTACTGGGTGCGCGACATCCTGGCGCGCGGCGCGGACTGGTTTGCCGCACAGGGCCGCCATGGCCGGCAGGGACTGCGCAGTTTCAGCGTCAGTGGTCGCGTCAGGCAGCCCGGCGTCAAGCGCGCGCCGGCCGGCATCACGCTGCGCGAGCTGATCGACGAATACTGCGGCGGCATGGCCGAGGGGCACGAGCTGTACGCCTTCCTGCCGGGCGGGGCCTCGGGCGGCATCTTTCCGGCGCGGCTGGCCGATGTGCCGCTGGACTTCGACACCTTGCAGCCGCACGGCGGCTTCATCGGCAGCGCGGGCGTCATCGTGCTCAGCCAGCACGACCGCGCGCGCGATGCGGCGCTGAACATGATGCGCTTTTTTGCCGCCGAAAGCTGCGGCCAGTGCACGCCCTGCCGCGTGGGCACCGTCAAGGCTTCGCGGCTGATGGAAGCGCCGGTGTGGGACGCCGCCACCCTGGCCGACCTTGGCCAGGTGATGGTCGACGCCAGCATCTGCGGCCTGGGCCAGGCCGCGCCCAACCCCATGCTGTGCGTGCAGCTCTACTTCGCGCACGAGGTGGAGTCATGAGCGCCGCCGCCCCCATCGCCTTCGAGCTTGACGGCCAGGCCGTCAGCGCCTTCGAGGGCGAGAGCATCCTGCAGGCGGCCGAGCGCCACGGCGTCGCCATTCCGCGCCTATGCTTCACCGACGGCCTGCGCGCCGACGGCAACTGCCGCGCCTGCGTGGTCGAGGTGGAGGGCGAGCGCACCCTGGCGCCCAGCTGCTGCCGCGCCGTGCAGCCGGGCATGAAGGTGCGCGCCGCCAGCGAGCGCGCGCGCCAGTCGCAAAACCTGGTGCTGGAGCTGCTGCTGGCCGAGCTGCCCGCGCAAGGCCACAAGTGGCTCGACGACGACGCCACACAGCCGCATGGAGAATTGAGCCAATGGGCGGCCCAGCGCAGCATCCACGTGCGCGACGCGCTACAAACCTTGAAGCGCACCCAGCCCGCGCCCGATCTGAGCCACCCCGCCATGGCGGTCAACCTAGACGCCTGCATTCAGTGCACGCGCTGCGTGCGCGCCTGCCGCGAGGCACAGGTCAACGACGTCATCGGCTACGCCGGCCGCGGGGCCGAGGCGCGCATCGTGTTCGACCTGGGCGATGCGATGGGCGCCAGCAGCTGCGTGGCCTGCGGCGAATGCGTGCAGGCCTGCCCCACCGGCGCGCTGATCCCCAAGACGCATATCGGGCCGCAGCGGGTCGATCGCAGCGTCGATTCGGTCTGCCCGTTCTGCGGCGTCGGCTGCCAGATCACCTACCACGTGCGCGATGAAAAGATCGTCAGCGTCAGCGGCCGCGGCGGCCCGGCCAACGAGGGGCGGCTGTGCGTCAAGGGGCGCTTCGGCTTCGACTACGTGGCCAGCCCCGACCGCCTGACGCGCCCGCTGATCCGCAAGCCGGGCGTGCCCAAGGACGTGGCGCATTGCGAGCAGCCGCCCGACTGGCGAGAGGTATTTCGAGAAGCCACCTGGGACGAGGCGCTGGAGCTGGCCGCCGGCGGTTTGCAGGCGCTCAAGGCCGGACACGGCCCCAAGGCCCTGGCCGGCTTTGGCAGCGCCAAGGGCAGCAACGAGGAGGCCTACCTGTTCCAGAAGCTGGTGCGCACCGGCTTTGGCAGCAACAACGTCGACCACTGCACCCGCCTGTGCCACGCCAGCAGCGTGGCGGCGCTGCTGGAGGGCGTGGGCTCGGGCGCCGTCAGCAACCCGGTGCGCGACGTGGAACATGCCGAGCTGATTCTCATCATCGGCTCCAACCCCACGTCCAACCACCCGGTGGCCGCCACCTGGATGAAGAACGCCGCCCAGCGCGGCGCCAGGATCGTGCTGGCCGACCCGCGCGCCACCGACATCGCGCGCCACGCCTGGCGCGTGCTGCAGTTCCGCCCCGGGGCCGACGTGGCGCTGCTCAACGCGCTGCTGCACGTGATCGTCACCGAGGGGCTGTGCAACGAAACCTTCTTGCGCGAGCGCGCCGACAACTTCGCCGCGCTGGCCGCCAACGTGCAGGGCTACAGCCCCGAAGCCATGGCGCCGATCTGCGGTATCCCGGCCGACACCATCCGCGAAGTGGCGCGTGCCTACGCCACGGCGCGCTCGGCCATGATTCTGTGGGGCATGGGCGTGAGCCAGCACGTGCATGGCACCGACAACGCGCGCTGCCTGATCGCGCTGGCCACCTGCACCGGCCAGTTGGGCCGCCCCGGCACCGGCCTGCACCCGCTGCGCGGCCAGAACAACGTGCAGGGCGCCAGCGACGCCGGCCTGATCCCGATGATGTACCCCAACTACCAGCGCGTCGACGATGCCGGTGCGCGCCAGTGGTTCGAGCAGTTCTGGGGCCAGCCGCTGGACGCCGAACCCGGCTACACCGTGGTCGAGATCATGCACAAGGCACTGGCGCCCGAGACCGACCCGCACAAGGTGCGCGGCATGTACATCATGGGCGAGAACCCGGCCATGAGCGACCCCGACCTGAACCACACGCGCCACGCGCTGGCCAGCCTGCAACACCTGGTGGTGCAGGACATCTTCTTGACCGAGACCGCCTGGCTGGCCGACGTGGTGCTGCCCGCCAGCGCCTGGCCCGAGAAGACCGGCAGCGTCAGCAACACCGACCGCATGGTGCAACTGGGCCGTCAGGCCCTGCAACCGCCGGGCGACGCGCGCGCCGACCTGTGGATCATCCAGCAGCTGGCGCGGCGCCTGGGCCTGACCTGGGACTATGAAAACGAGAGCTGCTTGCGCTTGCCAGACGGGCACGATGGCCCGGTTTCATCTGAAAACCATCACGGCGTCGAAGTGGTCTACGAGGAAATGCGCCGCGCCATGCACGGCGCCATCGCCGGCATCGGCTGGGAGCGCCTGGTGCGCGAATCCAGCGTCACCTACCCCTGCCTGAGCGAGGACGACCCGGGTCAGCCCATCGTCTTCACCGACCGCGTGCCCACACCCAATGGCCGCGTGCAGCTGGTGCCGGCCGACATCATCCCGCCCGACGAGCGTCCCGACGCCGACTACCCGCTGGTGCTGATCACCGGACGCCAGCTCGAACACTGGCACACCGGCGCCATGACGCGGCGCGCCCAGGTGCTCGACGCGCTGGAGCCGGCGCCCACGGTGTCGATGCACGGCGACGATCTGGCGCGCCTGGGGCTGGCGCCGGGCGCGCTGGTGCACGTGACCTCGCGCCGCGGCCAGGTCACGCTGGCGGTGCGGCGCGACGACGGCACGCCCGTGGGCGGCGTGTTCATCCCCTTCGCCTACCGCGAGGCCGCGGCCAACCTGCTGACCAACGCCGCGCTGGACCCGTTCGGCAAGATTCCGGAGTTCAAGTATTGCGCGGTGCGGGTGGAAGGCGCACCATAGCTGGCGGCGCTCGACCGGCAGGCGCGCACGCATTCGGGCGATACTGCCATTGCCTGCCGCGACGGCAGGCCGGTACGACGTGCTGTTGGCCCCCAAGAAAGAGGTGACGATGTGAATGCTGGAATTTCCCGACTGATCAATGGCCTGCTGGGCGGCGCGACGGCGCTTTCGCTGCTGGCGGGCGCGGCGGCGCAGGCGCAGACGGCCGACAAGTTTCCGGCCAAGCCGGTGCGCATCATGTACCCCTTTGCCGCCGGCGGCGGCATGGAGGTGGTGCTGCGCGTGATGGCCGAGGACATGCAGAAATCCATGGGCCAGCCCGTCATCGTCGAAAACCGCACTGGCGCGGGTGGCTCGATTGCCGCCAATGCCGCGGCCACTGCGACGCCCGACGGCTACACGCTGTTCGTGGGCCCGATCGGCATCTCGGCCATCACCCCGCACTTGCGCAAGCTGCCCTACGACGCGCGCGGTGACCTGGTCGCGGTGGCCAAGCTGTCGGAGTTCTCCTCGGCCTACGTGGTCAGCAACGAGCTGCCGGTCAAGACACTGGCCGAGTTCATCGCCTACGCCAAGGCCAATCCGGGCAAGGTGACCTACGCCACCTCGGGCGTTGGCTCACAGGGGCATCTGGGCGGGGAGATGCTGCAAAAGGCCTGGGGCATCAAGATGACGCACGTGCCCTACAAGGGCGCGGCCGAGATCGCGGTGGATCTGATCGGCGGCCGGGTCGACTTGAGCAGTGATGTGACCATGCTGCAGTACGTCAAGCAGGGCAAGGCCAAGCTGCTGGCCACGGCCTCGCGCAAGCGGCTGGCTGATTTTCCGGACGTACCCACACTGGCGGAATCCGGGGTGCCCGATCCGCGCTCCACCGGCACCTGGTTCGGCGCCTTTGCGCCCAAGGGTACGCCAGCGCCCGTCATCGACAAGCTGGCCGCAGCGTTTGAAAGGGCACTGAAGAATCCGGACGTGATCGCGCGCATGCAACCCTACGCCATGTCACCGGCGTTCGCCGGTCCAGCGGCATTCGAGAAGCAGTGGGCGAGTGACTACGAGCTGTATGGCAAGACGATTCGCGAGCTCGACCTGAAACTGGAGAACTGAGACCATGCCCAGACCGGCCGGTGGTGCGTCGGCACCCGATTCCCGTGCCGCCGTGCAGTGCGCGCTCAACCCGCGCTCGGTGGCTGTTCTCGGCGCGTCCGATGACTTGATGAAGTGGGGCGGCAGCATTCTGGCGCTGCTGCGCAAGTTCGGCTTTGGCGGCGCCGTGCACCCCGTCAATCCCCGCGCCGACGCCGTGCAGGGCATCAAGGCTTGGCCCAGCGTGCAGGCCATCGGCCAGCCGGTCGACGTGGCCGTGATCGCGTTGCCGCAAGAGCGCACCGAGGCCGCCTTCGAGGACTGCGCCGCCGCCGGTGTCAAGGTGATCCTGATGGTCACCTCGCAATTCGCCGAAAGCGGCGCCGAGGGCGCGGCCTTGCAGGACAAGCTGCTGGCCATCGCGCGCCGCGCCGGCATGCGCATCATTGGCCCCAACTGCATGGGCTACTTCAACAGCCATGCGGACATGAACCTGCTCAACTCGCAGGCCTTGATGCGCAACGCCAGCCTGATCAAGGGCGAGGTCGCGCTGATCAGCCAGAGCGGCGCGCTGGCCGGCGCCATGCTGGCGCGCGCCTACGACCTGGGCGTGGGGTTCTCGATCTGCGTGTCGCTGGGCAACCAGGCCGACCTGGAGGTGTGCGATTTTCTGGACTACGCCATCGACGATGCCCGCTCCAAGGTCATCGCGCTGTACGTCGAAGGCGTGAGGGACGGCGCGCGCTTCATCGACCTGCTGGGGCGCGCGCGCGCCGTCGGCAAGGCGGTGCTGATCGTCAAGGCCGGGCGGACCGAGCTGGGCCAGAAGGCCGTGCAGTCCCACACCGCCAGCCTGGCGGGAGAATTCCGCGCGTTTGAATCGCAGGTGCGCCACGCGGGCGCCGTGCTGGTCGACGATTTTCTTGAGCTCATCGCCCAGGCGGCGGCCTGGACGCGCCTGCCCGCGCCCAGCGGCCCGCGGGTGGCGGTGCTGTCGGGCTCGGGCGGTGGCGGCGCGGTGGCCAGCGACCTAGTCGGCGAGGCCGGCCTGCAGGCCGCCACGCTGGGCGCCACCACGGTGCACAAGCTGCTGCCGCTGATGCCCGAGGCGGCCGCGCATCTACCTTTCGATCTGGGCGCGGTGCCCGGCCCGATGCGGTCCACGCCGCAGTGGCTGCGCCAGGTGCTCGACACCATGCTGGCCGACCCTGGCGTGGGCGCAGGCTTGTTCCTCATGACCACCATGCCCGAGATGGCGGCCACGGCCGCCACCGTGGTCGACGTCAACCGTGAGAACCCCAAGCCCGTCGCCTTCGTCAACGCCGCCAGCAGCGCGGGCGCCGAGGCCGGCGCCAAGCTGAAGGCCGAGGGTCTGGTGAACTTCGCCAGCGTCAAGGAAGCGCTGGGCTATCTGCGCAACCGCCTGGCCTGGGAGCACCATGAAAACGAGGCTCCAGCGCCCGATGCCAAAGCGCAGGCAGCTATCGAGAAGATAGCTGGCGAGTTTTCTCCGGGCCTGGTGAGCGAGTTCGATGCCAAGCGCTTGCTGGCTGCCGCGGGCATTCCCGTCACGCGCGGCGAGCTGGCGCGCAGCGAGGACCAGGCTGTGCAGGCCGCCGCATCCATCGGCTGGCCAGTGGTGATGAAGCTGGTGTCCGCGCAAATCTCGCACAAGAGCGACGTTGGCGGCGTGGTGCTGAACGTGGGCGATGCCGACGCCGTGCGCCAGCACTTCCGCGCGTTGCAGCAGGCGGCGCAGCGCGTGCCCGGCGCCAGCTTCGACGGCTGCCTGGTGCAGCAGCAGGCGCGCGCCGACGTCGAGGTGCTGATCGGCACGAACTGGGACGCGCAGTTCGGCGCCATGCTGATGATCGGCATCGGCGGCACCCTGGTCGAGCTGCTCAAGGACACGGCGCTGCTGCCCGCCAGCGCTGGCCCGTGCGCCATCCGCCGCGCGATTCAGGCCCTGCGCCTGTTCCCGCTGCTCGATGGTTATCGCGGCAAGCCGCGCGTCAACCTGGATGCGCTGGTCGATGCGGCGCAGCGCTTCGGCCAGCTCGCCGTGCAACTGGGCGCGCGCCTGCCCGAGTGCGAGGCCAACCCCGTCATGATCGCTGGCGACAGCCTGGTGGTGGCCGACGCGCGCGCCGTGTGGTTGCCGGGCGCTCCATCGATGTCTTGATGAAAATAGGCTGTAGCGCCTGTCTGATGAGCGCGAACAGCTACTAAATACATAGCAACTCTGGACTGGAATCGACATGAAACCGCTCATCACCTACGAAGTCCACGGCCACGTTGCCCACATTACGCTGCGCCGTCCGGAGCGCCGCAACGCCCTCAACGCCGAGATGAGCGCGCTGCTGCACCAGTACTGGCAGCGCTTTGCCGCCGGCAATGAGCGCGTGGCCCTGCTCAGCGCCGAGGGCGATCACTTCTGTGCCGGCGTCGACGTGGCCGATCCGTCCCGCGAAGCCTGGAAGGGCGTGCCCAACGTCGGCGTGCAGCTCGACAAGCCGCTGGTCTGCGCCGTGCAGGGCTGGGCCGTGGGCGCCGGCTTCACCCTGACCATGATGAGCGACCTGTGCGTGGTCGACGAGACCGCGCATTTCATGTTCCCCGAAGCGAAGATCGGCCTGTTTGGCGGCATCACCGCTGGCCTGGTGTCGCGCATCCCGCACAAGGTGGCGGTGGAGTTTCTGATGCTGGGCGATCCCCTGCCGGCCCAGCGCGCCTATGAGGTCGGTCTGGTCAACCGCGTGGCGCCCAAGGGCGGCGCGCAGGCCGCCGGGCTGGACATGGCCCAGCGCCTGGCCGACGCCGCGCCGCTGGTGCTGCGCACCATCAAGCGCGCCACCCTGGAGACCCTGCCCAAGTCGCCTGCCGAGCTGGCCTATCCGCAGATGGGCTACCTGACCGAAATCGCCCAGAGCGAGGACTACAAGGAGGGTGTCGCGGCGTTCCAGGAAAAGCGCAAGGCGCATTTCAAGGGCCGCTGACGCGTGCTGCCCCAGCTCACACGCGCCAGCGCCCCCCTCACCGAGCGCGTCACCGCGCTCGACGAGCACGGCCAGGCGGTCGAGGTGTCGATTCCGGCCGAGCGCGCGCTGACGGTGTACGTGGACAAGCGCGAGCTGGTCACGCTGATGACGCTGGGCGCGCACCCCGAATGGCTGGTGCTGGGCTATCTGCGCAACCAACGGCTGGTGGCGTCGGCGGACGAGCTGGCGTCGATCACCGTCGACTGGGACAGCGGCGCGGCGGCCGTGCGCACGCGCCAGGGCATTGCCGACCTGGCGGCGCGCACGCGCCAGCGCACCGTCACCACCGGCTGCGGGCCGGGCAGCGTGTTCGGCGACCTGATGGCCGAGCTGGACGACATTCGCCTGGGCGCGGGCCGGCTGGGGCAGGACCAGCTGTACGGGCTGCTGAACGCCATCCGGCTGCAGGAAAGCACCTACAAGTCGGCCGGCTCGGTGCATGGCTGCGCGCTGTTCGAGCGCGAGCGCATGCTGATCTTCGTCGAGGACGTGGGCCGCCACAACGCCATCGACACCATCGCCGGCTGGATGTGGCTCGAACACTCTGGCGCGCCGGGCGGCCTGCGTGGCGACGACAAGGTGTTCTACACCACCGGCCGGCTCACCAGCGAGATGGTGATCAAGGCCGCGCAGATGGGCGTGCCCATCGTGGTTTCGCGCAGCGGCATCACGCAGATGGGCCTGCAGGTGGCGCGCCAACTGGGGTTGTGCGCCGTCGGACGGGCGGTGAACCGACGCTTCTTGTGCTTCAGCGCGCCCGAGCGCCTGGGCCTGTCCGGTGCCGCCGACGCCGGCGGTTGACAGGCGTCCAGGCTCAGCCCTCGCGCTCCATTTCGCGGATCAGCGCCTGCGCCTCGGCGCCCTCGGGGATGGGGCGGCCGCTGTCGCGCCACTCGACGGCGGCCTTGAAGCCGTGCGTCTGCGCATGGCGGCGAAACCACACGCCTTCGGGGTTGTGGCGCGTGATGCCGTCGAACACCGTGGCCAGCATCTGCGTCTGCTCCAGCCCCATGGTCAGCATGACCTGGTTGACCACCAGCTTGTGCATCTGCAGGTGGCCGCGCGGCACGCCGGCGATGCGCTCGGCCAGGGCGCGCGTGGCGCTGGCCAGCTCGGCCGCGGGCACGGCCTGGTTGGCCAGGCCCCAGGCGGCGGCGGTGCGGCCGTCGATCACGTCACCGGTGAACATCATCTGCTTGGCCCGCGTGGGGCCCAGGCGATAGGTCCACATCGCCGTGGTGGGGCAGCCCCACACGCGCGTGGGCATGTAGCCGATGCGCGCATCCTCGGCCATCACCAGCAGGTCGCAACACAGGGCGATGTCGCTGCCGCCGGCCACCGCCGCGCCGTGCACCTGGGCGATGGTGGGCTTGGGGCAGCGCCACAGGCTCATGAAGTCTTCCGTGTAGCGCTTCATGGTGCGGTAGTCGAGCGCCGGGTCCCAGGGCGCGGATTCCTGCTGGCAGGGGTGTTCGATGTGCTGCTCGGCCGTGGCGGCCAGGTCGTAGCCGCCGCAAAAGCCCTTGCCAGCGCCCTCCACCACGATCACGTGCACCTCGTCGTCGGCCACGGCCCAGTCGACGGCGGCGCGGATTTCGCCCGGCATGTCGTCGTTGATGGCGTTGAGCCGCTCGGGGCGGTTCAGCAGCAGGCGCGCGATGCGCGGCTGCTCGGGGTCCTTGTCGATGCGCAGGGTGCTGAAGGCGGGCATGGGAGTCTCCTGGGTGGGTGCGCCATGGTAGGGCGGGGCGCGGCAGCCGGCTGTCGCTTTGCGTACAGTGCGGGCCATGAACGCATCTTCATGGACTTTGGGCTGGCGCACGCTGTGGCGCGATCTGCGCAGCGGCGAACTGCGCCTGCTGATGGTGGCCGTGACGCTGGCGGTGGCGGCGCTCACCAGCGTGGGGTTTTTTGCCGATCGCCTGCAGGGCGGACTGCAGCGCGACGCGCGCCAACTGCTGGGCGGCGACGTGGTGCTGGTGAGCGACCACGCGCCGGCGCCGCGCTGGGCACGGCAGGCGCGGGCCGAGGGGCTGGACAGCGCGCTGACGCTCGGCTTTCCCACCATGGGCCGGGCGCCGGACGCACAGGGTGGCGCCACGCGGCTGGTGGCGCTGAAGGCGGTCGAGGCCGGCTACCCGCTGCGCGGCCAGCTGCGGCTGGCGCGCGACGCGCGGGACCGCGTCGGCGAGCCGACGCGCGGCGTGCCGGCGCAGGGCCAGGCGTGGGTCGACCCGTCGCTGCTGGAGGCGCTGGCGCTGCGGCGCGGCGACACCCTGCTGCTGGGCGACAGCGCGTTGCGCATCACCGAGCTGATCGCGCTGGAGCCCGACCGCGGCACCGGCTTCATGAGCTTTGCCCCGCGCGTGCTGATCAACGCCGCCGACCTGCCGGCCACCGGCCTGGTGCAGCCGGCCAGCCGCATCAGCTGGCGGCTGGCGCTGGCGGGGCCAGAGCCGGCCGTGCAACGCTACCGCGCCTGGGCCGAGGCCGAGCTGGCGCAGCCCGGCGTGGCCGGCGTGCGGCTGGAGACGCTGGACAGCGGCCGGCCCGAGATGCGCACCACGCTGGACCGCGCCGGCAAGTTCCTCAACCTGGTGGCGCTGCTGGCGGCGTTGCTGTCGGCCGTGGCGGTGGCGCTGGCGGCGCGCGGCTTTGCGGCGCGGCACCTGGACGCCTCGGCCATGCTGCGCGTGCTGGGCCTGCCGCAGCGGCGCATCGCCGGCGCCTACGTGACCGAGTTCGCGCTGGTGGGCCTGTGCGCCAGCGTGGCCGGCGTGCTGATCGGCTGGGCCGTGCACCACGTGTTCGTGGCCCTGCTGGCCGGCTTGGTGGACAGCGCCCTGCCGGCGCCCAGCCTGTGGCCGGTGCTGCTGGGTCTGGGCATCGGCCTGACGCTGCTGGTGGCTTTTGGCTTGCCGCCGGTGCTGCAACTGGCGCAGGTGCCACCGCTGCGCGTGCTGCGACGCGATGTGGGGGCGCTCAAGCCCGCGTCGCTGGCGGTGCTGGCGCTGGGCGTGGCGGGCTTTGCGGCGCTGCTGCTGGCGGTCAGCGCCGACCTGGTGCTGGGGCTGATCGCCGTCGGTGGCTTTGCCGTGGCGGTGCTGCTGTTCGCCCTGTTGTCCTGGGCCGCGGTGCGGCTGTTGCGTCGCCTGGTGCACGAGCAGCGCGCGCCGCGCTGGCTGGTGCTGGCCACGCGGCAGCTGTCGGCCCGGCCGGCGTATGCCGTGGTGCAGGTCAGCAGCCTGGCGGTGGGCTTGCTGGCGCTGGTGTTGCTGGTGCTGCTGCGCACCGACCTGATCGCCAGCTGGCGCGCCGCCACGCCGGCCGACGCGCCCAACCGCTTCGTCATCAACGTCATGCCCGACCAGGGCGAGGCGTTTCGTGCCACGCTGCGCGCCGCCGGGGTGAGCCGGATGGACTGGTACCCGATGTTCCGCGGCCGGCTGGTGGCCATCAACGGCCGCGACGTCAACCCGGGCGACTATGCCGAGGAGCGCGCGCGCCACCTGGTGGAGCGCGAGTTCAATCTGTCTCACGCCGCCGAGCAGCCCGCGCACAACCGCATCGCCGCCGGGCGCTGGGTGGCCAATGAGGCGGGCGCCATCAGCGTCGAACAGGGCCTGGCCGACACCCTGCGCCTGAAGCTGGGCGACACGCTGCGCTTCGACGTCGCCGGCACGCCGGTCGAGGCGCGCGTCAGCTCGCTGCGGCAGGTCGACTGGGCCTCGATGCACGTCAACTTCTTCGCCATGTTTCCGCTGGCCGAGATGCCCGAGGTGCCCGCCACCTGGATCGCGGCCTACCGGGCTCCGGGCGCCCCGGGCTTCGACAACGCGCTGGTGCGCCAGTTTCCCAACATCACCAATGTCGACATGGAGCAGTCCATCGCCCAGGTGCAGCGCGTGCTGGATCAGGTGATCAGCGCGATCGAGTTTTTGTTCGGCTTCACCCTGGCGGCCGGGCTGATCGTGTTGTTCGCCGCCGTCAGCGCCACGCGCGAGGAGCGCGCTCGCGAATTCGCCATCATGCGCGCCGTGGGCGCCAGCAGCGCCTTGCTGGCGCGCGTGCAGCGCGCCGAGCTGCTGGGCGTCGGCTTGCTGGCGGGCGCGCTGGCCAGCGGGGTGGCGCTGGCGGTGGGCTGGGCACTGGCGCGCTATGCCTTCGACTTCAACTGGAGCGCGCCGCCCTGGGTGCCGCTGGCCGGCAGCCTGGCCGGTGCGCTGCTGGCGCTGGCGGCGGGCTGGTGGAGCCTGCGCGAGGTGCTGCGCCGGCCGGTGGTGCAGACGCTGCGGAGCGCGGCGGAGTGAATCTTGTTTGCTATTTATGTGATAGCTGCTTGCGCTCGTCCGTCGGGCGTGCGGGGTTGATTTGATTCAAACCCTGAAGGCCTGGCGCGACGCGCGTCGGCGCTTGCTGGCGCTGGGCGCGCTGGCGTGCGTGCTGGGTGCCACGGCCATCGTGCGCGTGGACTTGGCGCAGCGGCGCGACGCCTTTCTGGCCGAGGCGCGCGATGCCCATCGCCTGCTGGGCCAGGGCACGGCGCGGCTGGACGCGGTGCTGGCCACGCTGGCGCTGCTGGCGCCACCGGGGCCCGCGGGCGCCGACGCCACGGCGCGCCTGCCGGCGCTGTACCCGCAGGTGCTGGCGGCCTGGCGGCGCGAGGCCGCGGGCGGCGACTGGCCTGATGCCGCAGCCCGTTCTGGCGTGCCGCTGGCTGCGTTGGCGCAGGCCGAGGCCAGGTCGCGCGGGCTGCCCGCCGCCACGCGGCACGCGGTGCTGGCCGGGCTGGACACTGCGCGGGGGCGCTACACCCTGGTGCTGGCGGGCACGCCGGCCAGCTACGCGCTGCAGGTCGATGCGCGCCAGCTGGTCGCGCCCGGCGCCTGGCCCTGGCGCAGCGGACAGCCGATGCTGGCGCGCCTGGTCTGGGGCGGCCAGGCCGTCACCCTGCAAGACGAGCGCGGCGACCCGGCGCGCCCGCGCGGGTTGACGCGCGGCTTCACCTTCGAGCAGACGCTGGCCAGCGCCAGCCAGGACTTCGGTTTCCAGGCGCAGCGTCTGGTCGGCCCGGCGCAGTGGCCCTGGGCCGCGCTGGTGGCTTGGGCCTTGCTGTGTGCGGGGGCTACGGCGCTGGCGCTGCGCGGCCAGCGCCAGCGCGCCGAACGCCGGCGGGCCGCCGAGCTGGAGCGCCTGGCGCGCACCGCCCGTCTGGGGACGCTGGGCGAGTTGGCCGCCGGCGTGGCGCACGAACTGAACCAGCCGTTGACCGCGGCGCTGAGCGGCACGCAGACGGCGCTGCGCCTGCTGCGCGACGAACCGCTGGCCGCACCCACCCAGGCCACCGTGCTGCAGGCGCTGGAGTTGGCCGCCGCGCAGGTACGCCGCGCGGGTGAAGTGCTGGCGCGATTGCGGCGCCAGATGCAACCCGGCGCCGCTCCTGCGGCGCTGGCACCGGTCGAGCTGGGCGTGCTGGTGCGGCACCTGGGGGTGCTGTGGGCTCCCGAACTGGCGCGCCACGCCATCGCCTGGCGCGTCGAAGGCCAGGCGCCACCGGCGCTGGGTGACGCCGTCGCTGCCGAGCAGGTGCTGCACAACCTGCTGGGCAATGCCGTGCAGGCACTGCAACTCGGCCCGTCCACGGGCCGGCAGATCACGCTGCGGCTGTCGGCCACGCTCACGCACGCCTGCTGCGCGGTACGCGACAACGGCCCCGGCGTGCCGGCGGCGGCGCAGGCGCGGCTGTTCGCGCCTTTCTTCAGCACCCGTGACGGCGGCCTGGGCCTGGGTCTGCCGCTGTGCCAGACCCTGGCGCTGGCCATGAACGGCGCCGTGCGTTTTCAAGTCCCGGTGGGCGGCGGCGCCGAGTTCGTGCTCGAACTGCCGCTGGCTCGCACATCCCCAGCACCGCCATGAATCCGATCTCGCCCCTGATCCACCTGGTTGACGACGATGCGTCGGTGCGCGAGGCGCTGGCGCTGCTGATCGGCACCGTCGGATTGCGCGTGGCATCCTGGGCCGATCCGCAGGACTTCATGGCGCGCTTCGACCGTGACGCCGTCGGCGCCATCGTGCTGGACATGCGGATGCCGGGGCTGTCGGGGCTGGCGGTGATCGACGAGCTGCGTGGGCAGGGCGTCGATCAGCCGGTCGTCATGCTGACCGGTCACGGCAGCGTCGACATGTGTCGGCGCGCCTTCAAGGCCGGTGCGGCCGAATTTCTGGAAAAGCCCGTCGACGACGAATTGCTGCTGGGCGCGGTGCAGGCTGCCGTGCGCGCGCATGTGGCGCTGCGCCGTCAGGGCGCCGCTGGTCGCGAGGCGCGCGAGCGCTTTGCCCTGCTGTCGGCGCGCGAGCGCGAAGTGCTGGCCCGAGTCATACAGGGCCTGACCAGCAAGCAGATTGCACGCGTGCTGCAGCTGTCGCCACGCACGGTGGAGACGCACCGCGCCCACCTGCAGGACAAGTTGCAGGTGCAGACGCTGGCGCAGCTGGTGCGTCAGTACGCGGCCCTGGTCGACGAGGGCGCCGCGTAGATCCACGGATGCTGGACGCGGCGCGCACGGATGGCGCCGGCGCCGCGGCTTTTGAACAATGGCGCTACGGCCGGTCGTCGGCCGCTTGTTGAACGGGATTCGCGTCATGAAACACACCCTTCGCCTTACCCTGGCCGCGGCCTGCGCCGTGCTGGCGGCCGCCCCGGCCCTGGCCCAGACCGGTGCACTGCGCACCGAGCGCACGCTGACGCTGGAGTTGGCCAGTCAGATCGCCACCAGCACCGTGGCCGCCTGCCAGGCCAAGGGCTACGCCGTCTCGGCTGCCGTGGTCGACCGCGCGGGCAATCTGCGCGTACTGCTGCGCGCCGACAACGCCGGCCCGCACACCATCGAATCGGCGCGCCAGAAGGCCTTCACCTCGGCCTCGGCGCGCAACAACACGCAAGCCATGATGGAGGGCGCGCAAAAGAACCCCGGTGCCGCCAACCTGGTGCATCTCCCGGGCTTTCTGCTGCTGGGTGGCGGCGTGCCGGTGCGCGCGGGCGATGAAGTGGTCGGCGCTGTCGGTGTCGGGGGCGCTCCTGGCGGGCATCTGGACGAGCAGTGCGCCGTGGCGGCGCTCGATGCCGTCAAGGATCAGCTCAAGTGATCACGCGGCGCGCGCTGCTGGGCAGCGCGGCAGCGGTCATGGCAATCATCGCCTTGTCCTGGGACGCGTCGGCCCAGGTGGCGCCGTCGGCCGCTGAAATGCAGGCTTATCGCGGCCTGCATGCCGCCGCCCAGCGCGGCGATGTGGCCGAGATCCGGCGTCTGGCGGTCGACCCCTCGGTGCTCAATGCGCGTGACGCGCGGGGCCGCGCGCCGCTGCATGTGGCGACCTTCGCGCGCCAGCCGCGGGCGGTGCGCGCGTTGTTGCGCGCGGGCGCCGATCCCGCGGCGCTGGACCATGACCGCTACGACGCGGTGACGATTGCCGCGGTCGCGGACGATGAAGTCGCCCTGCGCGCGCTGCTGGAAGAGGGCGCCAGCGCCAGCCTGGTGACCAGCCGCCACGACGGCACGGCGCTGATCGCTGCCGCCCATCTGGGCCACGACGGCGTGGTGCGTCAGCTGATTGCCGCCGGCGCGCCGCTGGATCATGTCAACAACCTGCACTGGACGGCGCTGATCGAGGCCATCGTGCTGGGTGACGGCGGTCCGCGCCACCAGGCCTGCGTTCGGGCGCTGCTGGAGGCTGGTGCCAGCACGCAACTGACCGACCGCGAGGGCCGTGCGCCGCTTGCGCTGGCGCGCACCCGCGGCTACACCCGTATGGTGGAATTGCTGGAAGCCGCCCGATGACGTGACAGCGAACCGGGACGTATCGTTACGCTATCAAAACGATGGCTGTTGGCGCTTGTTCGAGAAATGGCGACGCCATGAAATTGATAGCTGTCAGCGTAATATTGGCATACTTTACGGGGCTGATCATGTGTCTAGGCGCGCCGCGCCGGGAGGTTCTTCCGCGTCGCCGGAGGGTGGCTGGCGCCGCTGCTCTTCCAGAAAATCCAGCAGCGCGCGCAATGCGGCGCTGGGGTTGCGGCGCTGGGCGTAGGCGGCGTAGAGCCACAGGTTGCGGGGCGAATACTGGGCAAACAGCGGCTCCAGCTTTCCGGCCTCGATCCAGTCACCCATCAGCATCCGTGAGCCGCGCACCACGCCGACACCCTTGAGCGCCAGCGGCACCAGGGGCGAGAAGTCGGTGGCGGTGAAGACCGCCCGCAAGGGCAGGTCGAGCAGCTTGCCCCCGACGTTGAATTGCCAGTGGGGCGTCTCGCCCGGCGGCGCCATGGCCAGCGTGCGATGGGTGGACAGTTCTCGCGGGTGATCGGGGCGGCCATGCGCGTGCCAGTACCCCGGGGTGGCGGCCACCACCATTTCGATCTGCTGCAGGCGGCGCACGATCAGTCTGCTGTCGGCCACCGCGCCGATGCGGAAGGCGACGTCAATGCCGTCCTCGGCCAGATCGACCAGCCGGTTGGTCAGGTGCAGATGGACCGAGACGTCGGGGTGGCGCAGCATGAAGTCGGCCAGTCGGCGCACCAGCACCGTGCGCGTCAGCCCGTGCGGCGCGGCCAGGTTCAGCCACCCGCCGGGTCGGTGGGCACGGTCGTTCATGGCGTCCTCGGTCTGGTCGATCAGGTCGACCACCCGCCCGCTGTGCTCCAGCAGCAGCTGGCCGGCGTCGGTCAGCGACACCCGGCGCGTGCTGCGGTTGAACAGACGAAGGTGAAAGCGTGTCTCCAGCTCGGCCACGTACTTGCTCACCGTGGCGGGTGCCAGATCTAGGGTGCGAGCCGCCGCCGAGAAGCTGTGGCGTCGAGCCACCTCGCGAAACGTGCGCAAGAGCTCCAGGGTATCCATTGTTCACGGCCTGGAATGATGGAAATTCCATTCAACTGCTTTTTCCGCGGCTTCACAAGGTCCACAGTGAGCGGCCTGGGACCGGCGATGGAAGCGCAGCCGGTCTCTCGGCAGGGGCCGTGTCTGCGCGTCTTCCCTGTTGTTTCAATCGCTTCGTGGACTTTGCAAGGAGTTTCATCATGTCGATTCGATTGATCTCCATGGCGTCTGCCTTGGCGCTGACGCTGGCGGCGAGCGCCGCGTCGGCCATGCCGGCCAGCGGCGAGCAGCCCCTGTTCAATGACCAGGCCGACGTCCCGTCGGTCGTCACGCGCGCCGAGGTGACGGCGCAGGCCACCCAGTCGCCCCCCACCACGGGCGAGTCCAGCGGCGTGGTGTCGGTGGCGGCCACGGACCTACCGATGGATCGCGCCGCGGTGGTGACCGAGCTGCGCCAGGCGCTGGCGCACGGCTATCACCTGGCAACCGGTGAAGGTCGTTGAGTGTGTCCGGGCATTTACCGGCCCGCGCCAGTCGCGGGCCAGGTGATCGGCTGGCGCGACGTCCCGCCGACGCCGCGGGTGTCGACGGGTGTGTGCCGTCGCCAGCCGCCCCGGGGTCACGGCCCGGTGAGCCGGACGCCGCGCACGGCCATCCGCGCCAGGAGCGTATCGGACGTTCCGTCAGTGGGTCGTGGTGGCCAGCAGCACCAGCAGTGCCCCCGCGCCGCCGTCGAGCGGCCTGGCCTGCACGAAGGCCAGCACCTGGTTCTTCTGGATCAGCCAGCCGTGCACCTTGTCCTTGAGCACCGGCGTGCGGCCCGGTGACCCCAGTCCCTTGCCGTGCACCACGCGCACGCAGCGCAGGCCGGCGCGCTGGGCGTCGCGCAGGAACTGGCCAAGCGCCTCGCGCGCCTCGTCCCTGCGCAGGCCGTGCAGGTCGATCTGGGCCTGCACCGCCCAGTGGCCGCGGCGCAGCCTGGCCGCCACGTCGGGGCCGATGCCTGGGCGGCGAAAACTCAGGTGCTCGTCGGTGTGCAGCAGCGTGCTGGCGTCGAACTGGTCCGAGATCGCCTCGCGCAGCACCGCCTGCTCGTCGCGCTGGCGCTGCAGCGGCTCGGGCGCCACGGGCGGCGGCGCATGGACCACGCGACCGTGCGGGCGCAGCGGCTGGGTGGGGCCGATGGCGCGCGCGAACAGTGCCTGCTCGGCCTGGGCCTTGTGCTGGGCGCGGGTGCGCTCGGCCGCGGCCTGCGCCGCGCGTGCCTCGGCTTCGGCCAGCCGCGCGCGCAGCTGCTTCAGGTCCTGCAGCGACTTGGCCTTCACACCAGGCCTTTCTCGGCCATCGACAGCGCCTGGCCCGGTGCCACGATGACGTGGTCGAGCACGCGCACGTCGACCAGTGCCAGCGCGGCTTTCAGCGTCTGGGTGAGCGCCTCGTCGGCGCGGCTGGGCTGCACGCTGCCGCTGGGGTGGTTGTGCGCCAGCACCACGGCGGCGGCGTGGTGGTGCAGCGCGCGCAGCACCACCTCGCGCGGGTAGACGCTGGTCTGTGTCAGCGTGCCGCGAAACAACTCCTCCAGCGCAAGCAACCGGTGCTGGGCGTCCAGGAACAGGGCGGCGAACACCTCGTGGGGGCGTTGTCCCAGGTGCAGCTGAAGGTACTGTTTGACGGTGCTGGCGCTGTCCAGAGCCGGTTTTTCCTTGAGCTGCTCGGCCAGCGCGCGGCGCGCCAGCTCAAGCACGGCGATCAGCTCGGCGCGCTTGGCGCTGCCGCCCAGGCCCTTGATGCGCTTGAGATCGTCGGCGCCAGCGTGCAGCAGACCGGCCATGCCGCCGAAGTCGTCCAGCAGCTCCTGCGCCATTTGCAGCACGCCGCGGCCGGCGGTGCCGGTGCGCAGCAGCAGCGCCAGCAGCTCGGCGTCGCTCAGGGCGCCAGCGCCGCGCGCCAGCAGCTTCTCGCGCGGGCGCGCGTCGGCCGGAAGGTCTTTGAGCGACATGCGGATGGCCTGGTCGGTGGTTTCCTAGAATCGGGGCAGTTTATCGGGACACCATTCATGAGCACCGTCGAGCCAGGATCCTTTCTGACCTTGCATTACCGCCTCTCCGGCCCGCAGGGCGATGTCGTCAGCACCTTCGGTGGGCCGCCGGCCACGCTGTCGCTGGGCAGCGGCCAGTTGTCGCCGGCGGTCGAGCGGCGCCTGCTGGGTCTGCAGGAGGGCGCGCGCGCCAGCTTCGACATGCCGGCCGGTGAAGCCTTCGGCGAGCGCAACCCGGACATGATCCAGTGGCTGGCGCGCCAGGAGCTGGACGAGCTGGGCGATCCGCAGGAGCAGTACGCCGTGGGCGATGTGATCCAGCTGCCCACGCCCGATGGCCAGGGCCAGTTCGGCGCCGTGGTGCAGGCGGTGCGGGACGATGGCGCGTTGCGGCTGGACTTCAATCACCCGCTGGCCGGCCTGCCGGTGACGTTTGAAGTGCAGGTGATCGGGATCCTATGAGCTCGCGTGATCCCGCCGATGCCTCTGCCGTGCCGCCGGCTCTGTCTGTCACCCGCACGGCGGCTGCCGAGGGCGCCGCCGGCATGCCGCGTGCCGGCGCCAGCATCCTGCTGGCCGAGCCGCGCGGCTTCTGTGCCGGGGTGGACCGCGCCATCGAGATCGTCGAGCGCGCGCTGGCCAAGTTCGGCGCGCCGATCTACGTGCGCCACGAGATCGTGCACAACACCTACGTGGTGAACGACCTGAAGGCCAAGGGCGCGATCTTCATCGAGGACCTGGCGGACGTGCCACCCGGCGCCACGCTGGTGTTCAGCGCGCACGGCGTGCCCAAGTCGGTCGAGCGCGAGGCCGAGGCGCGCGGTTTCCGCGTGTTCGACGCCACCTGCCCGCTGGTCAGCAAGGTGCACGTCGAAGTCGCCAAGCTGCACCGCGAGGGCTTCGAATTCATCATGATCGGCCACAAGGGCCATCCCGAGGTCGAAGGCACCATGGGCCAGCTGCCCGGCGGCATCCACCTGGTCGAGGACGTGCAGGACGTGGCGCGCATCCAGCCGGCGCAGACCGACAAGCTGGCGCTGGTGACGCAGACCACGCTGAGCGTGGACGATGCGGCCGAGATCTCCGCCGCCGTGAAGGCGCGCTTTCCCATGGTGCGCGAGCCCAAGCAGCAGGACATCTGCTATGCCACGCAGAACCGGCAGGACGCGGTCAAGCTGCTGTCGCGCGAGGTCGACGTGGTGATCGTCGTCGGCAGCCCCACCAGCAGCAACAGCAACCGGCTGCGCGAGGTGGCCCTGAAGCTGGGCACCGCCGCCTACATGGTCGACAGCGCCGACGACCTCAGGCCCGAATGGGTGCAGGACCGGGCGCGCATCGGCCTGACGGCTGGGGCGTCGGCCCCCGACGTGCTGGTGCGCCAGGTGATCGAGCGACTGCGCGCCCTGGGGGCGTTGTCGGTGCGCCAGCTGGCCGGCATCGAGGAAACCATGAAATTTCCCCTGCCCAAGGGCCTGAAGCTGGACGGCGCCAGCGAAGACAGCCTCGCCCATCTGCGTTGAATGCAATTGATTTGATAGCTGCTGGCGCTTGCCAGACGGGCGCAAGCCGTGGTTTTGACTCTGAATCTGGTGTGGCCGGCGTGCCACGTCGGGCCTCTACAATCGGCCCATGCTTGATCCACTTCTGCTCCGCAAGGACCTCGACGGCGTCGTCGCACGCCTGCTGACCCGCAAGAATCCCCAGCCGTTTCTGGACGTCCCGGCGTTCCAGGCGCTGGAGTCCGAACGCAAGACCATCCAGACCCGCACCGAGGAGCTGCAGGCGCAGCGCAACAGCGCCAGCAAGCAGATCGGCCAGCGCAAGGCCAAGGGCGAAAGCGCCGATGACCTGATGGCGCAGGTGGCGTCGATCAAGGACGAGCTCGACGCCTCCGCCGCCCGGCTGGAGCGGATCCAGGACGAGTTGCAGACGCTGCTGCTGGCGGTGCCCAACCTGCCGCACGACAGCGTGCCCGGGGGGGCCGACGAAGCCGCCAACCAGGAAGTGCGTCGCTGGGCGCCGCACGGCCTGGCGCCGCGCGCGTTCGACTTTGCGGTGCGCGACCACGTCGACCTGGGCCAGCCGCTGGGCCTGGACTTCGAGACCGGCGCCAAGCTGGCTGGCAGCCGCTTTGCCTTCATGCGCGGTCCGGTGGCGCGGCTGCACCGCGCGCTGGCGCAGTTCATGCTGGACGTGCAGACCGGCGAGCACGGCTACACCGAGTGCTACACGCCCTACATCGTCAACGCCGAGACGTTGCGCGGCACCGGCCAGCTGCCCAAATTCGAGGCCGACCTGTTCGCCGCCAAGAAGGGCGGCCAGGAAGGCGAGGGCGAGCCGCTGTACCTGATCCCGACCTCCGAGGTGTCGCTGACCAACCTGGTGCGCGGCGAGATCGTGGCCGAAGCCGATCTGCCGATCCGGCTGACCGCGCACACGCCGTGCTTTCGCTCCGAGGCCGGCAGCGCCGGGCGCGACACGCGCGGCATGATCCGTCAGCACCAGTTCGACAAGGTCGAGATGGTGCAGATCGTGCACCCCGAGCAGAGCTATGCCGCGCTCGAGCAAATGGTCGGCCATGCGGAGGCCATCCTGCAGAAGCTGGAGCTGCCTTACCGCGTGGTGCTGCTGTGCACCGGCGACATGGGCTTTGGCGCCAGCAAGACCTACGACCTCGAAGTGTGGGTGCCGGCGCAGGACACTTACCGCGAAATTTCATCGGTGAGCAATTGCGAGGCGTTTCAGGCCCGCCGCATGCAGGCGCGCTTTCGCAATGCCCAGGGCAAGAACGAACTGGTGCACACGCTCAATGGTTCGGGCCTGGCGGTTGGCCGTGCGCTGGTGGCGGTGCTGGAAAACCACCAGAACGCCGACGGTTCGATCCACATCCCGCGGGCGCTGCGCCCCTATCTGGGCGGCATGGAATGCCTTGCGCCCTGAGCCGGCAGGCCGCGGCCTGCTAGAATCCGACTTTCGACACGAATTCACGGAGAGGTGGCAGAGTGGTCGAATGCGCCGGACTCGAAATCCGGTATACGGTTTACCGTATCGAGGGTTCGAATCCCTCCTTCTCCGCCAAAAATAAAGAAAGCCCGCTATCGTTTGCATAGCGGGCTTTTTTCTTTGCCAGCGTCTGTAGGCAAGCTGTAGGCAACTTTGCCGAATGCGGTGGGGCTTGGCCGGGGCTAAGTGCCAGCGTTCCGGGTAATTGCCCGGCCTGGGGCTGGCGGCCTGAGTGCGGCGCTGCGCTGTATTACGTCGGGGCGCACGGCACATCAAGCGCGCTGTCGTGCGGGCGTCCGCGCTTGCGGGCAACTCGGGGTGTCAAGGCGGCGTCAAGCATTCGTCAAGCGCACTCGCTGGCGCGGGCGCGGGGGTCGAATTGCCCGCACCGGTACCCCGGCCAGAGGTACCTATGGGGGGGTCAGCGCACCAGGTAGCGGTGCACTGCCAGCGGCGGCAGCGGGCCATCCTCGGGCAGGCGCGCACGGTGCCAAGGGTTCGGCAATTGAATGGGAACGTGACGCACCACGCGATGCGTGGTCTGCAGCCCCAGGCCGTAACGCCGGGCCAGCTGGCGCACCGTCCAACCGCGCGCGCGGTCGGCGCGCATGGCGGCGTTTCTCTCGGTGCGTGCGGCGTGGCTGGGGGCTCTCGGCATAGTGTGACGGGTGGCGGGTGTCAGTAACTTTCCAGGGCACTACCTACCCCGGCAGCGGGGCCCGAATTACCCGCACGGGCCCCCGCCAGGGAGGACCCGGAAACTTATCGCGGGCCCAGCTGGCGCACCATGCGCCACCAGGTCAGCGGGTCAGCGGCCAGCGTGTCGGCCACATGGCCTGACTGTGGCGGTGCGTCGGTGCAGTGCAGGCCGGCCGGCCACACGAAAACCCAATCGCGCATGCGGTCGGCGCGCCAGGCCAGCAGCGGCCATGCGCCGACGCGGTGCGCCTGGGCAGCGGTCTGGCGCCACCAGCGGGCCACGTCAGCCGGTGCGGCGGTGGCGTGGCGCTTGCACTCCACACACCAGCCGGGCAGGCCTTCTAGGTCGCTGTCGCCGTCATGCTGACGCACGCGGCGCCGCACGTCCGAGCCGGTCAGACCCCGCAGAAACTCGGCAAGCTCGCGCTCGCCGCGCTTGCCCTTGTCACGGCTTGCGGCGCCCATCATCGGCCCTTCCCCTGCAGCCGGTGCCACACGTCGCGCACGGCATGGGCATCGCGCAGGTTGTAGGCGGCGATGCGGTCATAGTCGCCCGCGCGCCAGGCGTCGTATACGCCGGCCCCGTCAAGGTCGCCGGCCTTGGGGCTTGAAACCCCCAACGCGCGGCACAGCGTATCGAGGGCCACGCGGCCACCATAGCCGGCCCAGGTGCCCATGCTGTCGCCGTATTCCTTGCCGGCACGCGCCATCGGGCCAGGCAACCATGCAGGCACCGGCACGCGGCACACGATGGCACGGCGCCACAGAAAGCCCAGGTCGAATGCGGCGTTATGGGCCACCGGCCAGACGTCAACCGGCCATGCGTGCGGGTTGCCTACGCATTGCGCAGCGTCGGCCTCTGTCCACGCTTCCACGGCGGCGAAAAACTCGCTCAGCAAGTCGCCTTCGGTTTCGTCGTCAGCGCGGCAGCGCACCCACTGCTGGCCTTCTGTGTCGGTGCAGGCGGCGATGCTCACCAGCTCGCCCAGCGTGCCCCCGTCCAGGCTCTGCCGGCGCCAGGCTTCCAGCTCGGCAGCCGGGCCGGATTCGGCCCACCAGGCGGCGATGCTCTCGGGCTTCTTCAGGGTGCCAGGCGGTCGCACGCCCTCGGAGGCGGCCTTGCGGGCGGCCTCGGTCTGCCCGGGGATGGTCTCAACGTCAAGAAAGAGAATCATGCTCGCCCCCTCAGAATGGAATGTCATCGTCCATGTCGGCGAGCGCAGCGCCAGGCGTTGCCACTGGTGCTGCGGCCGGTGCGGCGGGTGCCACGGCCTGCGCCATCGCACGCATGCCGCGCGCGGCGGGACTGGCAGCAGGTGCCGGTGCAGCAGGCGGCGGGATGTTCACGCGCTGCGGCCGGCCGGCGGCGGCCTGGGCGAACTCGGGCGCTTGCTCGATTTGCGCGCGGATGCGTTCGGGCAGCAATTCGAACTGCACCCAGTCGGGCGCGCTCAGGTCGAAGTGCGTCAGCTCCAGCTCGCCGGCCGGGGCGGGCATGCCCTTGGGCAGCTTCATCGCCCCGGCGATGTTGCAGTAGGTGCGGTCGCCCTTGGTGGCGTGCACCAGCGACAACAGGCAGGGCAGGCCCAGCAAGGCCTTCAGGTGGAACCCGGCCAGTTCCTGCGGCGTGAACGGGCGCCCGCGCCAGGCTTCCAGGAACCCGCGCAGCGCGGCCTTCGGGTGCAAGGATGCGGTGAAGCGCTTGCTGACGATGTGCGCGCTGCCATCGTCGCGCCGGTTGTCGGGGTCGGTCAGTTCGAACTGCACCAGCAGCTTGTGCGCGTGCTTGGTCTCGCCTTCGAACGTGCTGGCCTGGGTGCCCAGGTCAATCAGGCCGATGCAGCGGGCGGTGAAGGTGCCCGCCTCGGGCGGGGTGTAGGTGCCGGTGGCACCCTCGGAAACGGTCAAACTCATGATTCAGAGACTCCAGAATGGAAGTTGTCGGGCTCGGTCTGGCTCGGTCGGGTCTCGGTCTTGGATTCGGTCGGCAGCGCGCCCACGTAGGCGGCCCACAGCACAGCCCCAGCCGGGCAGCGCTCGGCACCAGGCAGGCAGGCGGCGGCGGTGCAGGGCAGGCAGGTCAGGGCGTGCCGGATGTGGGCATCCAGGGCAGGGCGCCAGGGGGTCGCAGCGCGCCCACCTTTGCGCCGATTTGCGCGCGCGCTCACCCCCCATACCCCCCTAGGGGGTGGGCGCGGTGGGCGCACCCACCTTGCGCCTTTGCGCCTTCTGCGCTCACATCCGATGTGGGCGCGGTGGGCGCGGTGGGCGCAGTCAGCCCGGCAAAGATGCGGCCTTGCTCGGTCACGGCCCAGCGCTCGCGTTCCTTGCGGTCGCTGGTGCGGTAGTCGGCAACCTCAATCCAGCCGGCGCGCTGGCACTGGTTCACCAGGCGCTGCACATCGCCGCGCGTCAGGCCCAGGGCCTTGAATGCTGGTTCGCTGCGCAGCAGGGCGTGCGGGTTGTTGCGCGCGGCAAGGTTGGGGCTTGCGTATTGCCCCCGGCCTTCGAACTCAGCCAGCAGGCGCAGCAGCGCAGCGGCGGCCGTATCGTCGGCACGGGCTTGCGCACGCTGCACCAGCACGCGCGTTGCCGGTGCGTCGGCAGAGTCGGGCAGCCCACCATCGGGCCAGTGCAGCGTGAGCGGCTCGCGCTTGCGGCCAAGGTTCGCCTTCTGGTGCTCCAGCAGCAGCGAACCATCGGCCGCGCGGCTCATGAATAGGCGGCTGCGCACGCTGTTGTGCCAGGCGGTGGAACCCGAGTAGCCCTCGCCGCCCTCGGCCTTGCCCGCGCGGCTGGTGCCCTTGTTCACGTGCGCCAGCAGCAGGCAGGCGGCGTCAACGTCGCGCGCGATGGCAGCCAGGCTTCGCACGAAAGCGCGCACGCTGCGGCGCTGGATTTCGTCGCCCCCGTAGGCGTCGCTGGCGTTGTCCACGATTGCCAGGCCGGCGCCGGTAGCGTTCACCAGCGCGCGCAGCTCGGCATAGGCGGCGGTGGTGCGGCCCTCGCTGCGCCCCTCGGCCGTGAAAAGCTCGGGGCTCTCGGTGCCATCAACGATGTGCAGGCCGGTCAGCTCGGCAGGCTCGATTTGCCACTGCCGGCAGATATGCGCCAGGCGGTGGCGCACCACATGCGCGCCATCTTCAAGGCTTGCGAACACCACGGCGGCGCGCTCGGTCGGCACCCCGAAAAGCGGGCGGCCGGTCACCACCGCTACGGCCAGCATCTCTCCGATGGTCGATTTGCCGGTGCCCCCATGCGCACCCAGCAGCGTCACCTCTCCGCGCGGGCAGTAGCCCTCCCACACGAAGCGCGGCGGCGGGCTCGGGTTGGCAATGACGCCGGCCACGTCAACGGGTTTCAGCAGCGGCTCGGGCTTGGGTGGCTCGGTCGCACCTTCCAGCAGCGCGGCCAGGGCGTCGCCGCCTTCGCGCCGGGCGTAGTCGTTCGCGTCAAAGTTCGCCGGCTCCCCTTCGGGCAGCTTGGCAACGGCGCATTGCAGCTCGCGCGCCAGCTTGTCCGCGTCGGCTTCCTTGCCGGTGTCGGGCACCAGCACCAGCGCGGCGGTCGGTTCACGCTCGCGCAGCTGCGCGGCCACGCGGCCCACGTTGCCCCAGCCGAAACACACCACGGCGCGGCGGCCGGTGGCCTGCCAGCAGGCCCAGGCCTGGCCGATGCCCTCCACCAGATACAGCGGCCGGCCTTCCTGGGGCTCGCCCACGATGTGACGCGCCCCGGCCATGCTGGCGCCGGGAAGGTTCAGCTTCTTGCCGGCGCCGGGCGGGACGAATTGCAACGATTGCAGCTCACCATCGGCACCACGCGCTGGCACCACAAGCCAGCCGACCACGGACTGCCCGGCGATGCGCAGCGCGTCGCCTTCGGGCACCACGCGCAGGGCGGCCAGCGGCACGCCAGCGGCACCCTTGCGGGCGATGTAGGCATGCTCCCACGTCGCAGGCTCACACCGGCCCCACACAGCCGCAGGGCTCATTGCTGGGGCTTGGGTGTGCTCTCGCTTTGGAAGCGCACCAGCGGCCGATTTCAGGCCTTGCCGGGGCTTCATGCTGTCGGAGTAGCCATGCTCACGCGCGATGTAGTGCAACGTCGCAGCGGTCACGCCACCATCGGCCTTGATGCTGCGCCAGGTGTCGCGTGCATCGGCGGTGCGATAGCTTGCGCCCTGCTGGCTCCAGGCGTCGAAGTCCTCGAAGGTCAGGCCGGCAGCCTTGACGGCCATGCCCACGCGCGCCCACTGCTCGCGCGGTAGGTCGGCAGGAATACACGCCAGCGCGGCGCGGGCGCGCTCGATTTCTGTCTGCACCAGCTCACCCCCTGCCAGCAGCCAGGGCGCGCAGCTCGGGTAGGTGCCGGGGTGCCAGGCGATAGGCGGCGACGTTGCGGCCGGGTGCGATGTTGGACGGGGCAGGCAGGCGGTCGGTCAGCACTGGCCACCCCATGCGTGCCAGCTCGTGCACGGCGGCAGCCAAGCGCCACGAATCGGCCAGGAAT
>MKTG01000074.1:0-789 GCA_001897615.1 Burkholderiales bacterium 68-10
TTCCGCCGGGTGGTGGTCCTTGTGCCCGTCGGCGCCTTGCGCCAGCACGCCCACGGAGGCGGCGGCGACACAGAGACCGATCAGGGTATGGCGAATATGAACCATGATGCTTCCTTCTTGCGTTGCAGGGGTTGGCTAGGGCAGCCGCGTCCGGCGGCATGATGCGGTGGTGACTCTGCTCAGTGCGCGGGTTGGATGTCGGTGACGACCATCTTCCCGCCTTCCTGGACGACCATGAATTGCACCTTGTCGCCGGGCTTGAGCTTGGTGAGTTGGCCCTTGTCGCGAACGGTGAAGACCATGGTCATTCCGGGCATGTCCAGGTTCTTGATGTCTCCATGCTTGAGGGTGATCTTGCCGTTGTCCGGATCGACCTTCTTGACCTCGCCATCGGTCATGGAGTCCGACACAGGCGCCGCCACCTGGCCTGGACTGGGGCTGACCTGGGCATGGCCCGCCATCGGCAGGGCAAGGCCCATGGCCAGGGCGGAGAGGGTGAGCAGACGTTGGATGGTGTTCATGGTGACCTCTGGGTGAATGGATGGATCTATAGGCTGGCTCGGCCATGGCTGGGCCGGCTGTGGTGGGCGTTTCAGGCCATCACTTGCGGCCCACCTTGATGGCGCCCTTCATGCCGGCTTCATAGTGGCCCGGTAGCAGGCAGGCGAAATCGACGACACCCGCCTTGGTGAACTGCCAGACGATCTCGCCCTGCTTGCCCGGCTCCAGGGTGATCTTGCCGGGCTCGTCGTGCTCCATCCCGGGGAATTTCTTCATCTGCTCCAGGTG
>MKTG01000074.1:861-5474 GCA_001897615.1 Burkholderiales bacterium 68-10
TTTGACCGTCAGGTCGGAAGGCGTGAAGCGCATCTTGTCGCTCATCTCGATGGTGATGGTGCGGCTGGCTTTGGCGGCGACACCGGGCTTGCCAATGGCCGTCTCGCCCCCCTCGTCATGGCCGTGGCCGCCCGCATGGTTGCCGCTGGCAAAGGCTGCCCCCGATGCGGCCAGCGCAAGCATGGCGAAGAGTTGAGAAATAGTGGATCGCGTGAATTTCATGGGTGTTCTCGGGTTGGAAATCGAAGGGAAAATTCAATGCTCGCCATGCGAAGCGGGCTTGCGCACCTTGACTTCGGTCGGCGTTGCCGGCTTGCGCTGGCGCGGCATGGACTGGCCGCCCTCGGCACTGAAACGCGCCGGCTCGGCCATGGGGCCGGTGACCTCATGCGCCACCGTGCCGGCGGGATGCTTGAACCAGCCCGGGTTCGTGTAGTCGCCCGGCTTCTGGTCACGGCGCACCTTGAGCACGCTGAACATGCCGCCCATCTCCACCGACCCGAACGGTCCTTCACCGGTCATCATCGGGATGGTGTTGTCGGGAATCGGCATTTCCATCTCGGTCATGTCGGCCATGCCGCGTTCGCCCATGACCATGTAGTCCGGGATCAGCTGGTTGATCTTTTTGGACAGGCCGCTGTGGTCCACGCCAATGAGCGTGGGCACGTTGTGCCCCATGGCGTTCATAGTGTGATGGCTCTTGTGGCAGTGAAAGGCCCAGTCGCCTTCCTCGTCGGCAACGAATTCGATCTGGCGCATCTGGCCCACGGCCACGTCGGTGGTCACCTCGGGCCAGCGCGCGCTTTTGGGCACGGGGCCGCCATCGGTGCCGGTGACCGTGAATTCATGACCATGCACGTGCATCGGGTGGTTGGTCATGGTGAGGTTACCGATGCGAATGCGAACCTTGTCATTGAGACGGACATTCAAGGAGTCGATGCCCGGAAAGACACGGCTGTTCCATGTCCACAGGTTGAAGTCCGTCATTTCCGCGACCTTGGGCGTTGCAGCGCCTGGCTCAATGTCATACGCACTGAGCAGGAAACAGAAATCCCGCTGCACTTCGTCGATCAAGGAGTGTTTGGCTTTCGGGTGCGTGACCCAGAAGCCCATCATGCCCATGGCCATTTGCACCATCTCGTCGGCGTGCGGGTGGTACATGAAGGTGCCCGGGCGGCGCGCAACGAACTCGTAGACGAAGGTCTTGCCGGACGGAATGGCTGGCTGCGTCAGACCGGTCACGCCATCCATGCCGTTGGGCAGGCGCTGGCCATGCCAGTGCACGGCTGTGTGCTCAGGCAGCCTGTTGGTGACGAAGATGCGCACGCGGTCGCCCTCCACCACTTCGATGGTCGGGCCGGGGCTCTGACCGTTGTAGCCCCACAGGTGGGCCTTCATGCCCGGAGCCATCTCGCGCACCACGGGTTCGGCCACCAAATGAAACTCCTTGACGCCCTGGTTCATCCGCCAAGGCAGCGTCCAGCCGTTGAGCGTGACCACGGGGTTGTACGGCCGGCCCGAATCGGGGATCAGTGGCGCCATGGTGTTTGGGCTGGTCTGAATGACGGGCTCGGGCAAGGCCGCCATGGCGACACGGCTGACCGCGCCGGCCGCGACGGCGCCGCCCGCAATCCCGGCGACCTTGAAAAAATCTCTTCTGGATGTCATGGCAATCGTCTGTGCATCAGTGACCGGCAGCCGCGTCGCTGGGCGCGCTGGTGGTGACTGACAGGGTGGTGTTGGTGGGGCGCCCGATCACGGAGGCCTGCAAGGCGGCATCGGCCAGCCAGAATTGCCTCTGCGCGTCCAGGGCCGCCGTGACGGCACCGACCTGGTCGCGCGCATCGGCCAACAGTTCGAACACGCTGATCAACATGCCGTTGTAGCGAAGCTGGTTCTCCTCCGCGATCACCTTGCGCACCGGCACCACTTCGTCGCGGTAATGCCGCGCCACGTCGTAGGCCGTCCGATAGGCCGAGTAGCTTTCACGCAGGCTGGAGCCTGCGGCACGCGCCGCCGCTTCGAGCTGGTTGGCGGCCGCCAGGGTTCGGGCGTTCATCGCGTCACGCTGCATGCCGCCCCAGTCAAAGACGGGCAGGCGCACCGCGATCTCCCAGCCGCGCGCGGTGCCGCGGGTTCCCGCAGCGTTGTCGAAGGTGGTATTGCGGCGCCCGGTGAGTTCGATATCGGTGAAGCTGGTCACCATGTTCAAGCCTTGGGCCTTGGCCGCGGCATCCAGCGCGGTCTGCGCCAGGCGAAGGTCCAGGCGCGCCCGGGTGGCCAGCGCGCCGACCGCCTGCGGGTCCAGCGCTTGCTTGGGCAAGTCGGGCAGGCGCTCGGGCAGCTTCAGCGCCTGCGCCTGGCTCTCATTCAGCCCCAGCAGGCGCACCAGCTCTTCCCGGCGGGCCGTGACCTGGTGCTGGGTCTCACTCAGCCGGGTGGCCGCATCGGCATAGAAAGCCTGCTCGCGCGCACGGGTGATGCGGTTGAAGTTGCCCACGCCTTGCATGCGCCGGGCCAGCTCGGCGCCCGCTTCGGCGCTGTCATAGACCTGCTTGGCATATTGGAGCGCCTGCTGTGCGGCCACGGCCCGCACCCAGGCCTGGCGCACCCCGGTGACCTGGTCCACCACGTTGCCGGTCAGGCGCAATTGAGATTGCTCGATGCGCCGGGTGGCGATGCCGTACCGGGTCGGCAAGGTCAACAGATCCAACAGGCCAAAGGACAGCGCTCGGCTCAAGCCCAGTTCCGGGCCGGCCGTCATGCGCTCGAAATCGAAAATGGGATTGGCAATCCGCCCCGCCTGGGCGGCGTCGGCCGCCTCGGCCCAGCCTTGCGCCAGCAGGGCCTGCAGGGATGGGCTGTTGCTCAAGGCCAGCTGGACGGCCTCTTTCTGCCCCAAAGGCTGCGCCAGCAGGGCTTCGGTGGCTTGCGCACGCCGGTCGCGCTCCTCCTGGGTGCGTGCCAGTGCCAGTTTGCCTTCGGTGAAGCCGCCCGCTTCGTCGTTGACGCGGCCGATGTTCTGCTCCAGGCTGACGCTGGCACATCCGGTCAGTACCGCCAGCCCGAGTGCAGACAGGGCGAGTCTGGCGTGCGAGGCACGCAAACGCATCATGGCGTGCCTCCCCCGTGATGACCTACATGCGGGTCGCTAGAGGGGGTGGCATCCTTGACGGACGCGGACTTGCCCGTCTTGATTTCCTTGGCATAGGCGCGCCAACCGCCGATTTGGCCCACGCGATCGTTGGCTTCACGCCAGGATTGCACCTGTTGATCCGCATAGGTCTGGTACGCACCGATAGCGGACGAATACTGCAGCTTCGTCGGCAGTGAAGGCTGGGGAGCTTCGGTATCTGCCGGGGCTTGTGCAAACGCCGCCCCTGTGAACAACGCCAGTGTCCAAGGCAACAGGGCCCTGAAAGGCGGCAGGTGATTGGAAGTGGCCATGGTCTCCTCTAGAAGAATCTTTGATCTCACGATAGGGAGATTCTGGAGAGGCCACCCTTTCAGCAAGATGTTTGCAACATTACATTCCTGTCAGCTTCATGCCGGCAGGCCTTACACGGGGCACACTTGCGCCAGAACCGCAAAGGAGCCGAACCGGTGAAGATATTGATCGTCGAAGACGAGCCCAAGACTGGTGAATATTTGCGCCAGGGCTTGAGCGAGGCCGGGTATGTCGCGGACCTGGTGCCCCATGGCACCGATGGGCTGCACATGGCCTTGCACGGTGCCTACGACCTCGTGATCCTGGATGTCATGCTGCCCGGGCTGAACGGCTGGCAGGTGCTGCAATCGCTGCGCGAGCGCGGCCTGCAAATGCCAGTGCTGTTCCTGACCGCACGCGACCAGGTGGAAGACCGCGTCAAGGGACTGGAGCTTGGCGCCGACGACTATCTGGTCAAGCCGTTCTCGTTTGCGGAACTGCTGGCCCGCGTGCGCATCATCTTGCGCCGCGGCCCGGCGGGCAACGAAGGCACCATGTTGCGTGTCGCCGATTTGGAGCTGGATCTGCTGCGCCGCCGGGTCTCGCGCAACGGCAAGCGCGTGGACCTGACGGCCAAGGAATTCGGCCTGCTGGAACTGCTGATGCGTCGCCACGGCGAGGTGCTGCCGCGGTCCCTGATCGCATCGCAGGTGTGGGACATGAACTTCGACAGCGACACCAATGTCATAGAGGTGGCGATGCGACGACTGCGCATGAAGATTGACGAGGGCCACCCGGTCAAGCTCATCCAGACCGTGCGCGGCATGGGTTATGTGCTCGACGTACCGCAGGAGGAATAGGTGTTGCTTCGGGTTCGTTGGGGCCGGTTGCCGCTGACACAGCGCCTGACCCTGCTCTTCACTGCGGTGGCGGCCTCGGTGGTGCTGGGGCTGGGCGCCTTGTTTCTGGTCGAAACCGAGCGGCATTTCATCGAGCTCGATCGGATGGCGCTGCAAGACAAGCAACACCTGATCGAGGAAATTCTGCGCAATGCCAACTCGGCGGACGACGCTCGCCGGCGACTGGGCGAGGCGCTGAGCTATCACCATGATCTCTACGCCCAAGTCCAGGATGGACAAGGAGCAGTGGTCTTTCAATCCCGTGGGTTCATCCCCACCATGCGCGG
>MKTG01000075.1:0-1644 GCA_001897615.1 Burkholderiales bacterium 68-10
CGTCCTTGGCCCACTCCATGTCCATCGCACGGCCGTAATGCGCCTCCACCGTTGCGGCCCACCGTCCGAGCTGCAGGATCTCGTCATCCGACAGCACGAAGGACTCGCGCTCCCTGCGCGTGGTCTGCACGGTGAGCGTGCGCGCGCTGCCGCCGGTCGCGTAGACCATCTTGCGCGCCTTGGCCCCGCGTGTCTTCTCGACGATTGGGCGTAACCGCGTATCGGCAAGCAGCGGCTTGAACACGACGTACTTGTCCGGGTCGACCGCACCCTGCACCACCGTTTCGCCCAGGCCCCAGGCAGCGCTGATCACCGCCGCGCGCGGGAAGCCGCTTTCCGTATCGATGGAAAACATCACCCCGGACCCCGCCAGATCGGAGCGCACCATCCGCTGCACTCCGATCGACAGCGCCACCTCCATGTGGTCGAAGCCCTTCGCCTCTCGGTAGGCGATGGCTCGATCGGTGAAGAGAGATGCATAACAGCGCCGACACGCTTCCATGAGCGCGCGCTCGCCGCGCACGTTCAGGAACGTTTCCTGTTGCCCGGCAAAGCTTGCGTCGGGCAGGTCTTCGGCGGTAGCGCTCGAGCGAACTGCCACGCTCGCCTCGCCGCCTCCGCTGCGAGTCGACAGCTCCCGGTATGCGTTCAGGATGGCGTTTGCGATCTCGGGAGGGAACTGCCCCTCGAGGAACAGGCGCCTTGCCGCCTCGCCGGTTTCATGCAGCGAGACCTCGCCACGCTCGAGCGCCTGCATGCGCTCCCCGAGTTTGCCGTCGATGCCGTTCGCGTTCACGAACTCCCGATAGGCATCCGCGGTCGTCGCGAATCCTTCGGGAACGCGTATGCCCCTCGGCGCAAGCTGCTGCACCATCTCCCCGAGCGAGGCATTCTTGCCGCCGACGCGGGGAACGTCGCGGTTGTCCAGCGTTTCGAACCATGCGACGAAGGGTTCACGCGCTTCGGGTTCGGACATCGGCGTTTCCTTCCATGTGAGCCCTTCGATCGGCGCCGCGTGGGCAGCGCCAGCATTCGAAGGGCGACCTCGATGCTGTGAAATCTCAGTATGGCCTCCTCTGCGCACAGGAAGTTGTCGTGCGAATTACGTTTCGGTCATGCGCGTTCGATGCTCTTCGGGAAAGATGAGACGAATGTAATCAGCGTGAAATGCTGCAGTCGCGAACGGGCCCCTATATTCGAGACCGTGATGCGCTCAACGCGTCGCCGGCAGCCCCGGTGCTGCATTCGTCGAAACCGCACAGGAGTAATGAAATGTCCTCGAAAGCCTTGTTGTTCGCTGCTGTCGTGCTGTCGGTCAGCGCGCCTGCATTCGCCGATAGCGGCGTCGAATTCGTGAACAACGAGATCGGATTCCAGTCCACCCATGCGACCCCGAGCAAGACCACGCGCGCCAAGGTGATCGCCGAACTGCAGGCGGCACAACGCGCGGAAAGCATCCCTCGCTCGTTCGAATTCGTCGGCCCCGAACGTCGTACCGCGTCCACCTCGACACGGGAGCAGGTCCAGCGCGAAGCGACCGCGAAGACGCGCGCCGAGCGCGAAGCGATCCACCGCGTGTACGGACCCGATCACGACCTCGAGTCCTGAGCATTCGGTAGCATGCGAAGGGGCGCCGGCGCGCAG
>MKTG01000075.1:1725-2207 GCA_001897615.1 Burkholderiales bacterium 68-10
CGCGCTACTGAAAAGCCATGTCCGCCCTGTCGAGAGTCTACGACGAGGGCGACGTCCTCTTCGATGACATGCTGCGCGACATCGACTGCGCGAAGCGAAGCATACGTCTCGAGAGCTATATCTTTGCTTCCGACACCGTCGGCCGACAGTTCGTCGGCGCTTTGCTCCGCTGTGCGGCGCGCGGCATTTCGGTACATCTGCGGGCCGACCATGCAGGCTCCTGGTCGGTACTCTCCCGCGCGGATATCGATCGGATGCGTACTGCGGGCGTGCGTTTCGAATGGAGCCGTCCCTGGAGTCCGCGCCGGCCATTGACAATCAATCGGCGTAACCACCGCAAGCTGCTGGTGGTCGATGAATCGGTCGCCTACGTCGGAGGCTTCAATGTTCACGCAGTAAGCTCGTTGCGCGCGACGGGGCGCGCCCGTTGGCGGGACACGCATGTCCGGTTCGTGGGCGACTCCGCTGCCGCGGCCGCTACG
>MKTG01000075.1:2214-3677 GCA_001897615.1 Burkholderiales bacterium 68-10
ACTGCTATCTCGACGTCCCGCCGGACTGGCTTCCGCCGGTCACCGGTTCCCCGTGGCTGCTGCCGAACCGCTCGCGTGCATGTCGGCACCGACTGCGTTGCGTCTTGAACGACACATTGCGTGCCGCGCGCTCGAGAATCTGGGCGACCACGCCATATTTCGTACCCGACAGCCTGACGCAGCGACTGCTGCGCGAAGCGGCGATGCGGGGCGTGGAAGTCTGGCTGCTGGTGCCGGGCAAGAGCGACGTACCGTTGGCGCAGTGGGCCGCTCGCGCTGCCTATTCCAGGCTGCTCTCCTGCGGGGTACGAATATTCGAGTACCTGCCGCGGGTGCTCCATGCCAAGACATTGCTCGTGGACGAGGCATGGGCGACCGTCGGCACCGCGAACCTCGACTATCGAAGCCTTTTCGTCAACGACGAACTGAATCTGATCGACGAATCCGGCGAACTGAATGTGCTGTTGGCGGAAAGCTTCCTTCAGGACCTGTGTGATTCGGAGCGGGTACGTGCAGATGCATGGAGCCAAAGAGGTTGGCCCGGACGGATCGCCGAGTCGATCGGCTGGGATGCGCGCCGGTGGCTGTAGGCAGAAGCCCCGGCGATTACCCGGCGTACAGGCTGAGCGGCGTGCCGTCGGGCCCACATTCGCTGACCGCGCACTCGTCAGCGGGAGCTTCTTGCAGGTCTCTACGTCCTAACTCGATAGTTGCGCATCATCCCGCCGTCCTCGTGTTCCAGCATGTGGCAGTGGTAGAGGAACAGCCCCGGATAGTCGGCGAAGCGAACGAGGATGCGGACACGCTCGCCTGGCATCACCAGCACCGTGTCCTTCCAGCCTTCGTCGACGAAGCCTGCCTTGGCTCTCTCGTCATCGCGGGCGAAACGGCCCGAGACCGAGCGCTCGACGACTCGAAACTGCACGCCGTGCACGTGCATCGAATGGGGCATCGCCATGCCCATCATCCCGCTCGTTGCGTCATTGCGGAATTCCCATAGTTCGTGGGTGCCGAGCTTCACGGTCTCGTACGGACTGGCTTCCAGCATCTCGAAGCTCTGTCCGTTGATTCCCCAGGCCATCATTCCCATCGTCAGCTCGAAGATCTTCGGGCGATCGAAGTTGACAGCCACGCCCGGATCCGATGGTGCCATCCCGGACAGGCGTGCCGGTGGCGCCGCCTCGTGAGAGCCTTGCGAGCCCCCCTCGACGCGCAGCGCGAGCACCTGGAACGGCGCTCCGTCGGGGAGCGAGCCCCGGCCCATCATCATGCCGCCCATGTTCATTGCGCCGTCGAAGGCAAGGCTTTGCAGCGACGGTTCGCTGCCTCCCGGCCATCGAGCGAAGTCGACCCAGAGATCGATGCGCTCGGCGGGGGCGAGCATGACGTAGTCACGCCGCACAGGTGCTGCCAGAAGCCCGCCGTCGCTGCCGATCACGATCAGCGGCGAGCCATCGTGCCAG
>MKTG01000075.1:3842-4272 GCA_001897615.1 Burkholderiales bacterium 68-10
GCCGGTCCAGGCTGTCGGTGGCAGCGCTTTCGGTCAAGCCCGACCCCAGGTAGATGAACTGGTTGTTGTCGTCGAAACTGCGGTCCTGCAGGACGAGCGGAAGATCGTATCGGCCACTGGGGAGTCCGAGCGCTGCTTCCTCGTCATCGCTGACCAGGAACAGCCCGGCCAGACCGAAGTAGACCTGCGCGCCCGTTCGGCCATGAGGATGCGGGTGGAACCAGTAGCTGCCCGCTCGGTTCAATACGGTGAACTGGTAGACGTAGCGCTGGCCCGGTGCGATCGCGAACCGCGGGTGCCCATCCATCGTGTCCGGAACGTGCAGGCCGTGCCAGTGAACGATCGTCGGCTCGGGCAGTTCGTTGATCAGGTCGATGCGCACGCGCTGGCCGCGTCGCACCCGGATGATCGGCCCGAGATACGTCGCATC
>MKTG01000076.1:0-705 GCA_001897615.1 Burkholderiales bacterium 68-10
CAGCGCGCCGCGCTGATCCTCACCGGCGCCGGATCACCCGCACCACCGATTCACGGTAGTCGACGGAGCTCGTGCACGGCCATCGTTCTGTTCTTGCATACTGCCCGCTCGGACCGACGCGAAAGGATGGACGTCATGGCTACTACGGACAAAGCACTCTGGCGATCCGTGCGCAAAGAGGAATTTTCCAACGGGACGATAATCGGCGACGATCCCGCCCCGGGTGTGCTCTATCTTGATTTTTATGCACGGACGTTGCCTGGCGGGTCAGTGCGGCAGGCGGACGTGGTGCTGTTTCGAGACAGTCTCGGGCAGGAGTGGGTAAAGTCTGCTGGCGGCACCTCGCTGTTCGACGTGAAAAGCGTATTCAAGGGCAAGAGCTGGCTTTCCTTCGAGATTCCCGCCGGCACGGTAATCCCAGCCTCACTGATCATCCGCGAGACCGGCTACAACCAGCGCTTCAAGGCCAACCATTATCAGATTGAATGTGCTGCCAAATCGCTGCGTATCGATGCGTTCAAGGGCGCGTTGGACAACCTGGCACGCAACGCCGTCGTCCGATCGGTAGAGCTCGCCTGATTTTGTATTCCATCGATGAGTGAAAATCATGGCTGATATTGACGGTCAAACCCTGCTGATGGCGGTGCAGGCAGTGCAGGCGCAGATCCACGCCTTGGAGGCACAGATCGACGAGGCGGGCGAAGA
>MKTG01000076.1:800-4579 GCA_001897615.1 Burkholderiales bacterium 68-10
GGGCGCCGGCGACGTCTTGCAGCTTGTTGTCCAGAGACAAGTGCACGCACCTGATGCCTGAGCAAGCGACGGGCGGCAGCAACCGGACCGGGGAGCAATGGTTGCCACTTGCATGAACATCACCCCGCTCCACTCGACGAACGCGCGCTGGCACGGGCGGAGATCGTGCTGACAGTGGGCCTGATCGCCGTACTTGGCGCCGGCGTCAAGCGGCGCCGCGTGCCGCGCTGATCCTCACGCGCGGCGAATCACCCGCACCACCGATTCGCGATAGTCGACGAAGCCCATGCGCCGATACAGCGCGCGAGCCCCCTCGTTGGCGCGCATCACGTGCAGAAACGGCGTTTCGCCGCGCAACAGCTGGCGCCGGATCAGCTTGGCGGTGAGCCGACGCGCCAGCCCGCGCCCCTGTGCGTCGGGATGGGTGCAGATGCCGCTCACCTCGCGCCAGCCACCGGCGAAGGCGCGCTCGCCGGCCATGGCGATCAATCGCGCGCCATCGAACAGGCCGAAGTAATCGCCCAGCTCCAGCGTGCGCGGGCCGAAGGGCCCGGGCTTGGTCAGCGCGGCCAGCGCCATCGCCTGCTCCGCATGCTGCGGACCCAGCGGCAAGGCTTCGGGCGCGTGGTCCCGCGCGGGGAGCTCACCCGCCCAGCGCATCTTGAACATGGTCGATTCCAGTTCGACGTTCCAACCGATCGGTGCCGGCCCCGACCAGCCATCGGTGTAGAACGATTCGCCCGCCGTGCAGAACGGCCGCAATTCGTCGAACGCCGGCTCGGCCGGATCGGCAAAGCCGAGGATCGGCGAAAACCCCGGCGCAAACCGCCGCGCGCCGCCCACGCCCTGGGCGAAACCCGCCTGCGGCCCGCTCAGCGCGTGCCAGAAGATGTTGTCGAGAATGGCCGGTACCGGCGGCTGCACGGCCACTAAAGCTCGCGACTCATGAACACGCTGTACGGGTCGGGGACGTAATCCGCAAATGGCTCGCAGCGAACGAAACCGAAGCTGGCGTACAGGCGGTGGGCCGGCACGAACGCCGCGGCCGAGCCAGTTTCCAGGAAGAGCCGACAACAACCGCGCCGCCGCGCCTCGTCGACGATGTGCCGCAGCAGCGCCGCGGCGACGCCCTTGCGCAGGTGGCGTGCGGCGGTGCGCATCGACTTGACCTCCGCCTGCTGCGCATCGAGCTGCTTCAGCGCACCGCAACCCAGCAGTTCGCCATCCTGCCACGCCGTCCAGAAGCTGATTTCTGGACGGCGCAATGCGTCGACATCAAGCGCATGGATGCTCTCCGGCGGCGAGGGCAACGCCACGCCCTGCAGGTGCTCGCGCAGCAGGTCGATGACGGGGGATGCGGTGAGATCGTCGAGCCGGATGTCCATGCGCGCGGATAGTAGCGCAGCCATGCTCGCGACCGGGAAAGAAGGGCAGCCAAGGGGTCGGGCTAATTTTGCAGATGCAATAATGAACCTGACCCCTTATTAGACCCCTTATTTATTAGACCCCTTATTAAACCCCTTATTAGTATTAGACCCCTTATTAGTAAACCTGACCACTTATTAGTATTATTAGTATTAGTACGCAGCAACGCGGACAACACAGTGACCGGCATCGGCCCGAAAGCTCAGGGCAAAAGCATCATGCGCCTGGGCTTGATCGGAAGTCTCTTACGGAGTTGTTAGCCATTTATGGAAAGTAACGCCACTTCGATTTCTGTGCCCTTGGGTAGGCTTTTTCTGATTTTTGCGGCACGTGGCTTACGCTCAGGCATGTTAGCCCATGGATCCATCCAGCCATCAGCGACACGTAGAAGGTAGTGCCCTGCCTCGTAAGGTGCGGAGCCGTATATAAGTACGATGGTGCCAACCGGGAACTCCTCGGCATACCAATCAGCGACAACTTTTATCTTCGCTTTTCGCAGCACATGGACTATAGGATCAAGGTTCAGCCCCTTAGGACTTTTGTTGATATTGCCATCCCTAAACTTCTCTAGGCGCTCCTTTGCAGCTTCATAAGAAATGCCTAGCCTTGAGGCGACGCAGGCTATCCCGCACCCCCACTCGTGTTTTTGCGCTAATGCTGCGTACTGCATTGTGTGAGCCCCTTGAAGGCTAACGCTTGAGTTAATCGGCGGCGTAGCCGTCCGCCTTGAACGAATTCTTAGCTGTGTGCCGGGTTTATGGCAAACAGAAGCTGGGATACCTCGCTGTGCAGAAACTCTTTGTCTTTGATGCCGAGGGACTTGCGGATGTCCATGCAGAAACGAGTAAACGCCAAGATCTCTTGTTCCGTCTCGAGGGTGGCACCGGCAGCCCAGAAAGACGCCAAACGCCTAACTACGTGCTCCTCGCCAAAGATGCAGATGCGAGCCTTTGCGTGGGTTAGACGGGCGAGTTGCTCGACCTCGCGAGGCTTGTTGCCCATGCGTTGTGCCGCTACGATAAGCGAAACCGCTTCGAGGAAGTCGATGTAGGCGGAATTGCGCGACTCGAGAAGATGCTTCTCTTGATACGTTTGGCGTGCGAAATAATTTTGGAGAAGTGCGCCGACGACTACGGCGAGAATCGACAGAAGCGCAGTAAGTGCCGTCGCCACATCACCTCCCAAACAGCTAACGCTTGAGTTAAGCGGCGGCCCGAATGGGCCGTCCGCTTGGACGAAATGTTAGACGGTTGCGACGCAGCATGCTCGGGCGACAACGACTGCCACGATGAGCGCACCGCTTGAACAACCGACTACCCCCAAAACTGCCAGCTTTGAATGCCCGGGATTGCGACGATGCCGCGCGGAAAGCTGCTGCGGCGACGGACGACAAGCCAGTGCGAAGCTGGGCGAAACACACCACACGAAGAACTTGCACGAGCTACCGACTAACGCTGGAGGTAAGCGGCGCGCGGCTTTTCGCGCGTCCGCTTGACCGAGTTGTTATGCCGCTACCTTATGCGTTTCAACAGAGCGGAACTAATTTCTGACGATGCATCTGAAAGGTTCTTTCGCATCGTGCGATCGGCCATAGAACCACGCATGCCGCCCCAGCCATTTTGCCACGTAAGTCCGGCAATCACTTCGCCACGAGACACACTGGTAAGGCGAACGCTCGCACTTTCAGGCGTGCCGTCTTGGGACATGACACCCTTGACAACCAACACCGCGTCGACTCCAGCCTTGCTAAGTGCAGCGTAGCTTTCCGGGCTCGCGATTTGAATTTCCGAGATCCCAACGTGGCCAAGAATGGCGGTTGTCTGATTGGAGTCAACCACGTTGATACCGTCATTGAAAAGCTCGACGCCAATTGCATCCGCGAGCGCTCCGCCACCAGGTGCGAACGCGATTGTGTGTATCGGCGGCCCGGCATAACTGCCTCGGGCTGACTGCGCAATGCGCGCAGTCGCGCAGGCATTAAGCAAGAACGGAACAACCAGCAGAAGTGCAAGATTCCTGAATCGCATGTGTCTCCCCCTGTTTTTAGGCATAACGCTGGAGTTAAGCGGCGGCGAAGCCGTCCGCTTGGACGAACTGTTAGGCCATACTCTGAATGTACTGGCCGGCCCAGTAGCGAACAGCGGGCGGGACATCTGTGTGGCTAGAGAGGACTTGTACGAAACGGTGAACTTTCTCGATCGTTTTCGCGTGCTTTGCCCGCGCCAAGACATCTGAAGGAGTCTTAAAGTATTCGCAGTGCTCGATCCGTGTGCGAATGCTATTGCCAGCGGTTGTCCACACCAAACTCGCTGCATATGCAGGATTCCAGACACTCCGTTTCGTCTCAGCCTCGA
>MKTG01000076.1:4782-5142 GCA_001897615.1 Burkholderiales bacterium 68-10
AAATTTCGGCGGAGGTCCTCCAATAGTGGTCAAACCAGCGGTCTACATCCGCTCCGTCAATCACGGCCGCCGCCTCCAGCCATCCTTCGACCTCTGACCCTTCGAACCCAAGGCCGTTGGCCGAAAAATTTGCGGAGCCAACAATCGCTCGCTTGTCAGCCAGAATGACTTTCGCGTGAAGTTGGGTCAAATGACGGATTCGGACATTTGGCATGGTACGTAGATCTCGGATTACAGCTGGGTTTGTTCCGCCGGTCGTTAGGTTGCAGATCACCTCGTATTGCCTCGATGGATGAAAAACCGCTTGGGCACCATTCCCCCAAAATGCAACCGCAATGCGTATAGGCTTGTGTTTAGGTT
>MKTG01000076.1:5271-7055 GCA_001897615.1 Burkholderiales bacterium 68-10
TGTTAGACCTTACTCTGCCACTTGGCACGCTGTTGCTCGCGGAACTGGCGCGCCGCCTCGGTGCCACCTGCTGAGTACGCCGATTTCTCAGCCTTGTCACAAGCTCTGCAATACGACCGATTGTCTTTGTTGCCGTAGCTGAACTCTTGCGCGGGATAGGTCCTGCCACAAATGGAACAAGCCTTCTGGAATGTTTTGGCCATATAGAAGTCCATGTGCAACGTCATCTGCTGTGAGGTCTAACGCCTAAGTTAAGCCGAATTGCAGCGCGTAGCTGGCAACATGGCAAGCTCTTTCTGCCATGTTGACGGCGTAGCGATGCAATTTCGGCTTGAACGCAATGTTAGGTGCCGCCGGTGCAACAGGAACCCCCCTGCTGGATGGGCGGACACTTGACGGTGCCATAAGAACAGTACACGCAGCAATCACCCGGCAGGGGCTTGAGCACGGCATGGCAAGCTGTGCACTCATAAAACCACTGGCACGCATTGGTGGGCATGGTTTCGCATGCACTGGCACCACACTCTGGGCAAGTGATGATCGATTCTAGTTTGGGGGCGGACATTGGGCAGCTCGGGCGGGGCGCAAAAGATCCAGGACCGACATGACGAGCATGAGGGCAATGCCCGCGTAGAACAGGTAAATGCTCCAGTCGTAGCTCCAGAAGAGAAGCAACGCTGATAGAACGGCGAGCGGTCCAAGAACTGAGAGCAGGCCGCGTGCGAAGCGCCGGTGCCGATACCATGCCCATGCGTTCACTATGAGCGCCAGCAATGCCAGAGCAGGGAGCAACTTTCTGAACAAGAAGCCCTCGTATTGCCCTAGAAAACCAAGACCGAGTGCGACACCAAGCGAGCCAAGTGCTGGAAAGCAGCCGGCACAGGACATGGCAGCAACGAGTGACCCCAAGCTGCTTGTTTTATCCAGTACGCGTGTGACACTCATGCTCTTTCCTTGCATTTAGCGGAATTGTTTCTGCGGCACCTAACGCTGGAGTTAAGCGGCGCGCGGCTTTTTCGCGCGTCCGCTTGGACGACGGGTTAGGCCGCTGCGCTGCGGGACGGAGCGTACGAGCTGTTGCCGGAAATGACGCGATGAACGCGATAGAGACCGCGTACACCAAGACCGAAAAGAACCAAGCCGGCGATGGCGAGCGCCTCAACGAATAGCGTGGGATTGCTGAGCGTGAGTGGGCGCGGGAAAAGTCCAAGCGAGATGGCGCTGAACGTAAGCAACACCGTACCCACGACTAAAAGCAACGCAGATTCGAAGACCTTCATGAGCAACTCCCCTTTGCAATTGAAAGAAATGCAGCGATTACGACGATACCGTTTTGAGCGGCCTAACGCTGGAGTTAAGCGGCGGCGAAGCCGTCCGCCTTGAACGAGATGTTAGGCTGCTGCTGAGCGACGACGCCACGCAACCCATAAGAAGCCAGCCACGAGGCTTGCAGCAACACCCGCCCCCGCGCCGAGTAAAAGGCCGCCATGCAATGCCCAGGCCGCAGCGCCGCCAAGAAGTATTCCGGGCGCAACGAGCCTACCGATAAGTCGTTGCTCGACCCGCCTAGCTGCAAGCCAGTGCGGTGACCGAAGAGTCTTTTCATTTGCCCACAAGTCTTGGGGCAGAACAGCATTTGCACGGGCGATGAGTACCGACTTGTCCATTTGCCTTAACCTCCAATAGCAGCAGCCTAACGCTTGAGTTAAGCGGCGCGCGGCTTTTCGCGCGTCCGCTTGGACGAGATGTTAGACGGTTGCGACGCTGCATGCTCGGGCGACAAC
>MKTG01000076.1:7137-8364 GCA_001897615.1 Burkholderiales bacterium 68-10
GGCTGGGCGAAACACATGCAACGAAGAACCCACACGAGCTACCGACTAACGCTGGAATTGAGCGGCGGCGAAGCCGTCCGCCTCGAATGAAATGTTAGATTGCGTGCCTAGTTTCGCTTACCTAGCGAAGGGAGACCGCCGGAAATTGTGTAGATGCTTCTCCTGCGCTTGCCGCCGTGAGCTGCTCGAATTTGCTTGCGTTCTTCGGGTGGCAACACTCTGCATTGGAGGCACATGCGCTCGTGCGGAAACATACGTTTTTTCTTGCCGCACACGAGGCATCGGCGTGTAGATTTACCGTCGTTCGTGTGCGTGCCACCTGACACTGCCTGCTTCGCAAATTGAGGTCGTTTGTCTGGCTTGCGCATACGCTCCCCGACGATCTAACGCTAGAGTTAAGCGGCGGCGAAGCCGTCCGCCTTGAACGAACTGTTAGGCGGCCGCGCGGCGGATTTAGTAGTGCACATTGAGGCTAACTGGATCAATGCCGTTCCTCTGGAGCAGCGCAATAAGCATGTCTAACTGACGATCACTTTGCTGCTGGATACGGGCGAGCTTACCTTCAAGTCTCGACAGTGCACCCACCAGAACGCACACCGCGGCTACCAGCCCGCCGATAACTCCCCACATTTGCATTTCAGTCATCGTTGCAGCCCCCTCTGCGGCCTAACGCTTGAGTTAAGCGGCGGCGAAGCCGTCCGCCTTGAACGAGTTGTTAGCCATTGCCTGCCGGTGGAAACGTGGTAGCTAGGTAAGTAAGAGCAACAGCTGCAATGGCCTTGACGGTAATGCCAGTTGCCATGCAGCGCCAGCAGTAGAAGCGTGCCTGCTGTGTTGCGAAGTCGAGCACGCAGCTGAATAGGTGAAAGCCCAGAGCGAGCCAAGCCCACAATGGGGTCGCGGACGGCTTGAACCATGGACAAAGGCCGCATAACACCAGACAAAAGCACATCCCGTAGACCAAGTACTTCTTTACGTCACCTGCCAACGGATTCCGATTCTGGTAGATCATGTCTGCTTGGATTTCAGGGGAGGCCGCGAAGGCTCCGCCGAAATAGCCGAGAATGCCGTGGGCTACGGCGATCACTTTCATGTACAGGAGCGCGTTTTCCATTGGCTAACGCTAAGTAGACCCCAGATCGGGGCATATGCACGCCATGCTCCGCGCCCGCTGCGGCGCCGTCAAGCGGGGAAGTCCTACGTTCCATCAAGAGTTTGCCCGGCTGC
>MKTG01000076.1:8432-8642 GCA_001897615.1 Burkholderiales bacterium 68-10
CTGCTGGACGAAGTACGGAGAGTGCTTCGGGTAAAGCACTACAGTCTGCGTACGGAGCACGTTTACGTGGGCTGGATTCGCCGTTTTATTCTGGCCAACGGCAAACGACACCCTCGCGACATGGGGCCGGCTGAGGTGGAGCAGTTCCTGTCGCAGTTGGCGGTGCAGGGACAGGTGGCGGCAAGCACCCAGAACCAGGCACTTTCGGCG
>MKTG01000077.1:0-376 GCA_001897615.1 Burkholderiales bacterium 68-10
AACGGCGACGGCGAAAAAGGCGCCCGCGGTCCGGGCGCGCACGCGCGAAAGCGCAAAGTGCGCATCGGCGGCGCTTCGGGCTTCTGGGGCGACAGCGCGCTGGGCCCGCAGCAACTCGTCGCGCACGGCGACGTCGATTTTCTCGTCTTCGACTATCTCGCCGAGACGACGATGTCGATCCTCGCCGGCGCGCGGCTGCGCAATCCGGCCGTCGGCTACGCCACCGACTTCGTCGACATCGCGATGAAGTCGGTGCTGCGCGAGATCGTCGAACGCGGCATTCGCGTCGTCAGCAATGCGGGCGGCGTCGCGCCGCAGGCCTGCGCGCGGGCGCTCGTCGAGCTGGCGCAGTCGCAGGGCGTCGCGCTCGACGTGG
>MKTG01000077.1:536-5312 GCA_001897615.1 Burkholderiales bacterium 68-10
GGACGCCGGCGCGCAGGTGGTCGTCACCGGCCGCTGCGTCGACTCGGCGGTGACGCTGGGCGCGCTGCTGCACGCCTTCGACTGGTCGGCCGACGACTACGACCGGCTCGCCGCCGGCAGTCTCGCCGGCCACCTGATCGAGTGCGGCTGCCAGGCCACGGGCGGGCTGCATACCGACTGGGAGACCGTGCCCGACTGGCCGAACATCGGCTACCCGATCGTCGAATGCATGGCCGACGGCGAATTCGTCGTGACCAAGCCACCCGGCACCGGCGGCAAGGTGACGCCGGCGGTCGTCGCCGAGCAGCTGCTCTACGAGATCGGCGATCCGGCGGCCTACCGCCTGCCGGACGTCGTCTGCGACTTCCGGCAGATGCGCCTGAGTGCCGACGGCGCCGACCGCGTTCGCGTGCGCGGTGCGCGCGGCCGCGCGCCCGATGACCGCTACAAGGTGAGCGCGACGCACATCGACGGCTACCGTTCGAGCGCGATGCTGACGATCGTCGGCATCGACGCCGTCGCGAAGGCGCGACGCACGGGAGAGGCGATCCTCGCGCGCACGCGAGCGATGTTCGCGCGGCTGGGCTGGCCCGACTACGGCGCCGCTCTCGTCGAGGTGCTCGGCACGGAGTCGGGCTACGGACCGCATGCGAACGTCGCGCTGCAGGCGGCGCGCGAAGCCGTGTTGCGCGTTTCGGTACGCCACGCCCGGCGCGAGGCGCTCGAGCTGTTCTCCCGCGAAATCGCTCCGGCCGGAACCTCGTGGGCGCCCGGCACGACCGGGGCGACGGGCCGCCCTTCGGTTTCGCCGTCGATCCGGCAGCTCGCGTTCTTCGTCGAGAAGAACCGCTTCGCGCCCGCGGTCGTGTTTCGCGGCGAGCGCATCGAGGTGGAGATTCCCTCCGGCGGCGATAGCGCGGGCGCCGGCGATGCGGATGCCGCGGACCGCAACCCTGGTTCCGCGCACCGCACCCCTCCCGCGAACGGCGGGGATCCCGCCCGCGTTCCCGACGTCGCGCCCGACGCCGATGCTGCGCCCGGAGCCGACCTGGTCGAAGTGCCGCTGCTACGCCTGGCATGGGCGCGCAGCGGCGACAAGGGCGACACGTCGAACATCGGCGTCATCGCGCGCAGCGCCGCGCTCGTGCCGGTGCTGCGCGCGCAGCTCACGGCCGAGTGCGTCGCGGCGCATCTCGCGCACCTCGTCGAAGGCCCGGTCGTGCGCTACGAACTGCCCGGCATCGGCGGCTTCAATTTCGTCTGCGAGCGCGCGCTGGGCGGCGGCGGGATGACCTCGTTGCGCAACGATCCGCTGGGCAAGGGGATGGCGCAGATGCTGCTGTCGATGCCGCTGCGGGTCGACCCGCGCCGGCTCGCTTCGATCCCGGCGGGCGCCTAGCCAGGGTCAGAACAGACCCTGGTCCGGATCCGCCCGCTCGGCGATCTCGATCAGGTTCAGATCGGGATCGCGCACGTAGATCGAGCGCAGGCGGAAGGTCGCGCCGGTGCGCGGCACCGGACCCTCGACGATCTCCACGCCGGCCGCCTGCAGCCGCGCGATGACGTCGTCGAGCGGAATCGCGGCGATGAAGCACAGGTCGAGCGCTCCCGGCACCGGCAGATGCGCTTTCGGCTCGTATTCGCGGCCCTTGACGTGCAGGTTGATCTTCTGCGCGCCGAAGCGGAAGGCGATGCGCCCTTCGCCGAAGCGCTCGAGCGACATGCCGAGAACTTCGGTGTAGAAGCGCGCGCAATCGTCGGGATGCGAGGTCGTGAGGACGAGGTGATCCAGGTGGTCGATCATCGGCGGGGTTCTCCAGGGGGCGGCGCCGTTGCCTGCCACGCGTCCTCTTCGAGCAGTTCGACCAGGTCGAGCGCGAACGAAGGCAGCGAAGCGAGACTGCGCGCACAGATTGCCAGGCGGCGAAGCGCCCAATCGTCTCGCAGTGGAACGATGCGGATCGCCATCGTCCGCGCATGACGCAAGGCGGCCGAAGTCGGCACGATGCCGACCCCGATGCCCGCTTCGATCATCCGGCAGGCGGATTCGAAGTTGCCGACCTGGATGCGAAAGCGCGCAACGCGATGCAGATCGTCGCAGACGCGGCGCACGAAGGCGTGGATCGCGCTCGCCTCGTGCAGTCCGATCTGGTCGAAGTCGAGCGTGCGCACGAAATCGATCGACGCTTCGTCGGCCAGCGGGTGGCCTTCGGCGACGACCAGCGCGAGCCGATCCTCGCGGTACGGAATCGTCTCGAGCTGTCCGGTGCGCACCGTGCCGGCCACGATGCCGAGGTCGGTCTGCCCGTCGAGCACCGCACGCACGATCTCGTCGCTCGATCGTTCGCGCAGGTCCACGTTCACGTCCGGGTGCCGGATCAGGAAAGTGCGCAGCACCTGCGGCAGGAATTCGCTCGACGCCGTCGTGTTCGCGAACACGCGCAGGTGGCCCTTGATGCCCTTCGCGTATTCCTGCAGGTCGGCGCGCAGGTGCTCGAGCTGCGCGAGCACCGTGCGCGCGTGCTGCACGAAAGCGAGCCCCGGCGGCGTCAGCTCCACCCCCTGGCTCGAGCGATGCAGCAGCTTCGCGCCGACCCGCTCCTCGAGGTGCTTCACGCGTGCGCTGGCGGCCGGAAGCGACAGATGCATCGCGGCGGCCCCGCCGGTGAGGCTTTCCGCTTCCGCGATGCGCACGAGCAGGCGCAGATCGACGAGGTCGAAATGCAGGGACATGGGCAGGGGTTCCGGCGTGTTCGCAGTCTACCTGCACGGGTCGACCCGATCGGCCGGTCGGAAGACACTGCGTCGGCTGCCGCCGCAGGCCCCCTTCCGCTGCGCCGAAGGCCCCGTTCCCCGAAAGCGAATTGTCCCCGGCCCGCCTTTTCGCGCATCCTTGGGCTTTCCGTATCGGCGTCGCAATGGAACTCGAACACCTTCGACAATGGATCGGACGCACCGAGCGCAGCGTCGATCGCGTCGACGTCGCGCGCGTCGTGCAACTGGCCGCCACGCTCGATCGCGACGACGTGCGCGGCGAGCCGGGCGAAGCGCTGCCGCCGCTATGGCACTGGATGTTCTTCGCGCCAGCGGCGCCGGCCTCGCAGCTCGGCCCCGACGGTCATCCCCGCCGCGGCGGCTTCCTGCCGCCGGTGCCGCTGCCGCGCCGCATGTGGGCGGGCGGGCGTCTCTCCTTCGAGCATCCGCTGCGCGTCGGCGACGACATCGCGCGCGACTCGCGCATCGGCGACGTCAGCGGCAAGCAGGGCCGCAGCGGCTCGCTGGTCTTCGTCACCGTCGCGCACGAGATCTCGGACGCGCGCGGCGTGGCGATCCGCGAGGAGCACGACATCGTCTATCGCGACGAGCCGAAGGCGGCCGGCGCCGGCGCAGCGAAGACGGCCGGCGCGGGCACGAGCGCGAACGCGAGCGCGGGCACGAGCACGAGCGCGAGCACGAGCACGAGCGCGAGCGCAACGCCGGTCGCTGCCGCCCCGGCCCGGCCCGAAGCCGCTGCGCCCGCAGCGCCGCGCACCGACGAACAGTTCTCGCGCCGCATTGCGCCCGACCCGGTACTGCTCTTCCGCTACTCGGCCGTCACCTTCAACGGCCACCGCATCCACTACGATCGCAGCTACGTCACCGGCGTCGAAGGCTACCCGGGCCTCGTCGTGCACGGGCCGCTGATAGCCACGCTGCTGCTCGACCTGCTGCATCGCGAACGGCCCGCCGCGCGCGTGGCGCGCTTCGAATTCAAGGCGGTGCGTCCGCTGTTCGACCTGCACGCCTTCGAGGTCTGCGGACGCGCCGCAGGCGAGCGCTCCTTCGACCTGTGGGCGCGCGATCACGAAGGGCGGCTCGCGATGCAGGCGAGCGCCGAGCTTCATCGAGGCTGATCCATCATGACTTCCTCCCTGCAGGACCGCTACGAAGACATCCGCGACGGCGTTCGCGACCTGTGCAGGCAGTTCCCCGACGAGTATTTCCGCAAGGTCGACGAGCAGCGCGCGTATCCGGAAGCCTTCGTCGACGCGCTGACGAAGGCCGGCTGGATGGCCGCGCTGATCCCCACCGAATACGGCGGCTCCGGTCTCGGCCTGACCGAGGCGTCGGTGATCATGGAGGAGATCAACCGCTGCGGCGGCAACTCGGGCGCGCTGCACGGCCAGATGTACAACATGGGCACGCTGCTGCGCCACGGCTCCGAAGAGCAGAAACGCAGGTACCTGCCGCCGATCGCCGCCGGCGAGCTGCGCCTGCAGTCGATGGCCGTCACCGAGCCGACCACCGGCACCGACACGACGAAGCTGAAGACCACCGCGGTGCGACGCGGCGACCGCTACGTCGTCAACGGACAGAAGGTGTGGATCTCGCGCGTGCAGCACTCGGACCTGATGATCCTGCTCGCGCGCACGACGCCGCTGGCCGAGGTGAAGAAGAAATCCGAGGGCATGTCGGTGTTCATCGTCGACCTGCACCAGGCGATCGGCAACGGACTCGAGGTGCGGCCGATCGCGAACATGGTCAACCACGAGACGAATGAGCTGTTCTTCGAGAACCTCGAGATCCCGGCGGAGAACCTGATCGGCGAGGAAGGCAAGGGCTTCCGGTACATCCTCGACGGCCTGAACGCCGAGCGCACGTTGATCGCCGCCGAATGCATCGGCGACGGCTACTGGTTCGTCGACCGCGTCACGCAGTACGCGAAGGATCGCGTCGTCTTCGGCCGCCCGATCGGGCAGAACCAGGGCGTGCAGTTCCCGATCGCCGAGTCGTTCA
>MKTG01000077.1:5410-5801 GCA_001897615.1 Burkholderiales bacterium 68-10
AGTTCCACGGCGGCTTCGGCTTCGCCGCCGAATACGACGTCGAGCGCAAGTTCCGCGAGACGCGGCTGTACCAGGTGGCGCCGATCTCGACGAACCTGATCCTCTCCTACGTCGCCGAGCACGTGCTCGGGCTGCCGAGGTCGTTCTGATGCGCGCGCTGGACGGCATCACCGTCGTCACCCTCGAGCACGCGATCGCCGCGCCCTTCTGCACGCGCCAGCTCGCCGACCTCGGCGCGCGCGTGATCAAGATCGAGCGTCCGGGCGTGGGCGACTTCGCGCGCGCCTACGACCAGCGCGTGCGCGGGCTGGCCTCGCATTTCGTCTGGACGAACCGCTCGAAGGAGAGCCTGACGCTCGACCTGAAGCACGCCGAGGCGCCGGTCGTGCTC
>MKTG01000078.1 GCA_001897615.1 Burkholderiales bacterium 68-10
AAACAGTGCCAGCTTGCCGCGTTGCCCGTTGATCACGCGCAGATCCCCCACGATCCCAGCCAGCAATTGCGGCTCGCGGCTGTCGGTCAGCTCGGCGACGGAGCGGCGCACGAACTGGCGCACCTCGCGCTCCACTTCGTCGAACAAGTGACCCGACAGGTAAAAGCCGATGGCCGTCTTCTCCAGCGACAGCCGCTCCTTGATGCCCCAGGGCGTGACCGACGGCAGCTCGGGCTCCTGCGAACTGGAGCCATGCGCGTCATCCAGCAGATCGAACAGCCCGCCCTGGTTGGCGTTGGCTTCACTGGCGGCGGCAAAGTCAAACGCCAGATCGATCGACGCTGCCAGCGCCGCACGATTCATGTGCAATGTATCCAGTGCGCCCGCGCGAATCAGGGCTTCCACGGTGCGCTTGTTGACACGCGTGCGGTCAATGCGGCGACAGAAATCAAACAGACTCTTGAACGGCCCACGCTCGCCACCCGCCGGCCCCGCGCCGCGGCCCTCGCGCGCGGCGACGATGGCTTCGATCGCCTGCTGGCCAGTGCCCTTGATGGCCCCCAGGCCATAGCGGATCAGCGTGTCGCTCACCGGCTCGAAGCGGTGAGAGCCGCGGTTGATGTCGGGCGGCTCGAAACGCATGCCCTCGCGCTGGGCGTCCTCGTACAGCACCTTGAGCTTGTCGGTGTTGTCCATCTCCACCGTCATGTTGGCGCAGTAGAACTCGGCCGTGTAGTGCACCTTCAGCCAGGCCGTGTGGTAGGCCAGCAGCGAGTAGGCAGCGGCGTGCGACTTGTTGAAGCCGTAGCCGGCGAACTTCTCCATCAGGTCGAAGATCTCGTCGGCCTTGCCTTCCGTGATGCCATTTTTCGCCGCGCCCTCGCGGAAGATCAGGCGGTGCTGCGCCATTTCCTCGGGCTTTTTCTTGCCCATGGCGCGGCGCAGCAGATCGGCGCCGCCCAGGCTGTAGCCGCCCAGGAGCTGCGCCGTCTGCATCACCTGCTCCTGGTAGACCATGATGCCGTAGGTCTCCGACAGCATGTCGGCCACCAGCGGGTGCGGATATTCCACCGGCTCGCGCCCATGCTTGCGGGCGACGAAGCTGGGGATCAGGTCCATCGGGCCGGGGCGGTACAGGGCGTTGAGCGCGATCAGGTCTTCCAGCCGCGTCGGCCTGGCGTCGCGCAGCATGCCCTGCATGCCGCGGCTTTCGAACTGGAACACCGCCTCGGTACGACCTTCGGAGAACAACTTGTAGGTGCTGGCGTCGTCCAGCGGGATGTTCTCGAAGGCGAAATTCTGCTGTCCCGGGTGCCGGCCGACGATCAGCTCCTTGGCAATTTCCAGAATGGTGAGCGTGGCCAGGCCCAGAAAGTCGAACTTGACCAGGCCGACCGCCTCCACGTCGTCCTTGTCGTACTGGCTCACCGCCGCCTCGCTGCCCGGCTGCTGGTAGAGCGGACCGAAGTCGGTCAGCTTGCCGGGCGCGATCAGCACGCCGCCGGCGTGCATGCCGACGTTGCGCGTCAGGCCTTCCAGCTTCTGCGCCAGCTCGATCAACGTGCGCACCTCGTCTTCCTTGCGATAGCGCTCGGCCAGCAGTGGCTCGACCTTCATGGCGCCCTCGATGGTGATGTGCTGGCCCGGCTTGTTGGGGATCAGCTTGCTGATGCCGTCGCAGAAGGTGTAGCTCATGTCCAGCACACGCCCGACGTCGCGGATCGCCGCGCGCGCCGCCATGGTGCCGAAGGTGGCGATCTGGCTCACCGCGTCCTTGCCGTACTTGCCCTTGACGTAGTCGATCACGCGGTCGCGGTTGGCCTGGCAAAAGTCGATGTCGAAGTCGGGCATCGACACTCGCTCGGGGTTCAGGAAGCGTTCGAACAGCAGCTGATACTGCAAGGGATCGAGGTCGGTGATCTTCAGCGCATAGGCCACCAGCGATCCCGCGCCCGAGCCACGCCCCGGCCCCACCGGGCAACCGTTGTTCTTGGCCCAGTTGATGAAGTCGCCCACGATCAGGAAGTAACCCGGAAAGCCCATCTTCAGGATGGTGTCGATCTCGAATTCGAGGCGCTCCAGGTAACGCGGCCGCTCGGCAGCGCGCTGCGCGGCGTCGGGGTACAGGTGCGCCAGCCGCTCCTCCAGGCCGTCGATGGAGGTTTGCCGGAAATAGGTTTCCACCGTGTGGCCCTGCGGTACCGGGAAGTCAGGCAGTCGCGGCTTGCCCAGCACCAGCGTCAGGCTGCAGCGCCGCGCGATCTCCACCGCGTTGGCCAGCGCCGAGGGCAGATCGGCGAACAACGCCTGCATCTCGGCCGTGGACTTGAAGTACTGCTGCGGCGTGAAGCGGCGCACACGGCGCGGATTGCCCAGGATTTCGCCCTCGGCGATGCACACCCTCGCCTCGTGCGCTTCGTAATCGTCGGCGGTGGCGAACTGCACCGGATGCGTGGCCACCACGGGCAGTCTGAGCCGTGCCGCCAGCTGCACGGCGGCGGCCACGTGCGCCTCGTCATCGGCGCGACCGGCGCGCTGCAGCTCCAGGTAGAAGCGGTGGGGAAACCGCTCGGCCAGTCGCAGCGCGATCTCGCTGGCCAGCTCGACATTGCCCTGCAGCAGCGCCTGCCCCACCGGGCCGGCCTGCGCGCCAGACAGCAGGATCAGGCCCTCGGCCAGCTCTTCGAGCCAGGCCCAGCGCACCACGGCCTGGCCCTTGACCACGCACTGGGTCCAGGCACGCGCCAGCAGCTCCGACAGGTTCAGGTAGCCCTGGGTATGAGCTGCCAGCAGCAGCACGCGGGCCGGCGCGTCCTGCTCGGGATCGCGCCCTTCCAGCAACACCTCGGCGCCGATGATCGGTTTGACACCCGCGCCACGCGCCGCCTTGTAGAACTTGATGGCACCGAACAGGTTGCCGAAATCGGAAACCGCCAAAGCCGGCTGCCCATCACCGGCAGCGGCCTTGACGATGTCGTCGATGCGTGTCGTGCCGTCAACGACGGAAAACTCGGTGTGCAGGCGCAGGTGAACGAACATGGCCCGCATTGTCGGCCATCGCACAAACGAGAAACCCCGCGCGGGCCATTCCACGCAGGGTCGGCAGCACGCGTTTGCGGCTCCAGGGGGACGGGCGCCGTCAGGCGCGCGCGGCACGCAGGCCGCCGGTACCCGTGTGGCGTGCGCTGCGTCGCCCGTCCAGGCTCAGCGCGCCGGCACCCCAGGCGGCAAAGCCCAGCAAACCGCCGACCACGGCCAGGTTCTTGGTGAACAGCAGCTGCTGCATCATCTGCTGGTCCGCCGGCAGCGCCCAGTAGTTGTGAAACAGCGTGGCGGCGGCCAGCGTGAACAGCGCCAGCACCAGCGCCGCCGCACGTGTGCGCCAGCCCAGCAACAACGCCAGCGCCACCGCCACTTCGACCACGATGGCGATCAGCGCGCCGAGCTCGGGCAGCGGCAGCCCCTTGGAGGCGATGTAGCCCACCGTGCCGCCAAAGCCCATGAGCTTGCCGATGCCGGCAGGAATGAACAGGTAGGCGATCAGCACGCGGCCCGCCAGGGCCAGCCAGTCTTGGGAGGTTTTCATGTGGAGTTCCTCGGTCATGAAGGGTTGGAAAAAAATGAAATCGGCAACGGCCGCGCACGCCGGGCACCGCCGTGGCTGCCGACCCACCCCGACATGGGATGCGGCCCGCTCGCCCGGCGTTCCCGGCCGGCCCGGCCTTCAGGCGGCCAGGTCGAACACCAGCACTTCGGCGTCCGCGCCGTCGGCCAGGCGCAGTTCGTGCTCGTCGGCCACCAGCAGGCCGTCGCCAGCCTGGAGCGCCAGGCCATTGACGCGCAGCGTGCCGCGTGCCAGCTGCACGTAGGCCTTGCGCGCCGGATCGAGCGCCAGCGTGGCCGACTCGGCGCCGTCGAACAGGCCGGCGTAGACGGATGCATCGGCATGGATGCGCACCGCCCCCCCATCCGGCTCGCGCGCCGCGATCAGACTCAGGCGGCCCCGCTTGTCGGTAGCGGCAATCGTCTTTTGCTCGTAGCTCGGGCGAATGCCGGTGCGCTCGGGCAGCAGCCAGATCTGCAGGAAGTGCGTGACCTGGTCGGGCGCGTGGTTGAACTCGCTGTGCTGCACGCCAGTGCCGGCACTCATGCGCTGCACGTCGCCCGGCGGGATGCCCTGCACGTGGCCCATGCTGTCGCGGTGCGCCAGCTCGCCCTCTAGCACGTAGCTGATGATCTCCATGTCGCGGTGCCCATGGGTGCCGAAGCCGGTGCCGGGCGCGATGCGGTCCTCGTTGATGACGCGCAGGTTGCCCCAGCCCATGTGGGCCGGGTCGTGATAGTCGGCAAACGAGAAGCTGTGCCAGCTGTCCAGCCAGCCGTGGTTGGCGTGGCCGCGCTGGTTGGCGTGACGGATCTTGAGCATGAGAAATCCCCTTTCAATGCCTGCGATTCTTGACCGCCGGCGGCCGTTTGTGGGTCTATCCGCTTGATGGCATCATTCAAATTTCTTGAATTAATGATGGTCAACCGATGAACGATCCTGCCGATGTCCTGGATCCCGGAAGTTTTCGCATGCTGGACGCGATCGCCCGCGCCGGCAGCTTTGCCGGCGCCGCGCGCGAGCTGGGTCTGGTCCCCAGCGCCCTGACCTACCGCGTGCGCCAGATCGAGGACGCGCTGGATGTGCTGTTGTTCGACCGCAGCTCGCGCCAGGCGCGGCCCACGCCCGCCGGCGCCGAACTGCTGGCCGAGGGCGGACGACTGAAGCGCGAGGTCGACGCCGTGGTGCGCCGCGTCAAGCGCGTGGCCACCGGCTGGGAGCCGGAGCTGCGCATCGCCGCCGACGGCGCGATCGACCACGGCACGCTGATCGACCTGTGCTGCGACTTCTTCGATAGCGACCCGCCCACCCGCCTGTCCCTGCGCGAAGAGATCCTGAGCGGCACGCTGGCGGCCCTCACCGACGGCGAGGCCGACCTGGCCCTGGGCGTGACGCTGGAGCCCGCCAGCACCGCGGGCCTGCGCGCCAGGCCGCTGGGCCGTGCGCGCTTCGTCTACGCGGTGGCGCCCGACCACCCGCTGGCGCAGGCCACCGAGCCGATCGGTGATGCCGAGCTGCTGCACCACCGAGCCATCGTCATCGCCGACTCGGCGCGTGACCACCGGTCGCGCTCGTTCGGACTGCTGGCGGGGCAGCCAACGTTCACCGTGTCCAGCCTGCAGGCCAAACTGGACGCCCAGCTGCGCGGGCTGGGCGCGGGTTTTCTGCCCGAGGCTCTGGCCCGACCACACCTGCAGGCCGGCCGCCTGGTGGCGCGCCGCATCGAGCGCGGCAGCTACGGCGCCACCCTGCACTACGCCTGGCGCGCCAGCGCAGTGCCGGGCCGTGCCCTGTCCTGGTGGCTGGAACGGCTGGAGCGCCCGGTCACGCGCCGCGCCCTGCTCGAAGGCAGGGCAAGCGTGTAGAGTTGCCGCATGACGCCCCACCGCCCCCACCCCTCGCGCCGCATCGCCATCATTGGCGCCGGCATCGCCGGCCTGGCCTGTGCCCGCACGCTGCGGCAGGCCGGACACGATGTCGCCGTGTTCGAAGCCGAACCCAGCCCCGGCGGGCGCATGGCCACGGTGCAGACGGCCTTTGGCGGCTTCGACGCCGGCGTGCAGTACTTCACCGTGCGGGACGAACGCTTCATGCAGGCGCTGCAGGCCACCGCGCCCGACGTGGTGCGGCGCTGGAGCGCCAACGCCGTGCGCGTGCTGGATGAGCGTGGCCGGGTGGCCGAAGCCGCCCCGCCCGCACCCGAATCGCACTGGGTGGCCGTGCCCGCCATGGACAGCCTGCCGTGGCGCTGGGCCGAACCGCTGGCCGCCGCCGGCGCGCTGCACCTGGACACCCGCGTGACCCGCATCGCGCGCGACCGGCTGTCGCCCACGCGCTGGCAGCTGCACACCACGGGACACGGCGACGAACACCTGGTGCATGCCGGGTTCGACCATGTCGTGCTGGCCGTCACCGCGTCCCAGGCGCGCGAAATGCTGCAATTTTCAGAGCAACTGGCGGCGCTGCCGCCTGCGCTGGCCGCGGTCGACGTCGCGCCTTGCTGGACCCTGATGCTGGCCTACCCCAACGCGGCGCAGCCGGGATTGCACACCCTGGGGCCGCAGTGGAACGCCGCGCGCAGCACGCACCACCGCGTCAGCTGGCTGACGCGCGAATCGTCCAAGCCCGGGCGCACCGCCGTCGAGCGCTGGACGGTGCAGGCCAGCGCCGCCTGGTCGCGCGAACACGAGCGCGACGATCCGGCGCGTGCCAACGCCAAGCTGCTGCGCGCGTTCGCCGAAATCACCGGCATCCACGCCACCCCGGCACACGCCGAAGTCCGCCTGTGGCGGCAGGCGCGCACCCTGGTGCCACTGGGCCGCACGCACCTGTGGGACGACGCGCGTGGCATCGGCCTGTGCGGCGACTGGTGCATCGGCAGTCGCGTCGAAGACGCCTTCGTTTCCGGGTTGGCGCTGGCGCTGGCCATGGATGAGCGTTGAGCGTTGAGCGTTGAGCGTTGAGCGTTGAGCGTTGAGCGTTGAGCGTTGAGCGTTGAGCGTTGAGCTGAACGATCGGCGGCACCAGCGTTCCAGTCATCTGCGCACGACGTCGAAGCCCAGGCATGTACGTCGGCCGCTTCGCTCCCTCGCCCACCGGGCCGCTGCATGCCGGCTCGCTGGTGGCGGCGCTGGCCAGCTGGCTCGACGCGCGAGCCCACGGTGGGCGCTGGCTGGTGCGCATCGAGGACGTCGACACCCCGCGCTGCGTGCCTGGTGTCGACCGCCTGATCCTGCAGCAGCTGGCCGCCTGCGGCCTGCTGGCGGACGAGACGCCGCAGTGGCAGTCCCAGGGCACGGCCCGCTATCAGGCCGCGCTCGACCAGCTCGCCGCCACGGGTCTGGCCTACCCGTGCGCCTGCTCGCGCAAGGACATCGAGCAGGCGCAGGCCGCACGCGGCATCACGCGCCAGCGCGGGGCCGAGCTGCCCTACCCCGGCAGCTGTCGGCCCGAACGCGGCGGCCTGCAAGGCAAGGTCCCCAGGGCGTGGCGGCTGCATACCGGGTCTTGTGTGTCCATATGGCCGCTGGGGCAGACTGATCCAGCGCAAGCAGCTATCAATTTTGAACTTCATGGTGCCCTTCTCGCCTGGCAGGACCGGCGTCTGGGCCTGCAACGGCAGGACGTGGAGCGCGAGGTGGGCGACTTTGTGCTGCGCCGCGCAGATGGTCTGTGGGCCTACCAACTGGCGGTGGTGGTGGACGATGCCGCGCAGGGCATCACCGACGTCGTGCGCGGCGAAGACCTGGCCGACAACACGCCGCGCCAGATGCTGCTGCAGCGCGCCCTGGGCCTGCCCACGCCACACTACCTGCACACGCCACTGGTGCGGGCCGCCGATGGCGAAAAGCTCAGCAAGCAGCACGGCGCGCAGGCGCTGGACTTGTCGGACCCGCTGCTCGCGCTGCAGCGCGCGGCCGTGGTGCTGCACCTGAGCCCGGCGCACCAGACGTCGGTACCCGATGCGCTGGCCGCGTGGACCGCGCAGTGGCGCGCGCTCTGGAGCACCGGGCAGCGCGCCATCGGCTGAGCACCAATGAAAAAGGCCCGACCTGACGGCCGAGCCTTTGAAACTGGTGGGTCGTGCAGGATTCGAACCTGCGACCAACGGATTAAAAGTCCGCTGCTCTACCAACTGAGCTAACGACCCCGATGCCGTCGGACTGACTGACGTCAGCCATCTGGCAAGCCGCAAATTATAGCGTGTTTTTTTGCACCATCTCTGCCAGCTGATCCAGCACCCAGCCGGCGGCGCACAAGCCGAAGGTGGCGGTAACGGCGACGCTGGAGCCGTAGCCGTGGCAACTCAAGGAGCCGTCCAGCGCCCGCGGCGCGTCGCAGGCCTCGGGCAGGCGCACGTTCTCGCGGCTGAACACCGCCGTCACGCCGATGCGCCGACCGCCCGTGGGCGCGCCGTGCTGGCGGCGCAGGCGGTAGCGCAACTGGGCAATCAGCGGATCGTGCGTGACCTCGGCGATGTCGGCCACCTCCACCCGCTCGCCGTGGCGTTTGCCGCCGGCCGCGCCGACGGTGATGAAGCACAGGCCACGCTCGTGCGCCCAGGCCGCCATCGCCAGCTTGGCCGACACCTGATCGCAGGCGTCGATGACGGCATGCACCGGTGCCGGCAGCAGCCGCGGCCAGTTGGCGGGTTCGACGAATTCCTCGACCGCATGCACCACGCAGCCCGGATGGATCTGCCCGATGCGCTGGCCCATGGCCTGCACCTTGGCCTGGCCCAGCGTGTCGGTCAGCGCGTGGATTTGGCGGTTGACGTTGGACTCGGCCACCTGATCCAGGTCCACCAGCGTGATCTGCCCGACGCCGCTGCGCGCCAGCGCCTCGGCCGCCCAGGAGCCGACGCCCCCGATGCCGACCACGGCCACGTGGGCAGCGCGGATGCGCGCCGCGCCCTCGGCGCCGTACAGCCGCGCCAGGCCGCCGAAGCGGCGCTCCAGATCGGCCGCTTCGGTGACGGTCACAGCGAGCGCTCCACGCGCCAGCCCTGGTACTTGAGTGCCAGCACGGCGCCGCCGAAGATGCCCGCCACGGCGGTGAAGCTGGTCAGGCTGAGGTTGGAGATGCCGCTCAGCCCCTGACCGATGGTGCAGCCCAGCGCCGTCACGCCGCCGATGCCCATCAGTGCGCCGCCGACCAGGTGGTTGGCCAGGTCTTCGGTGGTGCGAAAGCCTTCCCAGCGAAAGCGCCGCGTGGCCAGCGCATGCAACGCCGCGCCAGCCACCAGGCCGAACACCGCCACCACGCCCAGGCTCAGGCGCTGGCTGCGGTCACTGAAGAAGATGAACCAGTCGATGGTGTGCGCCAGCGGGCCGGTGAAGGTCAGCGCCTCCATGCGGCCGCTGCGGGTGGCCAGGTAAGTCGGCTCCAGCGTCTGCGGGTGTTCCGGCAGGTAACCCAGATGGCCGCTCAGCCACCACAGGGCCACGATCACGCCACCCAGGCCCAGGCCGGCCAGCAGGTTGTTGCGGGTGACGAAGCCGCGCCCGGCCAGCGCCCAACCCATCAGCAGCCCCCCCACCCCCAGCGCCGCCACCAGCAAGCTGGCAGGCAACGGCCAGCCGCCCGCGCTGGCGGCCAGGTGCCCCAGGGTGGCCGGACCGTTGAACACCACGTCGACCTGATCCACCGTGCGGTCACGCAGCACGGCGGTGATGCCGCGCAAGGTGGCGTAGGACGCCAGGCCCATCATCAGGAACACGATCAGCCCCTTCAGGTTGCCGCCGCCCAGGCGCACCAGCATCCTGGCGCCGCAGCCCGAGGCCAGCACCATGCCCACGCCGAACAGCAGCCCGCCGACGATGCTGGACAGCCACATCCAGCGCGGGCCGGCGTACACGGTGTCGGCCGCCTGCACCCAGCCGCCGGCGGCCAGCGCGCCGAAGCCCACGGTGGCCACCCCGGCGGCCAGCGCCCACTGGCGCAGCCGCGTGGTTTCGCCCATGGTGATCACGTCGCTGATGGCGCCCATCGTGCAAAAACCCGTGCGATGCATGATGGCGCCGAACACGGCCGACAGCGCGAACGTGCCCAACAGCACGCCGCGCACCAGCAGATCGATATCGGGCTGAGTCAGCATGGGGCGCGATTCTATTGAAAGGCGTGGCGCGGCGCAGGCCATCTTCACAGCACCGCAGCCCCTCGGAATACTATTGACTTGATAGCTGCTGGCGCGCGTCATTCAAGCGCCAGAGGCATTTTTGATGGTGCTCCGCAACGCGTGACCGATGCCCCGGCGGTTGCGCGCGCGCCGCTAGAATCGAGCGTTTTGGCGCCCGCCCGCCAGGGCTGCGGCGCGCTCCTCCCCGTCTCGCGGCCTCGGCCGCCCCCTGCCATGTCTGAACCGCTGTCGCAACCGGGCCTCGCGTCCCTGTCCAAATCCTTCGAACCCGCCGCCATCGAATCGCGCTGGGGCCCGGCGTGGGAGCAGGCCGGCCTGGGCCGGGCCGGGTTCCGGGGCAGCGGCCAGCCGGATGCGGGTGCCGCCGCGCGCGGCGAGAACTTCGCCATCCAGCTGCCGCCACCCAACGTCACCGGCACGCTGCACATGGGGCACGCGTTCAACCAGACCATCATGGACAGCCTGACGCGCTACCACCGCATGCGCGGCTTCAACACCGTGTGGGTGCCCGGCACCGACCACGCCGGCATCGCCACCCAGATCGTGGTCGAGCGCCAGCTGCAGGAGCAGGGCCAAAGCCGCCACGACCTGGGCCGCAAGAACTTCGTCGCCCGCGTGTGGGACTGGAAGCAGCAGTCGGGCAACACCATCACCCAACAGATGCGCCGCATGGGCGACACGGTGGACTGGAGCCGCGAGTACTTCACCATGGACGACAAGCTGTCGAAGGTGGTCACCGAGACCTTCGTGCAGCTGTACGAGCAGGGCCTGATCTACCGCGGCAAGCGCCTGGTCAACTGGGACCCGGAGCTGAAGACCGCCGTCAGCGACCTGGAAGTGGAAAGCGAGGAAGAAGACGGCTTCCTGTGGCACATCGCCTACCCGCTGGCCGACGGCAGCGGCGAACGCCTGGTGGTGGCCACCACGCGGCCCGAGACCATGCTGGGCGACGTGGCGGTGATGGTGCACCCCGAGGACGAGCGCTACCAGCGCTTCATCGGCAAGGCGGTGACGCTGCCGCTGGTGGGCCGCGCCATCCCGGTCATCGCCGACGACTACGTGGACAAGGACTTCGGCACCGGCGTGGTCAAGGTCACGCCGGCGCACGACGCCAACGACTACGCCGTTGCCCAGCGCCACGGCCTGCCGATGATCGGCGTGCTCCATCTCGACGCGACGATCAACGAGAACGCGCCCGAGATCTTCCGCGGCCTGAACCGCTTTGCCGCGCGCAAGGCCATCGTGGCCGACCTGGAGGCGCAGGGCCTGCTGGTCGAGACCAGGAAGCACAAGCTGATGGTGCCGCGCTGCGCGCGCACCGGGCAGATCATCGAACCGATGCTCACGGACCAGTGGTTTGTGGCCATGAGAAAAGCGGACGCCACGGGCAAGAGCATCGCGCAGAAGGCCATGGCCGCCGTGCAGTCCGGCCAGGTGCGCTTCGTGCCCGAGCAGTGGGTCAACACCTACAACCAGTGGATGAACAACATCCAGGACTGGTGCATCTCGCGCCAGCTGTGGTGGGGCCACCAGATTCCGGCCTGGTATGGCACCGACGGTTCTGTTTTTGTAGCACGCAGCGAAGACGAGGCGAGCGCCAAGGCTCAGAAGGCGGGCTACGCCGGCGCGCTGACGCGCGACGAAGATGTGCTCGACACTTGGTACTCCTCGGCCCTGGTGCCCTTCTCCACCCTGGGCTGGCCAGACAAGACCGAAGACTTGAGTCTGTATCTGCCCAGCAGCGTGCTGGTCACCGGCCACGACATCATCTTCTTCTGGGTCGCCCGGATGATCATGATGACCACGCACTTCACCGGCCAGGTACCGTTCAAGGATGTCTACATCCACGGCCTGGTGCTGGACGCGCACGGCAAGAAGATGAGCAAGAGCGAAGGCAACGTGCTGGACCCGGTCGATCTGATCGACGGCATCGCGCTGGAGCCCCTGCTGGCCAAGCGCACCACCGGCCTGCGCAAGCCCGAGACCGCGCCCAAGGTGCGCGAGAACACCAAGAAGGAATTCCCCGACGGCATCCCCGGCTACGGCGCCGACGCGCTGCGCTTCACCTTTGCCGCCATGGCCACGCTGGGGCGCACCGTCAACTTCGACAGCAAGCGCTGCGAGGGCTATCGGAACTTCTGCAACAAGCTGTGGAACGCCAGCCGCTTCGTGCTGATGAACTGCGAAGGCCACGACTGCGGCGTGGAAGGCGACAGCGCCGTGGAACGCTCGGCCGCCGACCGCTGGATCGTCAGCCGCCTGCAGAAGACCGAGGCCGCCGTGGCCAAGGGCTTTGCCGACTACCGCCTCGACACCGTCGCGAACACGCTGTACGACTTCGTCTGGAACGAATACTGCGACTGGTACCTGGAGATCGCCAAGGTGCAGATCCAGACCGGCAGCGCCGCCGAGCAGCGCGCCACGCGCCGCACCCTGATCCGCGTGCTGGAAGCCATCCTGCGGCTGGCCCACCCGGTCATCCCCTTCGTCACCGAAGCGCTGTGGCAGGTGGTGGCCCCGATCGCCGGCAAGTCCGGCCCCAGCATCGCCACCCAGGCCTATCCACAGGCGCAGGCCGCCAACATCGACGACGACGCCGAGGCAGACGTCGCCCACCTCAAGAGCCTGGTCGACGCCTGCCGCAACCTGCGTGGCGAGATGGGCGTGTCACCCGCCCAACGCCTGCCCTTGTTTGCGCTGGGCGATGCCGACTTCATCCGCGCCCAGGCGCCCGTGCTACAGGCACTGGCCAAGCTGAGCGAAGTGAAGGTGTTCGACACCGAGGCCGATTGGGCCGCCGCCGCGCAGGCCGCCCCGGTGGCGGTGGCGGGCGGCACGCGCCTGGCGCTGTTCATGGAAATCGATGTCGCCGCCGAAAAGGCGCGCCTGGGCAAGGAAGCCGCCCGACTGGAAGGCGAGATCGCCAAGGCACAGACGAAGCTGAACAACCCCGCCTTCGCCGCCAAGGCACCGCCCGCCGTGCTGGCGCAGGAAAACCGGCGCGTGGCGGACTTCGGCGCGTCGCTGGAAAAAATCCGCAACCAGCTGCAGCGCCTGGGTTGACCGGGCGCGGCCACCGGGCGGGCGGCCTGGCAGCCGGTTGTCAGGCCAGCGGCACCGGCTGGCTGTCCAGCGCCCCTCGCTGGCTGCGGGTTTCGCTCAGCATCAGCGCCTCGTGAATGCGGTCGACCAGGTACCAGCTGCCGCGCAGGTGCGACTCCTGGGTATAGGGCGCCAGGCGCGGCGTGATGTGCAAGTTGGGCACGTGGCGCAGTGGCGAATCGGGGGCCGACAGGCGCTCGTCGTCGCTGTCCATCATGAACGCGCCAATGCGGCCCGAGCGCAGCGCCCCGGCCAGCGCCTCCAGGTCGAACAGCGAAGGCCGGCTGATGCTGGTCCACAACTGGCCCGGCTTGCAGGCCGACAGCACGCGCTCGCTCACCAGGCCGCGGTAGCGCGACGCGTAGATCACCTGCATCGACACCGCGTCGGCCACCTCCAGCATGTCGGGCAGCGCCATCGGCTGCACGCCCAGCCGGCGCCACAACTCGGCGTTGCGGTGCACCGCCGGGTCGTAACCCACCACGCGCGCGCCCAGCGGCACCAGCATGGTGGCCAGCACGTGCGCCGGTGGCGCCAGCCCGAACAGGCCGATCACGCTGTCATTGATTTCCCGCCCGGGCGTGCCGCGACCGCAAGACAGCGACGGCCCGAGGCGCCCGCCGGAGCGAAACAGCTGCAGCAAGGTGCACAGCTGGTGTTCGGCGCTGGCGCGCACGGTGGCGCTGGACGCCTGGATGACGCGCACGTGGCGCTTCTGGCAGGCCTCGAAATCCAGGTTCTCCGTGCCGTCGTGGATGCGACCCACCGCCGCCAGGCGCGGCGCGTAGTCGAGCAGCTGGGCGTTGATCTTCAGCCGCGGCGGCACCACCAGCGCATCGACCTTGTACAGCCGCGCGCGCAGCAAGGCCTCATCCTCCAGCAGCTCTGGCCGATAATCCACCTGGTGCCGCGCTTCCAGCCACTGGCGCGCGTCGGGCACCAGATCCTCCAGCAGGAGAATATCCAAGCGTTCCCTCTTCGTCGTGTTGTCGGGCCTGCCGTGCCGCTGGGCGCATGTCGCGCCGGGCCGGTAGATCTCCCGGCACTTTACCACTCCGTCGCCCCCTCCCATGACCACTTCCCGCCAGGTTCTCACCGCCGTGTTTCCCGTCGCCGGCCTCGGCACGCGCTTCCTGCCGGCCACCAAGGCCAGCCCCAAGGAAATGCTGCCCATCGTCGACAAGCCGCTGATCCAGTACGCCGTCGAGGAGGCCTACGCCGCCGGCGTGCGCCACATGGTGTTCGTCACCGGGCGCAGCAAGCGCGCCATCGAGGACCACTTCGACACCGCCTACGAGCTGGAAAGCGAACTCGAAGCCGCCGGCAAGGCCGATCTGCTGGCCGTGGTGCGCGCCGTGCAGCCCGACGACATGGACTGCACCTACGTGCGCCAGCCGCGCTCGCTGGGCCTGGGCCACGCCGTGTTGTGCGCCGCGCACATCGTGGGCGAGCAACCGTTCGCCGTGCTGCTGGCCGACGACCTGATGGTCGGCCCGGCGGGCGGCCAGCCGGTGCTGGCGCAGATGGTGGACGCCTTCGAGTCGCTCGGCCGTTCGGTGCTGGCGGTGCAGGAAGTGCCGCCCGATCAGGTGCGCCGCTACGGCATCGTGGCCGGCACGCCGGCCGGCGAACGGCTGCTCAGTATCGAGCGCATCGTCGAGAAACCCGCGCCCGAGGCCGCGCCCTCGCGCATGGGCGTGGCGGGCCGCTACATCCTCACCCCGCGCATCTTCGACGAGATCCGTCAGCAGCCACGCGGCGTGGGCGGCGAGATCCAGCTCACCGACGCCATCGCCAGATTGATGGAAAAAGAGCGCGTCTACGCTTTCCAGTACAGCGGCAAGCGCTACGATTGCGGTAGCAAAGAAGGCTTTCTGGAAGCCACCGTCGAGCTGGCCCTGCAGCACCCGCAGATGGGCGCGCCGTTTCGCGATTACCTGAAGAGCCTGCGCCTCTGACGCGCGCTACACCAACCGCTCGATGCGCCGATGGCGCCACACCCACCAGTAGAAGGCGCCCTGGCACAGCAGCATGGCGCAGAACACCACCGGGTACGACAGCCACACGCCGGCCAGGCCGTAACGCCGGTCGAGCACGTGCGCCGTCGGCAACTGCACCAGCAGGATGCAGGCGATGGCGATGCTCACCGGCGCCCACACCGTGCCGCTGGCTCGCATCACCCCGCCCAGCACGGCCTGCATGCCGAACACCACCGTGCCCCACAGCATCAGGTGCAACAGCCCGGCCGCCATGGCGCGCACCGGCGCATTGGTGAGAAAAAATCCCAGCAACCAGTCCGACAGCGCGTAACCCAGCAGCACCAGGGCGCCGGTCATCAGCAGCGTCATCGCCAACCCGGTGCGCACGATGGCCGCCAGGCGCTCGGCCTTGCCCGCGCCGATGGCCTGGGCGCCCAGGATCGACGCCGTGATGGCGATCGACAGCGCCGGGAACTGCACGTAGTTGACGATCTGGTTGACCGCGCCATAGGCGGCCGCGGCGTCGGGCCCGTGGTCGTTGACCAGCCGCAAAATCACCAGTTCGGCCAGCGCGATGGTGATCATCTGCACCCCGGTGGGCACGCCGATGCGCAGCACGGTGCGCGCCAGCGCCGCGCGTGGCCTGAGCGCTCGCGCCAGTTCCGCGTCAGGCGCCAGGGGATGGACCGGCAGGCCCTGGTGTGACGCGCGACGCAAATGCCACGCCAGGTAGGCCAGCGCCACCGCCGACGACACGATGTTCGCCACCGCCGCGCTCGCCACGCCCATCGGCGGCAATCCCAGCCAGCCGCGGATGAGCATGGGCGTCAGCACCAGCCCCACGCCGGTGGACAGCAGCAACGCCTTCAGCGGCGTGACCGTGTCGCCCACGCCGCGAAGCAACTGCGTGGAGAGGATGAACACCAGCAACAGTGGCATGCCCAGCAACATCACGCGGGCGTAGCCCACCGCTTCGTCCAGCACCGCCGCGGGCGTGCCCAGCGCCGCCAGGGCCCCATGCGCGGCCCACTCGCCCAGCGCCGCCCCGACGACGCCAATGCCCGCGCACAGCGCCAGCGCCGTGCCGGCGATGGCCTTGACCTTGTGCGGCTCGCGCGCGCCCCAGGCCTGCCCGATCAGCACCGACGCGCCCGCGCCCAGACCGATGATCAGCGCGACGAAGAAGAACACCACCGGGAACATGCCCGCCACAGCGGCCAGGGCCTGCGTGCCCAGCATCTGGCCGATGTACACGCCGTTCAGGCTGCCCGACAGCGACTGCAGGATGTTGGCCAGCACCATCGGCCCGACGAACGCCAGATACACCCGCCACAGCGGGCGCGCCGCTCCCGCCGGCGTGAAACGACTGGACATCGAATGCTCTTGAATTTGTAGTTTGTGGCGCCGGATGGGCAACCGAAAGATCCCGATGTCAGCCTTGATGCACGATGGCGGCCGCCAGTTCCCGGTCATCGGGCGCTTCGAACCGGGCCTCCATCGCATCGAACATGGCGGGACTGACTTCGAAGGCGAACGTGCCGCCCCGGGTCTGATTGCGCGCCATCACGCGGGCGCGGCGCGTGGCGGCGTCCGCGCTCACCCAGTGCGCCTGCACGGGCAGGCCGGCCTGCCGCGCCTGCTCGGCAACACGGGTGCGATCGGCGCGCCTCATGAAGCCCAGGTCCAGCACCACGGGCACGCCGCGCGCCGCCACGTCGCGCGCCGTTTGCCAGATGCGCGCTTCGCAGCGGCCAACCCGTTCCATGACCCACGGCAGGCTGATGGGCCGCGGCAGATCGGGTCCGAACAAGCCCTGCATCCAAGGGTCAATGGCCAGCACCACGCCGCGCTCGCGCTCGGCCAGCGCGGCGGCGTAGGTGGATTTGCCGGCCCCCTGAGGGCCGAACACGAGATGGATCAAGGGCATGGCGGTTCCGCTCGGGTGGACATCGCATCCGGCGCCAGGCCGTCAGGCGCGAACGCGTCGCGCGCCAACCAGCGCAGGTACGCGCGCACGTCGGCCGGCCAGTCGGCGACTCGGGAGTCGAACGCGGCCGCGCTGTCGGCAAACAGCGCCCGACTGGCCTCCTCGAAGCCCGGCAGATGGCCCGCGATCGCGCTCATGAAACGATAGCTTCTCTCCTTGGCCGCGCGCTCTCGATCACGCTCTGCATGGACCTTGCGCGCGTCCTCCACGAGACGCCGCAGCGCGGCCGAGGCGCCGCCCGGCTGCGCGGCCAGCCAGTCCCAGTGGCGCGGCAGCAAGGTCACTTCGCGCGCCACCACGCCCAGGCGCGGACGGCCGGCGCCGGGCGGCGGTGCCACGGACGCGGCAGCCACGGGCAGGTGCCCGGCGTGCTGGGGCAACGGGGGGGCATCGACCGGGGCGCCGGTGCCGTCATCGAACACCCACAGCGGGGGTTCGGGCCGCAAGCGCGCCAAGGCCTCGGCGATGTCGGCCATGGAGCCACCGGCAATCCGGGTATGGGCGGCAAACGCGGTGTACGTCGGCACGGATGATGGGATAAGGTCTGACATGACGTTATTATTACCCGGGTAATTTATTTTTACCCGGTTTTAATTGACCATGTCGTCAACGCGCGACATTCGCATAGACGCCCCGCGCTCACGTTTGCCCACTGCGCGCGGTGGCGATGTGCTTCGGCGAGATTGCCGCCCTCAGCGCCGCCGCAGCACGTGCGCGGTCACCTCACCCTCGGTGGCCTGCTCGACCAATTCGTTGCCGGTCTGCCGGGCAAAGGCCTGAAAGTCGCGCAGCGCGCCGCCGTCGGTGGACAGCACGCGCAGCAGTTGCCCGCTTTGCAGCTCGGCCAGCGCCTTCTTGGCCTTGAGGATGGGCAGCGGGCAGTTCAGCCCGCGCGCGTCGACTTCCTTGGCGATATCCATCGGACGATTGTCGGTCAATCCAGGCCGCGCCGTCGCTCGGCGTTTTCCTCGGGCGTGAAGAACACCGGTTCGTGCCCGCGCGAGCGCAGCCAGTCGGCCAGGGCGTAGCCGGTGCCGGCGGGCCAGCACTTGAGCTGCGGCGGGTCGTACAGGCGCCAGTCCACCAGCTCGGGCGACAGCCGCACCTCACCCTCGCACACGGCGTGGAAGGCGATGATGACCTGGTTCATGCGCTGGAAGTCGTACACGCCCACCAGATCGAGCGCGGTCACATCCAGACTGGTTTCTTCCTTGATCTCGCGCGTGATGCCGTCCCGCGGCGTCTCGCCAGCCTCCATGAAGCCGGTGATCAGCGCGAACATCTTGCCCGGCCAGGCGGCGTTGCGCGCCAGCAGCACCTGGCCGCGGTATTCGATGATGGCCGCCAGCACCGGCACCGGGTTGTTCCAGTGCGTGTAGTCGCAGGCCGGGCAGCGCAGACGCTCCCTGGGGCCGCTGTCCTCCTGCTGCACGATCATGGCCAGCGGCGTGGCACAGCTGGGGCAGTAGCGGTAGCTTGTCATGGTTCTACATTATTGATAGCTGCTGGCGCTTGCCAGTAAAGGTCCAGTGGCCAATTCAGCGTGCAATGCTTCAGGCGGGAAAGACCCCGGTCGACAGGTAGCGGTCGCCACGGTCGCACACCACGAAGGCGATCGTCGCGCCCTGCTCGCGCGCGGCGATCTGCTGCGCCACCCAGCCGGCGCCGCCGGAGGAGATGCCGCCGAAGATGCCCTCCTCGCGCGCCAGCCGGCGCGCCATGTCCTCGGCGTCGGCCTGGCTGACGGACACCAGCTCGTCCACCGCCGCCGGGTCGTAGATGCGCGGCTGGTACTCCTCGGGCCACTTGCGGATGCCGGGGATGCGCGAGCCCTCGGCCGGCTGCGCGCCGATGATGCGCACCCGCGGGTTCTGCTCTTTCAGGTAGCGCGACACGCCGGTGATGGTGCCGGTGGTGCCCATGGCCGACACGAAGTGCGTGATGCGCCCGCCGGTCTGCCGCCACAACTCGGGGCCGGTGGTGTCGTAGTGGATGCGCGGGTTGTCGGGGTTGGCGAACTGGTCCAGCACGCGGCCCTTGCCTTGGGCCACCATCTTGTCGGCGAGGTCGCGCGCGTATTCCATGCCGCCCGAGCGCGGAGTCAGGATCAGCTCGGCGCCGAAGGCCTTCATGGTCTGCGCGCGCTCGACCGACAGGTCCTCCGGCATGATCAGCACCATGCGGTAGCCGCGGATGGCCGCCGCCATGGCCAGGGCAATGCCGGTGTTGCCGCTGGTGGCCTCGATCAGGGTGTCGCCCGGCCGGATCTCGCCGCGCTCCTCGGCGCGGCGGATCATCGACAGCGCGGGCCGGTCCTTGACCGAGCCGGCCGGGTTGTTGCCCTCCAGCTTGGCCAGCACCACGTTGCCGCGCCCCGCGTGTTCCTGCGCGCCCAGGCGTTGCAGCCGCACCAGCGGCGTGCCGCCTATCGCATCCTCGATCGTCGGGTAGTCCATGGCATGCACTGTGCCATAATTTTGGGCTGTGCTATCACGCTGCCCGGGTGGCGAAATCGGTAGACGCAGCAGACTCAAAATCTGCCGGTGGCAACACCGTGCCGGTTCGATTCCGGCCCCGGGCACCATTAGACGAAAGCCGCGCGCCTGCATCGGGCGCGCGGCTTTTTGCTTTGCCGCCGGCCCCGGTCAAAGGCTCTCGGGCGGCATCCAGCGCTGCAGGTGCAGCACGTTCTCGCCGCGGTGGGCGCGGCTGCGGCGCAGCTCCTCGCGCGCCACCGCGCGCAGGTGCACCTCGTCGGGGCCGTCCATGAAGCGCAGCGCGCGACCCCAGCTCCACAGCGCGGCCAGCGGCGTGTCGGGCGTCAGGCTGACGGCGCCAAACACCTGCATGGCGCGGTCGATCACGCGCGTCTGCAACTGGGCCGCCACCACCTTGATGGCCGACACGTCGGTGCGCGCAGCGGCATTGCCCTCGGTGTCCATGCGCCAGGCGGCGCGCAGCACCAGCAGGCGGGCCTGGTCGATCTCCAGCCGGCTCCACGCGATCCAGTCCTGCACGTTGGCGAAGTCGGACAAGTGCCGGCCGAAGGCCATGCGCTCCAGCGCGCGCTCGGCCATCAGCTCCAGCGCCAGCTCGCACTGGCCGATGGTGCGCATGCAGTGGTGCACGCGCCCCGGCCCCAGCCGCGCCTGCGCCATGGCAAAGCCCTCGCCGGCGGCGCCCAGCAGGTGGGACGCGGGCACGCGCACGTCGCGGAACACCAGCTCGCAGTGCCCTTCGATGGCCTGGTGCTGCATCACCGGGATGTTGCGCACGATCTCCAGCCCCGGCGCGTCCATGGGCACCAGCAGCAGGCTGTGGCGGCGGTGCGCGGGCGCATCGGGCGCGGCGTCGGACACGCCCATGACGATGGCCAGCCGACACTGGGGGTGCGCGGCGCCGGTGATGAACCACTTGCGGCCGTTGAGCACCCAGTGCTCGCCATCGCGCGCGATGCGGGTGCCCAGGTTGGTGGGGTCGGACGAGGCGACGTCGGGCTCGCTCATGGCGAAGCAGGAGCGCATCGTGCCTTCCATCAGCGGCAGCAGCCACTGCGCGCGCTGCGCCGGCGTGGCGAACAGTTGCAGCAGCTCGATGTTGCCGGTGTCGGGCGCGCTGCAGTTGAACACCTCGCTGGCCCAGGGCACGCGGCCCATGATCTCGGCCAGTGGCGCGTATTCGAGGTTGGTCAGGCGCGTGCCGGGCTCATCGTCACGCAGGCCGGGCAGGAACAGGTTCCACAGGCCAGCGGCGCGGGCGCGCGCCTTCAGGGGCTCGATCACGTCGAGCGGATAGGCGCCGGCTTCGGACCAGCGCAGCCAGTCGCGGTGCGAGGGCAGGATCAAATCCTGCATGAAGCGCTGCACCTGCGCCTTGAGCGCCTGCACGCGGGGGGAGTCACCGAAATCCATGTCGTCTTGCCGGCACCGAAGAAAGCCGACGCCCGGCAGGCCATGTTGGCGCGTGACGGCGCCGCGCGCAGTCACGCGGCGGACACGGCGGCAACCCCCGAATCAAAGCAAAAACGCGATGGAGCAGCTGTGGATACTGCGCCAGCAGCTAGCTTTTCAATAGCGTTCAGGAGCAACCCGTCAGCGTGCCGGCATGACCTGCATCAACGTTCTGCCCCGATCGGGCTGGCCGCCAGCCTGCTGTCCGGCAGCCACCGTGCTGCCGCGTCCTGGTGTACGAACATGGCCGTCACCGGGCGCCTGGCGCGACGGGGCGCAGGCCCAGGCCGGTGCATGCGGTTCAGTCGCTCCCCAACGATTCGGCTTCGCTCTGCGGCGCCGGGCCGCTGCCCTCGATGGGCGGCGCGGTGCCCGTTCGGCGGGCGCTGAATGGCGCGCGCGCACCGCCGTCGGTCAGGTCGTACACGCTGCCGCTGATGCGGTCGCCAACCACCTGGCCGACGAAGCGGCGCAGGTGGCCGTGCGCGTCCGTCAGGCCGAAGCGCAGCTGCTCACCCGCCACCTTGGGCTCGCGCACGGTGGTTTCGAAGTCCCTGAAGGCCACCGTGGCGGTGAAGTCCTGGAAGTGCTGGCGCGCCACGTCCAAGCGCGTGGTGACCAACTCGTCGCGCTGCGGAAATTGCAGCTCCCACGATCCGCCCACGTTGGCTGGCACCAGCCACAGGTGCAACGAAGCGGGGCCGACGCGCGAGGTCTCGTCGGGCAGCCAGCGACCCATGCGGAACTCGTGCGACACGATGCGCGTGCCCGGCTTGAGCGCCAGCAGGCGCGGTCGCAGTCTGAGGTTCAGGTGCGGCAGCAGGTACAGCGTGACGACGGTCGCCTGGCTGAAATCCGACTCGAAGATGTCGGCCTTCTCAAAGCGCGCGCGGTCGATCAGCCCGGCCTCGCGCGCGCGCCGGCGCGACAGCTCGACCAGGTCGGCGTTGTACTCCAGCCCCAAGCCGCGCGCGCCCTCGCCCGCGGCGGCCAGCACGATCTTGCCGTCACCCGATCCGAGGTCGACCAACTGGTCGCTCGGCGTCAGCTGCGCCAGCCTCAGCATGCGCGTGACCAGCGCATCCGGCGTGGCGATCCACATCACGTCCTTGCCGGCCTGGCCGCGCCGCGGTTCGTAAGCACCCGCGGCGTCGCCAGCACCTGCTTGCCCCGCATGCAGGCCAGTCGAACTCAGCAGCCCGGCCACCGCCAACGCAGCCGAGCCAGACATGAACGCGCGCCGATCGGCGCTGGGGATGTCGATTCGATTCATCGATGCTTCCTGTGAAACCGTGGTGGAGCCACACACCGAGGATACGCTGGCGCGCCAGAATAAAGCCGAATCGACCCCTGGCGGCCACCAGGAAAGCGCCAGCAGCTATTGTGTTGATAGCAACCCGGTGGCGGGAGTGGCATGGCGCAGGCGCAGCCGCAGCTCGCGCTTGAGGCGCCTGTTGTCCATGCGGCGCGATTCGCCCATGAACGACAGCAGCGTCGCCGGCAGCTGCGCGCGCGCGGCATCGCGGCCGATGCGCGACGGGCGCGGCAGGCCGTAAAGGTCGGCCGCCAGGTCGAAGTAGTCGCCCATCTTCAGCTGGCTGTCGTCGTTGACATGCACCACGCGCTGCGGCCGGCCGCGCCACAGCGCCAGCACGCAGGCGCGCGCCAGGTCGTCGGCATGGATGTGGTTGGTGAACACGTCGTCCTCGGGCGCCAGCACCGGCGTGCCACGCAGCAGGCGATCGCGCGGCGTGCCGCCCGGGCGGTCGGGCGCATAGATGCCGGGAATGCGCAGGATGCTGGCGCGCACGCCCGCCGTCCGGCCAAAGGCGCGCACCCGGCCCTCGGCCGCCACGCGGCGGCGCGCCCGCGCGGTCCGCGGGCGCACGGCGCGGGTCTCGTCCACCCAGGCGCCGCCGCAGTCGCCGTACACGCCGCTGGTGGAGCCGTACACCAGCGCCGCCGGCACGCTGCGCCGCGCCAGCGCCCGCAGCAGCGCGGCGGTGCGCGGATCGCCCTCGCCGTCGCCGGGTGGCGGCGCCAGGTGCAGCACGCGGTGGGCGATGCCGGCCAGGCGCTGCAGGCTGGCCGGGTCGTCCAGATCGCCCGCCAGCGGCACGATGGCCCGCTGGCGCAGCGCCTGTGCCGCGTCGGGCGAGCGCGCCAGCGCCAGCACGCGCACGCGCGGCGGCAGTGCGGCGGCGGCGCGCGTGCCGACGTCGCCGCAGCCGACGATGAGCACGCGCTGGCGCCGGAAGCGCGCCGGCAGCGCGCCGTAAGGGTTCTGGTTTGAAGGCAAAATCTCCGCTTCCTTCCGCAGTGCAAGATCGCCACAGGATAACCAAGGCATGACCCACACCATCACCGTCGAACCCAGCGGACGCAGCTTCCAGGCCGAACCGGGCGAGCCCATGCTCACCGCCGGCATCCGCCAGGGCATCGGCCTGCCCTACGGCTGCAAGGACGGCGCCTGCGGCTCGTGCAAGGTGAAGAAGCTCTCGGGCAGCGTCACCGTCGGCCCGCACCAGGACAAGGCGCTGTCGGCCGCCGAGGAAGCCGCCGGCTACGTGCTGACCTGCTGCGGCGTGGCGCAGGGCGACGTGGTGCTGGAGTCGCGCCAGGTGACGCACGCCGGCGCCTTTCCGATCAAGAAGATGCCGGCGCGCGTGGCGCTGCTGGAGCGCCTGTCGCACGACGTGATGCGGTTGCGCCTGCAGCTGCCGGCCAACGACATCATCCAGTACCACGCCGGCCAGTACGTCGAGTTCATCCTGCGCGACGGCACCCGGCGCAGCTACAGCATGGCCAATGCGCCGCACACGCTGATCGAGGGCGGCTCGCCCATGGTCGACCTGCACATCCGCCACATGCCCGGCGGCCGCTTCACCGACCACGTGTTCAGCGCCATGAAGGAAAAGGAAATCCTGCGCATCGAAGGGCCCTACGGCAGCTTTCACCTGCGCGACGAATCACCCAAGCCGATGGTGCTGCTGGCCTCGGGCACGGGTTTCGCGCCGGTCAAGGCCATCATCGAACACATGCAGTTCATGGGCATCACGCGCGAGGCCGTGCTGTACTGGGGCGGCCGCCGCCCGCAGGACCTGTACCTGGACGCCTGGGTGCGCGCCAAGACCGAGGAGATGCCGCACCTGAGATACGTGCCGGTGGTGTCCGACGCCCTGCCCGAGGACGGCTGGGGCGGCCGCACCGGCTTCGTGCACCGCGCGGTGCTGCAGGATTTGGCCGACCTGTCGGGCCACCAGGTGTATGCCTGCGGCGCGCCCATCGTGGTCGATTCGGCGCGCCAGGACTTCGTCGAGCAGGCCGGCCTGCCCGAAGAGGAGTTCTTTGCCGACGCCTTCACCAGCGAGGCCGACAAGGCCCACGGCTGAGTCGCGCGGGCCATCCATTCACTATTATTTGAATAGCTGCTGACGCTTTCCAGACAAGCGCTGCCATTGTTTTTTCTGGAGATTCGACCATGTCACAACGCCGCCTATTCCTCGCCGGCCTGGCGCTGGCCGCCTGCACCGGCGCCTTCGCGCAGGCCACCAAGCCGATCCGCCTGATCGTGCCCTACGCCCCCGGCGGCCCGCTGGACGTGACGGCGCGCGCGCTGGCCGAGCGCGTGCAGCCCGCGCTGGGCAGCATCGTGGTGGACAACAAGCCCGGCGCCGGCGGCAACATCGGCACCGACCTGGTGGCCAAGGCAACGCCGGATGGCGGCACCATCGGCATCGCCGCCGTGGCCACGCACGCCATCAACCCCTGGCTGTTCAGCAAGATGCCCTATGACGCCGGCAAGGACTTCGCGCCCATCACGCAGATGGCGCGCGTGCCCAACGTGCTGGTGATCAACGCCGACACCGCCCAGCGCCTGGGCATCGGCACCCTGGCCGAGCTGATCGCCTACGCCAGGAAGAACCCAGGCAAGCTGAACTACGGCTCGGGCGGCAACGGCTCGGCCGGGCACCTGGCTGGCGAGATGTTCAAGCAGGGCGCGGGCATCTTTGCCGTGCACATTCCGTACAACGGCGCCAACCCGGCGCAGCTGGCGCTGCTGGCCGGCCAGGTGGACTACAACATCGACAACCTGGCCGCGGCGGCCGCCAACATCAAGGCCGGCAGGATCAAGGCGCTGGCCGTCACCAGCGCGCGCCCCTCGCCCCTGCTGCCGGGCGTGCCGGCCATGGCCGACACCATCAAGGGCTTCGAGGTCGACACCTGGTGGGGCCTGGTGGCGCCCGCGAGTACCCCGGCGGACGTGATCGGCCGGCTCAACGCCGCCTTCACCGAGGCACTGAAGGCGCCCGAGACGCAGCAGCGCTTTGCCCAGCTGATGGCCGAGCCCGTGCCCACCACGCCCGAGCAGTTCGGCCAGTTCATGGCGCGCGAGCGGGCACGCTACGAGCCAGTGGTCAAGCGCTCCGGCGCCAAGGTGGACTGACGACTGCGCGCGGCCACAAAAAAGCCACGCCATTCGGCGTGGCTTTCTTCATTCCAGCGTGTGCCTACTCGCCGAGATACGCCGCGCGCACCTTGGGGTCGGCCAGCAGGTCCTTGCCGCTGCCGCTCATGCTGATCAGGCCCGACTCCATCACGTAGCCACGGTTGGCCAGCGCCAGCGCGCGGCTGGCGTTCTGCTCTACCAGCAGCACGGTGACGCCCTGCGCGTACACCTCCTGCACCACCTCGAAGATCTTGTCGACCATGATGGGCGACAGGCCCATCGAGGGCTCGTCCAGCAGCAGCACCTTGGGCCGGCACATCAGCGCCCGGCCCATGGCCAGCATCTGCTGCTCGCCGCCGGACATGGTGCCGGCCAGTTGGTCCTTGCGCTCGCGCAGGCGCGGGAAGATGGTGAACACGCGCTCGATGTCCTGCGCGATGGCGGCCTTGTCGGAGCGGATGTAGGCGCCCATGAGCAGGTTCTCGGTGATGCTCATGCGGGTGAACACGCCGCGGCCTTCGGGCACCATGGCCAGCCCCTGGCGCACCAGATCCCACGGCCCCTGGCCCTTGATGGACTTGCCCAGGTATTCGATGTCGCCGCCGGCCAGCGGCAGCGAGCCGGTGATGGCCTTCATGGTGGTGGTCTTGCCGGCGCCGTTGGAGCCGATCAGCGACACCAGCTCGCCCTCGCGCACCTCGAAGTCCACGCCCTTGACGGCCTGGATGCCGCCATACCCCACCTTCAGACCGGTGACTTTCAACAGCGTCTGCGCCATGTCAGTGGCCTCCCGTGCCCAGATAGGCCTCGATCACTTTTTCGTTCTTCTGCACTTCGGCCGGCGTGCCTTCGGCGATCTGCTTGCCGTAGTCCAGCACCGTCACGCGGTCGCACAGGCCCATCACCAGCTTGACGTCGTGCTCGATCAGCAGGATGGTGCGGTTGTCCTTGCGGATGCGGTCGATCAGCTCGCGCAGCTGCACCTTCTCGGTGGCGTTCATGCCGGCGGCCGGCTCGTCCAGCGCCACCAGCTGCGGGTCGGTGGCCAGCGCGCGGGCGATTTCCAGCCGGCGCTGGTCGCCATACGACAGCGTGCGGGCGCGGAACTGGGCGTACTTGCCGATGCCCACGTAGTCCAGCAGCTCCTGCGCGCGGGCGGCGATCGCCGCCTCCTCGGCCTTGAAGCCGGCAGTGCGAAAGATCGCGCCGAACAGGCCCGAATGGGTGCGCACATGGCGCCCGACCATGACGTTTTCCAGCGCCGTCATCTCGGCGAACAGGCGGATGTTCTGGAAGGTGCGCGCGATGCCGGCCTTGGCCACCTCGTGCACGGCGGTGGGCTTGTAGGGCTGGCCGGCCAGCTCGAAGCTGCCGCTGTCGGGCGTGTACAGCCCGGTCAGCACGTTGAAGAAGGTGGTCTTGCCGGCGCCGTTGGGGCCGATCAGGCCATAGACCTGGCCGCGCTGGATGGTGATGCCCACATCCGACAGGGCCTGCAGGCCACCAAAGCGCTTGGAAACACCCTGAACCTTCAGGACGGTGTCTGTACTCATGACGTTCGTCTCCGCTCGGTGTCAGGGGTTGACCGGGTATTGCCGGTGCGGGGTGTTGCCCGGCACGGCGTCGCCGGGAAAGTCCACCCCCGGCGGGTTCTGCTGCCCCGACAGCGGCGTGATGCGGTCGGCCGGATCGGGCTTGACCTTGCCGTGCTCGGGCGACGGCCACAGGCCGCGCGGGCGCATCAGCATGATGACGATCATGGCCAGCGCGATGAACAGTTGGCGCAGGATGGCGGCGTCCAGCCGGCCGTCGGTCATCTGCTGCAGCGGGCCAGCCACGTAGCGCAGCACCTCGGGCAGGGCCGACAGCAGCAGCGCCCCCAGCACCACGCCCGGCAGGTGGCCCAGGCCACCCAGCACCACCATGGCGACGATCATCACCGACTCCATCAGGCTGAACGACTCGGGCGACACAAAGCCCTGGAAGGCACCGAACATCGCCCCCGACACGCCGCCGAACGAGGCGCCCATGCCGAAGGCCAGCAGCTTGAGGTTGCGCACGTTCAGGCCCATGGCCTTGGCGGCGATCTCGTCCTCGCGCACGGCCATCCAGGCACGGCCCACGCGCGAATCCTGCAGGCGCTGGCACACGAACACCGTGACCAGCACCAGCACCAGGAACAGGTAGTAATACAGCGACACCGAGGCGACCTCGAAGCCGCCGATGCTCAGCGGCTTGCCCAGGTTCAGCCCGAACACCCGCACCGAGTCGATCTGGTTGATGCCCTTCGGGCCGTTGGTGATGTTGAAGGGGTGGTCCAGGTTGTTCAGGAAGATGCGGATGATCTCGCCGAAGCCCAGCGTGACGATGGCCAGGTAGTCGCCACGCAGCTTGAGCACCGGAATGCCCAGCAGCACCCCCGCAATGGCCGCCAGCAACAGCGCCAGTGGCAGCGCCAGCCACACCGACAGGTGCAGGCCGCCCGGGAACATGGCCGCAATGGCGGCGAAGTTGTCGGTCAGGTGCGGCGAGGCCAGCAATCCGTACAGGTACGCCCCCACCGCGAAGAAGGCCACGTAGCCCAGGTCCAGCAGGCCGGCGTAGCCGACCACGATGTTCAGCCCCAGCGCCAGCATGGTGTAGAGCAGCGCGATGTTGACGATGCGCACCCAGGCGTTGCCGAACTGCTGCAGGATCAGCGGCAGCACCAGCAGCGCGATGCCGCACAGCACGAAGGCGATCAGCTTGTTTTTCTGCGTCATGGCAAGGTCCTCCCTGGCTTCAGGCGCGATCGGCCACGCGCTCGCCCAGCAGGCCCGAGGGCCGCAGCGTCAGCACGATGATCAGCACGATGAAGGCAAAGATGTCGGCGTAGTGGCTGCCCAGCAGCCCGCCGGTCAGCGTGCCCAGGTAGCCCGAGCCGATGGCCTCGATCAACCCCAGCAGCACGCCGCCCACCACGGCGCCCGCGAGGTTGCCGATGCCGCCGAACACCGCCGCCGTGAAGGCCTTCAGGCCCGGCAGAAAGCCCATGAAGTGCTGCGCCGTGCCGTAGTTGGACGCATACATCACCCCGGCGATGGCCGCCAGCACGGCGCCGATGGCGAAGGTGGCCGAGATCACCGCGTCGGGCTTGACGCCCATCAGCGCCGCCACGCGCGGGTTCTCGGCGGTGGCGCGCATGGCACGGCCGATGCGCGTGTAGTGCACGATGTACATCAGCACCGCCAGCGACATGACGGTGACCACCAGGATCATGATCTGCGTGGGGGTGATCACCGCCTCGCCGATGAAGTACGGGTCGGTCGGCAGCATGGACGGGAAGGACTTGACGTTCGGCTTCCAGATCACCATGGCCAGCGCCTGCAGCAGAATGGACATGCCGATGGCGGTGATCAGCGGCGCCAGGCGCGGCGCGTTGCGCAGCGGCCGGTAGGCGATCTTCTCGATCACGATGTTGAGCAGCGCCGCCACCGCGCAGCCGGCGATGGTGGCCGCCAGCAGGATCAGCCAGGTGGGCATGCCGGGCACGGCCTCCTGCAGCAGGCCGATGACGGTCCAGGCCACCAGCGCCCCCACCATCAACACCTCGCCGTGGGCGAAGTTGATGAGCTGAATGATGCCGTACACCATGGTGTAGCCCAGGGCGATGAGGGCGTACATGCTGCCCAGCACCAGGCCGTTGATGATCTGCTGAAGCAGAATATCCATGCGAGAGTTCCTCAAGGGTCCGCGCCGTTGTCTCCGGCGCGGCGTGATTCACGCTGCTGCCGGGTATCGCCTTGTGGGCTTGGCGGACAGCTAACAAAAAACCCGCTGGCGACGCCGTTGCGGGTTCAAAAGCGAGCGCGATTTTATCGGCGCACAGGGCGTTTCTGGCGGAAATGTTGACCCGGGATTTCCCTTGGATCAAGGCTGACCGGCCACCGGCCAGGCCGGGCTCAGCCCCCGCCGGCGTCGCGGTTGCGCCGTCGCAGTTCGGCCAGCTTGTCGCCGATCTTGATCTCCAGCCCGCGCGGCACCGGCGCGTAAAAGCGCTGCTCGGGCATGCCGTCCGGCAGGTAGCGCTCGCCGGCGGCAAAGCCGCCCTCCTCGTCGTGCGCGTAGCGGTAGCCCTTGCCGTAGTCCAGCTCTTTCATCAGCTTCGTCGGCGCGTTGCGCAGGTGCAGCGGCACCGGGCGCGTCACGTCCTGCCTGACAAAGGCGCGCGCCGCGTTGTAGGCCTTGTAGACCGCGTTGCTCTTGGGCGCCACGGACAGATACACCACGCACTCGGCCAGCGCCAGCTCGCCCTCGGGGCTGCCCAGGCGCTCGTAGACCTCGGCGGCGTCCAGCGCCAGGCGCAGCGCGCGCGGGTCGGCCAGGCCAATGTCCTCGCTGGCCATGCGCACCATGCGCCGCGCCAGGTAGCGCGCATCGGCCCCGCCGTCGAGCATGCGCACCAGCCAGTACAGCGCGGCGTCGGGGTCGGAGCCGCGCACCGACTTGTGCAGCGCGCTGATGGTGTCGTAGAACTGCTCGCCGCCCTTGTCGTAGCGGCGCAGCTGCTCGCCCAGGATTTGCAGCAGCCAGGCGTCGTCCACCTGCGTGCGCTGCTCGGCCGCCGCCATCACCGCCACCGTCTCCAGCGTGTTCAGCAGGCGCCGCGCGTCGCCGTCGGCATAACCCAGCAGGCGCTCCAGCGCTTCTGATTCGATAGCTGGCAGCGCTTGCTGCGCCTGCGCTACAGCCACAATTTGCTTCAAATCGTCGGGCGTCAGCGGCTGCAACACATAAACCGTGGCGCGCGACAGCAGGGCCGAGTTGACCTCGAACGAAGGGTTCTCGGTGGTCGCGCCGATGAAGGTGAACAGCCCGCTTTCGACGTGCGGCAAAAAGGCATCCTGCTGGCTCTTGTTGAAGCGGTGCACCTCGTCGACGAACACGATGGTGCGCCGCGGCGCCAGGCCCTGCGCCGCCTGCGTGGCGCGCTCGACCGCGTCGCGAATGTCCTTGACGCCGCCCAGCACCGCGCTGATGGCGATGAACTGCGCGTCGAACGCATCGGCCATCAGCCGCGCAATCGTCGTCTTGCCCGTGCCCGGCGGCCCCCACAGGATGCAGCTGTGCGGCCGCCCCGACTCGAACGCGATGCGCAGTGGCATGCCCGGCCCCAGTAGGTGCTGCTGGCCCACCACCTGGCCCAACGTGCGCGGGCGCAGGCGCTCGGCCAGAGGTTGGGTGGCAGCGTGAGCGGGTGCTTTGGTCAAGGGAAAACAGGCAGAAGCAGCAAGGGCAAGCGCCCGAAAGCGGGATGACGCCGTGCCGCATCAACGCACCAGCGCCCAAGCCAGTCATGCGCCGATCGTAGCGGGTTCAGCCTCGACCCATCACCATGCGCCCGCGGGCTGGCAGGGGCGTGAGCCCCACAGGCATGATGGCACTATGCCCACCTCGTCCCGTTTGTCGAAGAAGAGGACTGCTACTTCCTGAAAACCCTCATCCCCAGCCGCAAGGCGACACGGGACTACCTCAGCGCAGGTGATGAAAATGCCGACGCCAATTGACCGAGACGAACGCGAACTGCTGCTGGCCTTCGAGCAAGGCCAACTCAAGTCGATGGCCACCAAGGCCGAGCTGGAACAACTCAAGGCCGCCGCACGCGCCACCGGGTTGAAGGACCGTCGCGTCAACATTCGCCTGTCTTCCAGCGACCTGACCGACATCCAGGTCAAGGCCCTGGAAGAAGGCAT
>MKTG01000079.1:0-446 GCA_001897615.1 Burkholderiales bacterium 68-10
GTCTCCTCCATTGTCGTTGCCGATGATGCTTCGGTCGGTCTTCTGCATCCGCCTGATGAAGCCGAGCGAGACGGTCGAGTCCAGGCTTCCCTTCACCCACTCGTTCTCGAACTTGAAGGCGTGTGCCGGCGCTCCGGCCAGGCCGGCCGCCAGCGCCGCCAGCGCGAACGTCACTGCATGCGCGGCGGCCGTCGGCCGGAGCGCGGCGCGCTTCGCCATTGCGGGCCGCTTCGTCGCGGCTCCTGCGTTCTTCTTCGTCATCGCAGCGTTCTCCCCGTTCTTCGTTCTGCTGCCGGCGCTGCCGGCGTTGATGTCATCCGCGTGAAGGTTCCGTCCGGTCGCTCGCGCTCAACGCTCGCCGCGGCGGCGCAGTTCGTCCGGACTGAACATGTTCGGGTTGATGCGGCCTTCGCGACCGGCGAGCCAGTCGGTGGGCGGGTGCTCCT
>MKTG01000079.1:576-4034 GCA_001897615.1 Burkholderiales bacterium 68-10
CGGCGCGGGAAGATGTGGCGCATGCCTTCCTTCAGCGTCGCTTCGACGACCCAGACGCGATGCAGCTCGTAGCGCATCAGGTCGCGGTTGACGTAGTCGGGCAGGTAGATGTCCTTGTACTTGCGGCTCTTGTCGATCAGCTTCCAGCTGTTGTACGGGACGTAGAGTTCCTTCTTGCCGACCAGCTTCCAGTCGTAGCGGTCCATCGCGCCGGCGTACATCGGGTACTGGTCGACCGTCTCGAGGTTCTCGTAGCCGGGCACCGGGTTGTCGTAGGCGAAGGACGGCGCGCGGCGCACGCGGCGCTGGCCGGGGAAATACAGCCAGGCGTCGGAGCCGCGATCCATGAACCAGTGCACGAGGATCATCTCGCCGGCGCGCGCCGCCGGGCTGACCACCTCGTTGAGGATCTTCGCCTCCGACTTCTTCACGTCGTCGAAGTTCTTCGTCGACTGCTCGTGCAGCGGATAGACGACCCACTGGTTCTGCGCGAGCTGGGAGAAGTCGCCGCTCTTGCTCGAGAAGAGCGTCGAGTAGTGCTCGATGCGGCCTTCGCCCTGGAAGCGCAGCTTGTGGTTCCACACCGCCTCGGCGCCGTTCTTCGGAATCGGAAACAGCACGCCGCGGCCGACGGCGTTCTCGAGCTGCCAGCCGCCGTCGGCGAGCTTCGCCACGCGCGCGTTCTCCGCCGTGCGCTGGTAGACCTCGTCGGAATACCCGCACGAGCGATGCGTGGGGTAGACGTCCATCCGGTAGCCGGGCAGCGTGCGGATCAGCGTCTGCTGGCCCTCGGAGAGCTTGTCCTTGTACTTGTCGACGTTCGAGGCGTCGATCGAGAAGAGCGGCTTTTCGTCCTTGTACGGATCGACGCGCGGGTCGGACAGCTTCCAGCCGGCGGGCGCCTTCGTGACGCCGCCGGCCCAGGCCGGGATGGTGCCTTCCTTGTTGCCGGCCTTCTCGGCGCCTACCGGCGTGAGGTCCTTGCCGAGGCGAGCGGCCTCGGCCTCCGAAACGGCCGCCGCGGCGCTGCCGCAGGCGAACGCGAGCGCGAGTGCCGCGCAAAGATTGGTCCTGGCCTTCATCTCTCCTCCCTGTCTCAGGATTTTTCTGCCACGCCGACGATCAGCGACGTGGTGCAATGGAACATCGTGCTGGTGCTGCCCATGCACCAGTTGATGTCGTTGTGCAGCGTGATGCGGTACGCCGGTCGCTCGCCGATGTTCGTGTTGCACAGGCAGCGTCCGCAGGCGCTCTTGCCGCAGCAGTCGAAGTAGCTGACGAGGTAGTCCTTGCCGTCGGCCGGATTGCGGCAGGTGCCGATCCACGACACCTTCGACGGCTCGGTGCCGGGCGGGCACGAGTTCACGGTGCCGCCGCAGCACGAGCAGAGGAAGCCGTCGACGCCGCAGTATTTCCAGTAGTCGCACTGCTTGTCGTCGGTCTGCACCGCCTTGCCGCCTTTCGCGCCGCCGCCGTGGCCCTTGGCCGCGTGCGCGCTGCGATCGAAGGGCAGCACGGGCAGCGCGACCGAAGCGCCGAGCAGCAATCGCCCCAGGCGCGCGATCGCCGAGCGGCGCGACGTGCGCTGCGCGGCGGCGCGCGTCGATCGCTCGAATGCCGCATCGAACCAGTTCATGTCCTGCTCGCCTCCATCGTCTGCATCGTTTCGCCGCGGTCGCCGAGGAACTCCTGTACCGAGGCGACGCCCAGCTCGCGCGCCGTGAACAGGCTCTCGAGCTGCTCGCGCGAGTTGACCAGCCCCTTGGCGCGCACGCGCCCGGTCTCGTCGACGAGCACCGCGTAGGGCAGCTTGCCGATCCGGTAGGACATGCCCAGCTCGGTGGACAGCACGTACGGGAAGGCGCCGAGGCCGGCGCGCGCACGGAACGCCTCGTGCTCGTCGCGTTCGCCGTCGCTGGCGAAGGCCAGCTCGAGCCAGCCGTGCTCGTCGGCGGCGACGCGCTGCAGGATCGGCAGCAGCTTCTTGCAGACCGGGCAGGTGGGCGACAGGAAGAAGATCAGCAGGCTCTTCTCGCGCGCGCCGCCGGTGGCGAAGGCCCGCCCGTCGAGGGCCTGCAGCTCGAGCGCCGGGGCGACGTCGCCGACCTTCGGACCGGCGTCGAGCATCAGTGCGCCCATCGGCGCGATGCGCTCGTAGAGCACGCCGATCTGGCGCGCCAGCGCATACACGGTGGCGAGCAGCGCCAGCACGGCCACCCACAGGACGAGGTTCGAGACGATCAGGGCTTCGGTCATCGGCGGGTCCCCGGCGAGGGCAGTCGATTGGCTTGCTGCGTCAGGCGATGCGGATCGGACCGCAGCTCGTCGGCGGCGGCGTAGACGAACCACAGCGCTGCCGCCGCGAAGGTGGCGGTGAAGGCGTCGAGCCAGACGAGCGGGCGCGATGCGACGGGCGCCGCAGCCAGCGCGCATCCGGCAAGGAGCACGGCGTTGCGCGCGGGCAGGCGCCAGGACAGCGTCTGCCGCTGTCCGGGGCCGCCGCAGCCGCAGTCGATGTCGGTGCGGCCGCGCAGCAGGTTGACGACGACGGCGCCGGTGACGAGCGCGACCAGCGCGGCGGCGAGCAGCGCGCCGGGCAGGCGGGTGGCCGGCACGACGAGCAGCGCCGCCGCGGCGACCTCGGCGAAGGGCAGCACGAAGCCGACGGCGCGCGCGGCAGGCAGCGGAAGCAGCCGGTAGCGCTCGACGGCGAACGCGAAGCTCTCGAGGTCGGCGAGCTTGGGCCACGCGCCGACGGCGAGCACCAGCGCGAGTGCGCCGGCGACCGCGTGGCCGAGCACGGGATCGAGCGCGGGCAGCGCCATCACTGCATCTCGATCAGCGTGCCGGCCTCGGCGACGCCGTCCATCCGCTGCACGACGCGCGGCTTGTCGCCGGCGTCGATCAGCACGAGTCCCATCGTCATCGCGTCCAGCGCCACCAGGCGCGGCGCCCCGCCCTGGATCGCCGTGACCGAGATCGCGTTGTTGCCCGGAATGCGCGCGACGCGCTTCTTCGCGGCGAGGTCGAAGGCCCAGATCTCGGCAGCGGGGTTCTTGTGCGAGCCTTCCTGGCCGTCGGGGTGCATCAGCACGTACATCCGGCCGCTCTTCGCATGAATGGCGAACAGCTCGTAGCCGCCGGGGCGCCAGTTCTTCTTCGCGTCGGCGGCGCCGACCATCGACCAGCTGCCGACCGCGCGCGGCTTCTCCGCGGAGAGATCGACTTCGTGCACCTTGCCCAGGTACGAGACGAAGAAGAAGCGGTCGCCGATCGTCTCGGCATGCACGAAGATCGGATCGACGTCGGCATCGAAGAAGCGATCGCTGCGTGCGCGCGAGGCGAGCGCGCCGCGCTCGTCGAGCGTGATCGTTTCCATCGTGCCGTCGCCGCACAGCGTGGCGAAGCGGTTCGGTGCGCTCGGCACCGGCAGCGCGAGCCAGCAGCCGGAGTTGACC
>MKTG01000079.1:4052-6121 GCA_001897615.1 Burkholderiales bacterium 68-10
CGCTGATCAGCCCCTTGTAGTTCAGCGCCTGCGCGCGCCGCTCGGGGATCGGGATCTCGCCGGTGAACGACAGCGTTTCCGCGTCCCAGATGTCGATGACGTCGGCGCGCGTGCCCCGCCACAACCGCGGGTAATAGGTGGTGGAGACGTAGATGTGCTTGCGGTCGGGCGACAGCACGGCCTGCCCGGCGTAGCCGAGCGGGATCTGGCCGACGTAGCGGGCGGCATCGACGTCGACGACGTGCAGGCGTCCGTCGACGATGTGCTGGATCGCGATATCGGACACGTACGCACGCGTCGGGCCGGCCGGCGGCGGCGTGACCACCGTTTGTTTCTCGGGCAACGATTGCGCCGATGCGCCGGTGATCCCAAGGGCCAGCAGCGACGCCTGGAGCACGCGTGCGGCGAATCGATTCATCACGGGAAGACTCCTCGTTCGGTCGATTCTTCGTCGACTCGCAGCGATTCTAGGAGACGCTTTCGCCGATGCGTTAGCCGAAATCGGCAATCGGGGGCCGCGGATCCGACCTTTCTTTCGCCGTCGAAAATCGGTTGCAGAATGCAACGAGTTGGCGATTTCCTGCTTGCCAAGCGCGCCGAAACGGGATCCAATCTGCTCCCCGTGGTCGTTTCCCGACCCCGTTCCGGACAGTTGCGGCCGTCGAGCGTCTCTGCATCGGCCGGCAACCGCGGAGAGCGACGACGATGTGCATCGGCGAGCGGCCCCCGACGCAATCCCAGCGCGACGATTATTCGTTCGCCCGGATGCGCTCGCGCGATGCGGACGAGCACGCCGCTCACCTGAGCGGCTGGAACCAGACCTACGAGCAGCTCACCCCGGGGCCCTTCGAGGGCTTCCTGTGCGAAGCGCTGTTCGCGGGCATCCAGCTGTTTCGCGAGACGACGAATCAATCGGTGCACGAACTGGGCTCCGGGCGTCCCGGCGCCTACATGTTCGGCGTGCCGATCGGGCTGCAGGGCGAGGGCTATTTCGACGGTAGGCCGGTCGGCCTCGACTCCGTGCTGGTGCTGCGCGATCGGCGCCATCTCGACTTCCGCGCGCCGGCGCCGTTGGACCTGGTCGGACTGTCGATCCCGATCGACGCGCTGCGCGGCTACGCGCTGGAGATCGACCAGCGCGACGTCGACGACGACCTGCGCGGCGTATCGGTGGCTTCGCCGGCTCCCGAGCGCGTGCGGCGCCTGCGCGCGTTCCTGCTGCTGGCGCTCGAATCGATCTGCGGGCATCCGCAGAAGCTGCAGCACCCGGTCACCCGGCGCGCGCTCGAGCAGGCGGTCTACCGCAGCATCGTCGACACTTTCGCGGTTGCCGCCGACGAGAGCGTGCCGGCGCCCGGGCCGACGCGCGGCCACGCACTGGTCAGCCGCGCGCAGGAATACATGCGTGAGCACGTCGACGAGCCGTTGAGCGTCGAAGACCTGTGCCGCGAACTGCGGGTGAGCCGGCGCACGCTGCAGTACGGCTTTCACGAGGTGCTGCGCCTGAACCCGGTGGCCTACCTGCGGGCGCTGCGGCTCAACGGCGTTCGCCGCGCCCTTCGCGCGCCCGTGGCGGGCACCACCGTGCAGGACGTCGCCGCCCGCTGGGGGTTCTGGCACCTGAGCCATTTCGCCTGCGACTACCGCCGCATGTTCGGCGAGCTGCCTTCGGAGACCCTGCATCGGGCCGATTGCGGCTGAAAGCGCCGTCCGATCTGATACGCTCGACGGGCACCGGCCCCGTCGCGGATGACGCTCGCTTTCCTGATCGCCCTTCCGTTCCTCGGCAGCGTCCTCGCGGCGCTGATGCCTTCGAACGCCCGCAACGCGGAGTCCACGCTCGCCGGAACGCTGTCGGTCGCCGCTGCCGCCTGGACGGCGTCGCTGTTCCCGCAGGTGCGCGACGGCGGCGTCGTGCGCGAGCAGATCTCCTGGCTGCCGTCCTTCGGGCTCGATTTCGTCGTGCGCATCGACGGCTTCGCCTGGATGTTCGCGATGATGATCACCGGCATCGGCGCGCTGGTCGTGCTCTACGCGCGCTACTACATGTCGCCGTCGGACCCGGTGCC
>MKTG01000080.1:0-1571 GCA_001897615.1 Burkholderiales bacterium 68-10
GTGGACGCGGCCACGATCGTGGGGGTCGCCGACGACAGGCTCTAGACCGAGAAGATCAGCAGCGGCGGCTCGGCCGAGACCGACGACACGGATGAGGCGGTGAGGGCGACCGGTCCGTGCTCGCCGTACGCGGTGATGACGGCGATGCCGCCCGGGTGGCCGCGGAACGCGCGCTTGAAGTCGTCCGCCGTGACGGACGTGCCGATGGTCGGCGTGCTCTCGGATCGCTCCTGCGGCAGGGAAGTCATACCTCGACGGTAACCCTCGGCGCGCGGCCCGGCGCCGGACGCCGAAACGCGGCGACACACGTGATCCGCCCGCACCCCAGTGTTGTGAGGCTTCACATCGCCTTCTCCGTGATGTTTCCGTTGCAAATCGTTCTTGACAGAGCGCTGAGTGTGAGCGCTAACATTCAGAAGTCAGCCCGCCCGAGCGGCTGCATCACATGGACCGGCGACGCCGCCGGCGAAACGAGGAGGTTTCATCATGAAGGCGAAGAAGACCCTCGCCGGACTCGCGCTCGTGGGCGCGATCGCTCTGACCACCGCCGGCTGCGCCGGTGGCGGCTCGACCGCCGGTGGCGGCGGAGACGACAAGGTCATCACCGTCGGCTTCGCGCAGACCGGTTCCGAGAGCGGATGGCGCAGCGCCAACACCGAGTCGATGAAGACGGCGTTCTCCGAGGCCAACGGCTTCAACCTCATCTTCAACGCGGCCGACAACAAGCCGGAGGCGCAGATCGCCGCCGTCCGCAGCTTCATCAACCAGGGTGTGGATGCCATCGTGCTCGCCCCCATCGTCACCGACGGCTGGGACGACGTGCTGAAGGAAGCCAAGGACGCCAACATCCCGGTGATCCTCGAAGACCGCACGGTGTCCGCATCGGAAGACCTGTACGCCAGCTGGGTCGGTCTGGACTTCAAGAAGGAGGGCGAGACGGCCGGCAAGTGGGTCGCCGAGAACTTCGGCAAGACCCCGACCAACCTCGTCGTGCTCGAGGGCACCACGGGTTCGTCGGCCGCCACCGACCGCGCCACCGGCTTCAACGACGCGATCAAGGGAACCGACATCACGGTGCTCGACTCGCAGACGGGTAACTTCACCCGCGCCGAGGGCAAGACCGTCATGGAGGGCTTCCTCCAGAAGTACGGCTCGCAGATCAACCTGCTGTTCGCCCACAACGACGACATGGGCCTCGGCGCGCTCGACGCGATCAAGGCGGCGGGCCTCAAGCCCGGCACCGACATCAAGATCGTGACGATCGACGCGGTCAAGGACGGCATGACGGCTCTGGCCGACGGCGAGTTCAACTACATCGTCGAGTGCAACCCGCTCCTGGGCGACAAGGTCGCCGAGGTCGTCAAGAAGGTCGTCGCCGGCGAGTCCGTCGACAAGCAGTACATCGTCGAGGACCAGGCGTTCGACCAGGAGCAGGCCAAGGCCGCTCTGCCCGACCGCAAGTACTGATCCATCCACGGACGCCTGGCGTCCGTCCCCGGGTGTGCGGGGCCGATTCCGGCCCCGCACACCCTCCCTCGACTCATCCCCCGAGAAAGCGATCGAGCATGACA
>MKTG01000080.1:1607-1748 GCA_001897615.1 Burkholderiales bacterium 68-10
GGGAGAACGGCGCCGGCAAGTCCACCCTCATCAAGGCCCTCACCGGTGTCTATGGAATCGACTCCGGCTCCATCCGCGTGCAGGGCGAGGAGCGTCTGTTCCGCTCCACGGCCGATGCGCAGGCGGCCGGAATCGCCACGG
>MKTG01000080.1:1808-2126 GCA_001897615.1 Burkholderiales bacterium 68-10
ACGAGATCCGTCGCGCCGGCATGGTCGACTGGCGCGCCACCCACGCCGCTGCCGCGACCGCGCTCGCCGAGCTCGGTGTGCACATCGACACCCGCTCGATCCTCGCCAGCCACTCGATCGCGATCCAGCAGCTCGTCGCGATCAGCCGCGCGATGGTCGTGGACACGACGGTGCTCGTCCTCGACGAGCCGACCTCGAGCCTCGACCGGGGCGAGGTCGAACAGCTGTTCGCCGTGGTGCGGAGCCTGCGCGACCGGGGTGTGGCCATCCTGTTCGTCTCGCACTTCCTCGACCAGATCTACGAGATCTCCGACCGCC
>MKTG01000080.1:2655-5034 GCA_001897615.1 Burkholderiales bacterium 68-10
TGTGCTCCTGACCTGGCACTGTCTTTTTGCGTTTACCAGCTGCCATCTGTACCGCCATAACGGCACAGAACCCGGCAATGACATAGCGCAGGACTGGGCCGCTGAGCATCTGCGCCAAATGCGCTCCGATGAAACCCCCGATCACCATACCTGGCGCCAGCCAGCGCCAACTCGGCCACAGCACGCCGCCGCGTCGGATATGCGCCGTGGCAGAGGAAATAAAGGTGAGCACGATACTGGCCATCGACGTCGCCACGGCCACATGAATGACCTCATCGGCCGGAATGCCCAACGCGGGCAGCGCAAAGCTGAGCGCCGCCACCAGCAGCAAACCGCCCCCAATGCCCAACAGCCCACCCAGAAAACCCGCAGAGGCTCCGGCCAACAGAAAAATCGCAATGGAAAGCCACATCATCATTTCTCTTCGAGCGCCAATAACCCCTGGCAGCCTAACTGCTCAGGCCGGGTTCTGCCGCGAAGCAACCGCCATGATCCCCACAAAAAAGCCCGCAGACCGTACAGCCTGCGGGCTCGAACTGATGCAAGGTGGATCAGTCTTTGCGTTCGGGATGCAGCAGACGCTCCATGCCGATGAGCTTCATCATGTATTTTTCGTAAATCGGCTCGGAGTTGCCCTTCTTCATCTTGCGGATGAAGTATTTTTCAAACGCAATCTTCGCCAGGTGCACCCACTTGCCTTCGCCGAACCAGTTGACATTGCGCGGCGGTATCTGCGGAATGGCCACGAACGCCGCGCCGGTATTGCCGAAGTCGGCCAGGCAGATGGCCTGCCAGGTGCCGCGGTGCGAGGGTTGTTTGCCCGCGAGTTCCTCCTCGAGGTTGTGCACGATGGCCGTGACCATCGACTCGATCATGTAACCCGTTTTGGGCACGCCGCAGGCAACCGGCGTCGGGCCGGTCGGTGGAATGGCGATGCACACGCCAGCGGAGTAGATGTTCTTGTATTTCGGGCTGCGCTGATGTTGATCGACGATGACAAAGCCACGCGGGTTGCACAGTCCCTCTACCGCAGCCACCGCGTCCACACCCTTGAACGCAGGCAACATCATGGAGTGCTTGAACGGCAGTTCATGCTGTTTGACCAGATTGCCCTGCATGTCGAGTTCATCCACGAACATCTTGCCGTCTTCCACTTTGGTGGTCTTGGCATTGGTGATCCAGCGGATGTCATGGCTGCGGAAGGCGCTTTCCATGATGCCCTTGGAGTCGCCCACGCCATCCAACCCCAGATGGCCGATGTAGGGCTCGGAAGTCACATAAGTGATGGGCACCTTGTTGCGGATCTTTTTCTTGCGCAGCGCGGTGTCGAGCACCATGGTGTATTCGTAGGCCGGGCCGAAGCAGCTCGCTCCCGGCATTGCGCCCACAATCACCGGCCCCGGATTGGCCACCAGCTTTTCATAGTCGGCATAGCACTTTTCCGCATGGTCGATACTGCAGATCGAGTTGGTATACCCGCCGTGCGGGCCGGAACCCGGCACCTCATCGAAAGACAGCTTCGGCCCGGTGGTGATGATGAGATAGTCGTAATTGACCTTGGCACCATCCTGCAGGGTCAAGGTATTGCTCTCCGGCTCGATCTTGGTTACCGACTTGGCGATGAAGTCGATCCCCTTTCGCTCCAGATACGGCTTGATCGCAAAGATCACCTCGTCTCGACTGCGCCAGCCCACGGCCACCCAGGGGTTGGAGGGCACAAACTGGAAATAGTCCACGGCATTGATGACCGTGATCTTGTGTGCTTTGCCGAGCGCTTCACGCGCTTCATAGGCGGCGGGCATGCCGCCAATGCCGGCGCCCAATACAACGATATGTGCCATACCCTGGTCTCCTGATGTGCAAGTGAGTGCCCGAATGCGCTCGGGCGGCGTTCAACAAATTTGGCCCCATCCAGCGGCAAGCGAGGGTTCGACTCCTGCAAAACAGTCAGCCTGTTGGTTGAGGATGAGAACCCGCAGCGGTACTGAACGTCACCGCTTCGCCAGAGAGTCTTTGCCTAGGTATTCAAGCATATCTATACAGCCCCTTTCATCTCGGGGATTCCTGTCACGCCCACCAAAAAAGCTTGATTAAACGCAAATTCAATGAGGCCGCATCAGTGTTAGTCCTAGTCTGGAAAAACCCTAATACTCCCGGAAGCATAATGAAATCTTTCCTATACTTGATTTGAGACAAGCTGATCGTTCGATCAGCGCGCGGCCACACGCACGGATGTCGCCGCATCACCCCTGGAGGAAGCCTACTCATGCGCAATACACCTCGTCCACTCTGGAACCCCTATGTAGCCGGGGTTTTGTTGGGTTTGGGACTACTGGCCACATTTCTTGTCACCGGAAATGGTTATGGCGTGACCGGTGC
>MKTG01000080.1:5232-5750 GCA_001897615.1 Burkholderiales bacterium 68-10
CATCGCAGCAGGTTTTGGCGCTCGTCTCGCCTTGGGGTGCACCAGCGGCATGGGACTCTCGGGCTCCGCAACGCTGGCCGCTGCGGGCTTCTTGTTCCTGATCGGATTTTTCATTGCTGGCGCCGTGTTCGGCCAACTCACGAAAGGACTCTGGAAATGAGCTTCCCTCTTGGATACACCGGCCCCGTATCGGGCATCATCCTCGGCCTGATTTTCGGCTACATCCTTGAAAACGCCGGCTTCGGCAGCGGTTGCAAACTCACCGCCCAGTTGCGCTTCAAGGACTGGGCCGTGTTCAAGGTTATGTTCACCGCCATTCTCGTGTCGGCTGGCGGTCTTTATCTGTTGCAAGGCCTAGGCGTGATTGCTGTTGACAATATGTTCGTGCCCTCGGTCTTCCTCTGGGGCAGTTCGCTGGGCGGCGTGCTGATTGGCGTCGGCATGGCCGTCGGTGGTTACTGTCCAGGAACATCCATTGTGGCCTTGTTCTCCGGCAAGCTGGACGGCTTGATTTTTTT
>MKTG01000080.1:5915-6339 GCA_001897615.1 Burkholderiales bacterium 68-10
CAAATCTTCCGGCTCGTTTGCACCGCAAAACAGCTAAATCGCATTGCGCTGTCAGCGCACGGCCCTGCACACACGTTGATAGTCCGCAGGGCCGCAAGCAGTTGCCCTGGAGTTTTTCAACCACTCATCAGGAGTTCCACATGGCTAAAGCCCGCATCAAACTCTCGCAAGCTCTTCCCGCCCTGGCCCTTGCTGCGGCTGTAATCGCGCCCATGCCGCAGGCCCTGTCTAGCCTGTCCGCCACCGGCGTTGCACAGGCTGCGAGCAATCCCTGCGCACCAAGCAATCCTTGCGCTCCGTCCAAGAAGATGGACAAAAAAATGGAAAAGAAGAGCAGCAATCCTTGCGCTCCTTCCAAGAGTAGCAATCCTTGCGCTCCGTCCAAATAAGCTGACTTGAACACATGGCGCAGTCTCTGCACTGC
>MKTG01000081.1:0-546 GCA_001897615.1 Burkholderiales bacterium 68-10
AACCAGGGGCCGCTCATGGCACGGAAAATCGCCAGCACCAGCGCCCAGATGCCGATGCAGACGAGGCTGATCAGCCAGATCTGCAAGGAGACGAGGAAGCCGCGAGCAACGCCAGGCGCAGCTTCGAGCATCGCTTCGACGGAGAAAAACTGGTTCTGGATGCGCGGCCATTGTTCGGCCGAGCCGACGAAAAAAGCGATGGCGCCGAACACCACCACGACGCTGACCAAACTAATAAGGACCGGCGCGAGCCGGTCCTTGAGAGCGATCTGCCGGCGTCCTTTGCCGGGTCGTCGTGTCATTGCGTGATCTCGGGAATGCTCGGATCGGCGATCAGGTACTTCTTGGCCAGCTCGTCGATCACGCCCTTGGACTTGAGCGCGGCGAGGCCTTCGTTGATCCACGGCACGATCGGGTTCTCGTAGGCGAACAGCAGGCCGAGGCCCTCGTCCTTGGGGTCCTTGGGCAGGATCGCGGTGATCTTGGCCTCGGGGACCTGGCAGCAGGTGGCGTAGAGCGCCGTCGGCAGCGCCGCGACGGTCGCGT
>MKTG01000081.1:573-1497 GCA_001897615.1 Burkholderiales bacterium 68-10
ACGTGGGTCCCGTAGTCGAAATCGGTGGTGCCCACCGCTACGCCCCAGCGGGCGGCCTTGAGGTCGGCGAAGCTCTTGGCGCTGGCGACGGTCGAAGTCGGGAGCGCGATCACCGCCTTGTCGGACTGGTAGTAGACATCGGAGAAGGTCGCCACCTTGGCGCGCTCCGGCGTCACCGAGATCTGCTGGATCGAGAAATCATAGGCCTTCGGGCCCGGCGCGATGGCGCCGTCGAAGGTCACGTCGACCCACACCACGTCTTCCTTCTTGAAGCCGAGTTCGGCGGCTAGCGCGTAGACCAGCGCCGCTTCAAAGCCCTCGCCGGCTTCCGGGTTGTTGTCGAGCACCCATGGCGGATAGCTCGGCTCGGAGGTCGAGACGGTGAGCTTGCCCGGCGTGAACAGCCTGGGATCGTTGGGCGTCTTTTCCTGCGCCAGCACCGGCGTGACGACCATCGCCATCACGGCCAGCAGCGCAACAGTCAGAATATTGTGCTTGTGAGCCATCTTCACTCTCGTGTTTTCGCCCGGCGGTCGACGAAAATGCCCCCGTCCCCCCGAGCCCCGCCGGCGAATTTACCGACAATCCGTCGCGGCGCCAGCCATAGAATTGCAGAGAATCGCGGCGGGGGGAATGTTCATTGCATTTGCAATGACTTGCAGGGAATGAGGGCTCCCCGCTGGTCCTCAGCGCGGAGTGGTGGAGGGGGCGGGACAGATCGTGCCCTCCAAGACCCCCTCTCTTGCAAAATCTAAGGCTTAGCCAGACGGCTAAACCTAAGATTTTGCTTTCTCCCCCGCCAAGGGGGAGATGATCGGTGGCTTCCATCTGCATCGGAGTGTCAGTCGGGACTCTCCCCCTTGGCGGGGGAGAAAGCGAAAACTTGGGCTTAGCGCAGCTAAGTCCTTAGTTTTCGCAAGAGAG
>MKTG01000081.1:1533-5162 GCA_001897615.1 Burkholderiales bacterium 68-10
CCGCCCCGGGAGGAACCTAGCTGATCGGGCCGTTGCCGATGCCGGGGGCGCCGGGCAGCGCCTCGGGGTGGAGCTCGTAGCCCGGCTGCCTGTCGGTCGGCACGAACAGCCGCTCGCGCATCATGTTGTCGACGTCCCAGTTGAACATGAAGATCGGCACGCCTGCCGGCACGTTGGCGAAGCGCTTGTTGATGATCTCGGCGCCCGGGTACTGGGTCAGCCCGATGCCGTAGACGTTCTCGGTGTAAAGCCTCTGGTAGCGCCGCATCAGCTCGATGCGCTCTGCCGCGTCGTCGGTGATGGTGAAGGCCTTCACCAGCTCGACCATTTCGGTTTCGAACGGCAAGAGGTCCATGCTGCCGTCGGGGCCGGCCTGGTGCTGGGCGGCGATGCGCGGGCCGGTGGGGGCCAGCGACATGGTGTTCTGCACCACCGCCACAAGTTCGGAGGTGTTGCGGATCACCACCCAGTCGAACTGTCCCGAGCCCTGCGCGGCGTTGAACTGGGTGCCGGTCATGAAGTTGGCGACCACCCGGATGCCGGCCCGCTCGAGCTGCGCGATCACCGCTTCGGCGAGGTTCTTGTCGGTCTGGTAGTCGGCATTGGCGAGGATGGTGATCTCGACGTTGCGCCCGCCTTCCTGATCGGCCGGGAAGTTCAGCATGCCGTCGCCATCGGTGTCGCTGAGGCCGGCCTCTTTGAAATAGGCCGCCGCGGTCTCGGCCGAGTAGGGGTAATAGACGGTCGATGCCTTGTCGTAGAAGGTGGTGCCGGCATAGAGGCCGCCCGGATAGATGGCGGTGAACGGCCCCTTCACCAGCGCGTCGCCGATCGCTTGCCGGTCGAGCGCCGTGGTGACGCCCTTGCGGAAATCGAAGTTGCGGTTGAGTTCGCGCACCGCCTGGCGGCGGCTGTCGGGCTCGCCCCAGCCATTGCCCGAGAGGTTGGGATAAAGCGTGTAGCCGATGGTGCGGGCGCCGAATTGCAGGCGCGACGGCGCGTTGGGATCGGCGGCGCGCTTCAGCGCCTCGACATAGTTTTCCGGCTGTTCCATCGCCGAGTTGTCGCCGGTGCCGGCCACTGCCTGCACGTCGCGGTCGGCCCAGGTCGAGAGCCGGTAGTGCACCTCGTTGAGGTAGGGCAGCTGGTTGCCGGCCTCGTCGACCTTCCAGAAATAGGGGTTGCGCAGCATGACGATGATATCGTCGGCCCGATACTCGGCCGGCACCCAGGCCCCCATGACCGGAATGTTGAGGTATTCCGGCTTGATGGCGTTCTTGTACTGATCATAGGTGTTGGACGAGTATTTCGGGTGCAGCGGCTTGAAGATATGCGACGGGCCGGGGCAGAAATCGCCATAAGCCATCTGATAGAGATACTGCTTGGGGAAGGCGTCCCTGAACGTCCATTCGATGGTGTAATCGTCGATGGCCCTGAGCGTCGTGCCCTCGCCGAAGGTCTCCGGTGAGGTGCCGGTGAGCGGGGTGACGTTGGGGTCGACGACATTGTCCTCCCAGTAGAACATCACATCCTCGGAGGTGAACGGCACGCCGTCCGACCATCGGGCGCCCTCGACCAGGTGCATGGTCAGCTTGTGGCCGTCCGCGCTCCATTCCCAGGATTTCGCGAGGTTGGGCAGCGGCTCCAGCTCCTCTGCCTTCACCTGGAACAGCGGACCGGTGCGGGTGAGGCACTCCATGGTGCCGATATCGGTGCCGCCCCAGCCCTGCGACTGGCCGGCCATGTAGTTCCAGCCTTCCGGGCGGCCGCCGATGACGTGGCGCATCACGTCGCCATAGACGCCGATGCCGTCGGGCATGTTGGCGGCCTTGTAGACCAGCGGCTCTTTCGGCAGCCGTTCGGCCACCGGCGGCAGCCGGCCGGTCTTGACGAACGTTTCCGTCACCCAGGCCGGCTCGTGATACTCGGGCAGGGCCCGGAACTCGAACATGTCCTTGACGCCGACGAAGTTCGGCGTGCCCTGGGCATCGAATTTCGGCGGGTCGGGCGGTGTTGTCGGCTCCAGCATCTGGGCCTCGGCCGCCACGGTCGAGACGCCCAGCATGAAGGCGATACGGCCCAGGGCCGCAAGTTTGCGCGTCATTGTCTGCTCCTCCTTGAGGCACGTTGCTCGTGCCGTCGCCCGGGCATGGCGGTGCCGGTCGCTGCCGAGGCCCGCCGCGCTCGACATTTCGATCATCCAACCAACCCGAGATGAGCCCCAACGCTACGGAGCTTTGGGGCGATGGTGAATGGAGGAAACGCAGGGCTGGAGATTTCGATCAGCCGGGGGGTGCGAGCGGGCGCCATGGGAGGTGCCGGGCTCGCCCCGCCCGTCAGCTGGCACCGGCGGCGAGATGGGTCACGCTTTCGCGCATAGGTGCTGAGCTATGGTCGTGCCCCACCCCACCGGGTGTCATCCCTGCGAAAGCAGGGACCCATCCATCCATTTGCGCGGGCTGCAAGTTGGGTCCCTGCTTTCGCAGGGATGACACCGAGTTTGGGGCACTTGCGGAGCGTCGGTTGGCGTACCGGCGCCTAACTCGGCGCCCATGAGGGGACCACATAGTGGCTGGGGGATTGCATGGACTTATCGGCGGCGGTTGCGCAGCCGGAATTCGCTGGGGCTGCGGCCTTCGCGCAACCGGAAGACGCGGGAGAAGTAGTAGGAATCGGTGAAGCCGACGCGCTCGGCGATCTGTTCGATGCTGTCGTCGGACGCGGCGAGCAGCGCCTTGGCCCGATCGAGCCGGATATCGAGCTGCATCGCCTTGGGGGCGACGCCGAAGCGCGAGACGAAGCGCCGGCGCAGCGTTGCCGGCGACATGCCGAACTCGTCGGCGAAGGCAGCGAAATCGATGGGCTCGAACGCCCGTGCGCGCAGCGTCGCCGCCAGCACATCGGCATCGGGGCCATCGGCCGGTACGGCCGCGGGGCGCTGCTGGCGCGCCACTTCGACGGCAAGCCGGTGCAGCGCCACCCCGCCGGCGGCGGGGCCGAGCGGGGTTTCGTCGACGATGGCGGAATGGATGGCGCCGAACAGGCTGGCGACCGGGGTCAGCTCGCTGAGCGCCACCAGCGGTCGCGCCGGATCGATGAGCCCGCCATCGACGAAATAGCTGCAGAGGCTGCCGCCGAACAGCACCCAGCGCTCCTGCCAGGCGGTGCCGGGCGCCGGGCCATAGGCATGCTGCTCGCCGGGGAACAGCCAGAACAGGGCCGGGGCGGTGAGCTCGAGGCGGCCGGCGCGGGCGCTGAGCAGCATGCCGGCCCCTTCCTGCACCAGCACCGCGGCATGGCTGTCGAGCCGGCGGTCGGCCAGCCAGGTGGTGATGGTGTGGGTGCCGTAGCCCAGCACCGAGAGCGGGGCGGGCTGGCGCGCCGTCCGGTAGATCCCCACCGATTTGAGCTCAGCCATGAGCGAAACCTCCAGCAGGCCGATCCATCCATGGTGCGGCGGGCCTTCTGCTGGCTATCTTTCACACATTGATGCTGACCCGCAAACACCAGGGATGATTGATCGAAATGCCCAAACCGGCCCTGACCGCCGCGGCTTCCGCCGCTCCGCTGCCCCAGTTGCAGGCGGCCGGCAAGCGGCTTGCCACCACGCCGAACCGCATGGGCTGGCT
>MKTG01000082.1:0-324 GCA_001897615.1 Burkholderiales bacterium 68-10
CAGCGCCTTGACGCCGCCAAAGCGCAGGCTGATGTTCTGCACGTCCAGGATCACGTCGCCGATCTTCTTGGCGCCAGAAGACGAATCAAACTGGCCTTCAGCGCCCGTCTGGCGAGCGCCGGCAGCTATTTTTTCAGTAGCAATCGTGTTCATGCCGCGCTCCTGACGGGCGGGTAGGTCCTGGCGTCCAGGATCTTCAGCGTGGCGGCCACCTTGCCGGTGCGCCCGTCCTCGAACTTGACGGCGGTCTCGATGAACTGCTCGGCGCGGCCCGCGTACAGGGCGTCGATCAGCACGCCGTACTTTTCGGCGATGAAGCCGCGG
>MKTG01000082.1:395-28809 GCA_001897615.1 Burkholderiales bacterium 68-10
CCTTCTCGACGCACTCGGCCATCATCTTCAGCACCTCGGGCTTGCCGGCCAGATCGACATAGCCGGCGTAGGGCAGGCCCTGGCGCTCGGCCCAGTTGCCGACGGCCTCGAAGTCGATGTTGATGAAGGCGCAGACCCGATCGCGCTCGTGGCCGAAGCACACGGCTTCCTTGATCTGTGGGAAGAACTTCAGCTTGTTCTCGATGTAGTTGGGCGCGAACATGGCGCCGCCGGCCAGTTTGCCCACGTCCTTGGCGCGGTCGATGATGCGCAGGTGGCCGTCGCGGTCCAGCACGCCGGCGTCGCCGGTCTTGAAGTAGCCGTTCTCGTCGATCACCTCGGCCGTGGCGTCGGGGCGCTTGTAGTATTCCTTGAGCACCGACACGCCCTTGACCAGCACCTCGCCGCTGTCGGCGATCTTCAGTTCGATGCCGGGCGCGGCCTGGCCCACGCTCTCCAGCTTGACCTGGCCGTTCTTCTGGATGCAGACGTAGGCGCAGGTTTCGGTCTGGCCGTACAGCTGCTTGAGGTTGACGCCGATGGAGCGGAAGAAGCGAAACAGATCCGGCCCGATGGCCGCGCCCGCCGTGTAGGCCACGCGGATGCGCGACAGGCCCATGGCGTTCTTCAGCGGCCCGTACACCAGCAGCTTGCCAACGCCGTACAGCAGCCGGTCACCCAAGCCCACGGGCTTGCCGTCCAGGATGTCGGAGCCCACGCGCCGCGCCACGCCCATGAAGTAGGCGTGCATGCGCTGCTTGAAGCGCGCCGCGTCCTCCATGCGGATCGACACCGAGGTCAGCATGCCCTCGAACACCCGCGGCGGCGCGAAGTAGTAGGTGGGGCCGATCTCGCGCATGTCGATGCTGACGGTGTCGCTGGACTCGGGGCAGTTGATGGTGAAGCCGGCCACCAGCCACTGCGCCATCGAGAACAGGAAGTCGCCCACCCAGGCCGGCGGCAGGTAGGACAGCACGTCGTCCGAGGCGTTCAGGCCGTCGGTCTGCACCCCGCCCTGCGCCGACGCGACGAAGGCCGCGTGCGTCTGGCACACGCCCTTGGGCCGGCCCGTGGTGCCCGAGGTGTAGAGGATCACCGCCACGTCATCGGGCTGGCCCTGCGCCACCAGCTCGGCAAACAATTGCGGGTGCGCCTGCTCGTGCTGGCGGCCCAGCGCCATCAGCTCATCGACGCTGATCAGGCCCGGCTGGCGGTAGTTGCGCAGGCCGCGCGGGTCGTCGTAGATGATGTGGGTCAGCCCCGGCACCGCCTCCTCGCCCTCGGCGTCGCGCAGCTCCAGCAGCTTGTCGACCTGCTCCTGGTCCTCGGCCAGGGCAAAGTGCACCTCGGCGTCGCGCAGCACGAAGGCCATCTCGGCGGCGACCGCGTCCTGGTACATCGGCACCGGCACGCCACGCAGCGACTGGGCCACCAGGAACATCAGGTACACGTGCGGGCGGTTGTTGCCCACGATGGCCAGGTTCTGCCCCGGTGTGAAGCCCAGCGCCGTCAGGCCGCAGGCCATCCAGCGCACTTCGTCCAGCGCGCGCTGCCAGCTCCAGGTCTGCCAGATGCCGTATTCCTTCTCGCGCAGCGCCGGCTCACCCGGGCGCTCGGCGGCGTGCTTTTGCAGCAGGCGGGGAAAGGTGATCGCCATGCGGCTCGTCTCCTGTGCGTCCAACCGTCGATGTCCCACCAGAGGCATCGTTGTGGCCGGATGGTACGGCCAGACTTTGACGCCAAGTTGTCGTTTGAACGACAATTGAGACCGAATTTCGTCTGGGTTTTCCCTGAATGCCGCTGCGCCTTGCCCTGCATGACCGCCGTCGCCCGCTCACCGAGGCCGAGCTGGCCGGCGTGCCCTGGCTGTCGCACCTCAAGCCGGACGAATACGACCGCGCCGCGCCCGAGCTGCGCGTCACGCGCGCCGAGCCGGGCGAGCTGATCTTTCGCATGGGCCGGCCGGTGACCTACTGGTTCGGCGTCGTCGACGGCCTGCTGAAGATGAGCACCGAAACCGCCGACGGACAGACCATCACCTATTCCGGCCTCACGCCCGGCGGCTGGTTCGGTGAAGGCACGGTGCTCAAGCGCGAACCCTACCGCTACAACGTCAGCGCGCTGCGCCGCAGCCTGGTGGCCGGCCTGCCGGCCGACACCTTCCACTGGCTGCTGGACCATTCGATCGGCTTCAACCGCTTCATCATGAGCCAGCTCAACGAGCGGCTGGGGCAGTTCATCGGCGCGCTGGAGGCCGACCGCACGCCCAACCCCGAGCAGCGCGTGGCGCGCAGCATTGCCGCGCTGGTCAACCCGGTGCTGTTCCCCGGCGTGGGCGAGGTGCTGCGCATCACCCAGCAGGAGCTGGCCTATCTGGTGGGCCTGTCGCGCCAGCGCGTCAACGAGGCGCTGCACGCCCTGGCCGCCCAGGGCCTGCTGCGCATCGAGTATGGCGGCCTGCGCATTCTCGACCTGGCCGCCCTGCGCTCACGTCAATTCTAGGAAAATCAGGCTCCAGCGCTTGTCTGTCGAGCGCAAGCAGCTACTACTTTAATAGCAATCGAGTTACCCCATGACCACCGACACGCCCCGCTTTCACCGCGCGCCGCGGCCTGCCGCCGCCGCCCCGGCGCCGACGACGGGCGGCGCGATCCGCCTGAACAAGCGCCTGGCCGAACTGGGCCTGTGCTCGCGCCGCGAGGCCGACGACTGGATCGAGCGCGGCTGGGTGCGCGTCAACGGCCAGCTGGCGGTGATGGGGCTGAAGGTGGGGCCGCAAGACCAGGTCACGGTCGACCGCCGCGCCGACGCCGCGCAGGCGCAGCGCGTCACCATCCTGCTGCACAAGCCGGTGGGCTACGTCAGCGGCCAGGCCGAGGACGGCCACCAGCCGGCGGTGACCCTGATCCAGGCGCGCAGCCACTGGACGGGCGACGCCAGCCGCACCCGCTTCGCGCCGGCGCAGCTCAAGGGGCTGGCGCCGGCCGGGCGGCTGGACATCGACTCCACCGGCCTGCTGGTGCTGACGCAGGACGGCCGCGTGGCGCGCCAGCTGATCGGCGAGCACTCGGATGTCGACAAGGAATACCTGGTGCGCGTCAGCTACGGCGCGCTGGCCGAGAACGTGCAGGCCGCCTTTCCGGCCGCGCAACTGGCGCGCCTGCGCCATGGCCTGGCCCTGGACGGCCAGCCGCTGCGGCCGGCGCTGGTCGACTGGCAGAACCCCGAGCAATTGCGCTTCGTGCTGCGTGAAGGCAAGAAGCGCCAGATCCGCCGCATGTGCGAGCTGGTCGGCCTGACGGTGACCGGCCTCAAGCGCGTGCGCATCGGCCGCGTGCGCCTGGGCCAGCTGCCCGCCGGGCAATGGCGCTACCTGGGCGAGCACGAGGCGTTCTGAGCCGCGGCGCGCCGGTGGGCGCCGGCGTCTTGAAAACCCGGGCCGACAGCCCCACGTACGGCGCGATTTCTTCGCTTCCCTTCTCTTCAACCGTCACTGCCTTTTCCCATGAGCACCCAGAAACACGCCTTCCAGGCCGAAGTCGCCCAGCTGCTGCACCTGGTCACGCATTCGCTGTACTCCAACAAGGAAATCTTCCTGCGCGAGCTGATCTCCAACGCCTCCGACGCCTGCGACAAGCTGCGCTTCGAGGCGCTGGCCGACGGCAGCCTGTATGGCGATCAGCCCGAGCTGCGCGTGCGCATCGCCTTCGACAAGGACGCCCGGACGCTGAGCATCGCCGACAGCGGCATCGGCATGAGCGAGGCCGAGGCCATCGAGCACCTGGGCACCATCGCCAAGAGCGGCACGCGCGAGTTCATGGCCCGCCTGTCGGGCGACCAGAAAGCCGATGCGCAGCTGATCGGGCAGTTCGGCGTCGGCTTCTACTCCGGCTTCATCGTCGCCGACCGGATCACGGTGGAAACGCGCCGCGCCGGTCTGCCACCCGAGCAGGGCGTGCGCTGGAGCAGCGGCGGCAGCGGCGACTTCACGGTCGAGACCATCACGCTGCCCGAGCGCGGCACCCGCGTCATCCTGCACCTGCGCGAGGACGCCCTGGAGTTCGCCGACGGCTGGCGCATCAAGGAGCTGATCGGCAAGTATTCCGACCACATCGCCCTGCCGATCCAGATGGAAGGCGAGACCTGGGAGGAAGGCAAGGAAGAGGGCCAGCCCGGCCGCATGGTCAAGACCGGCGAGTGGGAAACCGTCAACCAGGCCACCGCGCTGTGGACGCGCCCCAAAAAAGACATCACCGACGAGCAGTACACCCAGTTCTACGAGCAGATCGCGCACGACTGGCAGCCGCCGCTGGCCTGGAGCCACAACCGCGTCGAAGGCAGCACCGAATACACGCAACTGCTGTACGTGCCCAGCCACGCACCGATGGACCTGTGGGACCGCGACAAGAAGCCCGGCGTCAAGCTCTACGTCAAGCGCGTGTTCATCATGGACGACGCCGAGCAGTTGCTGCCGCGCTACCTGCGCTTCGTCAAGGGCGTGGTCGACTCCAGCGACCTGCCGCTCAACGTCAGCCGCGAGCTGCTGCAGGAAAGCCGCGACGTGAAAGCCATCCGCGAGGGCAACACGCGCCGCGTGCTGGCGCTGCTGGAGGAACTGGCCAGCGCGAAGTCCGAGGCGCCCAAGGCCGAAGCGGAGGACAGCACGGCCGAAGTGACGGACGTGCAGGACAAGAAGGAAGCCGCCGCCAGCGACAAGTACGCCAGCTTCTGGCGCGAGTTCGGCGCGGTGCTGAAGGAAGGCCTGGGCGAGGACCACGCCAACCGCGAGCGCATCGCCCGGCTGCTGCGCTACGCCTCCACCACGCACGACGGCCAGACGGTCTCGCTGGCCGACTACAAGGCGCGCATGAAGGAAGGTCAGAAGGCCATCTACTACATCGCCGCCGACACCCTGGTGGCCGCGAAGAACAGCCCGCAGCTCGAGATCTTCCGCAAGAAGGGCATCGAGGTGCTGCTGATGACCGACCGCGTGGACGAATGGGCCCTGTCCTTCCTGCACGAGTTCGACGGCACGCCGCTGCAGTCGGTGGCCAAGGGCGCGGTGGACCTGGGCGAGCTGCAGGACGAAGCCGAGAAGAAAGCCGCGGAACAAGCCGCCGAAGCCGTCAAGCCGCTGGTCGACAAGCTCAAGGAAACGCTCAAGGAGCGCGTGGAAGACGTGCGCGTCACCACCCGGCTGATCGACTCGCCCGCGTGTCTCGTGGTCAAGGACAGCGGCATCAGCCTGCAACTGGCGCGCGTGCTCAAGCAGGCCGGCCAGGCCGTGCCCGACGCCAGGCCAGTGCTGGAGATCAACCCCGGGCACCCGCTGGTGAAGAAGCTGGACGGCCATGACCGCTTCGACGAGCTGGCGCACATCCTGTTCGACCAGGCGCTGCTGGCCGAAGGCGGCCTGCCCGACGACCCCGCCGCCTACGTCAGGCGCGTCAACGCGCTGCTGGCCTGAAGTCAGCCAGCGGTCTTTCGCCTGTGCGCGTGCTGGCCGGGCCATGCTCAAGGCCGAGCAGCGGCTCGGACCTGGAAACGGTCGTTGACCGCTTGCGATCTTCGCCCAACCCGCGCGGGCACTGGCGCTCACCCCCATGGTGAGCGCGCGACGCACCCGCCCGCGCCGTGCCGCAAACGGCGCCTGGCCGCTGCACGCGCGTCGCGGCACGGCTTGTGTCACACGGTTTATTTTTGCCAAGCGATCGCTTTGGAAAATATCTATACTGAGAGGTCCCGCTTCACAACTTACCTGCGAGAGAACCCCATGACCGAAGCCTTTGTTTTCGACGCCGTGCGCACGCCGCGCGGCAAGGGCAAGAAAGACGGCAGCCTGCACGAGGTCAAGCCGGTCGACCTGCTGGCCGGCACGCTGGAGGCTCTGCGCGCGCGCCACGACTTCGACACCGCCACCGTGGACGACGTCGTCATGGGCGTGGTCTCGCCGATCGGCGAGCAGGGTTCGGTGATCGCCAAGGTGGCGGCGCTCAAGGCTGGCTGGGACTGGCAGTGCGCCGGGGTGCAGCTCAACCGCTTTTGCGCCTCGGGCCTGGAGGCGGTCAACCTGGCGGCGCAGAAAGTGCGCAGCGGCTGGGAAGACCTGGTGGTGGCCGGCGGCGTGGAGAGCATGAGCCGCGTGCCCATCGGCTCCGACGGCGGCGCCTGGGCGCAGGATCCGGCCACCAACAGCGCCACCGACTTCGTGCCGCAGGGCGTGGGCGCCGACCTGATCGCCACGCTGGAGGGCTTTTCGCGCCAGGACGTGGACGCCTTCGCGGTCGAGTCGCAGCGCCGTGCCGCGCGGGCGCGCGACAGCGGCTTCTTTGCCGGCTCGGTGGTGCCGGTCAAGGATTTCCTGGGCCAGACCATCCTGGCCGAGGACGAATTCATCAAGCCGCGCACCACCGCCGAGGCGTTGGCCGGCCTGCGGCCCTCGTTCGAGCAGCTGGGGGCGATGGGCTTCGACGCCGTGGCCATCGGCCGCTACCCGCAGGTCGAGCGCATCGAGCACGTGCACCATGCCGGCAACTCCTCGGGCATCGTCGACGGCGCCGCCGCAGTGCTGATCGGCAGCGAGGCGGCCGCGCGCAGCCATGGCTTCACGCCGCGCGCGCGCATCGTGGCCACCGCCGTCTCGGGGGCCGACCCGACCATCATGCTGACCGGCCCGATGCCGGCCACGCGCAAGGCGTTGGCCAGGGCGGGCATGACCATCGAGCAGATCGACCTGTTCGAGGTCAACGAGGCCTTCGCCGCCGTGCCGATGAAGTTCATGAAGGAATTCGGCGTGCCGCACGAGAAGGTCAACGTCAACGGCGGCGCCATCGCCCTGGGCCACCCGCTGGGCGCCACCGGCGCCATGATTCTGGGCACGCTGATCGACGAGCTGCACCGGCGCGGCCTGCGCTACGGCCTGGCCACGCTGTGCGTGGGCGGGGGCATGGGCATCGCCACCATCGTGGAAAGAGTGTGACCCCCCCGGGTCGCCGTCGGCGCAGGCCCGCCGACGGGGTTCACCCGCATGGCCGGCTCCGCGGCCTTCTGAAAATTTGAATCCAATCAGCCTCTGGCGCTTGCCCATCCAGCGCGAGCAGCTCCTAAATCAATAGTCATCATGCAACTCCAGACACTGCGTTACGCCATCGACGACACCGCCGCCGGAGCGGTGGCCACCATTACCTTCGACCAGCAGGACTCGCCCGTCAACACCATGTGCCGGCAATGGCAGGATGACCTGGTGGCGGTGACCGAGCAGGTGGTCAAGGACAAGGACCGCCTCAAGGGCCTGATCCTGGCCTCGGCCAAGAAGACCTTCTTCGCCGGCGCCGACCTCAAGGGCGTGATGCGCAACACGGCGGCCGACGCCGCCAGCGTGTTTGCCGAGATCGAGCGCATCAAGAAGTGCTTTCGCACGCTGGAGACGCTGGGCCTTCCCGTCGTCACCTGCATCAACGGCAGCGCCCTGGGCGGTGGCATGGAAACCGCGCTGGTCGGCCACCACCGCATCGCCGTCGACGATGCCAAGCTGCAACTGGGCCTGCCCGAGCTCACCCTGGGCCTGATCCCCGGCGGCACCGGCATCACCAAGTTCACCCGCCTGCTAGGGCTGATGGCCGCGCAGCCCTACATCATGGAAAGCAAGCTGTTCGGCCCGCGCGAGGCGCTGGAGATCGGCGTGGTGCACGAGCTGGTGGCCAGCGCCGACGAGCTGCGCCCGCGCGCGCTGGCCTGGATCGCCGAGCACCCGCAGGCTCAGCATCCCTGGGACGCCAAGGGCTACAAGCTGCCCGGCGGCACGCCCGCCAGCCCCAAGATCGCCGGCGCGCTGGTGGTGGCGCCGGCCATGCTCAAGCTCAAGACGCGCGGCCGTTATCCGGCACCCGAGGCCGCCCTGGCGGCCATGGTCGAGGGCGCCCAGGTGGACTACGACACCGCCTCGCGCATCGAGAGCCGCTACCTGGCCAGCCTGATGACCGGGCCGGTGGCCAAGAACATGATCAACACCTTCTTCTTCAACCTGAACGCCATCAAGAGCGGGCAGTCGCGCCCGCAGGGCGTGCCGCGCTCGAAGGTGCAGAAGGTGGGCGTGCTGGGCGCCGGCATGATGGGCGCCGGCATCGCCTGGGCACAGGCCAGCCGCGGCATCGCCACGGTACTCAAGGACGTGTCGCTGGAGAAGGCCGAGCACGGCAAGGCCTACAGTGCGAAGCTGACACAAAAGCGCGTCGACAAGGGCCGCATGAGCGCGCTCGAGCAGCAGGCGCTGCTGGGGCGCATCACCCCGACCGCCAACGCCGCCGACCTGAAGGGGTGCGAGCTGATCATCGAGGCCGTGTTCGAGAACCGCGAACTCAAGGCCCAGGTGACGAAGGAGGCCGAGCCCATGCTGGCGGGCGGTGGCTTCTTTGCCAGCAACACCAGCACGCTGCCCATCACCGGCCTGGCGCAGGCCAGCCGCGACGCGCGCAAGTTCATCGGCATCCACTTCTTCAGTCCGGTCGACAAGATGAAGCTGGTCGAGATCATCCGCGGCCAGCAAACCGACGACGAAACCGTGGCGCGCGCCTACGACTACGTGCTGGCGCTGGGCAAGCTGCCCATCGTGGTCAACGATTCGCGGGGCTTCTACACCAGCCGCACCTTCGGCACGTTCGTCATGGAAGGCGCCGCCATGCTGGGCGAGGGGATTCCCGCCGCCGTGATCGAAAACGCCGCCGTGCAGGCCGGCCTGCCGGTGGGGCCGCTGGCGGTGCTGGACGAAACCGCGCTGTCGCTGTCCGTGCACGTGCTGGACCAAACCCGCGCCGACTTCGCCGCCGAGGGCAAGGCCTACGAGGCGACGCCCGGCGAACTGCTGGTCGAGCGCATGGTCAAGCAGCTGGGGCGCCCCGGCCGCGCCGGTGGCGGCGGCTTCTACGACTACCCGCAGGGCGCCAAGAAGCGCCTGTGGCCCGAGCTCAGGACCCTGTTCGAAAAGCCCGGCGTGGCCTGGGATGTGCAGGAGATTCAGGACCGCCTGCTGTACCGCCAGGCGGTGGAAACCGCGCGCTGCCTGGCCGAGGACGTGCTGACCAGCGTGCACGACGCCAACATCGGCAGCATCTTCGGCATCGGTTTTCCGGCCTGGACCGGCGGGGCCGCGCAGTTCGTCTACGCCCAGGGCGTGGAGGCTTTCAGCCGGCGCTGCGCCGAACTGGCCGAACGCCACGGCAACGGGTTCCGGCTCGCCGACGACGCCGTGGCGACGCTGCGACGCCTGCAACCGCAGTACTGAGCCCAGACACCGGCGGCGCCCTGGCGCGCAGCCGCCGGGTCGGCACTGCGGGTTTCCCCGCCGGGGGCGCTTGGCTAAGATGTGATCCGTCCACGCCTGCCTGCCCTCGTGGCTTCCCAGGGGCCAGGCGAGCGGACGGTCATCACCGGAGCGCCACCATGCCAGTTCGGGCCTTTCTGACCGATTCGATCCGCTACAGCACGCTGCTGCTGTGCGCACTGGGCGCGCTGCTCAGCCTGCTCTGGATGGCCCTGGTCGGCCCTGGCCTGGGGGTGACGGCGCTGTTCCTGCTGTTGGCCGGTCTGGTGGGCGTGGGGGTGTATGACCTGCGGCAGTCGCGCCACGCCATCTTGCGCAACTACCCCATCCTGGGGCACATGCGCTTCGCGCTCGAATTCATCCGACCCGAAATCCGCCAGTACTTCATCGAAGGCGACGTCGAGGCCGGCGAGCCATTCACACGCGCGCAGCGCAGCGTGGTGTATCAGCGCGCCAAGGGCATGCCCGACGTCCGGCCCTTCGGCACCAAGCTGGACGTCGGCGCCAACGGTTACGAGTGGATCAACCACTCCATGCAGACCACCCACATCGAGTCGCACGACTTTCGCATCTGGATCGGCGGCCAGCCCGGCGTGCCGCGCGAAGGGGTTTCGCCCTGCACCCAGCCCTACAACGCCAGCGTGTTCAACATCTCGGCCATGAGCTTCGGCGCGCTGTCGGCCAACGCCATCCTGGCGCTGAACCTGGGCGCCCGGATGGACGGCTTCGCGCACGACACCGGCGAAGGCGGCATCAGCCGCTACCACCGCGAGCACGGCGGCGATCTGATCTGGGAAATCGGCTCGGGCTACTTCGGCTGCCGCAACGAGGACGGAACCTTCAGCCCCGAGCGCTTCGCCCAGCAGGCGGTCGACCCTCAGGTCAAGATGATCGAGATCAAGATCAGCCAGGGCGCCAAGCCGGGCCACGGCGGCATGCTGCCCGGCGCCAAGGTGACGCCCGAAATCGCCGCCGCGCGCGGCATCCCGGTGGGCCAGGACTGCGTCTCGCCGTCGGCGCACAGCGCCTTCTCGACGCCGGTCGAGCTGATGCACTTCATCGCGCGGCTGCGCCAGCTCTCGGGCGGCAAGCCGGTCGGCTTCAAGCTGTGCATCGGTCACATCTGGGAATGGTTCGCCATCGTCAAGGCGATGCTGGAGACCGACATCACACCCGACTACATCGTGGTCGACGGCGCCGAGGGCGGCACCGGCGCGGCGCCGATCGAGTTCGCCGACCACATGGGCGCACCGGTGCAGGAAGGCCTGAACCTGGTCAGCAACACGCTGATCGGCGTCAACCTGCGGCACCGCATCAAGATTGGCGCCGCCGGCAAGGTGATCAACTCGTTCGACCTGGCGCGCATGTTCGCGCTGGGCGCCGACTGGTGCAATTCCGGGCGCGGCTTCATGATGGCGCTGGGCTGCATCCAGGCGCAGGTGTGCCACACAGGGTTTTGCCCCACCGGCATCACCACCCAGGACCCGCTGCGCGAGCGCGCGCTGGTGGTGGCCGACAAGGCCCCGCGCGTGGCGCAGTACCACGCCAACACCCTGCACGCGCTCAAGGAGCTACTGCAGGCCGCCGGCCTGATGCACCCGGACCAGCTGTACACCCACCACATCGTGCGCCGCGTCGACGCCACGCACGTGCGCCTGCTGTCGGCCATGATGCCGACCATGCGCTTCGGCGCCATCCTGGACGACCTGGAGCACCAGCACAACGTCTACCGCCTGTACTGGCCGCTGGCCGATGCGCGCAGCTTCGCGCTGCATCCGCCCACGGCCGAAGACCTGGCCGCCAGCCCGGGCATCCGGCCGACCATCGCCGGCCGCCCGGCGTCGGCGGTGCAGATCGCCGAGGAGCTGACGCGCAAGCGCCCACCGACCCCGGCACCCGTGAGCCACCTGGTGCCGGAGCAGGCCAAGACCTTCCGCACCACCACGCTGTCGCCGTCGCAGGTGCCGCCCGAGTGGACCGGATCCGGCAGCGACCTGCTGGCCGCCGCCATGCAGCTGCAGGGCGAGCACGAGCACGATGTGCACGGGGCGGCAGGCGACCGGCATCAGTGACCGGAGCGCCCTGCCTGGCGCTGACTCGGGCGCCGCGGATGCGCCGAGCGCCGGCACCGGCCGCTATTCGTGCCGCAGCGCCTCGATCGGGTCCATGCGCGCGGCGCGGCGCGCCGGGAAGTAGCCGAACAGCACGCCGATGCCCGCCGCGAAGACGAAGGACAGCAGGTTGATCCCCGGCTGGAACACGTAGGGCACCTTCATCAGCTGGGCCAGCAGGGCCGAGGCCCCGGTGGCCAGCAGCACGCCGATCAGGCCCCCCAGGCTGGCCAGCACCACCGCCTCGATCAGGAACTGCAGCAACACCTCGCGCTCCAGCGCGCCGATGGCCAGGCGCAGGCCGATCTCGCGCGTGCGCTCGGTCACGCTGACCAGCATGATGTTCATCACCCCGATGCCGCCCACCAGCAGGCTGACGGCGGCCACCGCGCCCAGCAGCATGGTCATCACCCGCGTCGTGCCCGACAAGGTGTCGGCCAGTTGCTGCGTGTCCAGCACGTTGAAGTTGTCGTCGTCGCCGGCCGACAGCTTGCGCATCTCGCGCAGCAACTCGGCGAGGCCCGATTTGATGCGCGCCGGGTCGCTGGCCGGGTCCATCGACACCAGCAACGTGCCCACGTTGGTGTTGCCCGTCACGCGCCGCTGCAGCGTCTTGAGCGGCATCAGCACCACCTCGTCCTGGTCGTTGCCGAACGAGCCCTGGCCCTTGGGCTTGAACAGGCCGATGATCTGGCAAGGCATCTGCTTGACGCGCAGCGACTGGCCGACCGGATCGGCACCACCGTACAGCTGGCGCTGGATGGTGGTGCCGATGATGCACACCGCCGCGCCGGCACGCAGCTCGCTGTCGGTGAAGGGGCGGCCGGCCGCCAGCGTCCAGTTGCCGGTTTGCAGCCAGGCATTGGTCGAGCCGACCACGCTGCTGCTCCAGTTCTGGCCGCCGGCCACCAGGGTGACGGCGGCGCGCGCCTCGGGGGCCACGGCGGCGATGCCGGAAATCTGGCTGGCGATCAGATCGGCGTCGCTGTCCTTGAACGGCGGCGCCGTGGCGCCACCGCCGCCCGGGCCCATGCGCTGGCCGGGACGGATCATCAGCAGGTTGGTGCCCAGGCTGGCGATCTGGGTCTGCACCGCCTGCGTGGCGCCGCGCCCCAGCGTCACCATGGTGATGACCGCCGAGACGCCGATCACGATGCCCAGCACCGTCAGGAAGGAGCGCAGCAGGTTGCGCTGGATCGAGCGCAGGGCCAGCACCAGGGTGTTCCACAGCATCAGGCCGTCTCCTCCTGGCCAGCCGCCTGGGTGGGCCGGGCATGGCGCTGGTCGCTGGCCACCCGGCCGTCGACGAAGCGCACGATGCGGCGCGCATAGGCGGCCATGTCGGGCTCGTGCGTGACCATCAGCACGGTGATGCCCTGCCGGTTCAAGCCCGCCAGGAAGGCCATGATCTCGTGGCTGCGCTGGCTGTCGAGGTTGCCGGTGGGCTCGTCGGCCAGCAGCACGGCCGGTTCGGTGACGATGGCGCGCGCGATCGCCACGCGCTGCTGCTGGCCGCCCGACAGCTCGGCCGGCGTGTGGTGCGCCCAGTCCCGCAGGCCCACCGCCTGCAACGCGCGCAGCGCGGCGGCGCGGCGGCGCGCGGCCGACTCGCCGCGATACAGCAGCGGCAGTTCGACGTTCTCCAGCGCGCTGGTGCGCGGCAGCAGGTTGAAGCCCTGGAACACGAAGCCGAAATGGCGCCGCCGCAGGCGCGCGCGCTCGTCGCGCGACAGCGCCTCGACGTGCGCGCCCATGAACAGGTACTGGCCGCCGCTGGGCCGGTCCAGGCAGCCCAGCAGGTTCAGCGCCGTCGACTTGCCCGAGCCGCTGGGGCCCATGATGGCCACGAACTCGCCGCGCTCGATGTCCAGGTCGACCCCGCGCAGCGCCTGGAAGGCGGCGGCGCCCTCGCCGTACACCTTGGTGATGCCGCGCAGGCGGATCAACGGCGGCCCGGCGGTCATTGCGCCTTCTGGTCGATGATGACCGCCATGCCTTCGCGCAGCTCGGGGCCGCTGACCTCGGTGCGGCGGCCGTCGCTGATGCCGGTGCGCACGCTAACCGGCACCGGCTGCTGGTCCCGCAGCACCCAGATCCGTCGCTCGGGCTCGCCGGCCGGCGCGCCGCGGCCGGCGCCGGCCTCGCGCGGGCGGCGCGTGGCGCTGGGCGGCGGGCGCGGCATCATGCGCGACACTAGGCCGGCGTCGCCCGATGCGGCGGCCGCGGGCGCCGCGGCGCTGGCCGGCGCATAGCGCAACGCGGTGTTGGGCACCAGCAGCACGCCGCGACGTTCGGTGGCGGTGACGGTGGCGGTGGCGGTCATGCCGGGGCGCAGGCTGAGGTCGGCGTTGTCTACGCTCAGGCTGGCCGTGTAGGTGACCACGTTGTTGGTGGTGGTCGAGCCGTAGGCCACGCGCTCGACGCGGGCCGGGTAGTGGCGTGCCGGGTAGGCGCTGACGGTGAAGCTGGCCGTCTGGCCGGTCTGCACGGCGCCGACATCGGCCTCGTCCACGCTGGCGTCCAGCGTCAGCTGGCGCAGGTCCTCGCCCAGCGTGAACAGCGTGACCGCCTGCAGCGAGGCCGCCACGGCATTGCCCGGGTCGACCGAGCGCGCCAGCACGACGCCGTCGATGGGCGAGCGGATCGAGGCCTTCGACAGGTTGGTCTCGTCGGTGGACAGCGTGGCGCGCGCCTGTGCCACCACGGCGCGCGCGCTGTCGGTGCTGGCGCTGGCGCGCGCCAGGGTGGCGCGGGCGGTGTCCAACTCGGCCGCCGAGGGCACGCGGCCTTCCGACAGCCGCGCCACTTCCTCGAAGCGTGCCAGGTTGGCGCGCGCCTCGCGCACCGTCGCTTCGCTCTGCGCCAGCGCCGCCTGCGCGGCCGCCAGCGCGGCGCGCGAGCGGTTGACGGTGTCCTGAAACTTCGCGCGGTCCAGCTCGACCAGCACCTGGCCGCGCGTGACGCGGTCGTTGACATCCACCCACACGCGGCTGACGGTGCCCGACAGCTCGCTGCCCACGGCCACCGAGCGCGTGGGCTTGAGCGTGCCGTTGGCGGTCACCGTCAGCGTGATGTCGCCGCGCTCCAGCGGCGCCGTCACGTACACCGGCGCGGCGCGCTGGGCCTGCCGGCCCTGCCACCACCAGGCGCCGCCCGCCAGCGCCACCAGCAGCGCCAGGCCGATCCACGGGGCGGGACGGCGCCACCAGCGCGCCGCCCGGGCGTCGCCCAGCAGTTGCTCGATGGGCACGGCGGCCGGCTCGGACGGCGTGGTGGCCTGGGGAGTGGAGGAATCGTTCATCGTCGGCATCACTTGGGGTCGGCGCTGCCTGCCGCCCAGCCGCCGCCGAGCGCCTTGTACAGGCGCACATGGTTGGCCGCCAGGCTGGCGCGCGCGCTGGCCTGGCTGTCCTGGGCCGCCAGCTGGGTGCGCTGCGATTGCAGCACGGCGTTGAAGTCGATCAGGCCAGCCTGGTACTGCTGGCGCGCCAGTGCCTGGGCACGCTCGGCCGCCTGGGCCGCCGCCTGCAGGCTGACGCCGCGGGCCCGATCACCGGCCAGCGCCGCCAGCGCGTCTTCCACCTCCTGCAGCGCGCCCAGCACGCTGGCACGGTAGTGGGCCAGCGCCTGCTCGCTCGCGGCTTGCTGGGCGCGCAGCCGGCCTGCGATGGCACCGCCGTCGAACAGCGGCAGCGACAGCCCGGCCATCAGCGAGCGCACCGCCGCGCCGCCTCCGGTCAGGCCGCCCAGCGTCAACGCCTGTAACCCCAGCGAGCCCGACAGGTTCAGGCTGGGCCAGCGCGCCGCGTCGGCCTGCGCCACGCGCGCGCGGGCGGCCAGTACCTGCGCCTCGGCCTGGCGCACGTCCGGGCGCTGGCGCAGGGTGTCGGCGGGAAAGGCCAGCGCCAGCACGTCGGGCGGCAGGGGCACGGCGCCGCCGGCCAGTTCGGGCAGGGCCGCCGGCGGGCGGCCGCTGAGCACCGCCAGACGGTGGCGCGCCTGCGCCAGGCTGGCGCGCAGCAGCGGCAGCTGGGCGCGGGTCTGTTCGGCGGCGGCGCTGGCCTGCTCGACGTCGAGCGCCGACACCAGGCCGGCCTGGTGGCGCCAGCGCGCGATCCGCAGCGTGTCTTCCTGCGCCTGCAGGTTGTCCTGCGCGATGGCCTGGCGGGCATGCAGCAGGCGGACGTCGATCCAGGCCAGCGCCACCTCGGCCGCCAGCGACACCTGCACGTCGGCCAGGCGCAGCTGTGCGGCGCGGGCATCCAGCGCGGCGGCATCGGCGCCGGCGCGGGTGCCGCCGGACAGGTCGGGCTCCCAGCTGGCGTTCAGCCCGGCGGCAAAGCGGTTGGACGAGCCCTGCGCCGCCGTGCCGCTGCGCTGCGCCGATGCCGTGGCGCCCACGCTGGGCAGCAGCCCCGCCGCTGCCACGTCGGCCAGCGCGCGCGACTGGCGCAGCGCCGCCATCGCGGCCTCCACCGTGGGGCTGGTGCGCAGCGCGTCTTCGACCAGCGCGCTGAGTTCGGCGTCGCCAAAGCGCTGCCACCAGGCGGCCAGCCCGGTGGCGGACGCGGCCTGCTCCGGCGCGGGGGCGCTCCAGCGCGCCGGCAGCTCGATGGCGGCCGTCGGCTCGCCCTCGGCCGTCGGCGGCGCCACGCACGCGGCCAACGCGAGCGGCAAACTCAGCGCGAGCACGAACTTGCAAGCCGCCCTCGGCAAACGCATCCCTCCAGCTTTCATCGGCACCGAGTATCGACGGCACCCATATGGCGCAGATCAAGGATTTGCAAAGATTCCGTAAACGGCCCTCCCCTTGGCCTTGCAAGATCGGGGTGGCATGAGTCTCCACAGTGTGACGTGGCGAAGCGATGAGCACGGTCCTCGACCGCTGTCGCTGCATGGATCGCCGTCATCGGGCTTGCCCCTTTGGGTCTGTGGTACTTGTCGGCACGCAAACTGCACGGATCCTAGACTACCTATTACAACAGGAGCAGGAGGATAAGCATAAGCAGGTCTGTAGCTTCTATATTTCCATTATTATCGAAATATGGAAACAAAAACTGCTGTTGTCGCCTTGGCCGCACTGGCTCAGGAGTCGCGTCTTTCAGTGTTTCGCTTGCTCGTCGAGGCGGGGTCGGCCGGCATGGCTGCCGGCAAGATCGCCGAGTCGCTGGGCATGGCGCCGTCCTCGCTGTCGTTTCACCTGAAGGAGTTGACCCATGCCGGCATGGCTACCGCGCGCCAAGAAGGTCGCTTCATCATCTACGAGGCCAACTTTGCCAAGGCCGCGGAGTTGGTGGCCTTTCTGTCGGAGAACTGCTGCGGCGGTCAATCCTGTGATCTGAGTTGCAACGCTTGCGTCAGTGCCCCCGGGGTAGCCATGCCGGTGGTGGACAAGGCATTCAATGTGCTCATCCTGTGTACCGGCAATTCGGCCCGCAGCATCCTGGCCGAGGCGCTCATCAACCGCCTGGGGCAGGGGCGCTTGCAGGCCTACAGCGCCGGCAGCCAGCCCACGGGCAAGGTCAACCCCTTCGCCATCGACAAGCTGCGCGCCATCGGCTACCCCACGGACGGCCTGCGCAGCAAGAGCTGGGACGAATTTGCCGCGCCCGGTGCGCCGCAGATGGATTGCGTCATCACCGTCTGCGACAACGCGGCGGGTGAGGCGTGCCCGCTGTGGCCGGGCCAGCCCGCCACGGCGCATTGGGGCTTTGCCGACCCAGCCGCCGTTCAGGGCAGCGACGAGGACAAGCGCCGCGCCTTCGATGTGGCGTTCGAGCGCATCAGGGAGCGCGTTCTGCGCTTCGTGCACCTGCCCTTAGGGGCGCTGGACGCCGCAGCCCTGCAGCGCGCCATCCGGGACATGGGGCAGTCCGGTGCGGCGCAGTGAACGACAGGCATTTGAAAGGCCACCCATGACAGACGTTGCAATGAAACCCCTGCCCATCCTGTGGCAGCGCCTGGTCAGCGCCCAGGGCACGACCTGCCCGCGCTGCCACGATACGGGCGAGGCCGTGCGGTGCGGCGCGCCGCCCACCAGTTGCAGCAGGCGCTGGCGCCGCTGGGCATCGCGCCCGATCTGCAGATCCAGGAAATCAGCGCAGCCGCGTTCCTGCAAGACCCCTTGCAGTCCAACCAGGTGCTGATCGCGGGCCAGCCCATCGAGCATTGGCTGGGCGGGCAGGCGGGCCGCAGCCGCTGCTGCAACGAATGCGGCGACAACGACTGCCGCACGCTGGAGGTCGGCGGCCAGCAGTACGAGGCGATTCCCGAGGACTTGCTGGTGCGCGCCGCCCTGGTTGCCGCCAGCCGGATGCTCGATCCGACGTTGTGAACCGTTCCATTTTTCCAAGGAGTGCCACCATGCCATCCATCCAAATCTTCGACCCGGCCCTGTGCTGCAACACCGGCGTGTGCGGCACCGAGGTGGACCAGAACCTCGTCACCTTCGCCGCCGACGTGCAGTGGGCGCAGCAGGGCGGCGCCCAGGTGCAGCGCTACAACCTGGCGCAGCAGCCCATGGCCTTTGCCGACAACGCCATCGTCAAGGGCCTGCTGGAGCGCACCGGCCAGCCCGCCCTGCCGGTGACGCTGGTGGACGGCCAGCTGGCGCTGGCGGGCCGCTACCCCGCGCGCGCCGACCTGGCGCGCTGGGCGGGCCTGGCGATGAGTGATGCCAAAACGGCCGCTGACGCTTGCTGCTCGGGCGGTAGCTGCTGCTGAAACAGGAGCATTCCATGCAATTTCTCACCCAGGCGCCACGCTTTTTGTTCTTTACCGGCAAGGGCGGCGTCGGCAAGACGTCCATCGCCTGCGCCGCTGCCGTGCAGCTGGCGGGCGAAGGTAAACGGGTGCTGCTCGTCAGCACCGACCCGGCCTCCAACGTCGGCCAGGTGTTTGGCGAGAGCATTGGCAACCGCGTCACGGCCATCCCCGCCGTGCCCAACCTGTGGGCGCTGGAGATCGACCCGCAGGCCGCTGCCCAGGCCTACCGCGACCGCATCGTCGGCCCGGTGCGCGGCGTGCTGCCCGACGAGGCCGTGCGCAGCATCGAGGAGCAGCTCTCGGGCGCCTGCACCACCGAGATCGCCGCCTTCGACGAGTTCACCGCCCTGCTGACCGATGCAGCGCTGACTGCCGGCTACGAGCACATCCTGTTCGACACCGCGCCCACGGGCCACACCATCCGCCTGCTGCAACTGCCGGGCGCGTGGAGCGGTTTTCTGGAGGCGGGCCAGGGCGACGCCTCCTGCCTGGGGCCGCTGGCCGGGCTGGAGAAGCAGCGCAGCCAGTACCAGCAGGCCGTGGCCGCCCTGGCCGACGCGCAGCGCACGCGCCTGCTGCTGGTGGCCCGCGCGCAGCGCGCCACGCTGCGCGAGGCGGCGCGCACCCATGAAGAACTGGCCGCCATCGGCCTGTCGCAGCAACACCTGGTGATCAACGGTGTGTTCCCGGCCGACGCGGTGGGGCAGGACGCGCTGGCCGCCGCCATCGTGCGGCGCGAGCAGGCCACGCTGGCCGACATCCCGCTGGCGCTGCAGGCCCTGCCGCGCGACCAGATCGCGCTCAAACCCTTCAACCTGGTGGGGCTCGACGCCCTGCGGCATTTGCTCGCCGATGCCGCCAGCCCCGGCCCGCTGGACGCCACCGCACTGCCCGCCACGCTGGCCGCGCCGGACCTGGCCGCCTTGGTGGACGACATTGCTGCCGACGGCCATGGCCTGGTCATGGTGATGGGCAAGGGCGGCGTGGGCAAGACCACGCTGGCCGCAGCCATTGCCGTGGAGCTGGCGCAGCGCGGCCTGCCCGTGCACCTGAGCACCTCCGACCCCGCCGCGCACCTGGCCGAGACGCTCGAAGGCACGCTGCCCCAGCTCACGCTGAGCCGCATCGACCCCCACGAGGCCACGGCGCGCTACCGCCAGCAGGTCCTGGGCACCAAGGGCGCCACGCTCGACGCCCAGGGCCGCGCCCTGCTGGAAGAGGATTTGCGCTCGCCCTGCACCGAGGAAATCGCTGTCTTCCAGGCCTTCTCGCGCACCATCCGCGAGGCCGGCAAGAAGTTCGTCGTCATGGACACGGCCCCCACCGGCCACACCCTGCTGCTGCTCGACGCCACCGGTGCCTACCACCGCGAAATCGCCCGGCAGATGGCGGGCACCGGCCTGCACTACACGACGCCCATGATGCAGCTGCAAGACCCCCGCCAGACCAAGGTGCTTATCGCCACGCTGGCCGAGACCACGCCCGTGCTGGAGGCCGCCCACCTGCAGGACGACCTGCGCCGCGCGGGCATCGAGCCCTGGGCCTGGGTGGTCAACAACAGCGTGGCCGCCGCACGGCCACAATCGCCGCTGCTGCGCCAGCGCGCCCAGAACGAGCTGCGCGAGATCGACGCCGTGGCCACGCAGCATGCGCGGCGCTACGCCGTGGTGCCGCTGCTGGCCGAGGAGCCCGTGGGCCTGGCGCGCCTGCGACAGCTGGTGCAGTGCAAGCCATCATGAAGCCCGCAGACGACACGCCGATGGGCGTCTTCGAGCGCTACCTGACGGTCTGGGTGGCGCTGTGCATTCTGGCGGGCATCGTCCTGGGCAACCTGGCCCCGGGGCTGTTCGGCGCCCTGGCCGGGCTCGAATATGCCTCGGTCAACCTGGTGGTGGCGGTGCTGATCTGGGCCATGGTCTACCCGATGATGATCGCCATCGACCTGGGCTCGCTCAAGGCCGTGGGCCAGCGCCCCCGGGGCCTGGTCATCACCCTGGCGGTCAACTGGCTCATCAAGCCCTTCACCATGGCGGGCCTGGCGGTGCTGTTCTTCCACTATTTTTTCGCCGGGATCATCGAGCCTGCGAGCGCGCAGCAATACATCGCCGGGCTGATTCTGCTGGGCGCGGCGCCCTGCACGGCGATGGTGTTCGTCTGGTCGCAGATGACCCGGGGCGACCCCAGCTACACCCTGGTGCAGGTCACCATCAACGACCTGGTGATGGTGGTGGCTTTTGCGCCCATCGTCGCCTTCCTGCTGGGCGTGACCGACATCGACGTGCCCTGGGAGACCCTGGTGCTGTCGGGCGTGCTGTACATCGTCTTGCCGCTGATGGCCGGGGTGCTCACCCGCCGACGCCTGATCGCCCGGGGTGGCGCCGGCGCCGTGGCGGTCTTTACCGCCGGCATGAAGCCCCTGTCCATGCTGGGCCTGCTGCTGACCGTGGTGCTGCTGTTCGGCTTTCAGGGGCCGGTGATCCTGAACCAGCCGCTGCTGATCGCCCTGATTGCGCTGCCCATCGTGCTCCAGTCCTATGGCATCTTTGCGCTGGCCTACGTCTGGGCCTGGGCGTGGAAGCTGCCGCACAGCATTGCCGCGCCATGTGCCCTGATCGGCACCTCCAATTTCTTCGAGCTGGCCGTGGCCGTGGCCATAGGCCTGTTCGGCCTGAACTCCGGTGCGGCGCTGGCCACCGTGGTCGGCGTGCTGGTGGAGGTGCCGGTGATGCTGTCGCTGGTGGGCATTGCAAACCGCAGCCGAAAAAAGTTTCCCGCATAGGCACACTCAGGCCCGACAACGCGGGGCAGTCACTGGAACGCCACTTCCTGGAAGCTGCGCAACTTGCGGCTGTGCAGCCGGTGCAGGCCGTTTTCGCGCAGGCGTTCTATGGCGCGGATGCCGATCAGCAGGTGCTGGGCCACGCGCTCACGGTAGAAGTGGTTGGCCATGCCGGGCAGCTTGATCTCGCCGTGCAGCGGTTTGTCGGACACGCACAACAGGGTGCCGTAGGGCACGCGAAAGCGAAAGCCGTTGGCGGCGATGGTGGCGCTTTCCATGTCCAGCGCGATGGCGCGCGACTGCGAGAAGCGCCGCTGCGGACTGCCGGCGCCCAGCAGCTCCCAGTTGCGGTTGTCGGTGGTGGCCACGGTGCCGGTGCGCAGCACGCGCTTGAGCTCGGCCCCCTGCAACTGCGTCACGTCGGCCACCGCCTCCTGCAGGGCGATCTGCACTTCGGCCAGCGCCGGCACTGGGATCCACAACGGCAGGTCTTCGTCGAGCACATGGTCCTCGCGCACGTAGCCGTGGGCCAGCACGTAATCGCCCAGCTGCTGGCTGCCGCGCAGGCCGGCGCAGTGGCCGACCATGATCCAGGCGTGCGGGCGCAGCACGGCGATGTGGTCGGTGATGGTCTTGGCGTTGGCCGGGCCGACGCCAATGTTGACGAAGCTGATGCCGCCGCGGTCGGACCGCGTCAGGTGATAGGCCGGCATCTGCGGCAGGCGCGGCGGGGCGACCCCGCGCGCGTCGCCCGGCTGCGGCGGCAGGCCGGCGCGGCGGGTGAGCACGTTGCCCGGCTGCACGAAGCTGTCGTAGCCGCTGTCGGGGCGCGCCATCTCGCGCTCGCCCAGGGCGATGAACTCGTCGATGTAGAACTGGTAGTTGGTGAACAGCACGAAGTTCTGGAAGTGCTCTGGCGAGGTGCCGGTGTAGTGGCGCAGGCGGTGCAGCGAATAGTCAACGCGCGGCGCGGTGAACAGCGCCAGCGGCTCGGGGGCGCCGGGCGGCACCTGGTGCGTGCCGTTGGCGATGCGGTCGTCCATGGCCGTGAGGTCGGGCAGGTCGAACACCTCGGCCAGGCGCTGGCGCTGCGCCATGCTCAGCGCACCCTCGAAATGCTCGTCCTCGGCCAGCGCGAAAGGCAGCGGGATCGGCTGGTGGCTGGTGCCCACTTCCAGCGTGACGCCGTGGTTGTCGATCAGCAGGCGCAGCTGCTCCAGGTAGTAGTCGGCGTACAGGTCGGGCCGCGTGAGCGTGGTTTCGTAATGGCCGGCGCGCTGCACGAAGCCGTAGGCCAGGCGCGAATCGGGATGCCGCCCGTGCGGCACGCGCAGGCGCACGAAGGGGTAGCAGGCGCGCACGCGCTCGGGCGCGGCGTCGGGCTCGGCCGGGCCGGCGATGTAGGCGGCCAGCGCCGCGCGCAGGTGGGCGCAAGCGGCGTCGTAGATCTGCCGTGCCTGCGCCAGCGCGGCGCTCGGGTCGGTGAAGGCGGCAGGCGGCGTGAACGGGGGATGAGCAAGCATGGCGCATTGTCCACGGCCTGTGTGACAGCGCCGTGTCGGCAGCGGCCGGCGCGGGGGCCCCACGTCGCCCGCCACTTGCGTCAGGCTGCCTGATCGCCTAAACTACTAAGCATACATATTAATTGTCCCAGCCGGCACACGGCGCCCGGCCCCACTTTCCAGGAGACCGTCCATGAACGCCCCCGACACCCTGAACCCGCTCGGCCATGCCGAATCGCTGGGCCGGCTCGAAGACCTGCCACCCGAGTATCTGAAGGCCATCAACGACCTGTCGGTGGCACCGCTGTGGCCGCAGCTGCGCGGGCTGCTGCCGCGCAACCAGCCGGTGCGCCACACGCAGCCCTTCATGTGGCGCTACCAGGACGTGCGCCCCCACCTGCTGCGCGCCGGCGAGCTGACGCCGATCGAGAAGGCCGAGCGCCGCGTGCTGGTGCTGTGCAACCCCGGCCACGGGCTGGACAAGCTGGTGGCCACGCCCTCCATCTACGTCGGCCTGCAGCTCATCCTGCCGGGCGAGGTGGCGCCCAATCACCGCCACACGCCGACGGCGGTGCGCTTCGTCATCGAGGGCGAAGGCGGCTACACCACGGTCAACGGCGAGAAGTGCCCGATGCACAAGGGCGACCTGATCCTGACGCCGGCGCTCAACTGGCACGAGCACGGCCACGAAGGCAGCGGCCCGGTGGTGTGGCTGGACGCGCTGGACTTGCCCTTCATCTACAACCTGGAGGCGTCCTACGCCATCGAAGGCCCCTCTCAGGTGGTGGGCGCGCAGCTGGACGCGTCGCAGAACCAATACCTGCGCGCCGGCCTGCTGCCCTATGCCTCGCTGGGCCAGGCGCTGCGCCCGCAATACCCGCAAATCCGCTTTCCGTGGCGCGACGTGCGCCAGGCGCTGGGCGCGTTGGCCACCGTCACGCCGGCGCACGAGGCGGTGCAGCTGGCCTACGTCAACCCCGAGACCGGCCGTCCCTGCCTGCCGACACTGGGCTTTTCGGCGCAGCAGCTGCGCGCCGGGCAGGATTTTTCGCCGCGCCGGCGCTCGGCCAGCAGCGTGATCCACGTGATCGAGGGGCAGGGCGAGTCGGAAATCGACGGCGTCACCCTGAAGTGGACGGAAGGCGATACGCTGGCGGTGCCGACGCACGCCAAGCTCACGCACCGCGCCACCGGACGGGACGCCTACCTGTTCCACGTGGACGACGCGCCGATGCAGCGCGCGCTCGGTTTTTACGAGGATTTTTGACCTCCAACGCCCGCCAGTCGAGCGCCAGCAGCTACATTTTCAAGAGCACACCACATGACTTCCTACATCTTCCCCCCTGCCCCCCAGGCCGCCGTGCCGGTGCGCGGCAGCACGCAGCAGTACGCCGTCAGCCGCATCTTCTGCGTCGGCCGCAACTACGCCGCCCACGCGCGCGAGATGGGGTTCGACCCCGACCGCGAGCCGCCCTTCTACTTCAACAAGACCCCTGCAGACCTGGTGCTGTCGGGCGCCACCGTGCCCTACCCGCTGGGCAGCCAGAACTACCACTACGAGATGGAGCTGGTGATCGCCATCGGCAAGCCGGCCTTGCGCGTCACGCCCGAGCAGGCGCAGGACTGCGTGTGGGGCTACGCCTGCGGGCTGGACATGACGCGGCGCGACCTGCAGATCAAGTCGCGCGAGATGGGCCGGCCCTGGGACTTCGGCAAGGACTTCGAGCAGTCGGCCGTCATGAGCGAGCTGGTGCCGGCCAGCGCCATCGGCCATCCGAGGGCCGGCGCCATCCAGCTCAGCGTCAACGGCGCGGTCAAGCAGAACGCCGACCTGAAGGAGTTGATCTGGAGCGTGCCCGAGATCGTGGCCAACCTGTCGCACTACTACCACCTGCAGCCGGGCGATCTGATCTACACCGGCACGCCCGAAGGCGTGGGCGCGGTGCAGCCGGGCGACCACATCACCGGCCGCATCGACGGCGTGGGCGAGATCGCGCTCACCATCGGCCAGCCCGAGTGATTCAAGAAAGACAAGGCGTCAGCGCTTGCCTGGCAAGCGCCAGCAGCTACTGATTTGATAGTACACAGGAGATTGCATGGCTGAACCACAGCACCTGCTGGTGGTCGGCGGCGGCATCGGCGGCCTGGCCGCGGCGCTGGCGCTGGCCCGGCTGGGCCTGCGCGTCACGCTGCTGGAGCAGGCCAGCGAGATCGGCGAGATCGGCGCCGGCATCCAGCTCGGCCCCAACGCCTTTGCCGCCCTGGACGCACTGGGCGTGGGCGAGAACGCGCGCGGCCGCGCCGTGTTCACCGACGAGCTGATCATGATGGACGCGGTCGACGCCAGCGTGGTCGGGCGCTTTCCGGTCGGCGAGGCCTTCCGCACCCGCTTTGGCAACCCCTATGCGGTGATCCACCGCGCCGACATCCACACCTCGATCCTGGAGGGGGTGCGCGGCTCTGACCGCATCCAGTTTCACACCTCGACCAAGGTGGTGCGGATCGAGCAGGACGCCAGCAGCGTCACCGCCATCGACCAGCACGGCCAGCGCTTCACCGCCGACGCCCTGGTGGCCGCCGACGGCGTGCGCTCGGTGGCGCGTGACATCTTCTTCGGCGACACGCCGCGCGTGTCGGGCCATGTGGTGTACCGCGCCGTGGTGCCGCTGGCCGACATGCCGCGCGACCTGCGGGTCAACGCCCCGGTGGTCTGGGCCGGCCCCAACTGCCACCTGGTGCACTACCCGCTGCGCGGCGGCAGCGAATACAACCTGGTGGTCACATTCCACAGCCGCCAGCAGGAGCAGTGGAGCGTCACCGACGGCAGCAAGGAGGAAGTGCTGAGCTACTTCCAGGGCATTCACCCACGGCCGCGCCAGTTGCTGGAATGCCCCAAAAGCTGGCGCCGCTGGGCCACCGCCGACCGCCACCCGATCCCGCGCTGGACGGCGGGCCGCGTCACCCTGCTGGGCGACGCCGCGCACGGCATGCTGCAATACCTGGCGCAGGGCGCCTGCATGGCGATCGAGGACGCGGTGACGCTGGCCGAGGCCATGAAGGCCTGCGCGCTGGACATCGACCGCGCCTTTGCACTGTACGAGCAAAGCCGCATCCCGCGCACCGCGCGCGTGGTGCTGTCGGCGCGCGAGATGGGGCGCCTGTACCACGCCGACGGCGTGGAACGCCTGGTGCGCAATCAGCTCTGGGAAGGCCGCACGCCCGAGCGCTTCTACGACGCGCTGCAATGGCTGTACGGCTGGCGCGCCGAGACGGCGCTGGCCAGGCCGCGCCAGGCCGATGCGCTGATCGTGCCGGCCTGACACCGCACGGCGCCAGCGGCGCCGCGGCATCGGGGACAATGCAGCTTCCCGCGGTCCCTGCAACCGCCACCGACCGACGCCACCGCCTTGTCCACACCCCTGTCCGACCGCCTGGCCGTCACCGGCCAATACCTGCTGCCCAAGCAGTTGCTCACCCGGCTGGCCGGCCGCGCCGCCAGCGCCCGCCTGGGCGATCTGACGCACGCCGCCATCCGCCGCTTCGTCGCCCGCTACGGCGTCGACATGAGCGAAGCGGCCGAGCCGCGCATCGACAGCTACGCCAGCTTCAACGACTTCTTCACCCGCGCGCTCAGGCCCGGCGCGCGCCCGCTGGCCGAGGCCGACTACCTGTGCCCGGTGGACGGCGCGATCAGCCAGTTCGGCGCCATCGAGCGCGACCAGATCTTCCAGGCCAAGGGACACGCCTACAGCACCACCGCCCTGCTGGGCGGCGACGCGCGGCTGGCGGCCGCGTTCGAGCACGGCCAGTTCGCCACCCTGTACCTGAGCCCGCGCGACTACCACCGCATCCACATGCCCTGCGCCGGACGGCTGCGCGCCATGGTGCATGTACCGGGCGATCTGTTCTCGGTCAACCCGGTGACGGCGCGCGGCATGCCGGGACTGTTCGCGCGCAACGAGCGCGTGGTGTGCGAGTTCGACACCGCGCGCGGCCCGCTGGCGCTGGTGCTGGTGGGCGCCACCATCGTCGGCAGCATGGCCACCGCCTGGCACGGCGTGGTCAACCCGCCGCGGCCGGGCCAGATCCGCCGCTGGCGCTACGACGATCAGGCCATCGAACTGGAGCGCGGCCAGGAGATGGGGCGCTTTCTGCTCGGCTCCACCGTGGTGCTGCTGTGGCCGCGCGGCACCTTGCGCTTTGCGCCCGACTGGGCGCCGGGCGGCGCCGTCCGCATGGGTCAGGCGCTGGGCAAGGCGCTGGGCTGAGGCCCTGTGAACCCTCAGCCGCCGGCCAGGGCCAGCGTGGCCGGATCGACCTGGTAGTTCTGCGGGCCGCGACTGGCGATCTTGAGCGCGCCCAGGCGATTGCCCAGCGCGGCGCAGCGCTCCAGCGGCCAGCCCTGCTCCAGCCCGTGCAGCAGCGCGCCGCGCCAGGCGTCGCCGCAGCCGGTGGGGTCAACCACCGCCTCGGGCGCCACGGCGGGCACATGGGTCTTGCGGCCGCCCTCCCACAGGTCGCAGCCGGCGCCGCCCAGCGTCACCACCAGGCCGCGCACGCGGCGCGACAGCTCGGCCGGCTCCACGCCCATGCGCTCGCACAGCATGCGGCCTTCGTAGTCGTTGACGGTGACCCAGCTGGCCAGCTCGACGAAATGCGCCAGCTCGTGGCCGTCGAACATCGGCAGGCCCTGGCCAGGGTCGAACACGAAGGGGATGCCGGCGGCATGGAACTGCTCGGCGTGCTGAAGCATGGCGTCGCGCCCGTCGGGGGCGACGATGCCCAGGCCGATGTCGGCGCGCGCGCGCACGGCCGTGCGGTGCGCCTGCATCATGGCGCCGGGGTGGAAGGCGGTGATCTGGTTGTTGTCGCGGTCGGTCATGATCATGGCCTGCGCGGTATAGGTGTCGTCGATCTGGCGCACGAACTCGGTGTCGATGGCCAGCGCGCGCAGCCGCTCCAGGTAGTCGCCGCCGTCGTTGCCCAGCGTGGCCATGGGCAGCGGCTGGCCGCCCAGCTGGCGCATGGCGTAGGCGATGTTGCCGGCGCAGCCGCCAAAATCGCGCCGCAGCGCGGGCACCAGGAAGGACACGTTGAGGATGTGCAGCTGGTCGGGCAGGATCTGCTCGGCAAAGCGCCCCTCGAAGCCCATGATGGTGTCGAACGCCAGCGAGCCGCAGATCAGGGTGGCCATGGGGTAGGGATCTCCGTGGAAGAAAAACAGGGCGCGGGCGCCGCGTGGCGCCCGGCGCGTCAGGGGTAAAAGGCCACCAGCCGGTAGCCGACGATGGACGAGGGGCTGGCGCTGTCGGCGACGCTGAGCCCCTGGCTGGCGCTGAACTCGCCGCGCGCGGCCAGCGCCGGCGGCGCACCCAGCTCGGCGGCGCCGATCACGCGGCGCAGCAGCAGCTGATCGGCGGCGTCGGTCAGGGTCAGCTCCAGCGCTGGCGTGGCCACCGGCAGATCGGCGGTGTTGCGCAGCGTGACGCTGAAGCGGAAGCTGTCGGTGCCGCTGCGGTTGAACGCCGAGCTGTCGATGACGATGGCCTCCAGCTGCCGATAGGGCCGCACCTGGCAAGCCCACGGCTGGCACAGCAGTTCGAGCGTCGGCGTCAGGCCCGGCGCATGCGCCGCCAGCCAGTCGCGCCGGCTCAGCGTCGCCTGCAGGGCCAGGCCCAGTACCAGCAGCGTCAGCAGGGACCACAGGGCGGCGCGCATCGGGCGCGACGACCAGAAGGCACGCCGCCGCGCCGCCGCGACGAAGGATGGCGCCGCCGGCGGCGCCTCGGGCGCCGTCGCGGCGGCCGCCTCGGGGCTCGGCTCGGGTTCGGGCCCGGCCGCCAGCTCAGCCGTGGGCTCTGGCTCTGGCTCCGGCTCCGGCTCCGGCTCCGGCTCCGGCTCCGGCTCCGGCGCCGGCTCTGGCTCTGGCTCTGGCTCT
>MKTG01000082.1:28846-29307 GCA_001897615.1 Burkholderiales bacterium 68-10
CTGGCTCTGGCTCTGGCTCTGGCTCTGGCTCCGGGTCTGGCTCTGGCTCTGGCTCCGGGTCACGTGCGGCGGCAGGGTCCGGCGCGACGGCTGTGGCAGCAGCTTCGGGTGCCGCCTGCACGCCGCGCGGATCCGCCGGCTCGGGCTCGCCTTCGGCCGCGGGACGGGGCGCGTGGTCGATGTCCCACGGCGCGGCGGGCGTTCCGGTGGCGCTGGCCAGCAACAGGCTGGCGACCGAGACTGCGGGCGCCATCGTCCGGGCCGCCACCGGCGCCGCCTCGCCCGTCATCGGCGCCGGCAGGGTGTCGGCGTGGGGTGACGGCAGGGTGTCGGCGTGGGGTGACGGCAGGAACGCGTGATCCTGACCGGCATCGGCCGCCGTGTCCGTGTCCGTGTCCGTGTCCGTGTCCGTGTCCGTGTCGGTGTCCGTGTCCGATGCCGCGGCGGGCGTGCCGGCGGCG
>MKTG01000082.1:29426-37565 GCA_001897615.1 Burkholderiales bacterium 68-10
CGGCGGTGCCTGCAGGCGCACGCTTTCGCTGTACGGCAGCATGTACGCGGCGGCGTCGAACACCTCCTGGCAATGGCCGCAACGCACCCAGCCGGCCGAGATGCGCAACTGGTCCGGCACGACCTTGAACATCGTCGCACAGGCCGGGCAGCGCGTGATCAGGCTCATGGTGCGGCGATTGTAGGCAGCGGCCCGCGGCCGCCGTCAGGGCCGGCGAGCCACCAGCAGCACCCAGCCGTCCTCGGTGTCGGCCACCTCCAGCGCCAGCCAGGACCGGTAGGCCTGCCGCAGCTCGTCGGTCTGGCGCTCCAGCACGCCGGCCAGCACCAGGGCGCCGCCGGGCGCCACGTGGGCCGCCAGCAGCGGGGCCAGCACCTTCAGCGGCGTGGCCAGGATGTTGGCCAGCACGGTGTCGTAGACGCCCTGCGCCAGTTCCGGCAGGCCGGCGCGCAGCGCCACGCCGTTGGCGGCGGCGTTGTCCTGCGTGGCCTGCACGGCGGCGGGGTCGATGTCGACCGCGTCCACGCCAGCGGCGCCGTGCAACGCCGCGCCGATGGCCAGGATGCCGGAGCCGCAGCCGTAATCCAGCACGCGCTGACCCCGCGGCGGGTGCACGGCCAGCCAGCGCAGGCACATGCGGGTGGTGGGATGGGTGCCGGTGCCGAAGGCCAGGCCCGGGTCGAGCCGGATCACGCGCTCGGCCTGCGCCGGCACCTCGTGCCAGGTGGGCACGATCCAGAAGCTGGGGGTGATGGGCACCGGCTCGAACTGCGACTGCGTCAGGCGCACCCAGTCCTGCTCGGGGACGGCGGCGATGGCGGCGATGGCGCAGCCGTCCCAGAAGTGCTGCAGCGCCAGCAGGCGCGCTGCCTCGCGCGCGTCGGCCTCGGCGGCGAACAGCGCCACCACGCGCGAGCGCGACCAGCTCTGCGCTGGCGGCGGCAGGCCGGGCTCGCCGAACAGGGCGCGCTCGGCCGCGGTGTCGGCGTCGGCGTCCTCGACCGAGACGCTCAGCGCCTCCAGCGCCTCCAGCGCGTCGGACAGGGGCTCGACCCGGTCTTCCGGGCAGATCAGGCGCAGTTCGAACATGGCAGGTGATTTGCTTTCAAAAAGATAGCTGCTGACGCACGCCCCGCAAGCGCCAGAGGCCGATATGGCATCAAATCCAGCAAGCTGTGCGCCTTCCGCGCGGGCGCCGAAGCCTGAACACGGGTGGCACGCCAGCCCGGCCAGAAGGCCGCCAGGCCGATCCACCACAGGCACCGGAGTCGGGGCCCGGTCACGGGTGGCGCCGCCCCTGACCGCGCGGACGGCAGGGCGGGCGATGTCGCGGGCTCACCGCTGGTGCTCGCTCAGCCACTTCTCCAGGTAATGGATGTTGGTGCCGCCTTCCATGAACTTGGCGTCCACCATCAGCTCGCGGTGCAACGGCACGTTGCTGTGGATGCCCTCGATCACGGTCTCGGCCAGCGCGGTCTGCATGCGGGCGATGGCCTGCTCGCGCGTGTCGCCGTAGACGATGATCTTGCCGATCATGGAGTCGTAGTTGGGCGGCACGAAGTAGTTGTTGTAGACGTGCGAATCCACCCGCACGCCGGGCCCGCCCGGCATGTGCCAGTGGGTGACGCGCCCCGGCGAGGGCGTGAACTTGAACGGGTCCTCGGCGTTGATGCGGCACTCGATGGCATGGCCCTTGATCTGGATCTGGCGCTGGGTGAAGGGCAGCTTCTCGCCGGCGGCCACCATGATCTGGGTGCGCACGATGTCCACGCCGGTGATCCACTCGGTCACCGGGTGCTCGACCTGCACGCGGGTGTTCATCTCGATGAAGTAGAACTCGCCGTTCTCGTACAGGAACTCGAAGGTGCCGGCGCCGCGGTAGCCGATCTTCTTGCAGGCGGCCACGCAGCGATCGCCGATGCGCTCGATCAGGCGGCGCGGAATGCCCGGCGCCGGGCCTTCCTCGATCACCTTCTGGTGGCGCCGCTGCATGGAGCAGTCGCGCTCGCCCAGGTAGACGGCGTTGCGGTGCTTGTCGGCCAGCACCTGGATCTCGATGTGGCGCGGGTTCTGGAGGAATTTCTCCATGTACACCGCCGGGTTGTTGAAGGCCGCCGCCGCCTCGCCCTTGGTCATCTGCACCGCGCCCAGCAGCGCCGCCTCGGTGTGCACCACGCGCATGCCGCGCCCGCCGCCGCCGCCGGCGGCCTTGATGATCACCGGGTAGCCGATCGACTTGGCGATGCGGCGGATGGCCGCCGGGTCCTCGGGCAGCTCGCCATCCGAGCCCGGCACGCAGGGCACGCCGGCCTTGATCATGGCCTGCTTGGCCGACACCTTGTCGCCCATGACGCGGATGTTGTCGGGCGTCGGGCCGATGAACTGAAAGCCGCTCTTTTCCACCCGTTCGGCGAAGTCGGCGTTCTCGCTCAGAAAGCCGTAGCCGGGGTGAATCGCCTCGGCGTCCGTCACCTCGGCCGCCGAGATCAGCGCCGGCATGTGCAGGTAGCTTTGCGACGACGGCGCCGGGCCGATGCACACCGCCTCGTCGGCCAGGCGCACGTACTTGGCGTCCTTGTCGGCCTCGGAATAGACCATCACGGCCTTGACGCCAAGCTCGCGGCAGGCGCGCTGGATGCGCAGGGCGATTTCACCCCTGTTGGCGACCAGAATCTTTTTAAACATGTGTGCTCCCGCGGCTCATCGCCCGTGCCCTGACGCGCGCCAGAGCGGTTTGCCGCGCCTGGCCTACGGCCAGAACGCCGCGGTTGGCAACCAGAATTTGCTTGAACATCCGCTGCCCGCAACTTCTCATTCGATGACGAACAGCGGCTGGCCGAATTCGACCGCCTGACCGTTTTCGCCCATGATCTTGGTGACGGTGCCGCTCTTCTCGGCCTCGATTTCATTGAGGATCTTCATGGCCTCGATGATGCACAGCGTGTCGCCTTCCTTGATGGTCTGACCCAACTCGACGAAAGGCTTGGCACCCGGGCTGGCCGAGCGGTAGAAGGTGCCCACCATGGGCGACTTGACGACGAAACCGGCGCTCTCGGCCGGCTCGGCCACCGGCGCCGCGGCAGCCGGCGCGGCAGCGGTCGCGACCGCGGCCACGGGGGCTGCGGCGACGGGGGCGTAAACCACCTGTGCCGCCGTCGGCTGGCCGCTCTTGACGATGCGCACCTTGCCTTCGGCTTCGGTGATTTCCAGTTCAGACACGTTAGACTCTGACACCAGGTCGATCAGGGTCTTGAGCTTGCGCAGATCCATGTTGCTTACCAATTTATTGGGAACAGGGTCGAATTTACATCAATTCGTGGCGATTAGCGTCGAATTTCGTTTAATTATCTTAAATTGACGGCCGCCCATCTGACCTCGGCGGTGCCGGCCGCAGCGCTTCAGGAACCTCTGCATAGCCTCCTGCGCCGCAGGCATCTGCGGTCTCGGGCGGTCCGCGACGTTGCAAATCCTCGCGATAGCTACCGCTATCGCTGCGGTTTTCGCCTTGCATCCCATCCCGATCCGCAGCGCCTGCTTGCCGCCCGAGGTTATGCAGAGGTTCCTCAGGCGTTGCCCAGGGCCTTGCGCCAGGCCAGCAGATCGCCTTCACGCAGCTGCCCCAGCTTGCGCTCGCGCAACTGCCCGCTGGCGTCAAACAGCAGACTGAACGGCAGGCCACCGGCGGTATTGCCCAACTCGCGCGTCAGGTTGGCGCCCTGCAGACCGGCCAGCGCAACCGGAAAGCTGACTGGTGTCTGGGCCAGGAAACGCGCCACCGGCTCCGGCTTGTCCACCGCCAGTCCCAGAACTTGCCAGCCGTTGGCTTTGTTTTCGGTATAAAACGCGCTCAATAGCGGCAGCTCGGCAATACAGGGCGGGCACCAGGTGGCCCAGAAGTTGACCAGCAGGGGCCGCCCGCGCAAGCTGGCCAGCGCCAGCGTGGTGCCATCCGGGGCGGGAAAGCTGTGTTCCCAGAAGCTGGTCAGCTCGGGCTCGGACATCTGGTGCCGGCGCGCGGCGTACCAGGCGCCCGCGCCGGCGGCGGTGAGCGCCACGGCCGCCATGGCCAGGCGGCGTCCCATTGGCCGCGCCAGCGAGGTGGCGGCCATCACAGACGGGGGATCGGGCTGGGTCATGACAAGGGCTCCGTCTGCATGCGCTGCTCCAGGGCCTGGTGGTCGCCGCGCAGCGGCTGGCCCTGGCGACCGGGCCTGAGGGCGCCGCGCAGGTCGTCGTGGTCGTGGATCATCAGGTGCACGCCGATGGCTTCGCCCAGCTCCGGGCAGGAGCTGGAAAAGCTCAGCGCGTCCACCGGCGCGCCGTGAAATCCGCCGACGCTGCGCGCCTGGTAGCTGACCTGGTGGTCGATGAGGGCGATTTCGGCCGATTTGGGGTCATCGCAAAACAGTTGCAGGTAGACGTCCGAGCGCCGCGTGGCGGTGCCGTTCCATACCGCGCCGGTGACATGCGGCCGGAATTCGGCCAGCCGCTGCATCCAGCGCAGCGCCAGCCGGCGCAGCGCCGCCAGTTCGGCCGGCTGTGTGTCGGCGTGGAACAGGCTCAGATAGGCGCGCACCTCGGACTCCACCAGGTCGTTGTCGGGCAGCGCGGTGCGCGCGGGCAGTCCCAGCAACTTCTGCGCGCGGCGCTTGGCCCCGCCGTAGTCCAGGCCCTCCTCCACCACCAGGCGGGCGGCGTGCGCGGCCAGCTCGTGCGTCAGGGTTTCCATGGACCTCATTGTGCCCCGCCCGCCGGCAAGGCTCACTTACAGTCGCCCGTGACCCCACCGGAGACCGTTCGATGAAATCCACGATGATGAACACCCCGTTGTCGCTCAACCACCTGTTGGAGCGCGCCGGGCGGCTGTTTCACGGCAACGAGATCGTCTCGCGCCTGCCCGACAAGAGCCTGCGGCGCCACAGCTACGGCGAGTACTACCGCCGCACGCGCGCGCTGGCGGCGGCGCTGCAGGGCCTGGGCCTGCAAAAGGGCGACCGCGTCGCCACCCTGTGCTGGAACCACCACGCGCACCTGGAGTGCTATTTCGGCATCCCCGCCGCCGGCGGCGTGATGCACACCCTGAACCTGCGCCTGCCGCCCGAGGAGATCGGCTGGATCGCCGGCGACGCGGCCGACCGCTTCCTGGTGATCGACGACGTGCTGCTGCCGCTGTACCAGCAGTTCGCCCACCTGCACCGCTTCGAGCGGGTGATCGTGTTCCCCTTCTCCGGCGCGCCGGTGGCGCCCGAGTTCACCGACTACGAGGCGCTGCTGGCGGCCGCCGACCCCGACGCCTTCGACTACGCCCCGCACGCCGAGGACGACCCGACCTCCATGTGCTACACCTCGGGCACCACCGGCAAGCCCAAGGGCGTGGTGTATTCGCACCGCTCCACGGTGCTGCATTCGCTGGTCGGCGCCCTGCCCGACGCGACTGCCGTGCGCAACACCGACGTGGTGATGCCGGTCACCCCCATGTTCCATGCCAACAGCTGGGGCATGCCCTACATCGCCGTCATGGTGGGGGCCAAGCTGGTGTTTCCGGGCCCGCACCTGCACCCGGAAGACCTGCTGGACCTGATGCAGCAGCAGCCGCCCACGCTGGCGCTGGGCGTGCCCACCATCTGGCTGGCCATGGTCCAGTTGTACGAGGCCGCGCAGCAGCCCAATTCGCCGCACCACGGGCGCTGGACGCTGCCCGCGCGGCTGCGCTCCATGGTGGGCGGCGCGGCGGTGCCGGAAAGCCTGATCCGCGCCTTCGATCGCCACGGCGTGTGGATCATGCAGGGCTGGGGCATGACCGAGACCAGCCCGGTGGGCACGCTGTCGTATCCGCGCGCCGAGCTGCAGGGCGCCAGCGCCGACGAGAGATACCGCCGCGCCGCCATGGCCGGCGTGCCGGTGCCGCTGGTCGATCTGCGCATTCGCGGCGAAGCCGGCCAGGACCAGCCCTGGGACGGCAGCAGCGTGGGCGAGCTGCAGGTGCGCGGGCCCTTCATCACCGGCGGCTACCACGAGGCCGGCGCGCCGCCCGACAAGTTCAGCGCCGACGGCTGGCTGCGCACCGGTGACGTCGCCAGCGTCGACACGCTGGGCTACATGCGCATCAGCGACCGCACCAAGGACCTGATCAAGTCCGGCGGCGAGTGGATCAGCTCGGTCGATCTGGAAAACGCCCTCATGGCCCACCCGGCCGTGGCCGAGGCGGCGGTGATCGCCATCCCAGACGAGAAGTGGAGCGAGCGCCCGCTGGCCTGCGTCGCCTTCAAGCCCGGCCAGCAGGCCACGCCCGAGGAGATGAACGCCCTGCTGCTGACCAAGGGCTTCGCCAAATGGCAGCTGCCCGAGCGCTACGAGGCGATCGAGGCCGTGCCGCGCACCTCGACCGGCAAGTTCTACAAGCTGCGGCTGCGCGAGCTGTTCCCCAGATAGGCGGCGGCGCGGCAGGCCGGGTGCCGACGCCCATCGACCGGCGCCCCGACACTCGGCCTTTCACTATCGTTTAGATAGCTTCTGGCGCTCGCCAGTCGGGCGCTGGAGGCCGATTTGATTCAAAACCAGCAATCCAGGCACGGCCACTAGAATCTCGCCCCATGCACATTCACATCCTGGGCATCTGCGGTACCTTCATGGGCGGGCTGGCGGCGCTGGCGCGCGAGGCCGGCCACCGCGTCACCGGCTGCGACGCCGGCGTCTACCCGCCGATGAGCGAGCAGCTGCGCGCGCTGGGCATCGAGCTGATCGAGGGCTACGACGCCGGGCAGCTGGCACTCAAGCCCGACATGTTCGTCATCGGCAACGTGGTCAGCCGCGCGCGGCTGGCCGATGGCACGCCGAAGTATCCGCTGATGGAAGCCATCCTGGACGCCGGCGCGCCCTACACCAGCGGCCCGCAGTGGCTGCTGGAGCACGTGCTGCAGGGCCGCCATGTGCTGGCCGTGGCCGGCACGCACGGCAAGACCACCACCACGTCGATGCTGGCGTGGATCCTGGAAAGCGCCGGACTGTCGCCGGGTTTCCTGGTGGGCGGCGTGCCGCTGAACTTCGGCATATCGGCACGCCTGGGCGCGCAGGCCCGGGGGCAGGATCGACCCCTTTTCGTCATCGAGGCCGACGAGTACGACACCGCCTTCTTCGACAAGCGCAGCAAGTTCGTGCACTACCGCCCACGCACGGCGGTGCTGAACAACCTGGAGTTCGACCACGCCGACATCTTTGACGATCTGGCGGCCATCGAGCGGCAGTTCCACCACCTGGCGCGCACCGTGCCGCCGTCCGGGCGCGTCATCGTCAACGAGCTGGAAGAAAGCCTCGCCCGCGTGCTGGCGCGGGGGTGCTGGAGCGAGCGGCGCGGCTTCGGCAGCGCGATCAGCGACTTCACCGCGCACGGCGAGGCGTCGGACTTCGAGGTGCAGCAGCGCGGGCGCGCCGTCGGCCGCGTGCGCTGGTCGCTGTCGGGCCAGCACAACCAGCTCAACGCGCTGGCGGCCATCGCCGCGGCCGAGCACGTGGGCGTCGATCCGGCCGCGGCCTGCGCGGCGCTGGCACAGTTCCAGAACGTGCGCCGCCGCATGGAAGTGCGCGGCCGCGTGGCGGCGGCGGGCGGCGAGATCACGGTGTACGACGACTTCGCCCACCACCCGACGGCGATCCGCACCACGGTGGACGGCCTGCGCCGCCAGCTGGACGCCGCCGGTCAGGCCGGGCAGCGCATCCTGGCCGTGTTCGAGCCGCGCAGCAACACCATGAAGCTGGGCACCATGAAGTCCCAGCTGCCGTGGGCGCTGGAGCACGCCGACCTGAGCATCTGCCACACCGGCGGGCTGGACTGGGACGCCGCCACCGCGCTGTCACCGCTGGGTGCGCGCGCCCAGGTGGCCGGCAGCATCGACGAGGTGGTGCGGCAGGTCACGCAGGCCGCGCGGCCGGGCGACCATGTGCTGTGCATGAGCAACGGCGGCTTCGGCGGGGTGCACGGCCGGCTGCTCGAATCGCTTCAAAAAAGATAGCTTCTGACGCAAATCTGGCGGGCGCCAACGCCTGATTTGAGGCTCTTCTCGCGAATGATGGTGATGGCCTGCGAGACAAGGCTTTGAATGGTCGCTTATTGGAAACCGCCAACCTCCGAACGCAGAGGAC
>MKTG01000083.1:0-1124 GCA_001897615.1 Burkholderiales bacterium 68-10
GTCTTCGGCACCTACGAGCTGAAGGCGCTGATCGCGGTGAGCTGCGTGGAGTTCGCGCTGTTCTTCGTGGACTTCTGGTTCCAGCTCGCGCGCTGGCTCGACTCCACCATCCTCGATGCGCTCTACGGCTGGGGCTTCGGCGCGAACGGGCCGCACAGCAACTTCGATCCGCTGATCGGGCTGAACAACGCCTTCGGCGATATGTTGTTGAACTTTGTCATGGGGACGATGTTCATCCTGTTGCCGGGTTTTTGGGTCACTGCGCTGGGCTGGGTTGGTATTCGGGCCGGCAATGCGCTGCAAGGCCTATCTGAAGGCACCAAAGCAGCAGGTCAAGCCGGGTCGAAAGGGACCGGCACCGTCATCCGCGGTGCAAGGTAGCTGCATGCCTACCGATCATCGTGAAAGCGAGGGTCTGGATCGTCGTCGTAGTTGATCGGATCGTAGAAAACGCTCTGCTTGTGAGCGGCTTGACCACCGAGTGCCCATTCCCCATCGCCGGTTTGCCCTTCGCTTCGGGCTGCCCACGCACCAGCGACCACCGCCAGCGTGAGCAGCAGCGCAAGCCAGAACGCGCTGTAGAGCAACACAGCCAGGGCAGCGAGCTTGACGAGCAACGACGCTGCCTTTGCAGCGCCAGGCGCCAAGCCCTGCGCACGTAGCCAGCCCTGTGCTTGCCGGTCCAGACGCGCACAGCCTCGCCATGCTCGTCCTAGCGGGCGGCCGAGGCGTTCTGCGAAGGCGGTCTGTGCGGCGGTCTTCATGGTGGCTACCTCATGGTCGTCCTGTACTCTGCTCGTTTGATTGAATCCTGCATGAGTTTTAAATTCATGGTGGAAATTCTGGGCAACATCTAATCACGCCGAACACGAAGGCATGCAGCGCGTCAGTCTTTGCGTTCGTCCTGCCAGTCGGCTCTGCTCGCGGCCACCAGCGCGGCCCAATCGTCCGGCGGGTTGCCGCGTCCCAGCATCTTCTCGAACACGGCATAGGGGTCGGACTTGCTGCCCGTCGACCGCAAGGTCTGCTCGTCGTTGACCCAGGCGTACACGATGACCTTGGCCTTCGAGTCGTACCGGAAGAACAGCCGATACCGCCGACCGAGCTTGGCTCGCCGCCAGTGG
>MKTG01000083.1:1219-4473 GCA_001897615.1 Burkholderiales bacterium 68-10
TTCTCTTGTGCACGCAGCACCGCCGCGCGCAGCTTCGTCAACTGCTCGATCAGGTTGTCGTGGAACAGTAGCGTCCATCCATGCTGCTGCATCAGATTTCCACGTCCTCATCGAAGTCATCGCCCAGGACAACCTTGTGGCCCGCATGCTCCAGCATCGTGCGGGCCAGATCCGCCGGCAGGCCGCGGATGTTCCGGCCAGCCTCGATGTCGCTGGCCAGCAGGGTCAGGAACGCGGCGATGGCGGGGTCTTCATGCTCGGCATCGGCCCGGGTCACGACGACTTCGCCGCCGCGCAGGTCGAATGCCACCTTGCCGCCGGTGTCCACGCCCAGCACCTGCCGGATGGACTTGGGCAGGGTGATCTGACCCTTGGAGGTCAGCGTCGCAACTTCGTGGATTTCGGGCATGGCGGCACTCCTGATCGCAATACCCGCATGGTAAGGAAACTTCCTTACACCGTCAATGTGGGCGCGCATAGGGGCCTCCTGAAATCGGCTCCATCGTAGGCACGGCACAGCCAGCCTTCCCGCATCAATGCGCCCTGGGCCAAGCCCGGATTGGTTGTGGCTGGCTTGCCTTGGACGCCCTATATCCAAAGGCTTCCAAAAGGCCAAAGGGCTGGGGAAGGGGCAAGGGAATGGGGCCAAGGGGAATGGCCCTACCTGAAAAGGCCAAAAGGCTCCCCCGCCCGGCCACCGTCCGGGGTTCGCCATGCTCTCGCTGTTCCAACGCAAACGGCCGCCGCCATCTTCTGGCACGGCGTCGACACCCACCCCCCCCGCCGATCCCGGCAAAGGGCTGACGCGGCCGGAGCCGGCCGCATCGCTGCTGGCGACACCGCGCCGGCAGCGGCTGCTGGAACACATCTGGCAGCGCACCTCACTGTCGCGCCGCCAGTTCGCCACGCTGTACCTGGCACCCCTGGAGCGCTACGCCGAGTTGGTCCAGCAGTTCCCCGCCTCGGAATCGCACCACCATGCCTATCCGGGCGGCATGCTGGACCACGGCCTGGAGATCGTCGCCTACGCCCTCAAGCTGCGGCAGTCGCACCTGCTGCCCGCCGGCACAACGCCGGAGGCGCAAGCCGCCCAGGCCGAAGCCTGGACGGCCGGCATCGCCTATGCGGCGCTGCTGCACGACGTCGGCAAGGTCGCCGTCGACCTGCACGTGGAGTACGCGGACGGCACGGTCTGGCATCCGTGGCACGGCCCGCTGCGACGGCCGTACCGCTTCCGCTACCGCAAGGAACGCGAGTACCGGCTGCACAGTGCCGCCACCGGGCTGCTCTACGCCCGGCTGCTCGATCCCGGCATCTTCGACTGGATCGCCGGCTACCCCGACCTCTGGGCCGCGCTTCTGTACGTGCTGGCCGGGCAGTACGAGCACGCCGGCACGCTCGGCGAACTGGTGGTGCGGGCCGACCAGGCCTCGGTGGCCCAGGAACTCGGCGGTGATCCCAGCAAGGCGCTGGCCGCGCCCAAGCACGCCCTACAGCGCAAGCTGCTCGATGGCCTGCGCTTCCTGCTGCGCGAGGAATTCAAGCTGAACCAGCCCCAGGCTTCGGACGGATGGCTGACCCAGGACGCCCTCTGGCTGGTGAGCAAGACGGTCTCGGACAAGCTCCGCGCGCATCTGCTGCAACAGGGCACCGACGGCATCCCGGCCAGCAACACAGCGGTGTTCAACGTGCTGCAGGACCACGGCATCGCCTTGCCCACACCGGACGGCAAGGCAATTTGGAAGGCCACCGTCGCGAGCGATGCCGGCTGGTCGCACAGCTTCACGTTCCTCAAGCTCTCGCCCGCGCTGATCTGGGAGGCGGCCGAGCGGCCTGCGCCGTTTGCCGGCCAGGTGCAGGTCGAGAAGGAGCAAGGAGACGTGGCGCAGCAGGTTCCCGCAGCGCCTGGCGCGGCACACGCGAGTCCAGCGCCTGCACTGAGCAGCACCCCCCTGTACTTGCGCAGCCGCTGCAACAGCTTCGGCAGATCGGCCATGCGCAGGAACGGGTTGTGGTTCACCGGGGGCAGCGGCAGTGCCACCACGTCGAGGTCGGACGCCGGGTTCTGCTCTAGGTCTGGCACGATCACAAGCGCGTAGCGGAAGAGCTGGTTGAACCAGGTGCGGACTTTCTCGGCAACGGACAGCGCCTTGCGCTTCTCGATCTTCGCAATCACCTCCAGCAGATCCGGACGCTTGATGTCGTAGATCGACCGCTTACCGAGCGCCGGCAGAACGTCCTTGGCAAACACGCGCGGAAGGATCGAGAGCGTGGTCTGACGTCCCTTCTTGAGACTGAGTTCGCGGTGGGCCAGCCACTTCTTGTAGATCGCGTCGAAGGTGTGTTTGCCGGCGAGCTTGGCCGCGGCACGCTTTTGCTTGCGGTGCCGGTGCGGATTGATGTCCTTGGCGACCAGGGCGCGCGCTTCATCGCGCAGGGAACGCGCGTCGCGCAGCGACACCTCTGGGTAGTTGCCCAGCGACATCCTCTGCTGCTTTCCAAGCCAGTAGTAGCGGAAGTGCCAGCTTTTGTTGCCTGCGGGGGAGACGGCCAGGGAGAGACCGTCGATGTCGGGAAGGGTGTACGCCTTTCCGGTGGCCTTGGCTTGCCTGACTACCAAGTCTGAGAGTGCCATGCGCTTGCTCCTGAACGAGTCAGGTAGCAGATGCTGTTCACCTCAGCCGCGCCTCGCCATCAACAATCCGGCAACCGCACAACCCTCAAAAAGGACTTTTTTGTGGACTTAAAAGTCCTGGCTGTCAGCGGATCACTGCGGACGACCCTGGAAGACTGGAGGCTGAAAAATCGTTGCGTGACAACGCCTTATAAAGCTCCTTGGATTTCCCTGGAAGTCCTCAGAATGATGCGGTGGAGCGGGCGAGGGGAATCGAACCCCCGTCTAAAGTTTGGGAAACTTTTGCTCTGCCATTGAGCTACGCCCGCCCGATTCTCGAAGGATGGGCTCCCCCGAAAAGGTAGCTTTTCCCTTCGGGCTGGTTGGAACAGACCTGTCTTATAACAGGTCACCTCGCGGAAGTCAGCGCCCTTTCGGGCTGGGGCAATCCTTGCATCCCCTATCCAAACCATTACAGCCCGGCTTTCGCTTGTTCCCCGATCCTTTAACCACCACGGTTGCGCTCGATTCTACAACCGAACTTGTCGCATCTTGAGGTGCGACTCCATCATGGGCTTACCCTGTTCCGTGCGACAAGCACGAGTCTGTGGGGCAGCGATTCCACGTACGTCTCGACCTG
>MKTG01000084.1:0-2682 GCA_001897615.1 Burkholderiales bacterium 68-10
GTACCGCGCAAATGCGCCCTGCTTTCGGGACGGGGAAGTCCCTTTCATTCGTTAGGCCTCGCCAAGACACCTCTGTGGAAACCTCATCTGCCCAGAACAAGGCCATCGTGCACGCCTTCGTTGCTGCCATCAACACTCAGGATTGGCCGGCGCTTGTCGCAGTCCTCGATCCCGCTTTCGTCCGTCATAGTGATGCGGCGGGTGCCGCTGGCGCGAAGTCAGCGGGGGAGCTTGTCGCGTTCTTGCAGGGTGAGTACAAGACGTTCCCTGACGCTCACGAAGAACTGCTGGACCTAGTCGCAGAAGGCGACAGAGTTGCTGCGCGGCATCGATTCACCGGCACTCAGACCGGGCCTATGGGTCCATACGCCGCCAGCGGACGACGGTTGACCGCCACCTACCTCGCGATCTATCGCATCTCTGAAGGCCGCATAGCTGAGGCCTGGGCCGAATGGGACAACTTGGCTGGCTTAAGGCAACTTGGTCACGCAGGCGAGGCCTAACCCCTCGTTCCGATCAATCTTGGCGAGGCTTCTCCACCGCTTTGGGAGGTGGGTTGGGCGCGAAACGTTGAAAGGGTGGCGCTTCACGCGCACCTTGGAATGCCTGCGTACGTAGAGTCCGATTCGTCTTGCACATTCGGCGGCGAAGAGGACTGGTGGGCGTACAAAACACCAAGCGGAGAAACCGTAGCTGTGTGCCTACGCGTTCCTTATCGAGATGCAATGGTGTGTGCGAGCTCGCCGAGTGGCCCGGCCGTTGCGGCGGCAAGAGCGCTGGTGCAGCCATGGGAGTTTGAGTTCTTTCCAGAACCTCAGTTGCGCTAGCAGAATGATACCTAACCATTCCATCGAGCGGATGTCTTGCCGGCTACGCCGTCAAGCCACCGCTCACGTCAAACGTTAGCCCCCTGAGGAAAAATTGTGGCGTGGCTCATAACCAAGTACTTCATAACCGCAGCGGTTGTCGTGCTCGTTTCCGAGCTGGCAAAGCGCAGTGACAAGCTCGGTGGTTTCGTGGCGGCTCTGCCGCTGGTAACAGTACTCGCGCTCATCTGGCTTTACGTCGAGAATCAGCCCCAGCAGAAAATCGCAAATCACGCTTGGTATACGTTCTGGTATGTCGTGCCAACGCTACCCATGTTCCTGGCGTTTCCCGTCCTCTTGCCTCGCGTTGGGTTCTGGCCGTCTCTTCTGGCCTGCGTCGTTATCACCGTGGTGTGTTTTGGCCTCTTTGCACTCTTCGTTCGTCGCTTCGGCATAGAGTTGCTGTAGTGCAGGGGGCTAACAATTCGTTAGCCGGTACCCCCTGCAAGGCTCGCTCTCCCTAGAAGGTCTTTTGTCCGCCGCCGCTTGCCGGACCTGCGCCAGCAGCTATCGTTTCGATAGTTCATGGCACTGCCCCTGGCAGGCAAATCGCCCCACCCAGCCCGGGCGGCTGACCTTGCCGGGCCAGCCCCCGCCGATGCTCAGTCGGCGTATCCCGGATTGGGCAGCGCCCCGCCGGTCAGCTTGGGCATGTTGAGCTGGCGCGGCGCCACCTTGCCGCCGCGGGCTTTCAGCCACTTTTCCACCAGGTCCCACACCATGGGGTTGCCGGCCTTGGCGGCGTCTTCGGCCACGGGGGCCCAGCCGGCGACTTTGTAGGTCTTGTCGGCTTCGATCAGCTTGCCCTTCAGGCGCATGTCGCTGACGCGCTGGCCAACGCCCGCCAGTGGGTCGAAGGCATAGGTCAGGCCGCCCACGCGCACCATGTCGCCGCCCTGCTGATAGTACGGGTCGGGGTTGAACAGGTTGTCGGCTACGTCTTCCATCACCGTCTTGATCATCTCGCCCTTCATCTCGGTCAGGGTGGCGTAGCTGTAGGTGGTGGCGGTCATGTCCAGCAGCCATTCGCGCGTGATGGCCTGGCCGGGCAGCAGGGTGGTGCCCCAGCGGAAGCCGGGCGAGAAGGCCAGGTCGGCGCCCTGCACCTCCATGAGCGCGTCGACGATGAGCTGGTCGCCCGTGCCGTTGAAGTTGCCGCGGCGGTACAGCAGGCCCTCGGTAATCGCCAGTTGCTCGGACAGTTTCGCTTCGTAGGGCGCGCGGATCTTGGCGATGAGCGCGTCCATGTCCTTGTCGGCCGGCAGCATGTTGGCAAACACCGGCAGCAGCTTGTAGCGGAAGTCCGCCACCTTGCCGCCCTTGACGTCGAAGTCCAGCACGCCGAGGAACTTGCCGTTGCTGCCGGCGTTGGTGACGATGGTCTGGCCGCCGGCGTTCTTGACGATGCTGGCCACGGGCATGCCGTCATGCGTGTGGCCGCCCAGGATGGCGTCTATGCCGCGCACGCGGCTGGCCATCTTCAGGTCCACGTCCATGCCGTTGTGGCTGACGACGACGACGACCTGCGCGCCCTTGGCGCGGGCTTCGTCCACCACCTTCTGCATGTTCTCGTCCTGGATGCCGAACTCCCACTCGGCCACCATCCAGCGCGGGTTGGCGATGGGGGTGTAGGGGAAGGCCTGGCCCACGATGGCCACCGGCACGCCGTTCATCTGGCGGATGACGTAGGGCTTGAACACCGGGTCGCCAAAGTCGGTGGTCTTGATGTTCTGCGCGACGAAGTCCACCTTGCCGGCAAAATCTTTCTCCACGATCTCCTGCACGCGCTTCATGCCCAGGGTGAACTCGAAGTGGC
>MKTG01000084.1:2699-7350 GCA_001897615.1 Burkholderiales bacterium 68-10
CTGCCAGGTGTCGCCACCATCGACCAGCAGCGAGCCGGGACGGCTGGCGCGCAGGCGCTTGACCAGGGTGGCCAGGTGGGCAAAGCCGCCCACCTTGCCGTAGCGCTGGGCGGCGCGGTCGAAGTCCAGGTAAGTGAGCGCGTGCGCACTGGCGCTGCCCGCCGGCACGCCAGCGGCCTTGAGCAGCTGATCGCCCACCAGGTGCGGCAGGCGGCCCTTCATGTCGCCAAAGCCCAGGTTGACGCTGGGCTCGCGGAAGTAGATGGGCCGCAGCTGCGCGTGGCAGTCGGTGATGTGCAGGAACGACACGTTGCCGAACCTGGGGATGTCGTACAGCCCGTCGGCGGCGGTCTGGGCGCTGGCGTCGGCAAAGCGGCCCAGGCCCATGCCGGCCACGCTGGCGGCGCTGAGGACTTGCAGGAATTCGCGTTTGGAGAGGTTCATATATCAGCCGTTACTGAACTATCAGAAGCAAAAAAGCCCGGCAGAACCGGGCCAGGGGCCGATCACTTGTTGACCGGCGAATTGGGGTCGAGCAGCAGCGCCACCAGGTCGGCCACCTGCTTTTCGGTCAGGATGCCCTTGTGGCCGGCGCGCGGCATGTTGGAGCAGGCGTTGTAGGCCTTGCTGTTCCAGATCTTGCCCCAGGTGTACTTGACCATTTCCTGCGCCTGCGGGCTGTTCGGGTCGGTCACGCCGCGCAGCTTGCCGTAGTTGTACAGGCTGGTGCCGATGGTGCCGAAGGAGATTTCCTTCTTGTCGATCTGGTGGCAGTTGTAGCAGTTGCCGCCGTTGGGGGTGTCGGCCTTGTCGGTCCAGGTCAGGCCGCGGCCGCTTTGGGCCAGTTTTTCGCCTTCCTTCCAGTCGCCCAGGTACTTGCCGTTGGCCGGCCACTTGATGGTGGCCATGTTGAGTGCCTCGATGCGCTTGGCGGTGGCGTCGTCCAGCGGCTTGCCGGCGACGTCGGCGGCGTTGCACACGCGCATGGTTTCGTCGTCGGCAAAGGCCTGGCTGACCTTGACGATGCCCTTGTCGTGGAAGTCGTTCTTGACGATCTGCTGGGTCAGCGTGTCCAGCTCGGTGGACGAGGGCAGGCTGGCGCAGCCCACCAGCACCAGGGCGCCGGCGATGGACAGCGCGAGGATCGAATTGCGGGGTGTCATGGTGCGTGTCTCCTGCTCAGCGCTTGATGGTGGGGGCGGCGGACTTGTCGCCCTTGGCGTTGACGCCCAGGAACACGCCCAGGGCCACGGTGACGTCGCTGCCGAAGTCGGGCTCGGGGAAGCGCTGCTGGCGATAGCAGTCGTTCAGGCGGTGCTGCATGCTCCACATCTGGCCGTTGGAGACGCGGTAGGCCGGCCAGGCGGCAAAGCCCACGCCGTCGCCCGGCGCCTTGCGCAGGTCGGGCAGGTCCTGCAGGCGGATGCGCTTGCCTTCTTCGCCGTGGCAGGAGGCGCAGGCAAAGTCGTGCGCGCCACCGCGCTGGTAGAACAGGCGCTTGCCCACCTGGTACATGATGCGTTCCTGCGCGTGCGACTGCGGCAGGTTGAACGCCATGCCCTTGGATTCGGCGGCGATCCAGGTCGCCAGGGCGGTGGTGTTGGCGCGTTCGCCCTTGCCCCAGTCGCCGTTGATGATCGCCTTGGGGTCGATGCCCTGCAGGGTGCTCATGCAGGTGACCAGGCGCGATTCCAGGTCCTGCACCTTGCCGGTGTCGGCAAACCAGCGCGGCAGCTCGACGAAGGCGCCCTTGACCACGCCCGGGCCCTTGCCCAGATCGCAGCGCTCCAGCGAGGCGTTCTTGGGGCCGCGCTTTTGCTTCCACAGGTCTTCGCCCTTGGCCTCGAACAGGTCGGCCGGGTTGCCGTCCTGCAGCATTTCGCGGTATTCCTCGATGGCCTGGATGGACGTCTTTTGCGCCAGCGCGCTGCCGGCGGACGCCAACAGGCCGAGCATGGCGGCCGCCATGGCGATGGGTTTGCCTCTCATCGTGCTTGTCTCCTGGTTCTTGTCAAAAGAAAACGGCGGGCAGGTCCGTCAAGGGCCATGCCCGCCGGTTGGCGGTGCTCGGGCGTCAGGACACCGTGGCCTCGTCGGTGCGGCTGTCGCCCTTGTTGTCCTTCCAGGTCACGCTGACCTTGTCGCCGGCCTTGGCGCCCTTGATGGCGAACTGCAGGAAGGGGTTCTTGGACACCGCCGGGCCCCATTCGCACGAAAACACCGGCTTGCCGTTGAGCGAGGCGGTGACGTCCTGAATGTGCCAGGCGGGCACCAGCTTGCCGGACGCGTCCTTGCGCTGACCGGACTCCATCTCGTGGCTCATGAGCACGCGCACCGTGGCCTTGTCGCCGGATGCCTGCGCGCGGATTCGCATTGGATCTGCCATGTCTGTTCTCCTGATTCGAAACGATTCGGTTTAACTCACCCTCGCCGCCCATGCACGCCCGGCCAGTTCTGGAGGCCGCGGGGCAGGCCACGCCAGCGAACGCCGTGGCCGGACCTGCGCCGGCCACTGGCGTTGTCCCCCTCCGGGGGAAGGCGCGAAGCGACTCAAGGGGGGCGTCATGTCAGCCGCCGCAGCCACCCAGGGTGACCTTGACTTCCTTCTTGGCGAAGTGGGCCTTGCCGTCGCCGGTGATGGCCACGGCGTAGACGTCGGAGGTCTCGCCCATCTTGGCGCGGGTGGCGAAGCTGGCGTCGACCTCGGGGCTGACGTTGAACACCGCCACCAGGGCGTTGGGGTTCTTCTCGACCAGCAGCACCAGCTGCTTGACGCCGGCCAGGCTGCTGGCCACGGCCAGCGGCACGACGGCGCCGTTCTCGGCGATGTCGGGCGCGGTCAGGGTGACCGAGCCGCTGGCTTCAGGGGCGCCACTGGCACCCAGGGCCTTGAGCGCGTCGCCCAGGGTCTTGGCGTCGAACGCGGCCTTGTTGAAGGCGTGCGCGTACTGCGGGAACAGGCCCGTGCCGGCCAGCAGACCCGCCACCACGGCGCTCTGCTTGAGGGTTTGCCTGCGTGTTTGCATGGGCGATTTCTCCTTGAAAGTTTGCGGATGCTAATGGGTTGGGGACATTGTGTCCCGGGTGAATTCCCGGATGGGTCGGTAGGTCATTTCACTTGCCGGCGCCGCCCGCCAGCCAGGCGGCCATGGCCTTGGTGTCGGCCTCGGGCAGTTCCTGCGGCGGCATGGGGATTTCGCCCCAGACGCCGGAGCCACCGGCCTTGATCTTGCCGGCCAGGTAGTCGGCCTTGCCGGCGTGCTTGGCGGCGATGTCGGCGAAGCCGGGACCGACCAGCTTGCCGCTCATGTTGTGGCAGGCGGTGCAGGCGTGCTTCTGCGTCAGGGCGATGGCGGCGGCGTTGGGGCTGTCGGTGCTGGCGGGGCCGACCACCTTGACCGGCCCGGCGGCGTCGCCCAGCCAGCCTTCGGGCTTGGTGGTGTCGGAGCCGCGCTGCGGGCCGACGGTGCGGTTTTGCTCGCGCAGGTTGCCGTGGTTGTTGCGCGCGTGCTCGGGCAGCACCGAGGTGACGGCGGGCGCCGGGCCGCAGTTGCTCATGCAGGCCTTGGCCTGCACGTCGGGCCTGGCCTGGTGGCCGGGCAGTTCCTTGCCGGGCCACAGGGCGTGGGCGGTGGTCATGCCGTTGCGGTTGGGCATCTTCTGCTGCACTTCGGCGATGTTCTTGTCGGACAGCGTGAAGTTGTCCGGCACCACGTGCCCCAGGTTGAGCAGGAAGGCGGTGAGCGCGTAGACCTCGTCGGGCTTGAGCGACTTGGGCTTGTCCCAGGGCATGGCGCGGTGGATGTAGTCCCACAGGGTCGATACCGTGGGCACCTTCATCAGGCTGGTGCGGCCGGGGTAGTCGCTGCGCTTGAGCGTGGCGACGCGGCCGGTCTTGACGTCGTCTGCGGTGGTGCCGCCAACCAGCGGCGTGAAGATGGTGTTGGATTCGCCGAACACGCCGTGGCAGACGGCGCAGCGCTCTTCCCACAGGTCCTGGCCGCGGGCGACGGTGCCGCTGCCCGGTGGCAGGCCCTTGAAGTCGGGACGCACGTCGATGTCCCAGGCCGCCACTTCCTTGGGCGTGGCGGCGCGGCCGATGCCGGGGTATTTGTCCTGCGCCTGCGCCGGCAGCGCCGCGCTGGCGGCGATCAGCGCGGTGGCCAGGGCGTCACGAAACCTGAACATTTTTGACCTCGCCGTTTTCCTGCACCAGCCAGGACTGGATGGCGTTGTTGTGATAGATAGAGCGGTTGCCGCGCACGTCGCGCAGCTGGCGGATGCTGGGCTGCACGTAGCCGGTGTCGTCCATGGCGCGGCTTTGCACGATGGTGGGCTTGCCGTCCCACACCCAGTCGAGGTTGAAGCGCGTCAGGCACTTGTCCAGCACCGGGGTTTCCAGCCGCGCGGTGCGCCAGTTGCGCCCGCCGTCGGTGGAGACGTCGACGCGCTTGACCTTGCCGCGCCCCGACCAGGCCAGGCCGCTGATGTTGTAGAAGCCCTTGTCCAGCAGTACCTGGCCGCCCGACGGGGTGGTGATGACGCTCTTGCACTCCTGGATGCTGCTGTACTGGCGGTGCGTGCCGTCGGGCAGCAGGTCGATGTAGTGGATGGCCTCGTCCTTGGCGCCCCAGGGCGCATCGCCCAGCTC
>MKTG01000084.1:7363-11737 GCA_001897615.1 Burkholderiales bacterium 68-10
CGCAGCGGGTAGCCGTTTTCGGGGCGCAGCATCTCGCCGTTCTGGCCGTAGGCGACCAGCACCTGGCCATTGGTGACCAGCTCCATCGGGATGGTGCGCGTCATCGACGAGCCGTCGGCGCCCTCGGCCAGCACGAACTTGCCGCCCTTGAGGTCGGCGCCGGCCATCTCCAGCAGGGTGATCAGGGGCACGCCGGTGAATTCGCTGCACGACAGCATGCCGTGCGAGTACTGGCAGGTCGGCACGGCGACGTTGCCCCATTCCATGCCGGTGTTGGCGCCGCATTCGATGAAGTGAAAGCGCGACACGCTGGGCAGGCGCATCAGCTCGTCCATGGTGAAGACGCGGGGCGTCTTGACCATGCCGTTGACCATGAGGCGGTGCTGCGCCGGGTCGACGTCCCACCAGCCCTGGTGGTGGCGCTCGAAGTGCAGGCCGCTGGGCGTGACGATGCCGAACAGCGATTGCAGCGGCGCGAACGAGACCGACGACTGGCTGGTCTGCGTCAGCCCCGGGCTGGGACGGCGCTGCACGTTGCCTTCGTATTTGGACGGGCGGCCGTAGCCGTCGGTGGCCACCGCCTGACCCAGGCCGGTGCTGTGCGCCGGCAGGTTCAGGATGGCCGGGTCGCCCTCGCCCACCGGCGCCTCCGGCTGGGCGCCGGCGCGCGCGGCGGCGCCGCCGGCCAGGGCCGCGGCGAAGGCGCCGCGGATGAAGTCGCGCCGGCCGCGCTTGCCCTCGGCAAACACGGCGCGGACGCCGGCCGGATCGAGGAAGTTCTCGGGCGCCTTGCGCAGCCGCCCACCAGCGACGCTGGCGGGCGCGGGTTGCAATTGATCGTCTGGCATGAGGGTTTAATTTCTATATATGCGCAAGTGCTGATGTTAAGCGCCGAATACGCGCGCCACGACTGGGGTTTATCCCGACCCGGCCCCGTTGGCGCCACGCCACGCCGGCCACCACGGCAGCGGCCCGACGGCGCCCGCGGGCGCGGGGCTTCATGGCTTGAAGCGGTAGTGATCGCGGTTGAGGACCGCCGCGATGGCGGTCACCTCGTCGGGGAACAGGCTCAGGTTGAGCTCCAGGCTGCACTGGTCGATCATGCCGCGCAGCAGCCCCGGCGTGTTGACGCGGCCCCGCGGCCGGTAGATGGCCTTGCCGTCGTCGGCCCACTTCTGGGCGTGGCACTGGTTGCACTTGTGCTCGGCGATCAGCTTTTCGCCCAGCTTCAGGTCGGCGTCCTTGAAGATGGCCGGCACCTGCGCCGTCGCCGCGCCGGCCAGGCCGAGCAGCGCGCCGATCAGGCCGGCGCGAAAACCAGGGATGCGGGTCATGTCTGTCTCCGGTCCGGCGATCTGTGTGATCGCTATGATTATCGTAGCTGTTGGCGCTTGCCCGTCATGCGTCAACGGCCTGAAACGCTTACAGCAGGGTCAGGTTATCACGGCTTCGCGCGCCAGCGCCAGGCGGCGGTCGAGGTAGGCCGAATAGAAGTCGGGCGAGCCGCCCACCAGGCGGTCGGCCACTTCCTTGCCCTGCGGGCCGAGAAACAGCACCGTGGGCGCCACCTTCACGTCCCAGGCGCGCACCAGCGCCTCGTGCGTGGTGGGCGCGCCCTGCAGGTCGCGCGTCTGGCGCGGGCTGAGCATGTCCACCTGCACCACCGGCAGGCGCTCCTGCGCCCGCATCGGCGCCAGGTAGTTGTTGCGCACTTCCTCGCACCAGGGGCAGCGGTGCAGGCTGACCATGACCACCAGCGGCTGGCGCGCCTTCAGCGCGCGCGCCAGTTCGTCGGGCAGCGAGGCCGACAGCGGCAGCGTCTTGCCCGCCACCCGCGCCGGCGCGACCCCGCTGGCGCCCAGACCCAGCAGCGCCAGTGCCCGCAGGCCCTGGCGACGCGACAGCGAGAGGCGCGGCGGCGTGTTCATTGCGGTTCGTGCTCCATCAGCAGGTAGGTGTTGTAGGCGTTCATGCGGTTGGCCGGGCCGAACAGCGGCAGGTGCTCGTACGGGCTCCAGTCGGTGGCCTTGTAGGCCTCGTCGAACGGCGTCATGTCGCGCGCGGCCTCGCCCATGGTCTTGCGCAAGTAGACCAGATAGTCGCGCGTCAGTTGCATGTCCTTGCGCGCCTCGGTGGATACCGGGCCGTGGCCGGGGATGATGACCCGGGTGTCGAAGGCCAGCAGGCGCTCGAGCGAGAGGATCCAGTTGCGGCTGTCGGCCTGGCCGACGAAGGGGATGCGGCTGCGGAACACCAGGTCACCCGCGTACAGCGCCTTGACCGCCGGCAGGTACACCGCCAGGTCCTCCGGCGTGTGCGCCGGGCCCACCGGTTGCAGCACCAGGGTGGTGTCGCCCACGGTCAGCTCGCGCCGCTCGTTGATCCATTCGGTGGCGGGCACGAGGCGGGTGTGGGCGTCGACCCAGGGCGCCAGCTCCTCGCGCGAGGCCTGCAGGCGCAGGCGCGCGGTGTCGGAGTTGAGGTATTCGCGCGCCGCCTGGTGCGCGATGATGCGCGCGCCCTGGTCGGCGAACACCTGCAGACCGTAGATGTGGTCGGCGTGGTAGTGGGTGACGATGACGTGCGTGACCTTCTGCGCCGTCACCTTGCGGATTTCCGCCAGCAGGCGCTCGGCCAGCGCCGGCGAACCCAGGGCGTCGATCACCACCACGCCGGCCGAGGTGACGACGAAGCCGGCATTGGAGATGAAGTTCTGGTTGGCGGGCGAGCCCAGCGCCGACAGGCCTTCGACATACCAGCAGCCGGGCGCGGCCTCGCGCGCGCGCATCTCGGGCGCGCCGGCAGGGCTGTCGGCGGCCTCGGCGTAGCGCGCCCAGGCCGTCCCCATGCCGCCCAGCGCCAGACAGGCACAGCGCTGAAGAAGTTGACGCCGGTCAATCACAGGCTGCATGATCCACCCTAAATTCATAAGTCATTGCTGAACTAATTATCAAGAATGGCCATCGACTTGACAAGCCTGGTGGAGCACCACGGCACCGGCACGGTGCTGGCGGCGGGCGGCGCGGTGATCGGCGTGCTGTTCGGCTTCTTTGCCCAGCGTTCGCGCTTTTGCCTGCGGGCGGCGGTGATCGAGTTCTGGCGCGGCCAGTTCGCCGAGAAGCTGTCGGTGTGGCTGCTGGCCTTCGCGTCGGCGGTGATCGTGGTGCAGGCGCTGATCGTGGCCGGCTGGCTGGACGTGAGCGAGGCGCGCCAGCTGGCCAACCGCGGCAGTCTGTCGGGGGCGCTGGTGGGCGGGCTGGTGTTCGGCGCCGGCATGATCATGACGCGCGGCTGCGCCAGCCGGCTGCTGGTGCTGTCGGCCAACGGCAACCTGCGCGCGCTGCTGTCGGGGCTGGTGTTCGCGGTCACCGCGCAGGCAGCGCTCGGCGGCGCCCTGGCGCCGCTGCGCACCGAAATCTCGACCTGGTGGACGGTGGACGGCGGCGCCGCGCGCGACCTGCTGGCGCGCGTGGGCGCCGGTCACGCCGACGGCCTGGCGCTGGGCGGGCTGTGGCTGGTGGTGGCGGTGATCTTCTCGCTGCGCAGCGGCAACCGACCCTGGATGTGGATCGGCGGCATCGGCACCGGGGTGGCGGTGGCGCTGGCCTGGTGGTTCAGCCACGCGGTGGCGCGCGCCAGCTTCGATGCGGTGCAGATCCAGGGCCTGACCTTCAGCGGCCCCTCGGCCGAATGGCTGATGCGCGTGCTGTCCAGCCCGGCGCCGGCCTTCGGCTTCGACGCCGGCATGCTGCCGGGGGTGTTCGTCGGCTCGGCGCTGGGGGCGCTGGTGGGGCGCGAGTTCAAGGTCGAGGGCTTCAAGGACGGCTACAGCATGGCGCGCTACATCGTCGGCGCCATGCTGATGGGCTTCGGCAGCATGCTGGCCGGCGGCTGCGCCGTGGGCGCGGGCATGACGGGCGGCGCCATCTTCGCCCTCACCGCCTGGCTGACGCTGGTCGGCATGTGGGCCGGCGGCGGCCTGATGAACCGCCTGCTGGCCGAGCCGGTGCAGACCAGCCAGCCGGCCACCCAGCAGGCACCGGTGGTGGTGCCGGTGGCGCCGTGAAATAGGGGCGCCCCCCTGAGGCGCCTGCGGCGCCATCCCCCCTCTCCCGCGGGAGGGGGGACGCACCCAGTGGCCGGGGGGACCCCGGCCACGGGTGCCCTCGCATGGCCTGCTTCGCGGCCTTCGGGCGCCGGCCCTGCGGGCCGGCACGAACGCGGGATGGGTGAGGCGACCTGTGATTTGGCAAAAAATGGGCTCTTCTCGCGAATGATGGTGATGGCCTGCGAGACAAGGCTTCGAATGGTCGCTTATTGGAAACCGCCAACCTCCGAACGCAGAGGGCGCAGAGATTTCGCAGAGGACGCAGA
>MKTG01000084.1:11783-37353 GCA_001897615.1 Burkholderiales bacterium 68-10
GGCGTCCTCTGCGTATGGCTGTTCATTTTTCTCATGCGTCGTGTCGCGGTGCGGCACTGATCAAGTACCTCACCATCATTCGCGAGTAGAGCCAAAAATGGCTGCTGGCGTCCGCCTGTCGTGCGCCAGCAGCTACCAAATCAGGAGTTATTGACCGCTCAGGTACTCGGACACGGCGGCCATTTCCAGGCCGGTCATTTTCTCGACCACGGTGTGCATCACCGCGTTGTCGTTGTTGCGTTCGCGCTTGCTGAACTGCTGCAACTGCGTTTCCAGGTAGGCCGCGTGCTGGCCGGCCAGGCGCGGCAGCGTGGTGCTGCCGGCGCCGCCCGGGCCGTGGCAGCTGGCGCAGGAGGGCACGCCGCTCCACTTGTTGCCGGACTGATAGATGTAGCGCCCGACGCCGGCCAGCGCCGTGTCCCTGGCGGCTTCCTTGTGCGGCGGGCGGCTGGCATAGAACTGGCCCAGCGCCGTCATGTCGGCCGGCGAGAGCTCGGTCACCATGCTGGCCATGGCCGTGCTCTTGCGCTTGCCGCTCTTGAAGTTCTCCAGCTGCTTGGCGATGTATTCGGCGTTCTGGCCGGCCAGGCGCGGAAACACCTCGCTGGCCGATTCGCCCTCGGCGCCGTGGCACAGGAAGCAGGAGCCGCCGATGATCTTCTTGGCGCGCGCCTCACCGCTGTCTTGCGCCAGCACCTGTGTCGACGCCAGGGCCATCAGCACCGCCAACGCCCATCCAGCGGCCGCGGAGCAGGCCATGCCAGCGGACGCCGTGGAACGGGCTTGGCCCGGCCACTGGCGTCGTCCCCCTGGGGGGAAGGCGCGAAGCGACTCAGGGGGGGACGTCGTCATGCCAATGTATCGGCCCAGATGTTGCGCGCCCAGGCCATGGCGTAGCGGCCCTCCAGCTCGCTGGCGGCGCTCGACACGCCGCCCGAGCCGGCCACCGGCAGCATGGTCTTCTTCTCGGCGTCGTAGGCATGCACGCTGGCCACATGCACCACGTCGGTGTCGCTGACGAAGCTGTAGCAGGTGTTGTTGTAGATCGGCAGCGCGTTGGGCTGGCGGCCGGACAGCAGGGCCACGATGGCGGCGGCCGCCACCTTGCCGTGCTGGTTGGCCATGTGGCCGGACTTGGGCATGGCCGGGGCGATCTGCAGCGCGTCGCCCAGGATGTGCACGTTCTTGGCGGCCTTGGACTCCATGGTCAGCCAGTCGACGTCGCACCAGCGCTTGTTGGCGGTGGTCAGCCCGGCGTTGTGCGCCACGTCACCGGCGCGCATGGGCGGGATGACGTTCAGCACCTGGGCCTTGATGTCGTCGTTGAACTCGAACTTGAGCGTGCCGGTGGCGGCGTCGACGTCGGTCAGCGCGTGCTTGGGCCGGTATTCGATGATGCCCTTGTAGCGGTCGGCCCAGGCCTTCTTGAACAGCGGCCCCTTGGAGGTGACGTCGTCGTTGGCGTCCAGGATCAGCACCTTGGACTTGGGCTTGGCCTGGCTGAAGTAGTGCGCCACCTGGCAGGCGCGCTCGTACGGGCCGGGCGGGCAGCGGTAGGGCGCCAGCGGAATGCTGAGGGCGTACACGCCGCCGTCGGGCATGGCCTCCAGCTGCTTGCGCAGCGCCACGGTCTGCGCGCCGGCCTTCCAGGCGTGCAGCACCTTGTCCTGCGCGCCGGGCTTCTTCAGGCCGGGCAGGCTGTCCCACATGAAGTCGACGCCGGGCGACACCACCAGGCGGTCGTAGGCCAGCGTGCTGCCGCCGGCCAGGCGCACCTGGCGCTTGTCGGCGTCGATGGCGACGACGCGGTCCTTGATGATCTTCACCCCGTGGCGCTTGCCCAGGTTGTCGTAGGACGTGGTGATGTCGGCCATCTGCTTGCTGCCGCCCAGCACCAGGTTGGAGATGGGGCAGGAGATGAAGCTGTCGTTGGGCTCGACCAGGGTGACCTGCACGCGCCCTTCGGACCACATGCGGATGTACTTGGCGGCGGTGGCGCCCCCGTAGCCGCCACCGATGACGACCACCTGGCCGCCCGCGCCAGCGCCGGTGCTGGCGCAGCCTGCGGCGAGGCCCAGCACGGACGCGGCGGAAGCGGCCGAACCGGCCCGGATGAATTGACGACGATCCATGGTGTGCCTCCTCACTTCTTCTGTGCCGCGAACCACGACACGATGGCGGCCAGCTGCTCGTCGCTGTAGCCCTTGCTGAGCTGGTGCATGATGGTCGCGGGCTTGGCGCCGCGCTTGAAGTCCAGCAGCTTCTTGAGCATCTCGTCCTTGTTGCCGCCGGCCAGCGGCTCGTTGCCGGTCTGGGCCTGGCCGTTGGTGCCGTGGCAGCTGGCGCAGGCGGCGGCCCAGCTGCGCACCTGCAGCGGATCGGTCTGCGCCTGGGCGGCGCCGGCGCCCAGCGCCAGGGCCGCCGTGGCGAGCCCGGAGAGCAGGAGTGGTTTCATGGTCGGGTGTCCTTCCTGGAAGTGGCTGCCGCGGAGCGGGAAAATTCGTTACCGCTTATATGGCCGCCGCATGATAGGGCGCCGGGCGCTTGATTTCGGTCAGGATTAACCCCGAAACGAGCCCGCGCGCCGGGCCAGCCAGGGCGTCAGCCCGGCGCGGCGTCGCCTTCCATCGCGATCTGGGTGCAGACGACGCGGCACAGGCTGACCACGCGTTCGTTGATGATGCGGTAGTAGATCTGCACGCCCTCGCGCCGCTTGCCCACCACGCCGGCCTGGTACAGGGTGTTCAGGTGCTGGCTCATGTTGGGCTGGGTGGTGCGGATCTCGGCCAGCAGCTGGCCGACGTTCTTCTCGCCGTTGCACAGGGCGCTGATGATCTTCAACCGCATCGGCGCCGACATGACGCGAAACACCTCGGCCGCCAGCTCGAACACCTCGTCGGCTTCAAGGGCGGCGTCGGTCTTGGCGGGGTCGGCGTTCACCATGGTGGGGCTCTGTGTACAGCGCCCGGTGACTATACCCGCGCCGCTTCGTCCGACGCGCGCCGCTCGGCGCGCAGCGTGCGGCTGAGCAGGATCACCGGCACCAGCCCCACCAGCACCAGCGCCAGCGAGGGCAGCGCGGCCTCGCCCAGGCGCTCGTCGCGCGCCAGCTGGTTGGCCACCACGGCCAGGGTGTCGGTGTCGAAGGGCCGCAGCACGATGGTGGCGGGCAGCTCCTTCATGACGTCGACGAACACCAGCAGCGCCGCCGCCAGCCCGGCGCGGCGCAGCAGCGGCCAGTGCACGCGCAGCGCCAGCTCCAGCCCGCTGGCGCCCAGCAGGCGGGCCGATTCGTCCAGGCTGCGCGACACGCGCGCGTAGCCGCTTTGCACCGACTGCAATGCCACCGACACGAAGCGCACCAGATAGGCCCACAGCAGGCCGAGCACGGTGGCCGTCACCACGGCGCCAGCCCCGCTGTCCGGCCAGCGCGCCTGCAGCCAGCCCACCGGCAGCAGCAGGCCCACCACCACCACCGCGCCCGGCACGGCGTAGCCCAGCGAGATCAGTTGCACCGCGCCGCGCCGCGGCAGCGTGGGATGGCGGCGCAGGCTGAAGGCCAGCAGCCAGGCCACGCCCAGCGCCAGCAGCGCCGTCATGCCGCCCAGGCGCACGCTGTTCCAGGCCCAGACCAGAAAGCGGTCCCAGGGCAGCACCGACCAGTCGGCCGACAGCGGCCCCAGCATGAACCCCACCGGCAGCACGAAGCCCAGCAGCACCGGCAGCAGGCACAGCAGCCAGGCCAGCGCGGCGCGCCGGCCGCACAGGCGTACCGGCCGCGCCTCGCCGGAGCCGACGCGCGCCGCGCTGGCGCTGGCAAAGCGCAGCCGCCGCTGGGCGCGCTGCTCCAGCCACAGCAGCAGCACCACCAGCGCCAGCAGCACGGTGGCCAGCTGGGCGGCGGCGATGCGGTTGTCCATCGACAGCCAGGCCTTGTAGATGCCGGCGGTGAAGGTCTGGATGCCGAAATACACCGACACGCCGTAGTCGGCCAGCACCTCCATCAGCGCCAGCGCGGTGCCGGCGGCCACCGCCGGGCGCGCCATCGGCAGGGCCACCTCGCGCAGCCGGCGCGGCAGGCTGGCGCCCAGCAGGCGCGCGGCCTCCATCAGCTGCGGCGCCCGCTCGACCAGCGCGGTGCGCGCCAGCAGGTACACGTAGGGATAGAGCGAGAACGAGAACACCCAGGCCGCGCCCCACACGCTGCGCACCTCGGGCAGCAACCGCCCCTGCAGGCCGAAGCTGGCGCGCAGCCAGCTTTGCAGCGGGCCGGAAAACTGCAGGAAGTCGGTGTAGGCATAGGCCGTGACATAGGCCGGCATGGCCAGCGGCAGCAGCAGCAGCCATTCGAAGCTGCGCCGGCCCGGAAAGTCGAACACCGTCACCAGCAGCGCCGCCGGCACGCCCATGGCGACCACGCCGAGGCCCACCATCAGCGCCAGCTGCACGGTCACCCACAGGTATTCGGGCAGCACGGTGGCGGCCATCTCGCGCAGGATCTGCGCCGTCTCGGCGTTCCACTGCGTCCAGGTGCCGATCACCGTCAGCACCGGCAGCGCCAGGGCGCCGGCCAGCAGCACGAGGATCAGGGTGGGGGCGATGCGCACGGGCGAATCAAACAGGTTTGTTATCAAAATGAGAGCTGCTTACGCATGCTGGGCGGGCGCTGGATGCCGTTTTCGCCTTTAACCCCTGGCCAGACTGCCGGGTGCGCCGGAAGCGGCAAGACTTGCTCAACCTGAGAACCCGCCCCTCAAATGAGAATTGTACGTATCTACAATCCCTGTCCATCATGTTTCTCCGCATCGACCAGGCCGAGGTGCGCTATCCCGGCGCCGCGCTGCCCGCCGTGCATGGCGCCACGCTGGCGCTGCGCGCGGGCGACATCGGCGTGCTGATCGGCCCGTCGGGCTGCGGCAAGACCACGCTGCTGCGCGCCGTGGCGGGGCTGGAGCGCCTCAGCGCCGGCAGCATCCGCCTGGGCGACGAGCTGGTCAGCAGCGCGCGCGCGCACGTCGCGCCCGAGCAGCGCCGCGTGGGCATGGTGTTCCAGGACTACGCGCTGTTTCCGCACCTGGACGTGGCGCACAACGTGGCCTTCGGCATCCGCCAGCGGCCGGCCGCCGAGCGCGCCGCGCGCGTGGCCGAGGTGCTGGCGCTGGTCGATCTGGCCGGCGCCCAGGGGCGCTTTCCGCACGAGCTGTCGGGCGGGCAGCAGCAGCGCGTGGCGCTGGCGCGCGCCATGGCGCCGGCGCCGCGCCTGCTGCTGCTGGACGAGCCGTTTTCCAACCTCGACGTCGATTTGCGCGAGCGCCTGGCGCACGAGCTGCGCGGCATCCTGAAGGCGGCCGGCGCCACCGCGCTGTTCGTCACCCACGACCAGCTGGAGGCGTTTGCCATCGGCGACCAGATCGGCGTCATGCACCAGGGCCGGCTGCACCAGTGGGACGACGCCTACAGCCTGTACCACCGGCCGGCCACGCGCTTCGTGGCCGACTTCATCGGCCACGGCGTGTTCGTGCCGGCGCGGATCGTGCCCTGCGGCGACGGCGCGCGCCTGGACACGCCGCTGGGCCCGCTGGAGCACCTGACCGACTGCCCGCTGCCCGGCGCCTATCCGCAGGGCCGCTGCGATCTGCTGCTGCGCGCCGACGACATCGTGCACGACGACGGCGCGCCGGTGCGGGCGCAGATCGTGCGCAAGGCCTTTCGCGGATCGGAATTCCTCTACACCCTGCGCCTGGCCAGCGGCGAGACGCTGCTGGCGCACGTGCCCAGCCACCACAACCACCGCGTCGGCGAGTGGATCGGCATCCGCCCCGAGGTGGACCATGTGGTGACCTTTCCGGTCGGCGCCGATCACCCGGGGCGCACGCCGGCAGCGGACGTGCGTTAAAGCAGTTCGCCCTTGGGATCGCGCCCCATCAGCGCCGCCACCGCCTCGACCGGCTTGAGGCGCCCGTCCAGCAGCGCCACCACGCAGTCGGTGATGGGCATCTCCACGCCCAGGTGCTGCGCGCGCTGCCACACGGTGCGGGCGCTGTACACACCCTCGGCCACGTGGCCGAGCGAGCGCACCGCCTCCTCCAGCGTCTTGCCCTCGGCCAGCAGCAGGCCGACGCGGCGGTTGCGGCTCAGATCGCCCGTGGCCGTCAGCACCAGGTCGCCCAGGCCGGACAGGCCCATGAAGGTGTCGGCCCGCGCGCCCAGCGCCAGCCCCAGGCGCGCCATTTCGGCCAGGCCGCGGGTGATCAGCGCGGCGCGCGCGTTCAGCCCCAGGTTCAGGCCGTCGGCCAGGCCGGTGGCGATGGCCAGCACGTTCTTGACCGCGCCGCCCACCTCGACGCCCACCAGGTCGTCGTTGGCGTACACGCGCAGCGTGGGGCCGTGAAAGCCGGCCACCAGGGCATCGCGCACGCCGGCGTGGCGGCTGGCGGCCACCAGCGCCGTGGGCTGGCCGCGCGCCACTTCCTGCGCGAAGCTGGGGCCGCTCAGCGCCCCGGCCAACAGCTCGGGCGCCACCTGGCGCTGGATTTCGTGCGGCATCAGGCCGAAGGGGCGCGCCGCGCCCGGGTCCTGCGCCGGCTCGAAGCCCTTGCACAGCCAGCCGACCGGCACGCCCACGCCGCGCAGCCGCCGCAGCGTCTCGCGCAGGCCGGCCACCGGCGTGGCGATGATGGCCAGGTCGGCCCGCGGCACGGCCTGCAGCAGCTCGGCCAGGTCGCCGCCGCGCACGTGCAGCTCGCGCGGCAGCGGAATGCCGGGCAGGTAGCGCGCGTTCTCGCGCTGCCCGGCCATGGCCTGCGCCTGCGCGCCGTCGCGCGCCCACAGCGCCACCTGGTGGCCGGCCGGGTTGCGCGCCGCGCTGACGGCCAGGGCCGTGCCCCAGGCGCCGGCACCGATGACTATGATTTTCATAGCTGCTGGCGCACGACCATCAAGCGCAAGAAGCCTGTTTGATGCTTATTGCGGCAGGGCCGAGGCGCCGTCGGCCTGGGCCGCCTGCTGCTGCTCGTACATCTGCTGGAAGTTGATCTCGGCCAGGTGCACGGGCGGAAAGCCACCGCGCTGGATCAGGTCGGCCACGTTGCCGCGCAGATAGGGGTAGACGATCTGCGGGCAGGCGATGCCGATGACGGCGCCCATCTGCTCGTCGGGCACGTTGCGCACCTCGAAGATGCCGGCCTGCTTGCACTCGCACAGGAACACCGTCTTGTCCTGGATCTTGGTCTGCACGGTGGCGGTGACGGTGATCTCGAACACGCCGTCGGCCACGTTCTCGGCGTTGACGCCCAGGCTGATCTCCACCGAGGGCTGCTCCTGCTCCAGCAGGATGGCCGGCGAATTGGGCTGCTCCAGCGAGGCCTCCTTCAGATAGACGCGCTGGATGTTGAACACGGGATCCTGATCGGCCATGGGATTTCTCGCTGGATGGGAAAGGGGTTGAAGCCAAAGTGGCGCGGCCAGCAGGGCGGCGCGCCCGTCATGGAAAGCCGGTCATTATCTCAGGTGGGGCGGCGGCGCCCCGGCGGCGCGGTCAGCCCGCCAGCAGCGCATCGAGCCCGCCGCGGGCCTCCAGCGCCATCAGGTCGTCGCAGCCGCCCACATGGGTGTCGCCGATGAAGATCTGCGGCACCGTGTGGCGGCCGGTCAGATCCATCATCACGCGGCGCTGGGCCGGATCCAGATCGACCCGGATCACCTCGATCTCGGTCACGCCCTTGTGCGTCAGCAGCTGCCTGGCGCGGATGCAGTAGGGGCAGGTGGCGGTGGCGTACATCTTCACGGCGGGCATGGCGGCGTTTGCTTGTGTGGCCATGGCTCAGCCGCGCTCGACCGGCAGGTTGGCGTCGCGCCAGGACTTCAGCCCGCCGGCCAGCGACTGCGCGTTCTCGTAGCCCAGTTTGCGGGCGATCGCCACCGCCCGGCCCGAGCGCATGCCCGAGGCGCACACCAGCACCAGCGGCGTGGCCTTGTTCTTGACGCTGCCAGGCAGGCGTGCCTCCAGCTCGTGCAGCGGAATGCTGCGCGCGCCGGCCACATGGGCGGCGGCGTACTCGTCCGAGCCGCAGACGTCGATCACCACCGCCTTCTCGCGGTTGATCAGCTGCACCGCCGCGGCCGGCGTCAGGCCTGCGCCACCGCCTTGCAGCAGGGGCAGCAGCAGCATGGTGCCGGAGGTCAGGGCCACCAGGATCAGCATCCAGTTCGCCAGCAGAAAGTCCACGTCGTTCGTCCTTCTTGAAAAATATCGGGGCGCCCCAGGGCCAGAAAAGGCCCGTGCCAGGTCAGCGGCGCGCGCCGGGATTCTAGAATGGCGGGTTCTGCCCCGTGCGCGAGTGGCCTTTGCCGGCGCCGCCACGGCCCTTGCGACGCCACTGGCGCCCTGGCGCGCCGCCCGACCGCCCATGTACAAGCTCGTCCTGATCCGCCACGGCGAATCGACCTGGAACCTGGAAAACCGCTTCACCGGCTGGACCGACGTCGACCTGACGCCCCTGGGCATCGAGCAGGCCTGCGCCGCCGGCCGCCTGCTGAAGGCCGAGGGCCACGACTTCGACATCGCCTACACCAGCGTGCTGACGCGCGCCATCCGCACCCTGCACCTGGCGCTCGACCAGATGGACCGCCTGTGGTTGCCCACGGTCAAGCACTGGCGCCTCAACGAGCGCCACTACGGCGCCCTGCAGGGCCTGAACAAGGCCGAGACCGCGCGCCAGTACAGCGACGAGCAGGTGCTGGTGTGGCGCCGCAGCTACGACACCCCGCCGCCGGCGCTGACGCCCGACGACCCGCGCTGCGAGCGCCGCGACCCGCGCTACGCCCGCCTGAATCCCGGCGAGGTGCCGCTGACCGAGTGCCTGAAGGACACGGTGGCGCGCGTGCTGCCGTTCTGGAACGAGTCCATGGCGCCGGCCATCCGCGCCGGCAAGCGCCTGCTGGTGTCGGCCCACGGCAATTCGATCCGCGCCCTGGTGAAGTACCTGGACGACATCTCCGACGCCGACATCGTGGGCCTGAACATCCCCAACGGCATCCCGCTGGTGTACGAGCTGGACGCCGAGCTGCGGCCATTGCGCCCGCACTACTACCTGGGCGACGCCGACGCCATCGCGCGCGCCGCCGCCGCCGTGGCCAGCCAGGGCAAGGCCTGAGGCTGAGAGCCCGAGCCGTCGCGCGCCGGTTTGTCACGGAACTTAGCGCGCCGGATGCGGCCAAAAGCGGGCAGAAGGTATATATTGAGCCATTGAGCGACAGCGTCGCAGGAACCACCAGACCATGAGTCAGAAAACCAGGATTGCCGGATGGATCGCCATGGGCGCGCTGGCCGGCGCGTTGACCACCGTCTCGCTGCAGACCGTGGCGCGCGGCACGCTGGCGCCCCTGCCGCTGGAGGAGCTGCAGCAGCTGGCGGCGGTGTTCGGCATGATCAAGTCGGACTACGTGGAGCCGGTGAACGAGAAAAAGCTCATCACCGACGCCATCTCGGGCATGGTGTCCAGCCTCGACCCGCATTCGCAGTACTTCGACAAGAAGAGCTTCAAGGAATTCCGCGAAGGCACGACCGGCCGCTTCGTCGGCGTCGGCATCGAGATCACGCAGGAAGACGGCCTGGTCAAGGTGGTGTCACCCATCGAGGGCTCGCCCGCCGACCGCGCCGGCCTCAAGCCGGGCGACCTGATCACCAAGGTGGACGACACCGCTGTCAAGGGCCTGTCGCTGAACGAGGCCGTCAAGCGCATGCGCGGCGAGCCGGGCACCAAGGTGCTGCTGACCATCCTGCGCAAGGACGAGAACCGCACCTTCCCGGTCACCATCACGCGCGAGGAAATCCGCACCCAGTCGGTCAAGGCCAAGGTGGTCGAGCCCGGCTACGCCTGGCTGCGCTTGTCGCAGTTCCAGGAGCGCACGGTTGATGACTTCGCCACCAAGCTGGAAGACATCTACCGACGCGAGCCCAACCTCAAGGGCCTGGTGCTTGACCTGCGCAACGACCCGGGCGGCCTGCTGGATGCGGCCGTGGCCGTATCCGCCGCCTTCCTGCCCGAAGGCGTGACCGTGGTGTCGACCAACGGTCAGATCGAGGAAAGCAAGTCGGTCTTCAAGGCGCGCCCCGAGGACTACATGCGCCGGCGCGGGGTCGATCCGCTGCGACGCCTGCCGGCCGCGCTCAAGACCGTGCCGCTGGTGGTGCTGGTCAACGAAGGCTCGGCCTCGGCCAGCGAGATCGTCGCCGGGGCGCTGCAGGACCACAAGCGCGCCATCGTCATGGGCAGCCAGACCTTCGGCAAGGGTTCGGTCCAGACGGTGCGCCCGCTGGGCCCGGACACGGCACTGAAGATCACCACCGCGCTCTACTACACCCCCAGCGGCAAGACCATCCAGGCCAAGGGCATCGTGCCCGACATCCTGGTCGACGAGACCGCCGAAGGCAGTCCCTTCGCCGTGCTGCGCATGCGCGAGGCCGACCTGGACAAGCACCTCAACGGCGGCGGCGAGCCCGAGAAGAAGGACCCGGCGCTCGAAAAGGAGCGTGACGCCGCCTTGAAGCGCCTGGAAGAGGAATCGCGCAAGCCCGCCGCGCAGCGCCGCCCGCCCGAGTTCGGCAGCGCACAGGACTTCCCGCTGCAGCAGGCACTGGCCCAACTCAAGGGCCAGCCGGTGAAGGCCAGCAAGACGCTGGCGCTGCGCAAGGAAGAACCCAAGACCGAATAAGCCCCCGCGCCGCACCGCGGGACAGGCGCCGATGGACGACCGGCAACTGCTGCGCTATTCGCGCCACCTGCTGCTCGACGACATCGGCGTCGAGGGCCAGCAGCGGCTGCTGGACGCGCGCGCGCTCGTCGTCGGCGCCGGCGGCCTGGGTTCGCCGGTCGCGCTGTACCTGGCCAGCGCCGGCGTCGGCCAGCTGACCCTGGTCGACGACGACACGGTCGATCTGACCAACCTGCAGCGCCAGATCATGCACACCGAGGCACGCATCGGCCAGGCCAAGGTGGCGTCGGCCCAGGCGGCGATCCACGCCATCAACCCCGAGGTGCGCGTGCACACCGTGGCGCGCCGCGCCGACGAAACGCTGTTCACCGAACTGGCCGCCAGTGCCGACGTGGTGCTGGACTGCACCGACAACTTCGCCACCCGGCAGGCGCTCAACCGCGCCTGCGTGGCCACCGGCCGGCCGCTGGTGTCCGGCGCGGCGATTGGCTTCGATGGCCAGGTGTCGGTGTTTGACCTGCGCCAGCCCGACTCGCCCTGCTACGCCTGCGTGTTCCCGCCCAGCCAGACGGTGGAAGAAGCACGCTGCGCCACCATGGGCGTGTTCGCGCCGCTGGTGGGCATCATCGGCACGCTGCAGGCGGCCGAGGCGCTGAAGCTGCTGGCCGGCGTCGGGCGGCCGCTGCGTGGCCGCCTGCTGATGCTGGAGGCGCGCCAGATGGAATGGACCGAATTGCGCGTGCCGCGCCAGTCCGACTGCCCGGTGTGCCAAGGTCGCGACAGCGTGCCGGCCGCCACCCACCCGACCGACCCGACGTCGGGGTGAGCCACCCAGCCGGCGCCCGCCCGCGGTGCCACAATCGTTTTCCCGACCCCCAAGCATCCCCCAGGAGAGCCTCGTCATGAACCCCCAGGACACCCCCGAAAAACCCGTCGACCCGGCCGAACGCACCATCGAAACCGCCCGCCGCTACGCCAACGAGGCGCTCGACCGGGCCGATGCCGGCGTGCGCAGCCTGCGCGAGGACGTGCAGCCGACCATCGACGCCCTGTCGGCGCGCATGCAGGAACTGGCCGAGCGCAGCAAGGCCATGGCCGCCGAGACCTCGGCGCAGGCGCGCGAGAAGCTGAACGAATACGGTGAAAAGACCAGCGCCTACGTGGCCCAGCAACCGCTCAAGTCGATGGCCATCGCCGCCGCCGCCGGCGCCGCCCTGGCCCTGCTGCTGGGGCGCCGCCGCGACTGAGCTTCTGAGTGGCGCGACGCTCAGGCGGCATCGGTGGGTTCGGGCGGGCCGCCCACCACCTGCGCCTGCGCCTGCAGCCGTGCCAGCATGTCGGCCAGCTGGGCGCGCTCGGCCGGGCTGAGCACCGACAGCAGTCGGCCGTTGATGTCGGCCACGCGCGGCCGCAGCCGCGCCTGCAGGGCGCTGCCCTGCTCGGTCAGCCGCAATGTCACTTCGCGCCGGTTGCCCGGGCGCGGGATGCGCTGCACCAGCTTTTTCTGCACCAGTTCCGACAGGGCGCGCGAGGTTCTGGCGCGATCCAGCCCGGAGCGCAGCGCCAGCGCCGACGGCTGCATGTCCGGGTGCTCGGCCAACAGGGCCAGCAGACGCCACTGGCGCCGGCTGATGCCGAATTCGGTCTCGCACAGGCGCACCACGGCACGGCCCGCGCTGGTCTGCAGGTTCCACAGCACGTACAGCACCATGTCGTCGAGCGTCCGGGGCTGGTCCAGGCGAGCCGGTGACACGCGGGTTAATCCTGAGAATGATTGATTTGGTCAACTGACGGTCGTCAACCTACAGTCGCGCATTCTGTAGTAGGCACCTTCAGGAGACAAGCCTTGAATCGAAGAAACCTGTTGCTGACCGGCGCCGCCGCCGCCGTCGGCGCCCTGGCCGGCGGCGCGCGCGCCCAGAGCGACAACACGCTGCGCCTGATCGTCCCCTACGCCCCCGGCGGCTCCAGCGACCGCGCGGCGCGCATCGTGGCCGACAAGCTGACCGCCAGGCTGGGCGGGCCGGTGGTGGTCGAGAACAAGACCGGCGCCGGCGGCCGCCTGGCGATGCAGCAAACCAAGGGCCTGCCCGCCAGCCAGAACGTGCTGGTGCTGGCCAATCCGGCGACCATGGTGGTGGCGCCGCTGGTGTTCAAGGATAACGGCTACGACCCGGACAAGGATTTCCAGCCGGTGTCGCAGGTCAGCGACTACGAGTTCGGCGTCGCCGTCGCCACCGCCGTGCCGGTCAAGGAAATCAAGCACCTGCTGGCCTGGCTGCGCGCCAACCCCAACCAGGCCAACTTCGGTGTGCCGGCCACCGGCAGCCTGCCGCACTTCTTCGGCCTGATGACGGGCGAGAAGGCGCAGATCCCGGCCCAGGTGGTGGGCTACCGCGGCTCGGGCCCGCTGCTGACCGACCTCATCGGCGGCCAGGTGCCGGTGGCCTTCGACACCTTCGACACCCTGCTGCCGCAGCACGAGGCGGGCAAGCTGCGCATCCTGGCGTCTTCCGGCGCCAGGCGCTCGCCCTTCGCGCCCGACGTGCCGACCTTCAAGGAATCCGGCCTGGACCTGGCGGCCAGCGGCTGGAACGCCTTCTTCGCGCCGGCCAGCATGCCGGCCGACCGGGTGGCGCGCCTGGGCAGCGCCATCCGCGAAGTGATGCAGGAGGAGGACACGCGCCGCAAGTTTCTCGACGCCAGGATGGGGCCGGTAGCCAGCACGCCGGCACAGACCGCCGCCATGCTCAAGGCCTTCCGCGCGCAGTGGGCGCCGGTGGTGCAGAAGTCCGGCTATCAGCCCTGAACCCCGACCGGAGAGTCCCTTGCCCCGCATCCCCTGTCACACCCTCGGTGGCCTGCTGGCCACCCTGGCCCTGCTGCCCCTGGGCGCATCGGCCCAGACACCCGCCGGCCTGCCCGGCCACGCGGTGAAGTTCGTCAACAACTTTCCGCCCGGCGGCCCGTCGGACATCATCGCCCGCTCGCTGTCGGCCGAGCTGCAGAAGTCGCTCAAGCAGACCTTCATCGTCGAGAACAAGCCCGGCGCGGCCGGCAACATCGGCGCCGAGCAGGTGGCCAAGAGCACCGCCGATGGCACCACGGTGCTGCTGGGCATCGACACCGTCTTCACCGTCAACCCGTTCATCTACAAGCGCCTGGCCTTCAAGCCCGCCGACTTCAAGCCGGTGATGGTGATCGCCTCGTCCGGCCTGCTGGTGGGCGTCAACCCGGGCACCGGTTTCAAGACGCTGGGCGAGCTGGTGGCCGCTGGCCGGCAGGGCAAGGGCCTGAACTTCAGCTCGGCCGGCTCGGGCTCGCCCGGCCACCTGGCGGTGGAGCTGTTCAAGGACGCCACCGGCATGAAGATCACCCAGGTGCCCTACAAGGGCAACAGCCCGGCGGTCAACGCCGTGCTGGCGGCCGAAGTCGACGGCGGCGTGCTGGCCACGCCCGGCATGCTGCCGCATGTCAAGGCCGGCAAGATCGGCGCGCTGGCCGTCACCAGCCGCCAGCGCTCGCGCCTGGCGCCCGAGGTGCCGACGGTGGCCGAGGCCGGCTTCAAGGGCCTGGAGCAGGAGGTGCTGTACGTGGCCATGGTGCCGGCCGCCACGCCCGACGCGGCGGTGCAGACCCTGGCCAAGGCGATGACCGACGCGCTGGCGCAACCGGACATCCGGCAGCGCCTGATCGACCTCGACCTGCAGGCCGAGGGCCTGACCGGCGCCGCCGCCACGCAACGGCTGACGGCGCTGGCACAGCACTACGAACGCGTCATCCGGGCCACCGGCATGCACGTCGAATGATCCTGATTTGATAGCTGCTCGCGCTGATTGAACAAGCGCAAAATACCTGCATGACCCTAAGCCATCGCCCCAACATCATCTACATCGTGGCCGACGACCTGGGCTACGCCGACCTGGGCTGCTACGACGGCCGCGACGAGTCCTGGGGCCCGGTGTCGCCGGTGCTCGACGGCCTGGCCACCCAGGGCGTCAAGTTCACCCAGGGCTACAGCAACTCGCCCGTGTGCTCGCCCACGCGCTTTGCGCTGATGACGGCGCGCTACCAGTACCGCCTGCGCGGCGCCGCCGAGGAGCCCATCAACAGCAAGAGCCGCGGCAGCCAGACGCTGGGCCTGCCGCCCGAGCACCCCACGCTGCCCTCTCTACTGCGCGATGCCGGCTACCGCACGGCGCTGATCGGCAAGTGGCACCTGGGTTTTGCGCCCCACTTCGGGCCGCTCAAGTCCGGCTACGAAGAAGCCTACGGGCCGCTGGCCGGTGGGGTGGATTACTTCACCCACTGCGACTCGGCCGGCCGGCACGACCTGTGGCTCAACGATGCCCCGCGGCACGAGGAAGGCTATCTGACCGACCTGCTGTCGCGCCGCGCCGTCGATTACGTCGAGCGCATGGCGACGCAGGACGCGCCGTTTTTCATCAGCCTGCACTACACCGCCCCGCACTGGCCGTGGGAGACACGCGAGGACGCCGGCCGCGCGCCCCAGGTCAAGGACAACCTGTTCGACCTGGCGGGCGGCAACATCCACGTCTACCGCCGCATGATCCACCACATGGACGAGGGCATCGGCTGGATCGTCGAGGCGCTGCGCCGCACCGGCCAGCTGGACAACACGCTGATCGTGTTCACCAGCGACAACGGCGGCGAGCGCTTCTCCGACAACTGGCCGCTGGTGGGCGGCAAGATGGACCTGACCGAAGGCGGCATACGCGTGCCCTGGATCGCCCACTGGCCAGCCGTCATACGCCCCGGTGGCACGAGCCGCCAACTGTGCATGACCATGGACTGGTCGGCCACCATGCTGGCCGCCGCCGGCGTGGCCGCGCACCCCGGCTACCCGCTGGATGGCGTGTCGCTGCTGCCGGTGCTGCGCGATGCCGGCCATGCGTTTGATCGCCCGCTGCACTGGCGCATGAACCACCGCGACCAGCGCGCGCTGCGCGACGGCGACTGGAAATACCTGCGCGTGGACGGCCACGACTACCTGTTCAACATCCCGCAGGACGAACGCGAGCGCGCCAACCTGGGCCACCAGCAGCCCGATCGCCTGGCCGCCATGCGCGCCGACTGGGAGGCCTGGAACGCCAGCATGCCACCCATTCCAGAGGATGCGACAGTGAGCCTCGGCTATTCCGCCAAGGACATGCCGCAGCGCTAGGAGCGTGGGCGGCAGAAGGCGCCTGCACGCCAAGCCGTTCTTTTGGACGATTTCAGGCTCTGGCGCCCACACATCGGGCGCCAGCAGCTATCAAATACATAGTGATCGGCAGCCCCTATCGACTGCTGTGGGCGACGCGGGCGCGCCGCCGGCCGGCCCGCGCGTCAGCGCATCGGCAGCGGCTCGGTGCCTGGCGCGTAGCGTGGCGACGGGGGTGGACGCGGGGGCTCCCAGGGCTCGCGGCGCGGGCGCGGCGGCGGGCGCCAGTGCGGCGCGGGTGGCGGCGGCACGACGACGATCTCGGCCGGCGCCGGCTGGCCGCAGGCCAGGGCGGCGTTGGCGCGCGCGGTGCGGATTTCTTCTTCCGACGCGGTGCGGCTGGCGGCCCGAAAACTGGCCTCGGCGCGAGCGGCGCGGCAGCCGTCGGATTCGGCAGGCGAAGGTGGCACACGCGCGGCCTCGGCCTGGCGCGCGCCCTCCAGCCGCAGCTGCTCGCGCTGCACGGTCAGCGCTTCGCGGCGCTCGGCGGCTTCGCGCGCCTGGGCGGCGCTGGCCGCGTCCTGCGCCAGCTCCGCCTCGCTGCGCCGGGGCACCACCAGCTCGCCACCCGGACAGGGCTGGTCGGTGTAGAGGATGCGGCCACTGGCCGGGTCCTTGCAGCGCACGGCCTGCGCACCCGCCAGGGCGGGCAGCAGGCACAGGGCGACAAACAGGGCAAAACGGTTCATGGATGGGCGGGTCGGGGCGGCGGAAATCAGAGGCTGGGAGTTTTTTGTGCTTGCCCGAAAGGCGCGTCAAAACACCGCTGATCTAGGCGCAAAGCACAGCCATGGCCCGAGCCATGGCGAGCATTTGCAACGACGAGCAACGGTGTTTTGGCGTGCAAGGCGGGCATGGGCAAAAGACTCTCAGTCTCTCGGGTGCACTGTATAACGCCGGCACCCCCCACCGCGCCGACCGGCGCCCGGCTACCATTCTGACCTGATGCCGCCCCAGCTTGCCCGCCACCTGCCGTTCCTGCGCTGGCCGCGCCCCAGTGCGCGGCTGCTGCACGGCGAGGCGCTGGCCGGGGTGACGGTGGGGCTGATGGTGATCCCGCAGGGCGTGGCCTACGCCCAGCTGGCGGGCATGCCGCTGATCACCGGCATCTACGCCTCCATGCTGCCGGCGCTGGTGGCGGTGCTGTTTTCGGCCTCGGCGCGGCTGTCGGTGGGGCCGACGGCGCTGACCAGCCTGATGATCGCCGCCGCGCTCACCCCCATGGCCACGCCCGGCAGCGCCGAATGGGTGGCGCTGGCGGTGTGGCTGGCGCTGCTGGCCGGCTTGCTGCAGGTGGTGCTGGGGCTGGTGCGCTTCGGCTGGCTGCTGAACCTGGTCAACGCGCCGGTGCTCATGGCCTTCACCCAGGCGGCGGCGGTGCTGATCATCGGCTCGCAGCTGCCGGCGCTGCTGGGCTTTCGGGCCGGCTGGGCCGAGATGCTGCACCAGCCCGCCGTCGACCCGCTGGCCAGCGCCTTCGGCCTGGGGGCGCTGGCGCTGCTGATGCTGGGGCGGCGCTGGAAGCCGACCTTCCCGGGCGTGCTGGTGATCGTGGTGCTGGCGGCGACGCTCAGCTGGGCGATTGGCTTCGAGGCCGGCGGCGGCGCCGTGGTGGGCGCGCTGCCGCAGGGCCTGCCGGCGCTGTACCTGCCCCGCTGGCCGGGCTGGCACACGCTGGGCCAGCTGGTGCTGCCCACGCTGGTGATCACGCTGGTGAGCTTTCTGGAAACCGCCGCCAGCGCCAAGGTGGACAGCCAGCGCAAGGGCGAGCGCTGGGACCAGGACCAGGACCTGATCGGCCAGGGGCTGGCCAAGATCGCCTCGGGCTTGTGCGGCTCGTTCGCCACCAGCTCCTCGTTCTCGCGCTCGGCGCTCAACCTGTACGCCGGCGCGCAAACCGGCTGGGCCACGGTGGTGTCGGTGGGGGTGGTGCTGGCGGCGCTGCTGGTGTTCACGCCGGTGCTGCGCCACGTGCCGCAGGCGGTGCTGGCGGCCATCGTGGTGGCGGCGGTGCTGGGGCTGATCAAGCCGCGCGAGTTCCTGCGGCTGTGGCGGGTGTCGCGGGTGGAGACGATGATCGCCGCGCTGACCTTCGCCGTCACCCTGGCGGCCGCGCCGGCGCTGTACTGGGGCGTGCTGACCGGGGTGCTGATGGCGCTGTCGCTGTTTCTCTACCAGCGCCTGCACCCGCGCATCATCGAGGTCGGCCTGCACCCCGACGGCAGCCTGCGCGACCGCCACCTGTGGCGGCTGCCGCCGCTGGCGCCGCACGCGCTGGCGCTGCGGATGGACGCGGCGCTGGACTTTGCCTCGGCCGGGCAGTTCGAGCGCCACATCACCGAATACCTGGCCGAGCACCCGGCCACGCGCCACGTGTGCCTGTTCGCCCAGCCCGTCAACCGCGTCGACGCCACCGGCGCCGAAGTGTTCGCCCGGCTGCTGAACCAGCTATACGACCGCCGCGTCACCCTGCACCTGGCCGGCCTGAAGCTGCCGGCCGAGCGCGTGCTGCGGGCCGCCGACGCGCTGGGCGCGCACCCGCTGCTGTGCATGTACCGCACCGACGCCGAGGCGCTGTCCGCGCTGGCGCGGCTGCAAGAGTCGCCGGCGGACATCGCGGCGGCGGCCATCTGAGCGTCACTCATCAAGCCTAAAAACCGGCCCTGGCGCCCGCCTGTCGAGCGCCGGCAGCTATTGTTTTCATAGTTATCCGATCAACCCAAGCCCAGCGCCATCACCCCGGCGGCAATGCACAGGGCGCCACCGATGCGCACCAGCCGGTCGCCCTCGCCCAGCAGGTGGCCGCCGATCAGGGCGGCGAACAGCATCGACACCTCGCGCGCCGGCGCCACCAGCGACAGCGGCGCCTGCTGCATGGCGTACAGCACCAGCACGTAAGCCACCGGGCTGCACAGCGCCACCACCAGCGCCGCGCGCCACTGGCCGCGCCACAGCCGCGCGGTGGCGGCGCGGTCGCGCAGCGCCACCGGCAGCAGCAGGGCGATGCGCACCCAGTTGCCCATGTAGTCGACCAGGATCGGCGACAGCGCCAGCCAGCGCACGGCATAGCCGTCGACCATCGTGTAGCTGGCGATCCAGGCGCCGGTCAGCAGGCCGTAGCGCAGGCCCTGGCGCACGCGCTGGCGGGCAGCGGGCGAATCGCGCCGGCGCAGCAGGCGCGGGCCGCCGGCGATCAGGAACACGCCCAGCACCACGGCGCCGATGCCGGCCACCGCCAGCGCGCTCAGGCGCTCGCCCAGCAGGGTGACGGCCACCAGCGACGACAGCAGCGGCCCTGAGCCGCGCGCCAGCGGATAAACCACCGTCAGCTCGGCCACGCGGTAGCCGCGCAGCAGGGTGACGTAGTACAGCACGTGCAGCACGCCACTGGCGGCCACGCAGGCCCAGGCGGCGGCGCCCCACTGCGGCAGCGCCCGCCAGCCCAGCCACAGGCCCAGCGGTGCCCACGCCAGCGCCATCAGCACCGAAGTGAAAAAGGCAAAGCGGGCGTCGCCGCCGCTCTGCTTGGCGACGACGTTCCAGCCCGCGTGCACCAGCCCTGCGAGCAGCACCAGCGCCAGGGCCTGCGCAGACACCGGATGGGGTCAGAAAGCTCAGGTGTGGCCGACGATGCTGGCCGTGGCCATGAGCTCTTCCAGCAGCGCCATCGAGACCTGACCCGAGACGCTGTAGGGGTCGAGCACGGCGCGCTCGGAGTACTTCAGCAGCACGCTGGCATTGATGCGCCCGACGTCGACGAGCCCCATGGTCCAGCTGCCAAAGCGCCGCTCGACGATTTCTTCGTAGCGCAGCAGCACCACGTCCCGGTGGCGCGCGTCGCGTTGGATGGTGCCGTACAGGTTGCTGATGACCTGGCGCCCACCTTCGATGGCCTGCATGAAAACGCCGCCGCCGTAGACCAGGATGCCCGTCACGCCGTCTTGGTGGTTGTGCCGGCGCGCCGACTCCAAAATGGCCTGGATGGCGGCAGGCGAGGTGTCCACCGCGCGGCTGGCGTAGAGCAGTCGGACAAGCATGGTCAAGGCTTTCTCGGAATCAGTGACAAAAATTCGCGCCGCAGGTTGGTGTCCTTCAGAAACACGCCGCGCATGACGGAGTTGATCATCTTGCTGTCCATGTCCTTGACGCCGCGCCAGGCCATGCAGTAGTGGGTGGCCTGCATGACGATGGCCAGCCCGTCGGGCTTGGTCTTGGCCTGGATGTAGTCGGCCAGCTGCACCACCGCCTCTTCCTGGATCTGCGGCCGGCCCATGATCCATTCGGCCAGCCGGGCGTACTTGGACAAGCCGATGACGTTGGTGTGCTCGTTGGGCAGGATGCCGATCCACAGCTGGCCGATGACCGGGCAGAAATGGTGGCTGCACGCCGAGCGCACGGTGATCGGGCCGACGATCATCAGCTCGTTCAGACGCTCGGCGTTGGGAAACTCGGTGATGGGCGGCGGCTGGACGTAGCGGCCCTTGAACACCTCGCTGACGTACAGCTTGGCCACGCGGCGCGCGGTGTCGCGCGTGTTGTGGTCGCCCTCGGTGTCGATCACCAGGCTGTCGAGCACGCCCTCCATCCGGGCGGTGACCTCGTCGAGCAGTTGCTCCAGCTCGCCGGGCCGGATGCAGTCGGCGATGTTGTCGTTGGCGTGGTAGCGCCGGCGCGCCGCCTGCAGGCGCTCGCGGATGCGCACCGACACCGGCGTGCCGTGGTCGTCGTCGGCACCGCTGGGGGTGGGGAATTCGGGTTGGGCTTTCATGGGCGCAACGATGGTAGCAGCAATGGGGATGGCGATGAAAATAGGGGTTTGCGCAATACTGGCGAGCGCCAAAAGCTATCTTTTAAGTAGCATTCACGCGTGGCATGCGGAACTCGGCGATCAGCGGCAGGTGGTCCGACATGCGGCTCCACACCCGCCCGCGCGGTGCCGCCAGGCTCAGCGGGTCGAGGCCACGGGCGTAGATGTGGTCGAGCTGCGCCACCGGGTAGCGCGACGGGTAGGTCAGCGTGCGCGGCCCCTGGAAGGTATCCAGCGCGTCCATGCGCAGCAGGCGGCGCACGCGCGTGCCCCAGTCGTTGAAGTCGCCCGCCACCAGCAGCGGCGCGCCGCGCGGCACCTCGCGCGCGATGTAGGCCTTCAGCCGCGCCGTCTGGCGGATGCGGCTGGCCGGGATCAGGCCGAAGTGCACCACGATGGCGTGCACGCTGACGCCAGCCACCAGCAACTCGGCGTGCAGCAGGCCGCGCTGCTCGAAACGGTGGTCGGACATGTCCTCGTGGCGCTCGTGGATGATGGGCCAGCGCGACAGCAGCGCGTTGCCGTGCTCGCCGTGGCGCGTGACGGCGTTGGTGCGGTAGACCGCCTCGTAGCCCTCGGGCGCCAGGAATTCGGCCTGCGGCAGCTCGGGCCAGCCGGTGAAGTAGCTGGCCTCCTTGCGGTTCATGGCGCGCACTTCCTGCAGGCAGACGATGTCGGCGTCCAGCGTCTCGATGGCCAGCGCCAGGTTGTGGATCTCCAGCCGGCGTGCCGGCCCCAGGCCCTGCACGCCCTTGTGGATGTTGTAGGTGGCCACGCGCAGGATGGGGTGCGGGCCGCCGAACGTCGAGTCGCGGCTCACGGCACGACCCCGGCAAGGCGCGGCAGCAGCAGGCAGGCCTCGGCGTTGGTGGGCGAAAAGCAGCGGTCGGCCGCGGCGCGCCAGGGCAGCCAGACGAAGGCGTCGTGCTCGCGCGGGTTCAGCCGCACGGCCGCGCCCTCGGGCACGCGCAGGCCGAACACGTGCTCGCGGTTGTGCGTCACGCCGGGGGCGTAGCGGTGGCGCCAGCGCGGGTAGATCTCGTACACGTTCTCGATCCGCCAGTCGCTCAGCAGGCAGCCCGGGGCGCGCGCGTCGATGCCGGTCTCCTCGCCTACTTCGCGTGCCGCGGTGTGCGCCAGCGCCTCGTCGACGCCATCCTTGCTGCCGGTGACGGACTGCCAGAACTCGCCCTGGCGCACATCGGCGCGCCGGATCAGCAGCACGTCCAGCGCCGGCGTGTGCACCACCACCAGCACCGATTCGGGGATCTTGAAGCTGCGCCGGCCGACGGACGGGTGCGGGGACATGGTTTGACCTGTGCGCCGCGGCAGCGCGTTCAGCGCCACTGGCGCAGCACGCGCTCCACCACCGGCCGCGCGCGGCGGTACATCTGCCAGCCGGACCAGGCGCGCAGCGCCAGGCTGGTGGCCACGCGCGGGCGCACCAGCAGCGCGCCGGCCAGCGCCGACAGCGCCAGCAGCCCCAGCACGTAGGGCGCGCGGCCCTGGCGCACCTGCTGCACGCCGCGCACGCCGCCGCGCACGCGGTCGGTGGCGCGAAACACCGGTTGCAGCACCTGGGTGCGGGTGGCGATCTGCTCGCGCAGCTGGGCCGAGCGCAGGCGCAGCTGCTCGCGCCGCGCCAGCAGGTCCTCGCTCGCGCCGCGGTTCATGGCTCGCGCAGCCGCTGCTGGTCGCGCAGCAGTTCGTCGCGCGTGGCGGCGAACATCCGCAGCCCCTGGCGCGCCTGCTGGCGCACCCACAGCACCAGGCCCGCGCCGCCACCCAGAAACAGCGTGGTGAAGATGCCCAGCGCCAGCAGGCGCTGGCTGTCCCACAGCAGCACGGTCAGAAACAGCGCCAGGAAGATCAGCCCGAAGCTCAGCAGCACCACCGCCAGCGCGCCCAGCGCGGCCACGTGGGCCAGCCGCGCCAGCTCCTGGCGGGCCTCGACGGTGAACAGCTCCAGCCGCACCTGCACCAGCTCGACCACGTCGGCGAGCAGGGCGCGCAGGCGCGCGGCGGTGCCGGCGTCGCTGGCGGGCGGGCTCATGGCGGCGGGGTGCCGACGGGGGCGCGCGCCGGCTTCAGCGACGGCCCAGCAGCACGCCGATCAGGATGCCCAGCGCGGCGGCGGCGCCGATGGACGACCAGGGGTTGTCGTGCACGTAGTCGTCGGTGGCGGCGGCGGCCTGACGGGCGCGCGCGCGCACCAGGGCGTCGGCGTCGGCCAGTTTTTCGCGCGCGACGAGCAGGTTTTCGCGCGCCCGGGCACGCAGCTCGGTGATCTTGGAGTCGGTCTGGCCGGCGGTGGCGGCCAGCAGGTCTTCGGTATCCGACACCACGCGGCGCAGGTTGGACACCAGCTGGTCCTTGCTCTCGACGACGGATTCGATCAGGTCAGCGCTGTGGGACATGAGACTTCTCCTTGCAGGCAAAAACCCATGCTAACAGAGCGACCGCCCGCGCGGCACGCCGAATGCGCGATTCAGATGAAGTACTGGGCCAGCGGCTCGGCCACGCAGACCGGCTTGTCGGCGCCTTCGCGCTCGACGGTGGTGCGCCAGGCCAGCTGCATGCCGCCTTCCAGCGGCTGGGCGCCCAGCAGCGTCTGGCGCGCGCGCAGGCGGCTGCCCACCGGCACCGGGGCCATGAAGCGCACCTTGTTCAGTCCGTAGTTGACGCCCATGCGCACGTCGCGCACCTGCACCACGCCGCCCAGGAAGCCCGCCAGCATCGACAGCGTCAGGTAGCCATGCGCGATGGTGGCGCCGAAGGGGCCGGCCTTGGCGCGCTCGGGATCGACGTGGATCCACTGGTGGTCACCCGTGGCGGCGGCGAACTGGTCGATGTGCTGCTGCGTCACCGTGAACCAGTCGGTGACGGCCACTTCCTGGCCGACGCAGGCGGCCAGCTCGGCCAGGGTGTCGAAGGTCTTGCTCATGGGCGGCGACTGTAACGCGCCGCGGCGGCGTCCGCTGTCAAGCGGGCGACCGGTCGAGCCACTGGCAGAGGCCCTGCCACTGCTCCAGGTCGCGCGCCACGCGGCCGGGCGCGATGTCGAACAGCGTCAGCCCGCGCGCGGCCAGGTGCACGTAGTTCTGTGTCGGTCGCAGCAGGCCCAGCACCGGCAGGCCCAGGCCGTCGGTGAACTGGCGCAGCTGCTCGGCGGCCAGGGTGCGCTCGTCCACCCGCATGCCCACCAGGCCCACCTCGCCGCGGCGCGTCCCGCGCGCGCCCATCAGCTCGTCGATGAATTCGCGCGTGGCGTAGATGTCGAAGATGCTGGGCTGCAGCGGCACCAGAACCTTGTCGGCGATGCGCAGCAGCTCGGTCAGCTTGCTGCCGTGCAGGCCGGCGGGCGTGTCCAGCACCACGTGGGTGGTGCCGCGCGGCGGGCGCACCACGAAGTCGCGCAGCACGTCCCAGGTGGCGATGGGCGCGGCCGCCTCGGGGCGCAGGCTCAGCCACAGGCGCGCCGACTGCTGGCGGTCGACGTCGCCCAGCATCACGGCATGGCCGCGGCTGGCCCAGTAGCCGGCGACGTTGCTGGCCAGCGTGGACTTGCCCACGCCGCCCTTGGGATTGGCGATGACCACCACCGGCATGACGATTTCCTCCTGCTGCAAACACCTGGGCGCCAATGGTAGCGGCTGCGGATGGCCGGGCAGCCGCGCCAGCCGAGCATGATAAAAACAGGCTTTAGCGCTTGACTGGCAAGCGCCACCAGCTATATTTTTTGAAGCACCCCGCCATGTCCACCCCGCCCCTCACCCTGGCCGATCAGGCCGCCCAGGCCGAGCGCCTGCTGGAGCCGGCCGTCTGGGCCTACCTGTGCGGCGGCGCGGCCGACGAGCTGACGCTGCGCGCCAACCTGAGCGCCTGGCAGCGCCTGCCGCTGTGGCCGCGCGTGCTGCGCCCGCTGGCCGGCGGCCACACGCGCACCACGCTGGCCGGGCACGCGCTGGCCCACCCGATCCTGCTGGCGCCGGTGGCGCTGCAGCAGTTGGCCCACCCCGAGGGCGAGCTGGCCAGCGCCCTGGCCGCCGCCGCCCAGGGCGCGGGCTACGTGCTCAGCACCCAGTCCAGCACGCCGCTGGAGGCGGTGGCCCAGGCGGTGCGGGGCGATCCCGGGCGCGGGCCGCTGTGGTTCCAGCTCTACTGGCAGGCCGACCGCGGCTTCAACCGCGCGCTGGTGCAGCGCGCCGAAGCCGCCGGCTACGAGGCCATCGTGCTGACCGCCGACGCCCCCGTGCAGGGCGTGCGCGACCGCGAGCGGCGCGCCGGCCTCACGCCGCCGCCCGGCGTGCGTGCCGTCCACCTGCGGGACGCGCCGGCGGCGCCGCCGGCCGCCGGCACCTACTGCGCCGGCCTGCCGGCCCACGCCCCGAGCTGGGACGACGTCGCCTGGCTGCGGGGCTGCACGCGCCTGCCGGTGTGGCTCAAGGGCGTGCTGCACCCGCAGGACGCGCGCCAGGCGCTGGCGCTGGGCGTGGCCGGACTGATCGTCAGCAACCACGGCGGGCGCACGCTGGACACCGCGCCCGCCACCGCCGACGCCCTGCCGCGGGTGCGCGAGGCGGTGCAGGACGCGCTGCCGCTGGTCGTCGACGGCGGCATCCGGCGCGGCACCGACGTGCTCAAGGCCGTCGCCCTGGGCGCCCGCGCGGTGCTGGTCGGCCGGCCGGCCCTGCACGCCCTGGCCGCCGGCGGCGCGCTGGGCGTGGCGCAGATGCTGCGCCTGCTGCGCGACGAGCTGGAAATGGCCATGGCCCTGACCGGCTGCCGCACCCTGGCCGACGCCGGCCCGGCGCTGCTGGATC
>MKTG01000085.1:0-3696 GCA_001897615.1 Burkholderiales bacterium 68-10
TGAAGAAGAATTCATAAGCAAAATTAGCCTCAAACCCAGACAGGTCGAGCGTCAGCAGCTATCAAAAACATACCGCACCAGCGCGCCGTGCGGCGGGTGCGCCAAGCGGTCCCGGGGCTCAGCCGTACTTGGCGGCGGCCTTCCTGGCGAAGTTGTTGGTGTAGGTCTTGCCCAGGTCGATGGGCTTGTCCTTCAGGCTGTCCTCGAAGGTTTGCAGCATGCGCAGCGCGGTGGCCGGGCCGGCCTCGGGCATCAGGCCGTCGGGCGAGATGGCCTCGCGCACGCGCTCCCACGCCGCCAGGTACAGCGCGCGATCGCCCAGCAGGTACGAATCCGGCACGGTCTTGACGATGTCCGACGGCCCCGCCTTCTGCAGCCAGCGCAGCGCCCGCACCATGGCATTGGCCAGCGCCTGCGTGGTGCCCGGGTTGTCCTGCACGAACTTGACTGGCGTGTACAGGCAGGCGGCGGGCATCGGGCCGCCATAGACGGCCTGCGTGTCCTTGAGCGTGCGCGTGTCGGCCACCACCTTGATCAGGTTGTCGCGCTGCAGCATGGTGATCACCGGGTCGAGGTTGGCGATGGCATCGACCTGGCCCGACTTGACGGCGGCGATGGCGCCGCTGGACGCGCCCACGCCGATGAAGGACACGTCGCTGGCCTTCAGGCCCGCCTTGGCCAGCACGTAGCTGGCCATCATGGCGGTGGACGAACCCGGCGCCGTCACGCCGATCTTCTTGCCCTTGAGGTCGGCGATCGACTTGTAGCCCGGCATGGTCTTGGTCGACACCGCCATCACGATCTGCGGCGCGCGACCCTGCAGCACCACCGACATGATGGGCTGGTTCTTGGCCTGCATGTTGATGGTGTGCTCGTACGCGCCCGACACCACGTCGGCGCTGCCGCCCACCAACGCCTGCAGCGCCTTGGCGCCGCCGGCGAAGTCGGGAATTTCCACCTGCAGGCCCTCGTCCTTGAAGTACCCCAGTTGCTCGGCAATGGTCAACGGCAGGTAATAAAACAGGTTCTTGCCGCCGACCGCGATGGTCAGCTTGCTTTTTTCGGGCTTGCCCTGGGCAAAGGCCAGGCGCGGCAGCGCGATGGCGGCCGGCGCGGCCAGCAGGGTCTTCAAAACGGTACGGCGCATGCCAAGTCTCCTGTGGGTACAACAAAACGGCGACTGTATTACATGTGGCAACGTGCCGGTCCCGGCGGTGGCCATTGCAACCCCAGCCGGCGCCGCGGGGCGCCCGCTTGAACGACCCGGTTCAGTCGATCTTCACCCCCGCATCCTTGATCACCTTGGCGTACTTGGCGATCTCGGCGCGCATGAAGGCGTCGAACTGCGCCGGCGTGTTGCCCACCGGCGTCAACCCCATGGTCGCCAGGCGTTCGCGCACGGCGGGTGTCGCCAGCGCCTTGGCGGTTTCGCCCTGCAGCCGGTCGATGGCCGCGGCCGGCGTGCGCGCCGGCGCCAGCAGGGCGAACCAGGACGTGGTTTCGTAGCCCTTCAGGCCCGATTCGTCCAGTGTCGGCACCTCGGGCAGGGCCGCGGCACGCTGCTGGCCGGTGGTCGCCAGCGCCTTCAGCCGACCCGACTTGAGCAGGCCCTGCGCCGACGGAATGTTGATGATCATCGCCGCCACCTGGCCAGCGGCCAGGTCGGTCAGGCCGGGCGCGGCGCCCTTGTAGGGCACATGCACCAGATCGACGCCCGCCATGCTCTTGAACAGCTCGGCCGACAGGTGCGACAGGCTGCCGTTGCCACCCGAGGCGATGTGCAGCTGGCCCGGCCGCGCCTTGGCATGGGCGATGAACTCGCGCACATTGCCCACCGGCAGGCTGGCGCTGACCACCAGCACGTTGGGCGCCGTCGCCACCAGGGTGATCGGCGCAAAGTCCTTCAGCGTGTCGTAGGGCAGCCTGGGATACAGGCTGGGCGTGACGCCGTGCGAGCTGCCATTGCCCAGGATGAGGGTGTGGCCGTCGGGCGCGGCCTTGGCCACCATGTCCGAGGCGATGCTGCCGCCGGCGCCGGGCCGGTTCTCGATCAGCACGGGCTGCCCCAGGCCGGCCGACATCTCCTGCGCGATGGCGCGCGCCAGCACGTCCGAGCCATCGCCCGCCGGCGCCGGCACCACCAGCCGCACCGGCTTGGACGGAGCCTGCGCCAGGACCACCGACGACGCCAGCGCGAGAACGAGGGCGGCCGGCGCGGCCAGCAGGGTCTTCAGAACAGTACGGCGCATGGGCAGGCTCCTTGGTGCGCGGGCCAAAGCGGCAACGCGGCGCGGGCTATCGTATCCCCGCTCGCGCGGGGCAACCACCGCTCAGATGTTCGTGTAGCGGGATTTCTCGGGCCTATAGGACGGCGGCATACAGTCCTCCCTTTTGTAATAGCAGCCCGTAGGATATCCGCAGGTGGTTCTGGCATTTTCCTGGCCAAGCTTCGACAATCGCGATCATCAGCCAAGTGAAAGGATGCCCCATGCGCCCCTCCGTCGTGCTCCAGCAGCAGCGCCATGCCATACGCGAAGCCGTGGAGCGCTTTCGGACGGTGAACCCGCGCGTCTTTGGCTCCGTCCTGCACGGCACCGACCAAGAGGGCAGCGACCTCGATCTGCTGGTAGACGCTTTGCCCGGCACCACGCTGTTTGATCTGGGTGGACTGCAAGATGAGCTGGAGACTCTGCTTGGTGTCCAGATCGATGTGCGCACACCCGCCGATCTGCCTCCCAAGTTCCGCGCCCAGGTGCTTGCCGAGGCCCAGCCGCTATGAATGAGAACCGGCTGGCGGGCTACCTTGACCACATGCAGCAGGCCGCAGCCGATGCCTGCGCCTTTGTACAAGGCATGACGCAGGGCGAATTTCTGGGTGACAAGCGTACCCAGCAGGCGGTCATCATGAGCCTCATCATCGTGGGCGAGGCCGCGACCAAAGCAATGGATGGCTACCCGGCGTTTGTCCAGGCACATGCCGATGTGCCGTGGCGCAGCATGCGCGGCATGCGCAACCGCATTGCGCACGGGTATTTCGACATCAACCTGGAGGTGGTGTGGGAAACCGTGCAGACGGCATTGCCGCAATTGCAGACGCAACTGACGGCGTTGCGGCCACTACCTGACAGCGAAACCCAGTCCTGAATGCTCAGGAAGGCAGCCGCTCCACGCCGAAGCGGCTGTAGCGGTAGCGTGCAGCACCGAGACGAAAACTGAAACCCGGGCCTTCACCATCCGCCAGCGGCAACACTTCTTTGGGTTACGCATCTGCGTGCAAGCCCGGTGGTACCTGGTGGTGCCGCAATGCAAGCTGTTCCACAGGTTGACCCAAAGACCCCAGCGGCAACGATTTGGCAAATATCATCAGGCGATCGGCAGCGCCCAAACGGCTAGCGATACTGCCCCCATCTTACGGAAACAGCGCACCAAATGGCTGGTCAAAAGCCAGCGCGTGCAGGTTGGCCAGGGTGCCGGTAGCAAAGCGCAGGCCGTCCACTTCCTTGCCGAACAGCACCCACGCTGCGCCCATTTCCTGCGCAATCGCATCGAGCGCTTCGGGGTGGGTAGCCCGACCAGATTGAATCTGGACGCAGCGGCCCTCACCCCACCCAGCGCCGCGCGTTGCGCCAGATCTGCATCCAGGGGCTGAAGGCCGACGGATCGCCGTCGGTCCAGCTCATCTGGATGTTGCGAAAC
>MKTG01000085.1:3741-29667 GCA_001897615.1 Burkholderiales bacterium 68-10
GCTGGCCGTGGTGGTCGACGAAGCGCATCGCGGCCAGCACCTGCCCTGCGTCGCCGCGCTGGCTGAAGTTGGCAAAACCCTCGCCGTGCGAGACCGCGATCGGCAGCCGGCTGCCGGCCATGCCGGCCAGCAGGATGCTGGGGCTGTCCAGCACCTCGACCAGCGACAGCCGCGCCTCGAAGCGCTCGCTGCGGTTGGTGGTGAAGCGCGGCCAGTGCTCGGCGCCGGGGATGATGCCGGCCAGTTCGGCGAACATCTGGCAGCCGTTGCACACGCCCAGGGCAAAGGTGTCGGGCCGCCCGAAGAAACCCTGGAACTGCGCCGACAGCGCCGGGTTGAAGGTGATCGAGCGCGCCCAGCCGACGCCCGCGCCCAGCGTGTCGCCGTAGCTGAAGCCGCCGCACACCACCAGGCCGCGGAAGTCCGACAGGCGCGCGCGCCCGCTCTGCAGGTCGGTCATGTGGACGTCGAAGGCGTCGAAGCCGGCCTCGGTGAAGGCATAGGCCATCTCGACGTGCGAGTTGACGCCCTGCTCGCGCAGCACGGCGACCCGGGGCCGAGCACCGCCGATAACTATGTTTTTGGTAGCTGCTGGCGCTTGCTGCGTCTGCGTCAGGGCCAGTTTTTGTTTGAATTCATCGGACAGGGCCACGTGCAGGCCCGGATCGCCCGGCGCGCCGGCGGCGGCGTGTTCGGCATCGGCGCAATCGGGGTGGTCGCGCTCGCGGGCGATCTTCCAGCTGACGCTGTCCCACACCTGCTGGAGGTCGTGCAGGCTGGCGGAAAACACCTCCCTGGTGTCGCGCCACACGCTCAGGCAGCCCTTGCCCTTGTCGATGGGCGAGGCATCGGGCCGGGTCTTGCCGATGACGTGGCTCAGCCGCGCCAGGCCGTGGGCGCGCAGCACTTGCAGTGCGGCGTCGCGCTCGGCGGTGCGCACCTGCAGCACCACGCCCAGCTCCTCGGCGAACAGCGCCTTGAGGGTGAGCCACTCGCGCCGGCCGCTGACCTGGCGCGCCCAGTCCTTGCCCTCGCCCGACTCCATGCGGCTGTCGCTGATGCCGTCGCCCTCGTTGACCAGCAGGTCGACGTTCAGCGCCACGCCGACCTGACCGGCAAACGCCATCTCGGCCACGCAGGCCAGCAGGCCGCCGTCGCTGCGGTCGTGGTAGGCGAGGATTTTTCCTTCGGCGCGCAGCTGGTTGACGGCCGCCACCAGGGCGATCAGGTCTTGCGGGTCATGCAGGTCGGGCACGCCGTCGGCCTGCGGGCAGCCGCTCTGGCCCAGCGCCTGCGCCAGGATGCTGCCGGCCAGGCGGTGGCGGCCATGGCCCAGGTCGATCAGGATCAGGGTGGTGTCGGCCTCATCGCGGTCGAGCTGGGGCGTGAGCGTGCCGCGCACGTCGGCCACGCTGGCAAAGGCGGTGGCGATCAGGCTGACGGGCGACACCACCTTGCGCGCGGCGCCCTGCCCGTCGGTCCACTGCGTGCGCATCGACAGGCTGTCCTTGCCCACCGGGATGGCGATGCCCAGCCGCGGGCACAGCTCCAGCCCAACGGCGCGCACGGTGGCGTACAGCTCGGCGTCCTCGCCCGGTTCGCCGCAGGCGGCCATCCAGTTGGCCGACAGCTTGACGCGCGCCAGCTCGATGGGCGCGGCCAGCAGGTTGGTGATGGCCTCGGCCACCGCCATGCGGCCCGAGGCCGGCGCGTGCAGCGCGGCCAGCGGCGTGCGCTCGCCCATGCTCATGGCCTCGCCGGCAAAGCCGCGGTAGTCGGCCAGGGTGACGGCGCAGTCGGCCACCGGCACCTGCCAGGGGCCGACCATGGGGTCGCGGTGCGTCAGGCCGCCCACGGTGCGGTCGCCGATGGTGACCAGAAAGCGCTTGCTGGCCACCGTGGGGTGGCTCAGCACCTGGATCACCGCGTCCTGCAGTTTCACGTCGTCCAGCTGCAGGGGCGTGAATTGGCGCTGCACGCTTTGCACGTCGCGTTGCATTTTGGGCGGCTTGCCCAGCAGCACGTCCATCGGCATGTCGACCGGCTGCGCCGACGCGGGGGCGTCGGCGTCATGCAGGAGCAGCTGGCGCGCATCGGTGGCCACCCCGACCACGGCGAACGGGCAGCGCTCGCGCGCGCACAGCTGCTGCAGCAGCGGCAGCGATTCGGGCGCGATGGCCAGCACATAGCGCTCCTGGCTTTCGTTGCACCAGATTTCCTTGGGCGCTAGGCCGCTTTCTTCCAGCGGCACGGCGCGCAAATCGAAGCGCGCGCCGCGCCCGGCGTCGTTGACCAGCTCGGGGAAGGCGTTGGACAGCCCGCCCGCGCCCACGTCGTGGATGGCCAGGATGGGGTTGTCCGTGCCCAGGGCCTGGCACTGGGTGATGACCTCCTGGGCGCGGCGCTGGATCTCGGGGTTGCCGCGCTGCACCGAATCAAAGTCGAGCTGCGCCGCGTTGGCGCCGCTGGCCAGCGACGAGGCCGCGCCGCCGCCCATGCCGATGCGCATGCCGGGCCCGCCCAGCTGGATCAGCAGGCTGCCGGCAGGAAATTCGATCTTGTGCGTCAGCCGGGCGTCGATCTGCCCCAGGCCGCCGGCGATCATGATCGGCTTGTGGTAGCCGCGCAGCACCTCGTGGCCGGGCGCGCCCACGCTGAGCTCGTATTCGCGAAAGTAGCCCAGCAGGTTCGGCCGGCCGAACTCGTTGTTGAAGGCCGCACCGCCCAGCGGCCCCTCGGTCATGATCTGCAGCGCGCTGGCCATGTGCGCGGGCCGGCCATGCGGGCTGTCCCACAGTTTGCTGACCGTGAAGCCCGTCAGGCCGGCCTTGGGCTGCGCGCCACGGCCGGTGGCGCCTTCGTCGCGGATCTCGCCGCCCGCTCCGGTACTGGCGCCCGGGAAGGGGCTGATCGCCGTGGGGTGGTTGTGCGTCTCCACCTTCATCAGCACATGGCGCAGCTGACTCTGTTTTTGATAGCTCCTGGCGCTGTCTGCGTCGGCGTCGAAGGGCGATTTGACCTGAAAAGCCTCGACCTCGCCGCCTTCCATCACGGCGGCGTTGTCGCTGTAGGCGACGACCGTGTGCCGCGGGTTTTGCTGGTGGGTGTGGCGGATCATGGCAAACAGGCTCTTGTCCTGCGCCACGCCGTCGATGCGCCAGTCGGCGTTGAAGATCTTGTGCCGGCAATGCTCGCTGTTGGCCTGGGCGAACATCATCAGCTCGACGTCGGTCGGGTTGCGGCCCAGGCGGGTGAAGGCGTCCAGCAGGTAGTCGATCTCGTCGCTCGCCAGCGCCAGGCCCCAGTCCGTGTTGGCCTTTTCCAGCGCGGCCTGGCCGCCGGCCAGCACGTCCACATGCGCCAGCGGCTCGGGCGTGAGGGTGGAAAACAGCGCGCGCGCCGCCTCGCGGCTTTGCAGCACGCTTTCGGTCATGCGGTCGTGCAGCAGCGCGGCGATCGCCGTGCGCTCTTCTTCCGATAGCTGTTTGCGCTTGATCAGCGCGGGCTTCAACCCGATCCGATACTCGACGATGCGCTCCAGCCGGTGCAGCGCCATGCCGCAGTTGCGCGCGATGTCGCTCGCCTTGCTGGCCCAGGGCGACACGGTGCCCAGGCGCGGCGTGACGACAAACAGCGCGTCCTCGGGCAGCGCCGGCGCCGGCGGCTCGCCGGTGTCCAGCAGCGCCGCCAGGCGCTCCAGCTCGGCGGCGGCGGGCGGCACATCGAAGCCGGCCAGGTGCACGTGGCGCGCGGCGATGCGCTCCACCGCCGGCACCACCGCCTGCAGGCGCGGCAGCAGCTGGCGAACGCGAAAGTCGCTGAGGGCGTTGCCGCCGTCGAAGAAGTGGATATGCGGGGTCACGTCGGGTGGCCTGGATGGGGGCGGTAGCGCGTAGCGCCGGGTCGGGTGGCCGGCCGCTGACTGGGGCCGGACGCGAAGCGGTTGATTTTAGCCGTCGCCCCGTGCCACGCCCGGTGCCCCAGGCGCAATCGGCGTGCCTCTGGAATAATTTGCCCCCATGCCAATCACCATCAAAGACGAAGCCGGCATCGCCGCCATGCGCGAAGCCTGCCGCCTGGCCGCCGAAGTGCTGGACAGCCTGACGCCGCACATCCAGCCGGGCATCACCACGCTGGAGATCGACCGCCTGGCCGCCCAGGCCATGGCCGCCCAGGGCACGCGCTCGGCCACCATCGGCTACCAGCCGCCCGGCTATCCGCCCTACCCCGCGCACCTGTGCACCTCGGTCAACCAGGTGGTGTGCCACGGTATCCCGGCCGACAAGCCGTTGAAAAAGGGCGACATCGTCAACGTCGACGTCACCGTGATCACCCCCGACGGCTGGTACGGCGACACCAGCCGCATGTTCGAGATCGGCGACTGCTCGATCGCCGCCAGGCGCCTGTGCGCGCTGACCTACCAGGCCATGTGGCTGGGCATCGACCAGGTGCGCCCCGGCGCGCGCCTGGGCGACATCGGCCACGCGATCCAGAAATTCGTCGAAGGCCAGGGCCTGTCGGTGGTGCGCGAGTTCTGCGGCCACGGCATCGGCCAGAACTTCCACGAAGAGCCGCAGGTGCTGCACTACGGCCGCCCCGGCACCGGTGTGGAGCTGGAGCCGGGCATGATCTTCACCGTCGAGCCCATGGTCAACATCGGCCGGCGCGACATCAAGGAAATGCCCGATGGCTGGACCATCGTCACCAAGGACCGCAGCCTGTCGGCGCAGTGGGAGCACACGGTGCTGGTCACGCCCACCGGCTACGAGGTGCTGACGCTGTCGGCCGGCGCGCCGGCGATCCCCGACTTCGTGCAGGGCGTGGCGCACGCCGCGGCCTGACGGCGCCCCACCCGCCATGCCCCACAGCGCGGCCGCCACCCCCGCCGAGGCGCCGCCGGGCGACTATCGCGCGCGCAAGAAGGCACTGCTGGACGCGCTGCGCGCCAGCGGCCCGGGCACGCGCGGCGTGCGCGCGGCCCTCACGCGCCTGACCGCGCTGGCCGACGACGCCCTGCGCGCGCTGTGGACACAGCGCGGCTTCGACGACCGGCTGGCCCTGCTGGCGGTGGGCGGCTACGGGCGCGGCGAGCTGTTCCCCCATTCCGACGTCGACGTGCTGCTGCTGCTGCCCGAAGGCTGCGATCCGGCGCAGGACGCGGCGCTGCGCGAGCGCATCGAGGGCTTCATCACCGGCTGCTGGGACGCCGGACTGGAAATCGGCTCGGCCGTGCGCGGCATCGACGACTGCCTGCGGGCCGGCGCCGACGACGTGACGGTGCAGACCGCCCTGCTGGAGGCGCGCCGCGTGGCCGGCAGCCGCGCACTGTTCGACGCGTTTCGCCAGCGCCACCAGGCGGCGCTCAACGCGCTGGACTTCTTCAGCGCCAAGCGGCTGGAGCTGCGCCAGCGCCACGTCAAGTACGAGGACACGCCCTACGCGCTGGAGCCCAACTGCAAGGAATCGCCCGGCGGGCTGCGCGACCTGCAGATCATCCTGTGGACGGCGCGCGCCGCCGGCATCGGCGGGCGCTGGGACGACCTGCACCGCGCCGGCCTGGTGACCGCGCACGAGCTGCGCCAGCTGCGCCACAACGAAGCGCTGCTGTCGGCCATCCGCTGCCGCCTGCACCTGGTGGCCGGCCGGCGCGAGGACCGGCTGGTGTTCGACCTGCAGAACGCGGTGGCCGAATCCTTCGGCCTGCGGCACCGCGTGGCCGCTGACGGCCGCGTGCTGCTGCGCGCCAGCGAGGTGCTGATGCGCCGCTACTACTGGGCCGCCAAGGCGGTGACCCAGCTCAACCAGATCCTGCTGCAGAACCTCGAAGAGCACCTGCGCGCCGCCCACGGTGAGCCGGCGCCGGCGCTGCGGCGCATCAACGAGCGCTTCTTCGACCGCGACGGCCTGATCGAGGTGGCCAGCGACGAGCTGTACCAGCGCCAGCCGCACGCGGTGCTGGAAACCTTTTTGCTCTACACCCAGACGCCCGGCGTCAAGGGCCTGTCGGCGCGCACCCTGCGCGCGCTGTACAACGCGCGCGGCGTGATGAACCACGCCTTCCGCGCCGACCCGGTCAACCGCCGGACCTTCCTGGCCATCCTGCAGCAGCCGCAGGGCATCACCCACGCCCTGCGGCTGATGAACCAGACCTCGGTGCTGGGGCGCACGCTGTGGGTGTTCCGGCGCATCGTCGGGCAGATGCAGCACGACCTGTTCCACGTCTACACGGTGGACCAGCACATCCTGATGGTGCTGCGCAACGTGCGGCGCTTCTTCATGGCCGAGCACGCGCACGAATACCCGTTCTGCTCGCAGCTGGCCGCTGGCTGGGACAAGCCCTGGCTGCTCTACGTGGCGGCGCTGTTTCACGACATCGCCAAGGGCCGCGGGGGCGATCATTCGCGCCTGGGCGCGCGCGAGGTGCGGCGCTTTTGCGCCGACCACGGCGTGCGCGGCGCCGACGCCGATCTGCTGGAGTTCCTGGTGCGCGAGCACCTGAGCATGAGCCGCATCGCGCAGAACGAGGATCTGAGCGAGCCCGAGGTGATCGCCGCCTTCGCGCGCCAGGTCGGCAACGAGCGCCAGCTGACCGCGCTGTACCTGCTGACGGTGGCCGACCTGCGCGGCACCAGCCCCAAGGTGTGGAACGCCTGGAAGGGCAAGCTGCTGGAAGACCTGTACCGCCTGACGGTGCGCAGCCTGGGCGGGCGCGCGCCCGACGCCGACGCCGTGATCGAGGCACGCAAGCGCCAGGCGCTGCGCGAGCTCACGCCCGCCGGCGGCCCGCGCGCGCTGCCGCCACCGCTGTGGGAGCAGCTGCAGGTGAGCTACTTCATGCGCCACGACGCCGGCGACATTGCCTGGCACGCGCGTGAGCTGTCCCCCTCGAACGCTATCGAAAACGAAGCTTCCGGCGCACACCCGGAGCCGCGCAACGCCCCGGAACACCTGCACACCACGGTGCGCGCGCGCCTGTCGCCGGTGGGCGAAGGCCTGCAGGTGCTGGTGCACGCCAGCGACCGCGCCGACCTGTTCGCGCGCATCTGCGGCTGGTTCGAGCGCAGTGGCTATTCCATCCTGGACGCCAAGATCCACACCACGCGCGACGGCTGGGCGCTGGACACCTTCCAGATCGTGCGCCCCGAGGCACCGGAGGACTACACGGAATTCATCGACGCCGTGCACGCCGAGCTGCCGCCCGCCATCGACAGCCAGGGCGCGCTGCCGGCGCCGCGCCTGGGCCGGCTGTCGCGCCGCGTGCGCAGCTTTCCGGTGGCGCCGCGCGTCGACCTGCGGCCCGACGAGAAAGGCCAGCGCTGGCTGCTGTCGGTCACCGCCAGCGACCGCATGGGCCTGCTCTACGGCATCGCGCGCGTGCTGGCGGCGCACCAGATCGACGTCGAGCTGGCCAAGATCACCACCCTGGGCGAGCGCGTGGAAGACAGTTTTCTGCTGCAGGGCGCGCAACTGCAGCACGCGCGCACCCAGCTGGCCATCGAGCAGGAGCTGCTGGACGTGCTGGAGCCAGCCTGATCGATCCTGATTTGATAGCTGTTGGCGCACGCTGGACGGCGGTTTAAGCCCTGTTTCATGCTGAAACCGCAGAGCGGTGCGCAAGGTCCCGGTCGCCTGGCGGCTACCATTACGGGTTTTCCCGCAGCGTGCCACGGCGCGCTGGCCTTCGATTCCTCTCAACGAGCTTGTCCATGAACCCGTTTCTGACCCCGTCCCGCCGCCTGCTGCTGGCCAGCGCCGCCGCCACCGCCCTGCTGTGGGGCTGCGGCAAGACCGAGACCCCGGCCCCGGCCGCCACCGAGCCCGCCGCGCCCCCGGCGGCCGCCGCGCCGGCGCTGCCCGCCAAGATCGTCATCGGCCTGGACGACAACTTCCCGCCCATGGGCTTTCGCGACGACAAGAACCAGCTGGTCGGCTTCGACATCGACCTGGCGCGCGAAGCGGCCAAGCGCCTGGGCGTCGAGGTCGAGTTCAAGCCCATCGACTGGAACGCCAAGGAGGCCGAGCTGACGGGCAAGCGCGTGGACGCGCTGTGGAACGGCCTGACCATCACCGAGGAGCGCAAGAAGAACATCGCCTTCACCGCGCCCTACATGGAAAACCACCAGATCATCGTCGTCAAGGGCGATTCGTCCATCAAGACCAAGGCCGACATGGCCGGCAAGCTGATCGGCGTGCAGGACGGCAGCAGCGCCGTCGACGCCATCACCAGGGACGAGGCCACCGCCAGGAGCTTCAAGGACTTGAAGAAGTACGGCGACAACGTCACCGCCCTGATGGACCTGAGCGCCGGCCGCGTCGACGCCGTGGTGCTGGACGAGGTGGTGGGCCGCTACTACACCGCCAAGAAGCCGGGCGAGTACGTGGTCCTGGAAGACAACTTCGGCACCGAGGACTACGGCGTCGGCCTGCGCCTGGAAGACACCGAGCTGCACGCCCGCATCGACAAGGCGCTGGCCGACATGAAGCAGGACGGCAGCGGCGCCCGGATCGCCGAGCAGTGGTTCGGCAAGAACATCCTGAAATGAGACACCCCCGTGGCTCCACTCGCTGCGCGATGTTGCGCCTCCCCCCTCAAGGGGGCGCAGCCTGTGGCCAGGGAAACCCCGGCCACGGCTGCCGCTGGGATGGCCTGCTCCGCGGCCACGTGACTCGTTACGGGTCAACCACCTGACCCCCCAAAACCGCACCCGCATCGGTGATGGACTACCTGCTGCGCATCCTGCCCCCGCTGCTGGACGGCGCGGGCGTCACGCTGGGGCTGTTTTTCATCACGCTGGCGCTGTCGCTGCCGCTGGGGCTGGCGCTGGCGCTGGCGCGGCTGTCGCGCTTCGCGGCGCTGCGCCACGCGGTCAGCGGCTTCATCTGGCTGATGCGCGGCACGCCGCTGATGCTGCAGCTGCTGTTCGTCTACTACGCCCTGCCCTTCGTGCCGGTGATCGGCGTGCGGCTGCCGGACTATCCGGCCGCGGTCGTCGCCTTCACGCTCAACTACGCCGCCTACTTCGCCGAAATCCTGCGCGCCGGCATCCAGTCGATCGACCGCGGCCAGTACGAAGGCGCCAAGGCGCTGGGCATGAGCTACCCGCAGACCATGCGCCGCATCGTCATGCCGCAGGTGTGGCGCAACACGCTGCCGCCGCTGGCCAACGAGACCATCACCCTGGTCAAGGACACCTCGCTCATCTACGTGCTGGCGCTCAACGACCTGCTGCGCGCCGCGCGCGGCATCGTGCAGCGCGACTTCAGCATCACGCCCTTCATCGTCGCCGCCGCGTTCTACCTGCTCATGACGCTGGTGCTGACCTGGGTGTTCCAGCGGCTGGAACGCCAACAAAACGCCCATGTCGCCTGAACCCGCCCACGCCGACCTGCCCATGGTGCGCGCCACTGGCCTGCACAAGCACTTTGGCGCGCTGCACGTGCTGCGCGGCGTGTCGCTGACGGTGGCGCGTGGCGAGGTGGTGGCCATCCTGGGCCCGTCGGGATCGGGCAAATCGACCCTGCTGCGCTGCCTCAACCACCTGGAGACCGTGCAGCGCGGCAGCATCGAAATTGCCGGCCAGAAGCTCGCCAGCGCAGATGCAACGGGCGCCAGCAGCTATCCTTCCGATAGCGAAGTGCGGCGCATCTGCCAGCACACCGGCATGGTGTTCCAGCACTTCAACCTGTTTCCGCACCTGACGGTGCTGGGCAACCTGATCGAGGCGCCCATCACCGTGCGCAAGCAGTCGCGCGCCGATGTGGTGCCACGCGCCGAGGCACTGTTGGCCAAGGTGGGCCTGGCGGACAAGCGCGACGTCTACCCCGCCCGGCTGTCGGGCGGGCAGAAGCAGCGCGTGGCGATCGCCCGCGCGCTGGCCATGCAGCCCGACATCCTGCTGTTCGACGAACCCACCAGCGCGCTCGACCCCGAGCTGACCGGCGAGGTGCTGCGCACCATGCGTCAGCTGGCCGACGAGCGCATGACCATGCTGGTGGTGACGCACGAGATGGCCTTCGCGCGCGAGGTGGCGCACCGCGTGGTGTTCATGGACCAGGGCCAGATCGTGGAGGAGCAGCCGGCGCGCGACTTCTTCATCCAGCCGCGGCACGAGCGGGCGCGGGCGTTTCTGGCCCACATGCTGTGAAGCGGGCGCGCGCCGCGCTCAGCCCAGCTGCCCCCACACCTTGTCCAGCCGTTTGATGCTGACCGGCTGCGGCGTGCGCAGTTCCTGGGCGAAGAAGCTCACGCGCAGCTCCTCCAGCAGCCAGCGCAGCTCCTGCATGCGGGTGTCGGGCTGGCCCTTGCGGGCGGCGACCAGGCGCCAGTAGCGCTGGTCCTGCGCGCGCACCTCGGCCATGCGCTGGGCGTCGCGCGCGGGGTCGGCGCGCAGTTTGTCCAGGCGCAGGGTGATGCCTTTCAGGTAGCGCGCATAGTGCTGCAGCGCCGGCCAGGGCGTGGCGGCGATGAAGTCCCTGGGCATCAGGCGCTGCAGCTGCTCGGCGGCGTCGCGGGTGGCCTCGGGCGCGCCCCGGGTGTCCTTGATCTTGCGCGCCGCCGTGGCGTATTCGGCCAGGATGGCGCCGGCCAGGCGCGCCACCTCGCCGGTGATCAGCGTCAGGCGCGCGCGGCCCTCGTCCACGCGCTGGCGGAATTCGTCGGCCCGGGTGGGCAGCGGCTCGACCAGGAAGGCGCGCTCCAGCGCCACGTCGATGATCTGCTGGCGCAGCTCCTCGGCGGTGCCCAGAGGCATGTAGGCCACGGCCATTTTCTGCAGCTCGGGCACGTTCTTTTCCAGGTACTTCAGCGCGTCGCGGATTTGCAGCGCGAACAGCCGGCGCAGGCCCTGGCGGTGGCGCGCGGCCGCGAGGCCGGGCTCGTCGAACACCTCGATGGTGACGGCGTCGCCGGCATCGATCAGCGCCGGAAAGCCCACCAGCACCTGCCCCTTCTGGCGGATTTCCATCAGCTCGGGCAGCTCGCCGAAGTCCCAGCCGGTGTGGCGGGTGTCGGCCGAAGGGGCGTCGGTCACTACGGTTTTAGTAGCTGCTGGCGCACGTCCTGATTGCCCTGGAGCCTGATTCGACCCAGACTCCTGCGTGGCGCCCGCGTCGGCCGACGGCAGCGCGCCCTTGAGCGCCGCCAGCGCCTGGAAGGCGCCGCGCGCCTCGCCACCCAGCTCGGCCTTGAGCGCCGCCAGATGGCGCCCCATGCCGCGCTGGCGGCCGTGCTCGTCGACCACGCGGAAGTTCATGAACAGGTGCGCGGGCAGCATGTCGAGCTTGAAGTCGGTGCGCTTGACGTCCAGGCTGGTGGCCTCGCGCACCAGCTTCAGCAGGGCCTCGGTCAGGCTGCCGTGGCCGAAGGCCTCGGGCGTGCCCAGCAGCTCGGCCAAATGCTGCGCGCTGGCGGGCAGCGGCACGAAGCGGCTGCGCGGCTTTTGCGGCAGGCTCTTGAGCAGCGCCTGGATCTTGTCTTTCAGCATGCCGGGCACCAGCCATTCGCAGCGCGCCTCGCTCACCTGGTTGAGCACGAACAGCGGCACCGTCACCGTCAGGCCATCGCGCGCATCGCCCGGCTGGTGCAGGTAGCTGGCGGCGCAGTCCACGCCGCCCAGGCGCACCATCTTGGGAAAGGCGGCGGTGGTGATGCCCGCCGCCTCGTGGCGCATCAGCTCCTCGCGCGTCAGGTGCAGCAGCTTCGGGTTGGCGCGGCTGGCCTCGCGCCACCAGCGCTCGAAGTCGCGCCCGTTGCTGATGCCGGCCGGGATCTGGCTGTCGTAGAAGGCGTAGATCAGCTCGTCGTCGACCAGCACGTCCTGGCGCCGGCTCTTGTGCTCCAGCTCCTCGACCTTGGCGACGGCCCGGTCGTTGGCGGGCAGAAACGGCAGGCGGCGCGCCCAGTCGTCGGGCCACTCGCCGCCCACCAGCGCCTCGCGGATGAAAATCTCGCGCGCCGCCCGCGGATCGACCGTGCCAAAGCTCTTGCGCCGGCCGCCGTAGACCAGCAGGCCGTACAACGTGGCGCGCTCCAGCGCCACCACGTCCTGCGCCTTCTTTTCCCAGTGCGGTTCGAGCAGCTGCTTCTTCAGCAGGTGGCCGCCCACCTCCTCCATCCACTGCGGCTCGATGGCGGCGATGCCGCGGCCGAACAGGCGCGTGGTCTCCACCAGCTCGGCACAGACGATCCACTTGCCGGGCCGCTTGGCCAGGTGCGCGCCCGGATGGCGGTGGAACTTGATGCCGCGCGCGCCCAGGTATTCGCCGCTTTGGGCGTCATCGCCCTCCAGCTTGCAGCCGACGTTGCCCAGCAGGCCCGCCAGCAGCGACTTGTGCAGCGCCTCGTAGCTGGCCGAAGATGCAGGCCCCCACGCTTCGCGCTTCGCGTCTGCGCTGCCCCCCGAGGGGGCCCCGGCCGCCTTGGGACGGCCCGGCGGCGTCCGGCCGACGTTTTCCAACCACCCATGCTCGGCCACCACCGTGTGCAGTTGGGTGTGGATGTCGCGCCACTCGCGCACACGGCGCACGCTGATGAAGTTCTGGCGCAGCAGGCTTTCCCACTGACGGTTGCTCAGCTTGTGGGTCGCCGGTTCATGAGCCAAATCGGCCTCTGGCGCTTGCCTAGCGAGCGCCGGCAGCTCTTGTTTCAATAGCGTCTGGCGTGCCTGCGCCAGCGCCAGCGCGGCCCGCTGCGCCGCCGGCAGCGCGGCCGGGTGGGCGGGTTTGCCGGCCGCGCCGCGTCCTTCGCTGGCGGCCATCTCGCGGCGCGACTTGAGCACCTGACCGCCGCGCGCGTCGTGCAGCCATTTCCACAGCCGCAGGTAGCCCGAAAACTCGCTCTTCTCGTCGTCGAACTTGGCGTGCGCCTGGTCGGCCTGCGCCTGTTGCTCCAGCGGGCGGTCGCGCACGTCGGGCACGCTGAGCGCGGCGGCGATCACTAGAACCTCGCGCAGCGCGCCGCGCTGGCGCGCCTCCAGGATCATGCGGCCCACCCGCGGGTCCAGCGGCAGGCGCGCCAGCTCGGCGCCCAGCGCGGTGAGCTGCTGCGCCTCGTCCAGCGCGCCCAGTTCCTGCAGCAGTTGCACGCCATCGGCGATGGCGCGGCCCGAGGGCATGTCGAGAAACGGAAAGTCTTCCACCCGCCCGTCCGCGCCGCCCAGGCGCAGGCTCTTCATGCGCAGAATCACGGCGGCCAGCGACGAGCGCAGGATCTCCGGGTCGGTGAAGCGCGGGCGGCCGGCAAAGTCCTTTTCGTCGTACAGACGGATGCAGATGCCGTCGGCCACCCGCCCGCAGCGGCCGGCGCGCTGGTTGGCGGCGGCCTGGCTGATCGGCTCGATCAGCAGCTGCTCGACCTTGCTGCGGTAGCTGTAGCGCTTGACGCGCGCCGTGCCGGGGTCGATCACGTAGCGGATGCCCGGCACCGTGAGCGAGGTCTCGGCCACGTTGGTGGCCAGCACGATGCGCGGCGCGCCGTGCGGGGTGAACACGCGGTCCTGCTCGGCCTGCGACAGGCGCGCGAACAGCGGCAGCACCTCGGCGCCGCGCGTCAGCGGGCTGTGCGCCAGGTGCTTGCGCAGGTGGTCGGCGGCCTCGCGGATCTCGCGCTCGCCGGGCAGGAAGATCAGGATGTCCCCTTGTGGCCGGCCCACCCACAACTCGTCCACCGCCTCGGCGATGGCGTCATTCAGGTCGTGCTCGCGGCTTTCCTCGAACGGGCGCCAGCGCTGCTCGACCGGGTAGGTGCGCCCCGACACCTGGAGCACGGGCGCCGGGACAAGGCCCCCACGCTCCCCCACTTCGTGTGGGTCGCTGCCCCCCGAGGGGGCCGCGCCCGGCTTGGGGCGGCCCGGCGCCGGGCGGGGCATCGCGAAATGCCGCGCAAAGCGGTCGGCGTCGATGGTGGCCGAGGTGACGATCACCTTCAGGTCCGGGCGGCGCGGCAGGATCTGCTGGATATAGCCGAGCAGGAAGTCGATGTTCAGGCTGCGCTCGTGCGCCTCGTCGATGATCAGCGTGTCGTAGGCATTGAGCAGCGGGTCGCTCTGCGTCTCGGCCAGCAAAATGCCGTCGGTCATCAGCTTGACGCTGGCGCCGGGTGTCAGGCGGTCGCCAAAGCGCACCTTGTAGCCCACCACCTCGCCCAGCGGCGTTTGCAGCTCCTCGGCAATGCGCCTGGCCACGCTGGTGGCGGCAATGCGGCGCGGCTGGGTGTGGCCGATCAGCTTGCCGCGCTGGCCGGGTGGCGCGTTCAGCCGGCCGCGGCCCATGGCCAGCGCGATCTTGGGCAGCTGCGTCGTCTTGCCCGAGCCGGTTTCGCCGCACACGATGACCACCTGGTGCGCGCGCAGCGCGGCTTCAATCTCGGCGCGCCGGGCAGACACCGGCAGGCTGTCTGGAAATTCAAGATGCAGGGACGGGCGCGCTTGGGTCATGGGGTGCGGGATTATCCCAGTGCGATGGCAGCGCCCCCCGCGTAGGCCGGCGGTAGGATGCGGGCGCACGTCCACCCAACCTCATGGAAAACCCATGATCCGCACCCTGATCCCCCTGACGGCCGCTGCCCTGCTGGCGGCCGGCTGCGCCTCGGCGCCCGACACCCGCCACATCACGGCGCCCACGCAAGCCACCGGCATCGGCGGCAACACCCCGGCCGGCCTGGTCGATCTGGCGGCGCACCAGATGAAGGGCAACCCGGGCGATTACGAGCTGCGCGCGCGCCTGCTGACCATTGCCCCGGGCGGCGGCGCCGCGGCCCACCCGCACGCCGGCCAGCCGGGCATCGTGCGCGTCATCAAGGGCACCATCGTCGAAGGCCGCGGCAATGCCCAGCGCGTGCTGAAGACAGGCGAGCACTGGGTTGAAACCGCCGACACCACGCACTGGTTCGTCAACCCCAGCGCCACCGAAACGGCCGAGTTGTGGGCGGTGGACATCGTGCCGCGCAAGAAGTGAGCGCGCCACGCAGAAAAAAGCCCCGGGCGCGGTTGCAACTGCCGCCACCGGCCCCGCGCAACCGGGTTGCCGTGGCGCTGGCGGCCCGGCGCGGCAGCGGTGCGGCAGGCCAGCACGGCCGCAGCCCCGGCGCCCAGCGCCGCGCCGACCGCATGGCGCTGCAAAAAAGCCTGCGCGAAGCGCCGGATCGGTGAGGCGGCTTGCGTTTCCACCCGTGCCCACGGCGTCGACCAGCGCGAGCATCCGGCTGAACCAAGGCGTTTTCGCGCGCAAGCGTGTACAGGATCGCGCCCGTCACCGACACCTTGACCCGATCGGGTTGGCGTGATTCGGCGCGCCAGGCGTTTTCATTGCGCGGCGGAGGCGATAGACTCGGGGCCTCGTCCGGTAAACGGGTCGATCACAAATTGACCGCAACGCCGGCTGTTCCCACCTCACAAGGAGACCCCATGACTACCCCCTTCCGCCTCAAGACCCTGACCGCCGCCGTGGGCGTCGGCGCCATGCTGATGCTGTCCAGCGCGCATGCCCAGATCAAGATCGCCATGGTGATCCCCGCCACCGGGGCGCTGACGCAGTACGGCGACATGATCAAGGAAGGGGTGCTGACGGCCGTCGAAATGGCCAACGCCGCCGGCGGCGTGAACGGCAAGAAGGTCGAGACCGTGGTGGTCGACGACGCCTGCGAACCCAAGCAGGGCCCGGTGGCCGCCAACCGCGTGGTCAACGACAAGATCCGCTACGTGGTCGGCCCCGTCTGCTCGGGCGCGGCCATCGCCGCGGCGCCGATCTACAACAACGAAGGCGTGGTCATGGTGACGCCCTCGGCCACCTCGCCCAACCTGACGGACGGCAAGAACTTCCACTTCATCTTCCGCACCATCGGTCGGGACGACCAGCAGGGTCCGTCGGCGGCCAAGTTCATCATCGAGAAAATCAAGCCCAAGAAGGTCGCCGTGCTGCATGACAAGCAGTCGTATGGCCAGGGCATCGCCTCGGCCGTGCGCGACGACCTGAAGAAGGCCAACGTGGCGGTCGCGCTGTTCGAGGGCATCAACGCCGGCGACAGCGATTACTCCGCCGTCATCACCAAGCTCAAGAGCGCGGGTGTCGACTTCGTCTACTACGGCGGCTACCACCCCGAGATGGGCCTGCTGCTGCGCCAGGCCGGCGAGCAGGGCCTGAAGGTCAAGATGATGGGCCCCGAGGGCGTGGGCAACCCCGAAATCAACGCCATCGCCGGGCCCGCCGTCGAGGGCATGCTGCTGACGCTGCCGGCCGACTTCTCCACCAACCCCAAGAACGCCGCCATCGTCAAGGCCTTCAAGGACAAGAAGCGCGATCCTTCCGGCGCGTTCCAGCTGACGGCCTACGCCGCCACCCAGGTCATCCTGGACAGCGTCAAGGCCGTGGGCGACGATGCCAAGAAGGTGGCCGACCACCTGCACAAGAGCAGCTTCGAGACGCCGATCGGCAGCGTGGGCTGGGACAAGAAGGGGGACCTGAAGTCGTTCGAGTTCCAGGTGTTCGAGTGGCACAAGGACGGCAGCAAGTCGCTGGTCAAGTAACGCCACCCCACAGCAAAGGGTACTGACCCCCACGCCCCGGCGCGCCCCTTCTCACACACCGGGGTCGCCGGGGCGCTTGTCGTCGGCGCGGTCGCCCTTGCCTTCTCACCGCTTGCCCCCGGGAGGCCCGAAATGTCTGACCTGCTGCCGCAACTGATTCAGCAGTTGTTCAATGGCGTGTCGCTGGGCGCCATCTACGCGCTGATCGCCATCGGCTACACGATGGTGTACGGCATCATCGGCATGATCAACTTCGCCCACGGCGAGGTGTACATGATCGGCGCCTATGCCGGCCTGGTCACGCTGGCAGCCGTCGGCGCGCAAAGCGGCCTGCCGGTGGCCGTGCTGATCGCGCTGATGCTGCTGGTGGCGGTGTTCGTCACCGGCGTGGACGGCTTCGTGATCGAGCAGGTGGCCTACAAGCCCCTGCGCAACGGGCCGCGCCTGGTGGCCCTGATCTCGGCCATCGGCATGTCGATTTTTCTGCAGAACTGGGTGGCCCTGGGCCAGGGCGCGCGCGACATGGCCGTGCCCGCGCTGCTGCCCGGAGCCCTGCAGTTCGGCACCGAAGGCGGTTTCGAGATCTTCGTGCCCTACGCCCGGGTGCTGATCATCGTGGTCACCGTGGTGCTGATGATCGCCCTCACCCTCTACATCAGGCATTCGCGCATGGGCCGCGCCAGCCGCGCCTGTTCGCAGGACATGCACATGGCTGGCCTGCTGGGCATCGACGTCAACCGGGTGATTTCGTTCACCTTCATCCTGGGTGCCGTGCTGGCCGCCGTGGGCGGGGTGCTGATCGCGCTGGCGGTCGGCAAGCTCAACCCCTTCATCGGCTTCGTGGTCGGCATCAAGGCCTTCACGGCGGCGGTGCTGGGCGGGATCGGCTCGATTCCCGGCGCCATGCTGGGCGGCGTGCTGCTGGGGGTGGCCGAAACCCTGGCGGCGGCATACCTGTCGTCCGAATACAAGGACATCGTCGCCTTCGGCCTGCTGGTGCTGATCCTGCTGTTCCGGCCTACCGGCCTGCTGGGCAAACCCGAGGTGGAGAAAGTCTGATGAGCACCGCACCTGCTGCTTCCGCCAGCGGCGCCGGCTGGCGCCAGAACCTGGGCCACGCGCTGATGGCCACCGTGCTCACCGCCATCGTGGTGACGCCCATCTTCGGCCTGCACCTGGAGCGCGCCGGCGTGCGCACGCACATCGTGCCGCGGTGGGACATGGTGGGCTGGGCCTGCCTGATCGTCTTCGTGGTGCAGCTACTGCACCCGTGGATCTTCGGTCGCGCCACGCGCCGCCTGCCCCGCCTGGCGCTGCCCGCCCTGTCGGCACGCCAGAACACGGTGCTGCTGACGCTGGTGCTGCTGGTGGCCGTCCCCTGGCCGTTCTTTGCCGGCCGCAACGCGGTGGACATCGCCACCCTGGCCATGATCTACGTCATGCTGGGGCTCGGCCTGAACGTGGTGGTGGGCTTTGCCGGGCTGCTGGATCTGGGCTTCGTCGGCTTCTACGCTGTCGGCGCCTACACCTACGCCCTGCTGTTTCACTGGGCCGGCTGGAGCTTCTGGGAGGCGCTGCCGCTGGCCGGCGCCGCGGCGGCGCTGTTCGGCTTCGTGCTGGGCTTTCCGGTGCTGCGCCTGCGCGGCGACTACCTGGCCATCGTGACGCTGGGCTTCGGCGAAATCATTCGCCTGCTGCTGGTCAACCTGACCAGCTTCACCGGCGGCCCCGACGGCATCTCCAGCATTCCCAAGCCCTCGGTGTTCGGCCTGGAAATGGCACGCAGCCCCAGCGTGGAGGGCGGCACCACCTTCCACCAGTTCTTCGGGCTGGAGTTCAACTCGCTGCACATGGTGATCTTTCTCTACCTGATGGCGCTGCTGCTGGCGGTGGTCACGCTGTGGATCTCCAACCGCCTGATCCGCATGCCGATCGGCCGCGACTGGGAGGCGCTGCGCGAGGACGAGATCGCCTGCCGCTCGCTGGGCCTGAACCCGATGTCGATCAAGCTGTCGGCCTTCACGCTGGGCGCCATGTTCGCCGGCTTTGGCGGCGCCTTCTTTGCCGCGCGCCAGGGCATCGTCAACCCCGAATCCTTTACCTTCATCGAATCGGCGCTGATCCTGGCCATCGTGGTGCTGGGCGGCATGGGCTCGCAGGTGGGTGTGATCCTGGCGGCCATCCTGCTGACGGTGCTGCCCGAGTTCGCGCGCGAGTTCGCCGAGTACCGCATGCTGGTGTTCGGCCTGGTGATGATCGTCATGATGGTGTGGCGCCCGCAGGGCCTGCTGCCCATGAAACGCCACCACGTGGAGGTAACGTGATGAGCGGCCCCTTCCTGCAGGTCGCGGACCTGAGCATGCGCTTCGGCGGCCTGCTGGCCGTCGACGGCATCGCCTTCGACGTCAGGGACCGCGAGATTTTCGCCATCATCGGCCCCAACGGCGCCGGCAAGACCACGGTGTTCAACTGCATCAGCGGCTTCTACAAGCCCAGCACCGGCCGCATCAGCCTGCAGGGGCAGGAGCTGGCCGGACTGGGCAGCCACACGGTGGCACGCCACGGCGTGGTGCGCACCTTCCAGAATGTGCGCCTGTTCAAGCACATGACGGTGCTGGAAAACCTGCTGGTGGCGCAGCACCGCCACCTGAAGACCTCGCTGCCGGCCGGCCTGCTGCGCACGCGCGCCTACCGCGAGAGCGAGCAGAAGGCGCTGGACAACGCCCTGCACTGGCTCGACTACATGGGCCTGCGCGAGTTCGTCAACCGCGAGGCCGGCAACCTGGCCTACGGCCACCAGCGCCGGCTGGAGATCGCGCGCTGCATGGTCACCCAGCCGCGCGTGCTGATGCTGGACGAACCCGCCGCCGGCCTGAACCCGCAGGAGAAGAAGGACCTGCAGGGCCTGATCGAGCAGCTGCGCAACCAGTACGGCCTGGCGGTGCTGCTGATCGAGCACGACATGAGCCTGGTGATGGGGGTGTCCGAGCGCATCCTGGTGATGGAGCACGGCCGGCCGATTGCCCTGGGCACGCCCGAAGCGATCCGCAGCGACGAGCGCGTGATCAAGGCCTATCTGGGAGAAGAATGATGGCGGCGATGCTGGACGTCAAGGAGCTGAGCACGCACTACGGCGCCATCTGCGCCGTCAACCAGGTGAGCCTGCACGTGAACCCGGGCGAGATCGTCTCGCTGATCGGCTCCAACGGCGCCGGCAAGACCTCGCTGCTGATGACGGTGTGCGGCAACCCGCGCGCTAGCGGTGGCAGCATCCGCTTCGAGGGCGAGGACATCACGCACCAACCTTCGCACCTGATCATGCGCAAGGGCATCGCCATCTCACCCGAAGGCCGGCGCGTGTTTCCGCAGCTGACGGTGACCGAGAACCTGCAGATGGGCGGCTTCTTCCTGGGCAAGAGTGAGATCGAGGCCGGCATCGAACACGTGTTCGAGCTGTTCCCGCGCCTGCGCGACCGTGCCAGCCAGCGCGCCGGCACCATGTCGGGCGGCGAGCAGCAGATGCTGGCCATCGGCCGCGCGCTGATGAGCAAGCCGCGCCTGCTGCTGCTGGACGAACCCACGCTGGGCCTGGCGCCGCTGATCATTGCCCAGATCTTCGAGATCATCCAGACCATCCGCGGCGAGGGCGTGACGGTGTTCCTGGTCGAGCAGAACGCCAACCGCGCGCTGCAGATCGCCGACCGCGGCTACGTGCTGGAAAACGGCCGCCTGGTGCTGGAGGACACCGGCGCCAACCTGCTCAAGAACGACGCCGTGCGAAAGGCGTATCTGGGGGGGTAAGGTTTCTGCGGCGCCTGAAACAGCCGAACGCAGAGGGCGCAGAGATTTCGCGGAAGACGCAAAAAATCGCCAAAGACATCAAGGCGACTGCACCCACGCCAAAGACACGCCATGCTCGGCAGCCAGCCGCGCCACATCGACCTGGGTGTCGATGTCGGTGGTGCAGCGCAGGTGATCGACGGCCAGCGACTGCACCTGCCGCGGGTGGGCGCGGCGCCAGTCGCGCAGACCGGTGGTGGCGCTGGCCGCTTGCACGGCTTGCCGCGCCTGCGGGCCGAACACCAGGGGGTGACCGGGCTGACCCGCGTGCGTGGGCACCACCAGCTCAATGTGGGGCGCGCGATCCAACCAGGCCGACAAGACGGCGCGAATGTCCTGCACTTCCAGCAGCGGCTGATCGCCCAGCAACACCAGCACACCGTCCAGATCGACGGGCAGTGCCGCCAGACCGCAGCGCAGCGACGAGCCCGGCCCGTCGTTCGGTGACGGGTTGCAGACCCAGGTGAGTGCGGCGTATTCAGGCTTCGCCTTCAGCGCCGCCAGCACGGGCGCGACGCGCGGTGCGTGGTGACCCAGCACAACCACCGTCTGCTCGATGCCGGCTTCCGCCAGCAGGCGCAACTGGCGCGCAATCAGCGGCTCGCCATCGCGTTGCAGCAGGCTTTTGGGTTGATGGCCAAATCGGCTTCCCGCGCCGGCTGCCATGGCGATGGCAGCTATCTTTTTGTGACTTACTTCGGGATTGGGCGGCACGGGCAACTCCCTCCCGATTCAAGTTCGAGAGACAACCGCGGCGCCGCCCACTACGCCTCTTGCAGCGGCAGCAGGCAAACGGCCTCCGACGTCAGCAAACCCTGCTGGTCTTTCACGTAGGCCACGTCCAGATCGCGCGGCAGCGGGGTGCCGTTCTTGACCGCCAGCACCTCGGCCATCACGCTGACGGCGATCTCGGGCGGCGTCTTGCTGCCGATGTAAATGCCGATCGGGCCACGCAAGTGCTTGAGCGAGGCCTCGGTCTGGCCCATGTGCTCGATCAGGCGCTGGTGGCGCGCCGCGTTGTTGCGCCGGCTGCCGATGGCGCCGATGTAGAAGGCCGGTGTCTCCAGGGCCTGCAACAGCGCCAGGTCGTCCAGCTTGGGGTCGTGCGTGAGCGCCACCACGCAGGTGCGCGCATCGGGCTGCATCTCGGCCACCGTGTCATCGGGCATGGTGGCCACCACGCGCACGCCGGGCACGCTCCAGCTGCCGCGGTATTCGTCGCGCGGGTCACACACGGTGACGGCAAAGCCGCAGAACAGCGCCATGGTGGCCAGGTATTCGCTCATCTGGCCGGCGCCGATGATCAGCATGCGGTACTCGGGGCCGAAGGTGTTGACCAGCTCGGCGTCGGTCAGTACCAGCTCGGCTGGCTTGTCGGCCGGCTCCAGCGTCACCTGGCCGTCGGCCAGGCCCACGCGCCGGTGCATCAGGCGGCCGGCGTCCAGTCCGCGGATCAACTCGGCCAGCGCGGCGCCGTCGGGGTCGAACTCCAGCAGCAGCTCCAGCGTGCCGCCACAGGGCAGACCGAAGCGGTGTGCCTCGTCGGCGGTGATGCCGTACTTGGTGAACCGCGGCGGGCCGCCGCGCGGCAGTGCGTCGGCACCGCCCGGATGGGCGTAGCGCGCGATCAGGTCGTCCTCGATGCAGCCGCCCGAGACCGACCCCATCACGGCTCCGTCCTCGCACAGCGCCATGATGGAGCCGATCGGCCGCGGCGACGAACCCCAGGTGCGCACCACGGTGACCAGCAGGGCCTGCTTGCCCGCCACGCGCCAGTCGCGCAGCGCGCGCAGGACGGTGACATCCAGATTTTCCATGCAGCGACTCCTTGACCGACCCGCCCGGGTCAGCGCAGCGCCCAGGCCACACCCAGTATGGCCGCAATGGCGACGAGAATCCAGACCCAGGCCGGCACGCCGCCCGTCGCCGGCTCGACGGCCGGTGCCTCGGCCGCTGCCGCCGGATGGCGGCGCTGCATTTCTTCCTCGAAGCGCTTGAAGAAACTCTCGGCCATCGACCTGGCCACGCCGTCGATCAGGCGCTGGCCGACCTGGGCGATCTTGCCGCCCACCGTGGCGTTGACCGCGTAGCCCAGCTCGCAGCCGCCCTCGTTCGGGGTCAGCGTGACCTGGGCGCTGCCCTTGCCAAAGCCGGCCGCGCCGCCACTGCCGTCAAAGTGGATGGTGTAGCTGCTCGGCGCCTGCACGTCCGCCAGTTGCAGCGAGCCCTTGAACTTGGCCGACACGGGGCCGACCTTGATGGCGTTGACCAGCGCATAGGCGCCCTCGCCCGTGGCTTCGATACTGTCACAGCCGGGGATGCACAGCTTGAGCACCTCGGGGTCGTTCAGCGCGTCCCAGGCTTGCTGTTGGGTGATGGCGAGCTGTTTGCTGCCTTGCATTTCCATGGTGGGTGTCCTTTCTTCTCATTGCTTCATGACCTGCGCGATGCCACGCGCCAGATCCTGCAGTCGACTGATGTTGTGCACCGCCAGCATGCCGTCGCAGGCCCCGTGCAGCACGGCGGCGCCACGCGCGCTGGGCGTGTAGCCGGCAAAGCGCAGCAGCGGGTTGAGCCACAGCAGGCGGCGCGTGTGGCGCTTGAGCCAGGCCAGTTCGCGCGTCAGCACGTCCGGCTCGCCGGTGTCCAGGCCATCGCTGACGATCAGCACCAGCGTGCGCCGGCCGACCAGGCGCCGCGCGTGCCGCTGGCGCAGCACGCCCAGCGACTCGCCCAGGCGCGTGCCGCCGGCGAAGTCCTCGATGGCGCGGCCGGCCTGCTGCAGCATGGCGTCGGTGTCGTTCAGGCGAAACGCCGCCGTCAGGTCGGTCAGCCGGGTGCCGAAGGTGAACACGTCGCGCCGCACGCGCTGGCGCTGCACCTGGCGCGTGGCGGCGTGCAGGAAGGCCAGCAGCAGGCGCGCGTAGCGCTCCATCGAGCCCGACACGTCCACCAGCAGCAGCAGCGGCAGCGGCTGGCTGCGCCGCTGCAGCCGGCGCAGCGCCATCACTTCGCCGCGGGTGTGCGCCGCGCCCTGCAGCGTGCGGCCCCAGTGCACGCGCTGGCCGCGCCAGCCGGCGCGCGTGCGGCGCGCCCGCACTTCGGGCACGACCAGGGCCATGTCGCGCGCCAGCCGCTCGACCAGCTGGAACTCGCTGGCAGTGAGCTGGTTGAAATCGGCCTGACGCAGGCGCACCAGCTCGCTGGCGGTCATGGCCGCATCCAGGTCGATGCTCTTGTCGGGTTGGGCGCTGGCGTCGGCGCCGGGCTTCTTGGGAGGTTGCAGCGCCTCGCGCACGCGCGGGCGCTGGCGCGGCGGCGCGGCCGGCGCCTCGGCACGCGGCAGCATCTGCGCCAGCAGCTTGTGGCCGAGCTCGGGGTCGCGAAAAAAAGCGTCGAACAACTCGCGGAACACCGCGCGGTCCTGCTCGCGGCTGACCAGCACCGCCTCCAGCGCGGCGCTGACGTCGCCGCGCCGATCTACACCCACGTGCTGCAGCGCCTGCTGCGCCAGCGCGATGCGCGAGGCGTCCAGTGGCACGCCGGCGCGGCGCAACGCACGCGCGAAGGCCACCACGTTGTCGGCCAGCTTGCCGCGGCGCGCGTCGCCCAGCAGCGGGACGCGGGCATCGCCCGGTCGCTGCACCGCCACGGGCGTCACGCCGCCTCCGGCGCCAACGCCTCGGTGATCAGCTCGCCGGACAGCGCAGCCACGTCCTCGCGCTGCTTGAACAGCACGCCGGCCGTGCTTTGCACCACCTCGGGATCGAGTTGCAGCGCGTCCAGCGCCACCAGGGCCTTGGCCCATTCCACGCTTTCGGCAATGCCGGGCGCGCGCTGGAAGTGGCCGGCGTGGGGCGTGCTGCGCAGTCGGTGCACGAAGCTGGCCACCTGGTCGGCCAGGGCGGCGGGCGCCTCGGGGACGCGGGCGCGCACGATGGCCAGCTCGCGTTCGCGCTCGGGATAGTCCAGCCAGTGGTACAGGCAGCGGCGCTTGACGGCGTCGTTCAGCTCGCGCGTGCGGTTGCTGGTGAGCACCGTCAGCGGCGCGGCCACGGCGCGCACGGTGCCCAGCTCGGGGATGCTGACCTGGTACTCGCCCAGGTATTCGAGCAAGAAGGCCTCGAAGGGCTCGTCGGCGCGATCGACCTCGTCGATCAGCAGCACAGCGCCCGGGGCAGGCGTTTGCAGCGCCTGCAGCAGCGGCCGGCGGATCAGGTAGTGGGGTTGGTAGACCTCTCGCTCGACTTCCTCTGCCGTGCCGCGCCCTTCCGCCGCGCGCAGGTGCAGCAGCTGGGCGGCGTAGTTCCATTCGTACAGGGCTTCGCGCTGCTCCAGGCCGTCGTAGCACTGCAGGCGCAGCAGCTCGCGGCCCAGCGCCTGGGCCAGCGCCTTGGCCAGTTCGGTCTTGCCGACGCCGGGCTCGCCTTCGAGCAGCAGCGGGCGCTGCAGCCGCAGCGCCAGGAACACCGCCGTCGCCAGCCGCCGGTCGGCAAAGTAGCCGGCGGCCTGCAGCGCCTCGGTCAGGGCGTCGATGGTGGTCGGAGGTGACATGGCTCTGGTGAAGACAAGAATCCGCGTTCGCCCGCAAGCGAGAAGAGTATCAAATCATGCCGAGACGCCCGATTGGCGCGCGCAAGCAGCTATGGAATAAATAGTAACGGTCGGGATCGCTCCCGACCGCCGGACGCCGGTGGCGCTGCCGCTCAGCCCGCCAGCGCCTGGGCCACGGCGCGCTGGGCCATCACGCCGACCAGGTGCGCGCGGTACTCGGCGCTGCCGTGCAGGTCGCCGTTGAGCTCCGACGCATCGGTCTTGACACCGGCCGCGGCCGCGGGGCTGAAGTCGCGGCCCAGCGCCTGCTCCAGCGCGGTGTGGCGGAACACGCCGTTGCCGCCGCCGGTGACGGCCACGCGCACGCCGGCATCGGTCTGCGCAACGAACACCCCGATCAGCGCGAAGCCCGAGGCCGGCTGGCGGAACTTGACGTAGGCGGCGCGGCGCGGCTGCGGAAAGCGGATGGCGGTGATCAGCTCGCCCTCTTTCAGCGCGCTGGCGAACAGGCCCTGGAAGAAATCGTCGGCGGCGATCTGGCGCGCGCTGGTGATGACGGTGGCACCCAGGCCCAACACCGCCGCCGGGTAGTCGGCCGCGGGGTCATTGTTGGCCACCGAGCCGCCCAGCGTGCCCATGGCCCGCACCTGGCGGTCGCCAATGCCGTCGGCCAGTTGCGCCAGCGCCGGGATGGTGGCGCGCACGTCGGCGTGGCGGGCCACGTCGGCGTGGCGCGTCATGGCGCCGATGACGAGGGCGTTGCCCTCCTTGCGCACGCCGGCCAGGTCCTGGACGCCGCCCAGATCGACGATCTGCTCGGGCGAGGCCAGGCGCAGCTTCATCGAGCCCAGCAGGGTCTGGCCGCCGGCCAGCCACTTGCCGCCGGCCTGCGCCAGCTTGACGGCCTCGGCCTGCGAGGTGGGCCGCTCATAAGTGAAGGTGTACATGTGTGTGTCTCCGGATTCGATGACGAAATGACGAATGACTTCGCCGCTGGCGCGGCTTCAATGGC
>MKTG01000085.1:29782-36190 GCA_001897615.1 Burkholderiales bacterium 68-10
CACGCCCAGGGGCTTGAGCGCGTCGAGCACGGCGTTGATGACCGCCGGCGGCGAGCCGATGGCCCCCGCCTCGCCGCAGCCCTTGCTGCCAATCGGGTTGTGCGTGCAGGGCGTGCACACGTGGCCGAGCCGGAACTCGGGGAAGTCGTGGGCGCGCGGCATGGTGTAGTCCATGTAGCTGCCAGTGAGCAGTTGGCCCGAATCAGGGTCGTACACGCCATGCTCCATCAGCGCCTGGCCCATGCCCTGCACCAGGCCGCCATGCACCTGGCCCTCGACGATCATGGGGTTGATGATGACGCCGAAGTCGTCCACCGCGGTGAAGCGGTCCACTCGCACCACGCCGGTCTGCGGATCGACCTCGACCTCGCAGATGTAGGTGCCGGCCGGGAAGGTGAAGTTGGTCGGGTCGTAGAACGCGGTTTCGTTCAGGCCGGGCTCCAGCTTGTCCAGCGGGTAGTTGTGCGGCACATAGGCCGTCAGCGCCACCTGGGCAAAGGGGATCTTCTTGTCCGTGCCCTTGACGGTGAACTCGCCGTTGGCGAATTCGATGTCGGCGTCGCTCGCCTCCATCAGGTGCGCGGCGATCTTCTTGGCCTTGGCCTCGATCTTGTCCAGCGCCTTCATGATGGCCGTGCCGCCCACGCTGAGCGAGCGGCTGCCGTAGGTGCCCATGCCGAAGGGCACGCGGCCGGTGTCGCCGTGCACGATGTCCACCTGGTCGGGAGTGAGGCCCAGGCGCGCCGCCACCAGCTGCGCAAAGGTCGTCTCATGTCCCTGGCCGTGGCTGTGCGAGCCGGTGAACACCGTCACGCTGCCCGTGGGATGCACGCGCACCTCGCCGGCCTCGAACAGCCCCGCCCGCGCACCCAGCGCCCCGGCGATGTTGCTGGGCGCCAGGCCGCAGGCCTCGATGTAGCTGCTGTAGCCCATGCCGCGCTTCAGGCCCTTGGCCTCGCTGGCCTGCTTGCGCGCCGCGTAGCCGGCCACGTCGGCCAGCTTCTGGGCGTCGTTCATGCAGGCGTGGTAGTCGCCGATGTCGTACTGCAGGGCCACCGGCGTCTGGTAGGGGAAGCTGGTGATGAAGTTGCGCTTGCGAATTTCGTCCTGCGACAGGCCCATGTCCCAGGCGCAGCGGGTGACCAGGCGCTCGACCACATAGGTGGCCTCGGGCCGGCCGGCGCCGCGATAGGCATCGACCGGCGCCGTGCTGGTGAACCAGCCGTCCACCTCGACGTAGATCTGCGGCGTGGCGTACTGGCCGGCCAGCAGCGTGCCGTACAGGATGGTCGGCACGCTGGAGGCGAAGGTGGACAGGTACGAGCCCAGGTTGGCGTCGGTGTGCACGCGCATGGCCAGGAACTTGCCGTCCTTGTCCATGGCCATCTCGGCGTGGGTGATGTGGTCGCGCCCGTGGGCGTCGCTCACGAACGACTCGCTGCGCTCGGCCGTCCACTTGATGGCGCAATTGAGCTGCTTGGCGGCCCAGGTCAGGGCCACGTCCTCGGCGTACAGGAAGATCTTGGAGCCGAAGCCGCCGCCCACGTCGGGCGCGATGACGCGCACCTTGTGCTCGGGCAGGCCGAGCACAAAGGCCGTCATGAGCAGGCGCTCGACGTGCGGGTTCTGGTTGGACACGTAGAGCTGGTATTCGTCTGTGGCGCGGTTGTAGCTGGCGTTGGCCGCGCGCGGCTCGATGGCGTTGGGGATCAGCCGGTTGTTGGTGATGTCCAGCTTGGTGACGTGCGCGGCATTGGCAAAGGCGGCTTCCACCGCGGCCTTGTCGCCCAGCGTCCACTTGTAGCAGTGGTTGTCGGGGGCTTCGTCGTGCAGCGCAGGGCCTTTGCTGGCGGTGCGCATGTCGATCACCGCCGCCAGCTCCTCGTAGTCGACCACCACGGCCTCGGCGGCGTCCTTGGCCTGCGCCAGGGTGTCGGCCACCACCATGGCCACGTGGTCGCCCACGTAGCGCACCTTGCCGATCGCCAGGATCGGGTGCATGGGCTCCTTCATGGGGCTGCCGTCGGGGTTGCTGATCAGCCAGCCGCAGGGCAGCCCGCCCATCTTGCCCTCGATGTCCTTGCCGCTGAAGATGGCGGCCACGCCGGGCATGGCGGCGGCCTCGGTGGTGTCGATGCCCTTGATGCGGGCGTGCGCGTGCGGCGAGCGCACGAACACGGCGTACTTCTGGTTGGCCTGGTTGACATCGTCGGTGTAGTTGCCCACGCCGGTCAGAAAGCGCACGTCTTCCTTGCGCTTGAGCGATTCGCCGATGTGCGGCAGCTTGGCAAATTCGTTGGCACCCATGGTCTTGTCTCCTGTGTCGGGCCGTCAGGCGGCCATGGTTTTTTGCGCGGTCTGCACCGCCTTGACGATGTTCTGGTAACCCGTGCAGCGGCACAGGTTGCCGTCCAGCAACGCGCGGATTTCGGCCTCGCTGGCCTGGGGATGGCGCGCCAGCAGGTCGACGCTGCTCATCACCATGCCCGGCGTGCAGTAGCCGCACTGCAGGCCGTGGCACTCCTTGAAGGCGGCCTGCATCGGGTGCAGCGTGCCGTCGGCGGCGGCCAGGCCTTCGATGGTGGTCACCTCGGCGCCCTGCATCTGCGCCGCCAGCACGTTGCAGGACTTGATGGCGCTGCCGTTGGCGATCACCGTGCAGGCGCCGCACTGGGCCGTGTCGCAACCCACGTGCGTGCCAGTCAGGCGCAGGTGCTCGCGGATGAACTGCACCAGCAGCGTGTTGGGCGGCACGTCGGCACTGACCGCCTTGCCATTGACCTTGAGCTCGACTTTCATCGCGGGCGTCTCCTTCATCGTGAGGTTTGTCGAATTGCGCGGAAAACGGTCATTCTTGGAACAAGCCGCGCCAGCGCACCTAGGTAATACCCTAGCTTTGCCGGGGGCGTCCTGATTATTCTCAGAATGAGACACTCGGGCCCTCAGACTGCACCCACCCACCAAGCCGGCCCCCATGCGCGACGACCCCCGCCTGAACCAGATCGCCCTGGCGCGCCAGGCCGTGCTGGCCGAGGGCGTAGAGCTGACCGACGCCCTGGTCAGCGCCTGGCTCGACCGCACCTGGATCGTGCAAAGCTGGCGCCGCTGCCTGGCGCGCGGCGCACGGCCCGAGGCGCCCGTGGTGTTCGACGCCGTGCCCCGCCACGCCGGCGCCCATGCCGCCGACATGCATGCCGACCTGCTGGCCGCCGCCCGCCCCGAGCTGCAGCGCCTGGCCGCGCAAATCGCCCCCATCCGCTACTTCGCCCTGCTGACCGATGCGCGCGGCACCGTCATCGACACCGCAGGCGCCATCGACCACCGCAACCGCGCCACCCACGCCATCGCGCGCGTGGGCGTCGATTTGTCGGAGAGCAGCATCGGCACCAGCGCCATCGGCGCCGCGCTGGCCGAGCACGCGCCCGTGTGGCTGCACCGCGGCGAGCATTTTTTTGCCGACACCGGCATCTACAGCTGCGCCGGCGCGCCCCTGTTCGGCCCCGACGGCACCTGCCTGGGCATGATCGACGTCACCGGCGTGCAGGCCCCCGAGCGCCCCGAGCTGAAGCACCTGGTGGCCCAGTCGGCCCGCCAGATCGAAGACGCCCTGTTGCTGGCGCGCCCCCACCAGCTGCGCCTGCACCTGGCCTGGCCCGCTGGCTGGCAGGTGGCCGGCGCCAGCCCCGGCGCTGCCCTGCTGTGCCTGGACGCCGAGGGCCAGGTCACGGGCGCCAACGCCACCGCACGCCAGATGCTGCCCGCCTTGCACGCCCTGGCCAACGGCCCGCTGCATGCCAGCGATCTGTTTGCCCTGCCCTGGGCCAACCTGTTCGATATGGCCGACCACGGCCAGGCGCGCACCCTGCCCCTGTGGTCGGGCCTGCGCGTGCAGGTGCGCGCAGAGTGCAATCAGGCTGGTGCCAGCGCCTCCACCCGCGCCCCCGCCGCCCTGCCCCCCAGCGCCGCCGCCAAGCCGCGGTCGCTGAAGGCACTGGAAACCGAACTGATCCACCAGGCCGTGCGCGACGCCGGCGGCCGCGTGGCCATCGCCGCCAAGACCCTGGGCGTGAGTCGGGCGACGATGTATCGGCGGCTGGCGGGGGTGAAAACTGAGAAGTGACCTTGCCCCAGGAATCGGAATCCCACAGCTGCTCTCATGCACTGGCTTGCCGGGGTTGATTGGCCAGCCGGTTTTCTTCGAACCGCACCGGACTGACGTAGGCCAGTGTCGAGCGCAGTCGGTCTCGGTTGTCCCAGAGCAGTCAAGCAATGACTTCATCCTTGGCCTGGCGCCGGATCTTCAAGCGCTGCCCGTGCAGCCGCTCCACCTTCAATGACCCGAACAGCGTCTCGCAGCAAGCGTTGTACCAGCAGTCGCCACGCCGGCTCATCGAGGCCGTGATGCCGCATTCGCTCAACACGTCGCGAAAGTCGTTGCTGGCATATTGGATGCCCCGGTCGCTGTCGAGGATCACCCCCGCTTGCTTGCTCGGATGGCGCTTGAACCACGCCATGCGCAGCGCATCGATGACGATGTCGCGGCTCATGTCGCCCCGCAGCGACCGGCCCACCGCCTGGTGGCTGAACAGATCGATCACCACGGCCAGGAACAGCCAGCCTTCATCGGTGGCGATGTTGGTGATGTTATCCGCCCAGACCTTGTCGGGCTCGCTCACCGTGAACTCGCGTTCAGCGGACTCTTCTCCCCTCATGGCACGGTCACGAGAAACACGGGGTCGAAGCCGGCATTGGCCAGCCGGTCAGCCAGACGTGCGGCCAGCCCCAGATCCTGGCCTCGCACGAGCACCGGCATGTCGCGCGGCGCGTCATAAGCGACGTACTGGTACCAAGCATCCAGCATGGCGTCTTCAATCCCCTGGTCGCCACAACAGCCTGCACGCACACTGATTACCTTGCCAGGCAGGGTGCGCTCATGCGAAAGTGCTTGAGCTTCGGTCGCATACAAAGCGCCACGGGTTCGATGCGCAGGATTGACCGGTATTGCCCAAGGAGCGGGCAAGAACGGCACGCCGTCGTTGTCGAGCAAGGGCGTAACTACGCTCGGATGGAGGGTCTGGCGCGGAACGTCGGCTGATGGCTGGGCATGGGCCCCCAAACTGATGGCCAGGCCAAGCGTGGCGGCGATGATGAAGTGGTTCATGGTGGCTCCTCGGATGGATAGAAGTAATCACTGTCGCCATTGCTTGCTCCGGCAAGGCAATGCCGAAACGCGCGGATTAGTTGAGCCCTGCCGCCACCGTAGCAATGCCGGCCTGGGCGCAGATTTCGTCCTTATCGCCACCTGGCGCACCGGACACACCAATCGCACCAATCGTTTCCGAACCGGCCCGGATCGGCACCCCGCCGCCGATCGCGACGACGCCCGGGATCTGGCGTAGCGCCATGCGGTCACCGCTCGCCGTCGCGGCCGCGAACTCCTGTGAGGTCTGGTTGCGGACACGGGCCGTATAGGCCTTCATTCGGGCGAACTCGACGGTGGCGGGCGACGTGCCATCACCGCGCAGCGCCGCCGCCAGTTGCCCCGCCTTGTCGACGATGACGACGCTGACGCGGTACGAGGTCTTGGCGCATTCCTCGACAGCGCCAGCGATGATGACCTGCGCCATCGCCATGGAGACATTCCGCTCGGTCTGCGGCACTTGGGCGAATACGCCGCCAGACAGGCAGAGGGTGGCCATGGCAAGTGTCGATTTCAGTTTCATGGTGAGAACTCCTGGTTGGGAAAGTGAATCAATCGAACGAGCCTCGTCTTAGTCGAGGTTCCATTTCTTCTTGATGGCGGCGACCGTGCCGTCGGCTTGCAGCTTCGCCAGCGAGCCATCGAGCTTCATGAGCAGGTCGGCATCGCCTTTGCGCACTGCGAAGGCGAGATGGCCGATCAGAATGGGCTGGTAGCCTTCGACCAGCCGAAAGCCCGTTTTGCCGCTGGTGCGCAGGAAATAGTTCAGTTGCAGCTCGTTCTCGACAACGCCGTCAACGCTGCCGGCTTCGAGCTTGGCAATGGATTCGGGTATCGACGCTGAGGGCGAAAGGTCTGCGCCGGCATCCTCCAGCGGCTTGACATAGGAGCTGCCGCGCGATGCCGCGATCTTCAATCGCTTGAGGTCGGCGACAGACTTGTAGGCCCCTGTGTCCGATGCCTTCACCAGCAGCCGATCCTGGTAGCGGCCGTAGGGACGGGTGAAGTCGACAACCTGCTGGCGCTCGGGCGTGATGCCGAACGAGCCTGCAATGGCGTCGATTTTCTTGTCGAGCAACGAGCGTTGCAGTTCACCGAACGGCATCGGCTGGAACTCGACGGTCAGCCCCGCATCGGCGGCGATCGCCTGCATGGTCTCAACGGCAAACCCCTCTGGCGCCTTGGTCTGCGGGTTCAGTCCGGACGCC
>MKTG01000085.1:36210-37741 GCA_001897615.1 Burkholderiales bacterium 68-10
GCGTGCGATGAAGCAGCCATGGCGCCTGCCATCAGAAGGCCCGCGATGGCCTGGTTGATTTCTCGTCTGTTCATGACCTGGTGCCGCTGGCATGGCGGATGTCTGTGGTGGTGAACAGAACGATAGGCATGGACGCCCGCGCTGAACACTATTCGGAAGTGCCAGTGCAGTGCATGCGCCAACCCGGGAGATGGGTTCCAAGCTATTGTTTTGCTTGATGAAAGTAGAAAAAAGCAGGCAGCTCCCAGGTGCCGGCACCAAAGTACAGCTAGCCATCAGGGCGTAGTTGCTGCATGCTGGCGGTGTTTTCCGGGAGGGTGCAATGCGCAGTCGTCGAGAATTTCTGGCCGTCGCCGTTGGCGCCGCTGCTTCGCAAGGTTTTGCAGCAACAATGGTGCGCATGCGGCGCATCGGCTGGCTGACCGCTCAGCGGGCTGGCAGCCTGACCACCTATCTTGAAGCGCTCCGGCAGGGTCTGGCGGAACAAAAGATCGCCGAGGGACAGAGCGTCGAGATTCTCTATCGCTATGGTGACGATGAATTGGGGCGGGTGCCGGAAATGGCACGCGATCTGGTAGCCAAGGAGGTTGAGCTCTTGATCGTCCAGGGGGCGGCGATCCCGGCAGTCCTCAAGCTCGACCTGCCGGTACCTATCGTGTTCGTGACGAGTGCCGATCCCATCGCCGCGGGTTTTGCGAAGAGCCTGACTGAACCCATAGGCAACTGCACCGGCGTGACCTTCATGGGCTTCGAGTTTCTCGGCAAGCGCCTCGAACTTCTAAGGGAAATCCTGCCGCGCGCCCGTCACGTGACGGTGCTCGGCAATCCGATGCATCCGGGCTCCGATATCGAGCGTGCATCATCCGAAGCCGCCGGTCGCCGCCTTGGCATTTCCGTTGACTTCATCGCTACGCTTACCAGCGATACGCTGGAAGCCGCCCGCCCCGCGCTTGCCCGAATCCGCCCGGACGCCATTTCGCTGCTGCCCGATGGATTTGCAATCGCCCACCACCAGGCGATCATGGCGATCGCGGCCGACTTGAAGATCCCGGTCATGTCGGGTTGGCCGGTGTTCGCCCATGCCGGCGCGCTGTGTACCTATGGGCCGCGGCTACCCCAGGTCTACCGCCGCGTCGCCTATTACGTCGCACGCATCCTCAATGGGGCGAAGCCGGCCGACCTGCCCATAGAACGGCCATCGCAGTTCGAGCTGATCCTGAACCAGAGAACGGCCCGCGCCTTCAACCTCACGTTCCCGCGCGCGATCCTCGCCCGCGCGGACGAGGTAATCGAGTGAGACTGTCCGTGGCGCGGCTCCTTGAAGGCTTTCGCCAGCTCAAGCATCGTCTTTCGGCCAAGGTCGCGGTCGCGATCATCGGCGTCGCCGCCGCGGTACTCATCGTCGCTGGATGCTTGAGCCTCTGGCTGCTCGTCAGCGCGCAGATGGCGACAATCGCCGCCCTGCACCAGTTGCAGGCGGAAACGGCGGCGCTAAAGATTCAGCACTTTGTCGACGACCTCGAATCGCATT
>MKTG01000086.1:0-287 GCA_001897615.1 Burkholderiales bacterium 68-10
TGCGCACCATCGACGCGGCCAGCCGAAATACGGTCAAGGCGCTGCGTGCCACGCGCGGCACTTTGCGCGAGCTGGAGCTCCAGCAAGAGTCCATGACCGGCTTCCGCAAGCTGAAAAACGAGGCCGAGCAAACCGGTACCGCCCTTCAGGCAGCAAAGCAACGAGCCTCTTTGTTGCGGCAGGAGATGGCAGCCAGCGACACGCCAACCCGCCAAGCGGCCGCCGCCTACGACAAGGCACAGCGCGAGGTTACCCGGCTCACGGCGGCGCACATCGCGAGCCTGCAA
>MKTG01000086.1:564-3498 GCA_001897615.1 Burkholderiales bacterium 68-10
CAGCTCATCGGCAACACCGCCGACATGACCGGTGCCCAAGTCGCGGACCTGCGCAGCAAGATTCTCGCCGCGTCCAAAGCCACCGGCCAGTCCGCCGCCACCGTGCAGAAGGCGCTGGGCTTCCTCGTCGCCGCGGGCCTGGACGCTGACGTGGCCGCGCGCAGCATCCGCGCCATCGGCCGCACCTCGACCGCCGCCGGCGCAGATATCGAGGACGTCTCGCGCGCCGCCTTCACCCTCACCGATGCGCTCAACATCCAGCCGGAGGGCCTGCAGAAAGCGCTGGACATCCTCGCGCAGGCTGGCAAGGAGGGCAACGTCGAGCTGCGCGACATGGCCCGCCAGTTGCCCGTGCTTGGCGCCGGCTTCCGCTCGCTCAAGATGGGCGGCAACGAGGCCACCGCCACGCTGGGCGCCGCGCTGGAGATCGCGCGCAAGGGCGCCGCCGACCCGGACGAGGCGGCCAACAACATGCGCAACTACCTGGCCAAGGTGCTATCGCCGGCCACGCTGAAAAAGGCACAGGACGCCTTCGGGCTGGATCTGTACAAGGTCATCCAGGACGCGCAGAAAACCGGCGGCAATCCGTTCGAGGCGTCGATCGAAGCGGTGATGAAAGCCACTGGTGGCGACCAGAAAAAGCTAGGCGAGTTGTTCCAGGACATGCAGGTGCAGAACTTCCTCAAGCCCATCATGCAGAACTGGGGCGAGTATCAGCGCATCAAGGCCAAGTCGCTCGCCGCCACCGGCGTCACCGACCGCGACTTCGTCAAGATCATGGGCACCGCCAAGCAGCAGCTGGACAACGCCGCGCACGCGGCCGGTCGGCTCGGCCTGGCCTTCACCGCCACGCTGGCCCCGGCCTTCGGCCGCATCGCCGCGGCCGTCACGCCGGTGCTCGATCGCATGGCCGCGTTCGTGCAGACGCACCCCAAGCTGGTGGGCGGCATCACCAGCATCGTCACCTCGCTCGTCGCCATGCGCGTGGCGCTGCTCGGCATCCGCTACGGATGGACCTTCGTCGGCGGCAGCCTTGCGCAGCGCTCCATCGCCTCGCTGCGCAAGGCGCTGGCCGCGCAAGCCGCCGCCCGGCTGGGCACTGCCGCGCCCGCCGCCGCCGGCGGCGGCCTGAGCGCGCTGACCGGCATCGGCTCGGCCATCAGCGCCATCGGTTTGCCCGTGATCGCGCTGGGCGCCGCCATCGCCGCCGCCGGCCTGCTGGTGTGGAAATATTGGGGTCCGATCAAGGCGTGGTTCGTCGGCATCGGCAAGGGCATAAGAGACGTCATGGGGCCGGTGCTGGCCGACCTCGGCCCGCTCAAGCCGATGTGGGATGCCATCACCGGCGCGCTGCGCGCCGCGTGGACGTGGGTCACCCAGCTATTCACCCCGTTCCACGCCACCAGCGAGCAGCTCGCCGGCGCCACCGCCCATGGCGTCACCTTCGGTCGCGTGCTGGGCTATGTGCTCGGTGGTGTGGTCACTGCGGTCAAATGGGTCGCGCAGGCGTTCGCCGCGGTCGGTACCGGCATCGGCGAAACCCTCGGCTGGATCGTCGTGCACGCCGGCACGGTCGCCGACTGGTTCGGCACCGCATGGGCCTCGCTCACCGACGCGATCAAGGCGCCGTTCACCACGGCCTTCGCTTGGATCACGTCCAAGATCGACGCGCTCATGGCCAAGTGGGAGTGGATCAAGCAGAAGCTGGGCCTGGCCGATGACGCGGCGAAGGCCCGCGGCTGGGATTTCAACGACGGCCGCACCCCGCCGCCGCGCTTCGACACGCCACCATTGCGCGCGCCAGGCGGTGGCACCACCCACACCACCCACGTCGGTGGCATCACCGTCGTGCAGCAGCCAGGCGAAGACGGCGCCGCGCTCGCCCGCCGCGTGCGCGCGGAGATCGAGGCCAGCGACCGCGCCAAGGCCGCCGCCCGCGGCAGTCGTCTGCGCGATCCGGAGTAACCGCATGCTCATGTCCCTCGGCCAGTTCGTGTTCCAGCTGCAAGACCTCGCCTACAGCGAGCTGGCGCGCGCCACCGCGTGGCGGCACGCCAGCAACAGCCGCGTGGGCGCGCGCCCGGCGCTGCAGTTCGTCGGCCCCGGCGAGGACACCATCACCCTGTCCGGCGTGCTGGTGCCGGAAGTGGCCGGCACCCTGCAGAGCCTGGCCACCCTGCGCGACATGGCCGATGCCGGCGACGCGTACGCCATGGTCGATGGCGCCGGGCGCATCTTCGGCGCGTGGGTCATCGAGCGCATCGAGGAAGGCGGCAGCGCGTTCACGGCGGACGGCATCGCGCGACGCACCGCGTTCACCGTGTCGCTCAAGCGCGCCGACGACGGCCGCGTATCCAGCGCACCGCCAGGCAACGGTCCCACCGCATGAGCGGCAGCAACCCCAAGCCAGCATGGCGCGTCACGCTCGATGGCCGCGACCTCACCGCCACCCTCGTCCCGCGCCTCATCAGCGTCACCGTCACCAGCGATCGCCAGGACACCGCCGACCAGCTCGACCTCGTCATCAGCGACCACGACGCCCAGCTCGCGCTGCCGCCCGGCGATGCGCTGCTGCGCGTGTACCTCGGCTGGCAGGGCGAGGGCCTCACCGACATGGGCAGCTTCACCGTCGACGAGATCGAGCACACCGGCGCCCCCGACGTGCTCACCCTGCGCGCGCGCAGCGCCGATCTGCGCAGCCAGCAGCGCCAGCAGCGCGAGCAGAGCTGGCACGCCACCACGCTCGGCGCCATCGTCGACGCGCTCGCCGGCCGCAACAAGCTCACGCCACGCTGTCACGCCGACCTGCGCGGCATCGCGATCGACCACATCGACCAGACCAGCGAGAGCGACCTCAACTTCCTCACGCGCCTCGGCAAGCGCTACGACGCCGTCGCCACGATCAAGGGCGGCGCACTCATCCTCGCGCCCATC
>MKTG01000086.1:3506-3681 GCA_001897615.1 Burkholderiales bacterium 68-10
GACCAGCACCGCTACCACGCGGCCGACCGGCAAGCCTACAGCGGCGTGCGCGCGCAGTACGACGACAAAGCCAAAGCCACCACCGAAACCGTATTGGTGGGCACCGACGACGGCCACGGCGTCAAGACCCTGCGCACCACCTATGCCAGCCGCGCCAACGCCCTACGCGCCGCCC
>MKTG01000086.1:3692-6815 GCA_001897615.1 Burkholderiales bacterium 68-10
CAGCGCCTGCGGCGCGGCACCGTGAGCTTCGACATCACCCTCGCCCGCGGCCGCGCGGATCTGTACCCCGAGCAGCACGCCACCGCCCGCGGATGGAAACCGGAAATCGACGCCACGCCGTGGACCATCGTGCGCGCCGAGCACAGCCTGAGCGAGCAGGGCTTCACCACGCGCCTGAGCCTGGAGTGGCGAAGCTCCAACAGCGCGCCGGAAAGCGAATTGGCGCTGCCTTAACCGTCGGCAAGGGCATCCGCCGCGCGGCGGCGGACGCCTGCAACTCCGTGGCACTATGGTCCACCCTTGCCAGGAGAGCGCCATGTGCGGTCGCTACAGCCTGTTTGGCCCGGTCTCGCTGTCACGGCGCGCGATAGCCGAGCTGCACAACTTGGGCCTCGACCTCGAATCCGCGTTGAACGAGCGGCCCGCACACTACAACATCGCACCCACGCAACTCGCGCCGGTGGTGGCGCTGGCCGAGGGCCAGGCGCAGGTCAAGGATCTGCGGTGGGGTCTCATTCCATCGTGGGCCAAGGATGCCAAGATCGGCGCGCGGGCGATCAACGCCCGGGTGGAGACGGTCGCGGAGAAGCCCATGTTCCGTGCCGCCTTTCGCGCGCGGCGGTGCCTGGTGCCGGCATCGGGCTACTTCGAATGGCGCGTCGAGGCTGCGGGCAAGCAGCCGTATTTCATTCACGCGCCGGACGGCACGGTGCTGCTGTTCGCCGGCCTATGGGAGCCATGGCGCCCGCCTGGTGCTGAGGACTGGACCCGCAGTTTCACGATCATCACCGGCGAGCCCGGCAAAGTCAGCGGCGACATACACGACCGGCAACCGGTCATTGTGCCGCCGGAGTCCATTCACGCGTGGCTCACCGCACCGCCTGCCGATGCCCTGCAGCTGCTCAAAAGCGCGCCCGAAGCGCCGCTTCAGTACCATGCAGTGCCCAAGGCCGTAGGCTCACCACGCAACACCGGCCGTGAACTTGTGGAGCCGATCAACCCATGACCACACCCAGCTCCGAGGGCCTACGGCGATATCCCGGCGGCTACTACGACGTCGGAAACGACGACCCCCAACCCTGCACCTGCACGCCCACCTGCGCGCCGCGCTGCACCGGCAGTTGCGGCTGCGAGGCGTGTGCTCTGGCGTTTGCCGAGTTCTGCGACATCGCCGGGCTGATCGGCATGGACGGCTTCACGGTGCCGGAGGCCGAAGCCGTTCGCCGGTACCAGCTGGGCCGCTGATCTACCAGCGCCCCGGGATCGACATCGGCTCGATCTTGAATCTCGGCGCGTCCTCGATCCCGGGCGGGCGGTCGATCTCCAGCACGCGATGCACGTCGCCCCGCTCCCACAGATTCAACTCGCGCACGACCTGGCCTATCGCGATGCCGTAGCCACCGCCACGCCACGCCATGCCACCGGTGACGCCGTCGATCGTCACGGTGCCATGCAAACGCCAGTCGTGATCACTCGCCGGTGGCGGCAGCGCATGCGCATACGCGAGCGGGTCGCCAAGCAAGTCGACAGTGAGCGTGGTGTGGGTTTTGCGGACTCTCCGGGCCATGCGCGTAGGGTAGCGCGTGAATAGCCCGGAACGTCGGCTCCCCCTGACTCCATGCCGGCGGCAGCCTGGGCAAGTCGGTCGGTGCGCTAGCCGGGACGTTCCGGGCAACAACAGATTTGCACGGCGTGCGAGGCGGCGCTGTAGGCGCGCGCCGCGTAGCGGCGTGCGGGCTTACTTCCGGCGCGCTGCGATCTTGTCCTGCAGCGTCGCGGCTTTCAACCCGGCTGCGTAAGTCGCGTCGGGCGACAGCTTGCGGTCGCATGCCGCCTGCTTGTTCGTGACGTCGCTATCGTCGACCTCATCCGATCCGGATTCCAGGATCACGATGCGCCACGTGCAGCTCTGCAGCTCATTGATCGGGATCTCTCGACCCAGCGAGTAGGCCAGGTTTCGTTGCGCCTGGTAGTCACCGGCCAACGCCTTCTTCTCCAACACCGCGCGGCGTTCGAACACGTTCGGTTCATCCGGCGGTGCTGGCGCGGCCGGCGGCGGCGTACTCGCCGTGGCCACGGGCGCGGGCGCCGTCGGCGCCATGGGCGCAGGCGCGGGAGCCTTGGCTCGCGGTACCGCGGCGGCAACAGGGCGCGGCGAGGTCGTCATGGCGCCGTCGATCGCGGAGCCGGCGAACGCTCCAACCACGAAACACAGCGCGCCGGCACCCAGCACCGACAGCACGCGGTGACGCGAGGTGCGCCACCAATATCGGCCCAGCCCGATCCATCCACCCACGAACACCAGCAAGAAAACCACCGTACCCATCTCGCTCTCCTTGCGCCCCCTGTAGGCGCCTGCAATTACTGTACTTCGAGCAGCTGGAAACGTTCAGTAATTACCCGATGCCCTGCGACGCGAGCCACTGCGCATACTCCGGCACCGCGCGCGCCAGCTGCATCTACAGCCACGCCTGGTCGTCCTCGCCGCGCGTGGCGGCCCAGTGGCGCAGGAATGCGGTGATGCGCGCCGTGCGGGGGCTCTCCGACACCAGGTAGGGCGGCGGGCCGTCATCGCGCACGCCGTGGGCCTCCTCGCCAAACAGCAGCCAATCCAGCGACGTCCGATATTTGCGTACCGCTTCCACGCACGCATCGTATGGCGCACGGTTGCGGGTGCGCCAGCTGCTGATCGTGGTCTTCGGCACGCCCAAGGCCTCCGACAGCCCCTGGTCGGTCGTCACGCCGTAGAGCTTGCGCAGGCGCTCGACGACGTCGCCCACGTGGATCGGCTCCTCCATAGATACGCCCCTTGCGTACTTGTCCGAACTTTTCGCTTGACTGTCCGAAAATTGCGGACTATGGTGCGAATTGTGTAACACACCGGCGGCACTGTACCCCATGTCCATAGCGCAAAACCCTCCTGTCACCTACGCGCCTCGCGGCGTGGTGAATCGTCCGATCGCGCTGCGGTTGCTCGCCCCCGAGCTGGCCCAGCACGAGACCTTGGCCAAGCAAGCCGGGGTTTCCAGTGCGTCATTCGCGCGGCAGTTGTACCTGCGCGGACTCAAGAGCGCCCAGCGCGCCGGCCTTGTTCAGGGGCCTGCGCAGCACCTGAATAACGGC
>MKTG01000087.1:0-21256 GCA_001897615.1 Burkholderiales bacterium 68-10
GCACTTCCCATCGTGGCACTTTGATGCCGTACCGCGCAAATGCGCCCTGCTTTCGGGACGGGGAAGTCCCTTTCATTCGTTAGGCGTCACAACCAACCACCTTACGACTCCGGAGGTTTGAATGTCCGCGCAGGTCGACTTCTTCTTCAATTTCGGCAGTACCTACAGCTATCTGAGCATCATGCGTCTCGAAGACGAGGCAGTCAAAGCGGGTGTGCAGATTCGTTGGCGCCCCTTCAATGTCCGCAAGCTCTTCGTAGAGCAGACAAACATTCCATTTCCGAAAGAGAAGGCAGCGAAGGTCGCCTACATATGGCGTGACATTGAGCGCCGTGCAGCTCGCTTCGGGCTTGAATGGAACGGCGTTCCTCCCTACCCGGTGGATCGTTCGGGGCTGGCGAACCGTCTCGGCGTGATCGCAGGCAAGGAAGGTTGGGCCTCAGCTTTCACGCAGGCAGCCTATCGAGCTTGGTTCATCGATCACAAGGACTTTGGGCAGCCCGAGGTTGCCTCTGCCTTGCTCTCGGACGTTGGAAAGGATCCGAGAGAGCTGATCGAACGTGCCGAAGGCAATGCCGGGAAGGCCGACTTCGAAGCTGAAACCGACGTCGCTCGTTCACTGGGCATATTCGGAGTCCCTACTTTTGTTGTTGGATCCGAGATCTTCTGGGGCCATGACCGCATGGAAGACGCGTTTGCCTGGGCACTGGGCCAAGGCGAGTGACGCTAACATGTCGCTCAAGCTGACCCGCTACGGCAAGCTGCGCCTGGCCGCTCCAGGCCACGGTGCTCATTGTCCTTCCGCGGCCAGTCATGTCTCGCCTCCGCGCGCAGCTTAGCCCTACGATCAAACGCAGGAGCGCCATCAAGCCAATGATCGGGCACATGAAGATGGACGGCAGGCTGGCCAGAAATCCGCTCAAGGGGCAACTTGGCGATGCCCTTCATGCGGTGATGTGCGGCGCGGGGCACAACCTGCGCCTGATCCTGGCCGCGCTGCGGTTTTGTTGCGCTCGATTCGGGCTGTCAATGCAGACATTGATCGCCGCGCTGATTGCCGAACAGGTCGATCACCGGCGTGTCTGCTGCTGAGAACGGAATTGTTCAGGGCGGACTCAGTAGGCGGCCTGGAAGATGCCGATCACCTCGTCCAGCGTGGGCTGCACCGGGTTGGTCAGGCCGCACACGTCCTTCATGGCGTTGCGGGCCAGGGTGTCGAAATCCTCGGGCTTGACGCCCAGCGCGCGCAGGTTGGGCGGGATGCCGACCTGCTGCGCCAGCTTCTGGATCGCCTCGATCGGCTCCAGCCCGGCCAGCCCGGCGTTGTGGGCGCCCAGGGTGCGGCCGATGTCGCCCAGCCGCGCCGCCGCCGCGCGCAGGTTGAAGCGCTCGACATGCGGCAGCAGCAAGGCGTTGCACACGCCGTGCGGCAGGTCGTAGAAGCCGCCCAGCTGGTGCGCCATGGCGTGCACGTAGCCCAGCGAGGCGTTGTTGAACGCCATGCCGGCCAGAAACTGCGCATACGCCATCTGCTCGCGCGCCGTGGCGTCGCCGGGTTGCTGCACGGCGGTGGGCAGGTGGCGCGCGATCAGGGCCACGGCCTGCAGCGCGCAGGCGTCGGTGATCGGGTTGGCCGCGGTCGACACATAGGCCTCCACCGCGTGCGTGAGCGCGTCCATGCCGGTGGCGGCGGTCAGGCCGGCGGGCATGCCGGTCATCAGTTGCGGGTCGTTGACCGACAGGATGGGCGTCACGTGCTTGTCGACGATGGCCATCTTCACGTGGCGGCTCTCGTCGGTGATGATGGTGAAGCGCGTCATCTCCGAGGCCGTGCCGGCCGTGGTGTTGACGGCGATCAGCGGCAACTGCGGCCGGGCGGACTTGTCCAGCCCTTCATAGTCCTCGATGCGCCCGCCGTTGGTGGCCAGCAGCGCGATGCCCTTGGCGCAGTCGTGCGGCGAGCCGCCACCCAGCGACACCACGCAGTCGGCCCCGAGCGCGCGCAGCGCGGCCAGGCCGGCGTTCACGTCGGCCACGCGCGGGTTGGGCTTGACCTGGTCGAACACGGCGCTGGCGATGCCCTGCGCCTTCAGCAAGCCAGCCAGCTGATCGGCCAGGCCCAGCTTGACCAGCGGCTCGTCGGTCACGATCAGGGCCTTCTTGAAGCCCAGGCCACCCATCTGCCGGACCGCCTCGGCCAGGGCACCGGCGCCCAGCAGGTTGCTGGAAGGCATGAAGAACTGTGCAACGCTCATGTCATCTCCTGGTTCATGCAGCCACCCCGACCACCATGGTGCGCGGCACCGCATCACTGATTTCATTGTCGGCCGCCCGCGCACAAAGCGCCTTGAGCCGGGTCAAGCAATGGGATAACGTGGCGACCCCCGACCGCCCCGCGGCTGATCTAATCGGGGCTGTCCGACCCCATCACTGCACCCACCTTCCCCATGCCCGAATTCGTCGACACCTCACCCGCCGGCACCTGTATCTTCTGCAAGCTGGTGGCCGGCCAGATTCCGTCCCAGCGCGTGCACGAGGACGCGCTGACGCTGGCCTTCATGGACCTCGGCCAGGTCAACCCGGGCCACGTGCTGGTGGCCACGCGGCGGCACGCCGCCACGCTGCTGGACATCACGCCCGAGGAAGCCGCCGCCGTCATGCAGACCACGCGCCGCGTGGCGCGCGCGGCGCAGGCTGCCTTTGCGCCGGACGGCCTCACCGTGCTGCAGGCCAGCGGCGCGGTGGCGGGGCAGACCGTGGGGCACTTCCACCTGCACGTGCTGCCGCGCCACAGCGGCGACGGGGTCGATCTGGCCTGGCCGCGCAAGGAGCCCGGCCCGGCCGCCCTGGCCGACTACGCCGAGCGGCTGCGCGCCGCGCTGACCCGCGAGGAGGCACAGCCATGACCGCCGTGCCCGCACTGCCCTACGCGGGCACGCTGACCGACGTGCAAGGCATCGAGGTCGGCCAGTTCACCGACCCGCGCCGCCCCACCGGCTGCAGCGTGGTGCTGGCACGCGCCGGCGCCGTGGGCGGGGTGGACGTGCGCGGCGCCGCGCCCGGCACGCGCGAGACCGACTTGCTCGACCCCGCCAACCTGGTCGGCGTGGTGCATGCCGTGCTGCTCGCCGGCGGCAGCGCCTGGGGGCTGGACGCCGCCGCCGGCGTGATGCGCTGGCTGGAGGAGCACGGCATCGGCCTGCCGGTGGGCGGCGCGCCGGGGCAGATCGTGCCCATCGTGCCGGCCGCCGTGCTGTTCGACTTGCACGTGGGCGACGCGCGCATCCGGCCCGACGCGGCGGCCGGCCACGCCGCCTGCCAGGCCGCCGGCCGCACGCCGCCCGAACAGGGCAACGTCGGCGCCGGCGCCGGCGCCACGGTGGGCAAGCTGTTCGGCAGCATGCACGCCATGAAGGGCGGCATCGGCAGCGCCAGCGTCAGCGTCGACGGCGTGACCGTGGGCGCGCTGATCGCCGTCAACGCGCTGGGCGACGTGGTCGATCCGGCCAGCGGCCGGCCGATCGCCGGGGCCCGCAGCGCCGACGGGCGGTTGCACGGCAGCGTGGCGCGCGCGCTGGCGGGCGAGCGGCCGCTGTCGATCCTGTCGGGCACGCAGACCACCATCGGCGTCATCGCCACCGACGCACCGCTGACCAAGGCCCAGTGCCAGCGCCTGGCCGGTGCCGGCCACGACGGACTGGCGCGCGCCATCCGCCCGGTGCACACCATGAGCGACGGCGACACGCTGTTCGCGCTGGCCACCGGGCAGGCGCGGGCGCTGGACTTCAACCTGCTGTGCGCCATGGCGGGCGAGGCGGTGGCGCGCGCCTGCGTCAACGCCGTGCGGGCCGCCCGGGGGCTGACGACAGGCGGCGTTTACCTGCCGTGTGCTATGGATATCGAAGCTGCTGGCGCGCGTCCAGACAGCGCTGGCGGCACTTTTCAATCATGATTCACCCCTTGCGCCGCACCCTGGTGCTGTGGCTGCTGTCGCTGCGCGACCTGCTGGCGTCGGCCGGGCCGGTGGCGTTGCTGGCGCTTGGCGTGCTGGTGGCCGCCTACTGGTGGCTCGATCCGCAGCCGCCACGCCACGTCACCCTGGCCACCGGGCCGGCGGGCAGCGCCTATGCGGAGTTCGGCACGCGCTACGCCCAGGCGCTGGCGCGCCAGGGCATCGCCGTGCGCCTGCTGACCACCGAGGGCTCGCAGGCCAACCTGCAGGCGCTGCGCGAGGGCAGCGCCGACGTCGCCTTCGTGCGCGGCGGCAGCGCCGACCCGACGGCCGATGGCGAGGCCGGCATCGGCTCGCTGGGGGCGCTGTTCTATGAACCTGTCTGGGTGTTCTATCGGCCTGAAGCGCTTGCCAGATCGGCGTCAGCAGCTCCCGTTTCAAGAGCATCCAACGCCCCGCCGGCCACCCTGCTGCGGCAGCTGCGGGGCCTGCGCATCAACCTCGACCAGCCCGGCAGCGGCGTGCCCGACCTGCTGCAACGCCTGCTGGCGGCCAACGGCATGGGCAGCGACGACATCGTGCCCAGCCAGCTGCCGCCCGAGGCCGCCGCCGAGGCGCTGCTGGGCGGCTACCTGGACGCGTTGGTGCTGGTCACCGCGCCCGAATCACCGGTGGTCGGCCGCCTGCTGCGGGCACCCGGCATCGCGCTGATGGAGCCGGCGCAAGCCGACGCCTACGCGCGCCGCTTCGCCTTCCTGCAGCCGGTCACCCTGCCGCGCGGCGTGGCCGACCTGGCGGCCGACCTGCCGCCACACGACATCGGCCTGCTGGCCACCACCACCTCGCTGCTGACGCGCGAGCAGACCCACCCCGCGCTGCGCCAGCTGTTCGCGCAGGCGGCGCAGCGGCTGCACGGCGATGCCGGCTGGTTCAACCGCGCGCGCGACTTTCCCAACACGCGCACCAGCGAGCTGCCGGTCAGCGCCGAGGGCGACCGCGCCATCAACGGCACGCCGCCGTTCTGGCAGCGCTACCTGCCGTTCTGGGCCAGCAACCTGCTCGAGCGCATGTGGCTGGTGATCGGCGGCCTGATCGTGCTGCTGCTGCCGCTGTCGCGCATCGTGCCGCCGCTGTACACCTACCGCGTGCGCCAGCGCGTGTTCCGCTGGTATGCGCGGCTGCGCCGCATCGAGGCGCGGCTGGACGAAGACCCGGGCGAGCGCGACGCCCTGCTGAACGAGCTGGACGAGCTCGACCGGCTGGCCAACCAGACCACCGTGCCGCTGGCCCACGCCGACGAGCTGTATGCGCTGCGTGGTCACATCGCCGCAGTGCGCCGGCGCGCCCTGGCGCAAGCCCGGCATCAGGCATGAAACAGGCCGCCAGCGCCCGTCTGGCGTGCGCCAGCAGCTATGTATTCAATAGCTGTTGAAAAGCCGCTGAATGGCCTGCGCGTCCTGCGTGCGCGTCAGCGCCAGCGCGGCCAGCAAGCGGGCGCGCGGCGGGTTCTGGTCGTCGGTGACGACCCAGCCGTGGGCGTCATCGTCGGCATTGGCATTGCGCACCAGCGCGCCAGCGCCAGTGCGCGAGGCGCGCACCAGCAGCACACCGCGCGCGCGCAGCGCGGCCAGCCGCGCCTTCAGGTAGTCCGGCACGGTGCCGCCGCCAAAGCCCGCGTGCACGATGGCGCGCGCGCCCTGGGCCACCCAGGCGTCGTGAATCTCGGCGCGCATGTTGCCGTGGCTGGTGACCACGCCGACCAGCGGCAGCGCGTCGAGCGCGGCGATGTCGAAGTCGCTGGCCGTGGTGTGCGGGCGCGTCAGCGCGCGGTACCAGCGTGGCGCACCTTCGGCCACCAGGCCCAGCGGGCCGTGCGGCGAGGCAAAGGCGTCCAGCCGCGCCGCGTGCACCTTGGCGACGTCGCGCGCGCTGTGGATTTCCTCGTTCATCACCACCAGCACGCCGCGCCCGGCGGAGGACGGATGCGCCGCCACGGCCACCGCGTGCAGCAGGTTGGCCGGGCCGTCGGCGGCCAGCGCCGTAGCCGGGCGCATGGCGCCGGTCAGCACGATGGGCTTGGAGCTGCGGACCGTGAGGTGCAGGAAGTAGGCCGACTCCTCCATGGTGTCGGTGCCGTGGGTGATGACCACGCCATCGACGTCGTCGCGCGCGCACAGCTCGGCCACGCGGCGGGCCAGGCGCAGCAGCAGCGCGTCGGTGAAGTCCGCCGAATCGATTTGCAGCAGCTGCTCGGCGCGCAGCTCGGCCAGCCGCGCCAGTGCCGGCACGCCGGCCACCAGCGCGTCGGCGCCGACCACGGCCGACTGGTAGGCCGCCGACATGCCGCCTTCGGGCGCCGTGCCGGCACCGGCAATGGTGCCGCCGGTGCCCACCAGGGCAAGGCTCGGGCGCCGGGGCCTGTTCATGCCGTCAACGAGCGCAGCCGGTGCGACCACTGCCCCACCGTTCAGCGGCCGTAGCCGCCGCGATTGCGCGGCTTGTTGCGACCACCGCCGCCACCACCGCCACCGCCCTTGCCGCGACCCATCAGGTCGATGCTGGTGCGCATGGGGTCGGGCTGGCCGACGGCGCCGTGGCTGGGTCCGCGCGGCGCGTTGCGGCGGCCGTGCAGGTTGGTCTGCAACGGGTCAATGTGGCGCGGCAGGTGGTCCAGGTCGCGGTCGTCCTCGTCGTCGAAACCGAACTCGCGCGTGGCCCTGGGCTGCGGCGCGCGCGACGGCTGACTGGCGTGATTGCCGCCCGTGCGCGGGCCCTGCTGCGGCGCCCCGCTGGCGCCACTGCCGCCCCGGCCACGGCGGCGACGGCCGCGGCCGCTGCGCTCGCCCTGCGGACCGGCGCCTTCGCGCGGCAGTCCATCGGCGCTGTCGGCAGCCATGGCGCCCGCCGGCAGCGGCTGGCCGTCGGCGCCGGCACGCGGAGCGGCCGCACGCGCGGGCGCCGCGCCGCGCCCGCGCTGGCCCTGCGTGGACTTGTTGTCGCGGATGCGCTGCATCATTTCCTGGCGGGCGGCGCGCGCGGCGGCCTGCATCACCTCGCGGCTGGGCGGCTTGCCCAGGCCACCCCACAGCGTCTGGCGACCCATGGCGATGGGCTCGGCGCGCTCGCCTTCCTCGGGGCCGAAGCCGTCGAGCACGCGCACCGGGATCTGCTGGCGCGTGAAACGCTCGATCTCGTGCATGAAGCCTTCCTCGTCCATGCACACCAGGCTGACGGCCTCACCGCTGGCGCCGGCGCGGCCCGTGCGGCCGATGCGGTGCACGTAGTCCTCGGGCACGTTGGGGATGTCGTAGTTCACCACGTGCGGCAGCTCGTCGATGTCGATGCCGCGCGCCGCGATGTCAGTGGCCACCAGGGCGCGCAGCTCGCCGCTCTTGAAGTCGGCCAGCGCCTGGGTGCGCGCGCTCTGGCTCTTGTTGCCGTGCAGCGCCATGGCCTTGATGCCCTGGTCGTTCAGGTAGTCGGCCACCTTGTTGGCGCCGAACTTGGTGCGCGTGAACACCAGCACCTGGCTCCACTGGCCTTCGCCGACCAGGTGCGCCAGCACGTCCTTCTTGCGCTGGCGGCCCACCGGGTAGATCACCTGGCGGATGCGCTCGACCGTGGTGTTGGGCGGCGTGACCTGGATGCTGCGCGGGTTGCGCAGCAGGCTGCCCGCCAGCTCGCGGATCTCGTCGCTGAAGGTGGCCGAGAACAGCAGGCTCTGCTTGTCCGCCGGCAGCAGCGCCAGCACCTTTTTCACGTCGTGGATGAAGCCCATGTCCAGCATGCGGTCGGCCTCGTCCAGCACCAGGATCTCGACGCCCGACAGGTCGATGTGGTTCTGGCCTTCCAGGTCCAGCAGGCGGCCGGGCGTGGCCACCAGGATGTCGACGCCCCGGCGGATGCGCTCGATCTGCGGGTTCATGCCGACGCCGCCGAAGATGACGGTGGATTTCAGCGTCAGGTGCTTGCCGTAGGTGCGCACCGACTCCTCGACCTGCGCCGCCAGCTCGCGCGTGGGCGTCAGCACCAGGGCGCGGATGGCACCGGGCCGGCGCGCCGGCGTGCTGCTCAGCTTGTGCAGCATCGGCAGCGTGAAGCCGGCCGTCTTGCCGGTGCCGGTCTGCGCGCCGGCCAGCAGGTCGTGGCCTTGCAACACGACGGGAATGGCTTGCGCCTGGACAGGGGTGGGCTCGGTATAGCCCTGCTCTTGCACCGCGCGCAGGATGGCGGGCGCCAGGTTCAGTTGGTCAAAGTTCATCAACGTGGATGCGCCGGTCTCTCGGCGGCGCGGGTGCTGGCTGCCTGTTCCGGCTGAAAAGCCGGCCAGTCAAAGGCAGCAGCGGGTTCTTCTTGAATCGGGCCGTCCGGCGACAGTGCCGCAGACCCCAGCGGAAGAGCTGGCATTGCGACGAACTGGTGAGCCGCAAGCCGCGCAATTATCGCATGTTCAGTCCGTCCGGGCCGCGGCGGCCCGAACCGGGCAGCCCCCGCCCACGTCAGGCCGGCTGCGGATTGCGCAGGCGGATGTGCAGCTCGCGCAGCTGCTTCTCGTCAACCGCGCTGGGCGCGTGCGTCAGCAGACACTGGGCGCGCTGGGTCTTGGGGAAGGCGATGACGTCGCGGATCGACTCTGCGCCGGTCATCAGCGTGATGAGGCGGTCCAGGCCGAAGGCCAGGCCGCCGTGGGGCGGCGCGCCGTACTGCAACGCATCGAGCAGAAAGCCGAACTTGGCCTGCGCCTCCTCGGGCCCGATCTTGAGCGCGGTGAACACCTTGCTCTGCACGTCGGCGCGGTGGATGCGCACCGAGCCGCCGCCCAGCTCCCAGCCGTTGAGCACCATGTCGTAGGCCTTGGCCACGCATTTGCCGGGGTCGGAGTCCATGTAGTCTTCGTGACCGTCCTTGGGCGCTGTGAACGGATGGTGCACGGCGTTCCAGCGCTGGGCCTCGTCGTCCCACTCGAACATCGGGAAATCGACCACCCACAGCGGCGCCCAGCGGTCCTCGAACAGGCCGGTCTGGCGCGCCAGGTCGCCGTGGCCGATCTTCAGGCGCAGCGCGCCGATGGCGTCGTTGACCACCTTGGCCTTGTCGGCGCCGAAGAACAGGATGTCGCCGCTTTGCGCGCCGCTGCGCTCCAGGATGGCGGCAATGGCCGCGTCGTGCAGGTTCTTGACGATCGGCGACTGCAGGCCGTCACGGCCCTTGCTGACGTCGTTGACCTTGATCCAGGCCAGGCCCTTGGCGCCGTAGATCTTGACGAATTCGGTGTAGCCGTCGATCTCGCCGCGGCTGATGTCGCCGCCGCCCGGCACGCGCAGGGCGACCACCCGCCCACCCGGCGTGGTGGCCGGGCCGCTGAAGACCTTGAAGTCGACGTCGCGCATGGCGTCGGTCAGCTCGGTGAACTCGAGCTTGACGCGCAGGTCGGGCTTGTCGGAACCGAAGCGGTGCATGGCCTCGGCGTGCGGCATGACCGGGAAAGCGCCCAGGTCCACATCCAGCGCCTGCTGGAACACGTGCACGATCATGCGCTCGAACAGCGCGCGGATGTCCTGCTCGCCCAGGAACGAGGTTTCGCAGTCGATCTGCGTGAACTCGGGCTGGCGGTCGGCGCGCAGGTCCTCGTCGCGGAAGCACTTGGTGATCTGGTAGTAGCGGTCGTAGCCAGCCACCATCAGCAGCTGCTTGAACAGCTGCGGCGACTGCGGCAGCGCGAAGAAGTGACCGTCATGCACGCGGCTGGGCACCAGGTAGTCGCGCGCGCCCTCGGGCGTGCTCTTGGTCAGCATGGGCGTCTCGATGTCGATGAAGCCCTGCTCGTCCAGAAACTTGCGCACCGCCATCGCCACGCGGTAGCGCAGCATCATGTTGTGCTGCATCACCGGGCGGCGCAGGTCCAGCACGCGGTGCGTCAGGCGGGTGGTTTCCGACAGGTTGTCGTCGTCGAGCTGGAACGGCGGCGTGACCGAGGCGTTGAGCACCGTCAGCTCGTGGCACAGCACCTCGATCTTGCCGCTCTTCAGGTTCTCGTTGGTGGTGCCTTCGGGACGCGCGCGCACCAGGCCCAAAACCCGGATGCAGAACTCGCCCCGCAGGTCCTCGGCGATCTTGAACATCTCGGGCCGGTCCGGGTCGCACACCACCTGCACGTAGCCCTCGCGATCGCGCAGGTCGACGAAGATCACGCCGCCGTGGTCGCGCCGGCGGTTGACCCAGCCGCACAGGCTCACGGTCTGACCGATCAGGGCCTCGGTCACGAGGCCGCAGTAATGGGAACGCATCGACATGGGAAGGGCTTTCAGGGTACGGGTCGGTTGCCGGCCGGATCAGCCAGCGGCGGAAAAGGGGTGGGTGTCGGCGGGCTCGGCCGCCGGCGCGCGCAACGGCCCGGTGATGCCGGGCACCTGCGGCGCGGGCAACGGCTCGTCGGCGCATGGCGTGCGCTGCGGCGGCGCCACCACGCCCATGGAAATCACGTACTTGAGCGCCTCGTCCACGCTCATGTTCAGTTCCACCACGTCGGCGCGCGGCACCATCAGGAAAAAGCCGGAGGTGGGGTTGGGCGTGGTGGGCACATAGACGCTGACGAAGTCGCCCTGCAGGTGGCAACTCACCTCGCCTTCCGGCTTGCCGGTGACGAAGGCGATGGTCCAGGCGCCAGCGCGCGGGTACTGGATCAGCAGCGCCTTGGAAAACGCCTGGCCGTTGCCGGAGAACAGCGTGTCCGACACCTGCTTGACGCTGGAATAGATGCTGCGCACCACGGGAATGCGCGTCATCAGCCGGTGCCACTGGCGCAGCCACCACTGGCCGAACATGTTGGCGACGAACAGGCCGGTGCCCAGGATGACGATGGCCACCAGGATCACGCCCAGTCCCGGGATATGCCGCAGCCGGTTGGCCAGGGGCCCCAGCGCCGGCACCATGGCCTCGGCGGCCGACAGCACCCCCAGAAAGATGCCGTCCAGGATGCCCAGCAGCCACAGCAGCACCCACACCGTCACGCCCATGGGCAGCCACACCAGCAGGCCGGTGATGAAGTATTGCTTCAGGCGGGACATCATGGCGTGCCGAGCGCGTTGCGGCTTCAGGCGCCCGACGAGGTCGAGCCACCACCTGCAGCGGGGCTGCTGGTCGGCGCGGGCGGCGACGCCGGTGCCGGCGCGGGTGCGGCCGCCTCAGGTGCCGGGGCGGCCGGGGCGCCGGCAGACTGGCCCTTGGCGCCGCCATCGCGGAAGTCGGTCACGTACCAGCCCGACCCCTTGAGTTGAAAACCCGCCGCGGTCAGTTGCTTCTGGAACGCCGCCTGCCCGCAGGAAGGGCACACGCTGAGCGGCGCATCGGACATTTTCTGCAGCACGTCCTTGGCAAAGCCGCAGGCGGCGCACTTGTAAGCGTAGATGGGCATGAACGAAAGGCGGGATTGGGCTGGCGCGAAAAACTTTTCATTATAAAAGTTTGTGTCCAGCGACGCCGCCACTGCGCTGATCAAGCCAGCGCCGGGCGTCAGCGCGCCGGCTGTGCCGGCTCGCCCAGCGCGGATTCGCCGCCCTCGTAGTGGTGCACGTAACCCTTGTGGTTGGGCAGCCATTGCGGCGCCAGCGAACCGAACACCATGCCGGCGATGGCGGCCAACACGCCCGCCAGTTGCTGCGGAAATGCCTGGTTCAGCATCGGACTGGCGACGAACAGCACCCACACGCCAATGCCCATCACCACCGCCAGCAGCGCCCCCTGGGTGGTGGCGCGCCGCCAGTAGACGCCGAACGCCAGCGGCACGAAGGCGCCCACCAGCGGCACCTGGTAGGCGCCGGACACCAGTTCGTAGATGGACGAACCCTCCATCGTGATGGAGTAGGTCAGCACGCACAGGGTGAACACCAGCACGCTGACGCGCATGGCCTTCAGCGTTTCGGCATCGCTCATGCCGGGTCGCAGGTTGCGCAGGATGTTCTCGACGAAGGTGGTGGACGGCGCCAGCAGCGTGGCCGAGGCGGTCGACATGATGGCCGACAGCAGCGCGCCGAAGAAGGCCACCTGCAGCAGCACCGGCATGTGACCCATCACCAGCGTCGGCAGCACCTTCTGCGGGTCGTCGGCCAGCAGCGCCGGCGTCTCGGGCATCACCATCAGGGCGGCCATGACGATGAACATGGGCACGAAGGCGAAGCCGATGTACAGCAGCCCGCCGATCACCGGGCCGCGCTGGGCGGTCTTGACGTCGCGCGAGGACATCACGCGCTGGAACACGTCCTGCTGCGGGATCGAGCCCAGCATCATGGTGATGCCGGCGGCGAAGAAGAACACCCATTCCTTCAGGCCGCCGGTGGGCAGGAAGTTGAACTTGCCCTCGCTGGCGGCGTAGGCCACCACCTTGTCGGCGCCGCCCGCCATGTTGCCCGCGTACCAGGCGATGGCCAGCAGGCCGGCGGCGATGACGATCATCTGCACGAAATCGGTCAGCGCCACCGACCACATGCCGCCATACAGCGTGTAGACCAGCACCACCAGGGTGCCGATGATCATGCCCATGGTCAGCGACACCGCGCCCTGACTGAGCAGGTTGAACACCAGGCCCAGGGCCGTGATCTGCGCGCCCACCCAGCCCAGGTAGCTGAAGATGATGATCAGCGAGCACAGCACCTCCACCACGCGCCCGTAGCGCTGGCGGTAGTAGTCGCCGATGGTGATGATGTTGCGCAGGTACAGCTTGCGGGCAAAGAACAGACCCACCAGCACCAGGCACAGGCCGGCGCCGAACGGGTCTTCCACCGTGCCGTGCAGGCCTTCCTTGACGAACTGCGCCGGCGCCCCCAGCACCGTTTCGGAGCCGAACCAGGTGGCGAAGGTGGTGGCGATGACCACCGCCAGCGGCAGGCTGCGCCCGGCCACCGCGTAGTCGGCCGTATTCTTCACCCGCGTCGCCGCGTACAGGCCGATGGCGATCGACACCACCAGGTACAGCACGATGAAGCTGATCAGCATGCCCCTGCCCCCCGCGCGGCCGCGGCCGTCCTCCGTTCACCCATCATCACACCCCCGAAAAATGCTAGGTTATTAATAGCTGTTTGCGCACGTCCATCAAGCGTTGCGAGCCGATTTCATTCAGAACCAATGGTCCTGCCAGGCCAGCAGCGCGCCACCCAGCGCCAGCACCAGCAGCAACCCGCCCCAGGCGATGGCACGCAGCAGGCGCCGCGTGCGGCGCTGCTCCTCGCGCAGTTCGCGCAATTCGCGGCGCAGCTCGTCGCCCGGTCGCTGCTGCAGATAGGTGTGCAGCAGGCGCGGCAGATCGGGCAGCATTTTGGCGTAATACGGCGCCTGGCTCCTGAGCTCGCGCCACAGGCGTCGCGGGCCGATCTGCTCGAGCATCCACTGCTCCAGAAATGGCTTGGCGGTGCTCCACAGGTCCAGCTCGGGGTCGAGCTGGCGCCCCAGGCCCTCGATGTTGAGCAGCGTCTTCTGCAGCAGCACCAGCTGCGGCTGGATCTCGACGTGAAAGCGCCGCGAGGTCTGGAACAGGCGCATCAGCACCATGCCGAGCGAGATGTCCTTCAGCGGCCGGTCGAAGTACGGCTCGCACACGCTGCGCACGGCCGATTCCAGCTCGTCCACCCGCGTGCTGGCGGGCACCCAGCCGCTTTCGATGTGCAGCTCGGCCACGCGCTTGTAGTCGCGCCGGAAGAAGGCGGTGAAGTTCTGCGCCAGGTATTCCTTGTCGACCTCGGTCAGCGTGCCGACGATGCCGAAGTCCAGCGAGATATAGCGCCCGAAGGTGGCCGGATCGACGCTGACCATGATGTTGCCCGGGTGCATGTCGGCGTGAAAGAAGCCGTCGCGAAACACCTGGGTGAAGAAGATGGTGACGCCGTCGCGCGCCAGCTTGGGGATATCCACCCCGGCCTCGCGCAGCCGCTCGACCTGGCTGATCGGGATGCCCTGCATGCGCTCCATCACCAGCACGTCGGGGCGCGCCAGCTCCCAGATCATCTCGGGGATCAGCACCAGGTCCAGCCCCGCCATGTTGCGCCGCAGCTGGGCGGCGCTGGCGGCCTCGCGCATCAGGTCGAGCTCGTCATGCAGGTACTTGTCGAACTCCGCCACCACCTCGCGTGGCTTCAGGCGCCTGCCGTCGGCCGACAGGCGCTCGATCCAGGTGGCCATCATGCGGATCAGGTCCAGGTCCTGCTCGATGACCTTGAGCATGCCCGGGCGCAGCACCTTCACCGCCACCTCGCGCTCGCGCCCGCCGGCGTCACGCAAGGTGGCGAAGTGCACTTGGGCGATGGAGGCGCTGGCCACCGGCTCGCGCTCGAACCGCGCGAACAGCTCGCCCAGCGGTTTGCCGAAGGCGCGCTCGATGGTGGCCACCGCCATCTCTCCCGGAAACGGCGGCACGCGGTCCTGCAGCAGCGCCAGCTCGTCGGCGATGTCGGGCGGCAGCAGGTCGCGCCGGGTCGACAACACCTGGCCGAATTTGACGAAGATCGGCCCCAGACGCTGCAATGCCTCGCGCAGACGCTGGCCGCGCGGCGCCGACAGGTCGCGCCCGATGGAGGCGATGCGCGCCATCAGCCGCAGGCCCGGGTGCTCGAAGCTGGTCAGCACCAGCTCGTCCAGGCCCTGGCGCAGGGCCACCCACACGATGGTGAGGGCACGCACGGGACGGGTCACCGGCGCACCCCCTCCGCGCCGCGCGCTGCGGGGGATCGCGCTTGGGAGCGGCCCGGCGCGCTCAAGGACACCCCCTCCGCGCCGCGCGCTGCGGGGGGTCGCGCTTGGGAGCGGCCCGGCGCGCTCAACGGAACCCCCTGCGCGCTCATGCCCCGCCGGCCCTGTCCTGGCCCGGCAGGCTGGCGACGAACTTGCGCAGGCCCTGGGCCAGGGTGCTGCCCAGGCGGGACAGCTGGTGCGCGGGCGCGTCGCCGATCAGGCGCGACAGGTCTTCCTCCAGGTCCCAGCGCACGTGATCGACCAGCCAGTTGACCTCGGCGGCAAACTGCACATCGCCCTCGATGCGCACGCCCGGCCGCTCGCCGCGCACGGCGCTGCGGGCCAGATCGAGCGGCGAGGTGTCGGTGACGGTCAGCAGCAGGTCGGGCGTGGCCTGCGGCACCCGCTCGCACAGGCCGGCCGGCGTGGCCGCCAGTTGCAGGTTGAAGTCGCGCCACTGCACGCGCACCACGCGCCCCTTCTGGCGCGCCAGGCGCGACTGGGCCTCGGGCTCCTGCATCAGCACGTGGTTGATGAACAGCACCACGCGGTGCTGCAACTCATCGACCAGCCAGTCGGGCGCCTTCAGCTGCTCGCCCAGCTTGCCGAATGCCTCGGCCACCAGTGAAAAAGGGGACTTCGTTGCCATGACCGCGATTATTCCTGACAAATGGCCGCGTCCAGCGCTGCCGTGCCCGTGCCCGCGCGCCTTCGGTCCGGCCAAGAAAAAGCCCGGCTTGCCGGGCTTCAGCTCACCAGGGCCATGTGGCCCGGGGGACGCTCACTGCAGCGCCTGCACCCCCGCCACCAGCCAGCCGCCACGGCCGCTGCGGGCCTTGGTCATGTTCCAGACCTCGCGGAAGGGGCCGGGGCCGGCGGACGCGTCCTCGCGGATCATGCCGCTGAACTCGACGCTGGCCATGTACACGTCGTCCTGCTCCTCGATGCCCAGCAACTGGGCCTCCAGCATCACCACGTCGGTCTTGCTGGGCTGCCCCGGCGCACTGCGTTCGCGCTCGGCCAGCTGGGACTGGATTTCGGCCAGCATCTCGTCGGTCATCATGGCGCGCAGCGCCGGGATGTCGGAGCGGTCCCAGGCGTCCTGCAGGGTGATGAAGTTGCGCTTGGCGGCCTCGGTGAAGCCGGCGATGTCGAAGTCGGCCGGCACGCCCCAGCCCTGCGCACCGCGCAAGCCCGAGCCGATGATGGAACCGCCCGTCGCCGCGCCGGCGTCGAACGGCGCCGCCTGCCCTTCCCAGGGACGCGCCGACGCGTCGTTGCCCACCTTGGTCGGGTTGTACTGGGGCGGGGTGACCGGGTTGCTGGCGCCGGCGCCCTGATAGGCCAGCGTCTGGCCGGCGCCGGCCGCCGCGCCGCGACCGCGGCGCAGCATGCCGACCACGGCCAGCACCACCACCACCAGCAGCATGAACAGCATCATGTTGGCGAACGCCGGACCCAGGCCCAGCGAATTGGCCAGCCAGGCCAGGCCCAGGCCAGCCGCCAGGCCGCCCAGCATGGCACCCCAGGGCCGGCGCGGCGCCGTGGCTCCGGTGGCCGCGCCCTTGCCGGCCGCCCCCGCCGTGGCCGCCGACTGCTGCGACGGGTTGGCCGGCGTGGCCGGCCGCACCGCCTCGCGCTGGGTCACGTTACCCGACTGGCGCCCGAAGGAGCTGCCACCACCCAGGCGCTTGGCCTCGGCATCGAAGCTGAAGGCGCCCACCAGCACCACCGCCAGCAGCAGCGTGAAAAGACTGGAGACGAAGTGCTTGAGTGTCATGTCCGAGCCAACTCCTGTGACGATGGGATGCCGAATGAAAATATCCATGGCTTTATAAAGGTTATCCGCATTGGATGCCGACATGCAAGGCAACAACCCCACCGGTCATGCTGTGATAGTCGACATGGCCAAAGCCATTGGACTTCATCAGCGCTTTTAGTTCCTCCTGATTGGGGTGCATGCGGATCGATTCGGCCAGATAGCGGTAGCTGTCGGCGTCGCCCGCCACCAGCCGGCCCAGCCGCGGCAGGATCTGGAAGGAATACAGGTCGTAGGCCTTGCGCAGCGGTTGCGCCACCTGGGAGAACTCCAACACCAGCAGCCGCCCGCCCGGCTTGAGCACGCGTGCCATCTCGCGCAGCGCCGTGTCCTTGTGCGTCATGTTGCGCAGACCGAAGGCGACACTGACGACGTCGAAGTATTCGTTGGGAAAAGGCAACGCTTCGGCGTCGCACACCGTGGTGGGCAGGATCACGCCGGCGTCCAGCAGGCGGTCGCGCCCGGTGCGCAGCATGGCCTCGTTGATGTCGGTGTGCACCACCTGGCCGTGCGGGCCGACCTTGCGCGCGAAGGCCAGCGCCAGATCGCCCGTGCCACCGGCGATGTCCAGCACGCGCTGGCCCGGCTGCGGATTGGCCACCATCACGGTGTAGGCCTTCCAGGCGCGGTGCAGGCCGCCGGACATCAGGTCGTTCATCAGGTCGTAGCGCGAGGCGACCGAGTCGAACACGCCGCGCACGCGGCGCGCCTTGTCCTGCTCGTCAACCGACTCGAAACCGAAATGCGTGGTGGCCATGGGCAATGCCGTCGTGGTGAATAGCTGCGAAGGTCGGCGCCGACCGCCCGCGCGGCTGACGCCCTGGCGTCAAGTGTACGGCGCCCCGTGCCGATAATGCCCCCATGCCACACCCCAGCCAGCTCCTGCATCCGCAGCGCGAACCCGCGCCCCCCCGCCCCGCCGCCACCGTGCTGTTGCTGCGCGACTCGCCCCAGGGGGTCGAGGTGCTGATGACGCGCCGCTCACTGACCGCCAGCTTCGCGCCCGGCGCCTACGTGTTTCCGGGCGGCGGCATCGACGCCCAGGACGCCGCCGCCCACGGCCAGGCCACGCGCCGGCCAACGCAGAGCGACACGCACCTGACCCAGGCCATCGCCGCCATCCGCGAAAGCTTCGAGGAGCTGGGCGTGCTGCTGGCGCGCCGCGCCGACGGCTCGCCCGCCGACGCCAGCGACGTGGCGGCGCTCGACCGCCACGCCCCGTTCGCCGCCCAATGCGCGGCGCGCGGCCTGACGCTGGCGGCGGCCGACGTCTACGTGCTGGCGCACTGGATCACCGACCGCGACCTGCCGCGACGCTTCGACGTGCCCTTTCTGGTGGCGCGCATGCCCGCCGGCCAGACCCCGGTGGCCGACGACGCCGAGCAGTTCGAGCCCGTGTGGGTGCGCCCGGCCGACGCGCTGGCGCGCCACGAGGCGGGGCAGTTCTTCATCATCTTCCCCACCATCCGCACCCTGCAGCGCCTGCAGCCCTACCCCAACGTGGCCGCCGTCCTGGCCGCCTGCGCCAGCGAACGGCCGCTGTGGACCAGCTGCCCGCGCGCCGGCCTGCTGGCCGGCAAGGAAGCGCGCTACATGGAGCACGAAACGCCCTTTGGCGAACTGGAACTGGTCACCCCCGACGGCCAGCTGCTGCACGCGCTCGACTGGCAGGCCGAGCAGCCCGTTCCGCTGCTCAAGAACGTGCAGCGCCTGACCGCCCCCAACCCCGGCTTCATGACCGGCCCCGGCACCAACAGCTACCTGGTGGGCGACCCGCGCAGCGGCTACATCGCCATCGACCCCGGCCCGGCCGATGCGGCGCACATCGAGCGCCTGTGGCGCGCCGCCGGCGGGCGCATCCGCTACATCGTCTGCACCCACTCGCACCCCGACCACTCCCCCGGCGCCCGGCCGCTGCAGGCGCTGTGCGAGCCGCTGCCGCCCATCCTGGGCCTGGCGTCGCAGCCCACGGCGCGCGCCCACAGCCAGTTCAGCCCCGACCGTTTGCTACAAGATCAGGAGCTTCTGACGCTGACTGGACAATCGCCAGACGGCGAAATCACCACCCATACCCTGCGCGCCATCCACACCCCCGGCCACGCCGCCAACCACCTGTGCCTGCTGCTGGAAGAAGACGGCCTGCTGTTCAGCGGCGACCACATCCTGAACGGCAGCACCACCGTCATCGACCCGCCCGACGGCGACATGACGGCCTACCTCGATTCGCTGGACAAGCTGGACGCCGCCTGCGCCGAGCATGGCGCCCGCTTCATCCTGCCCGCCCACGGCCATGTGCTGGGTCGGGCGCGCGAGACCATCGCCCACCTGAAGGCGCACCGCCTGGCGCGCGAAGCCAAGGTGCTGGCCGTGATGAAGGCCGACCCCCACGGCACCATGGACGACTGGGTGGCCAGGGCCTACGACGACGTGCCCGAGCGCGTGTGGCCGGTGGCCAGGCGCTCCCTGCAGGCGCATGTCGAGCGCATCCGGGCCATGGCGCCGGGCAACGACTGAGCGCAGCGGCGCAGTGGCGTAGCGCCAGAACACCAACATCCGGACGCGAAGGACGCGAAAAAGGAATCGGGCTCTTTCGCGCCCTTCGCGTGTTGTCGCGCCCTTCGCGTCCGGACGTCCGCCCCCAGGACGCCCCGAAAAAAGTGTGAAGCCCACCGATACGCCGGATTCTGTGCACCGCGGTTGCCCGCGGCGTGACCGCCATCAATCTGGGCCGGGGGTCGCCCACCCGGCTCGGTGCCACCTACCCGCACACTCCGGGGGCCCCGTCAACGTGTGCCTACTTGGTGTTGCTGCGCGCAGAGATTGCCCGTTTCACCCGCACTCAAGCGGCTCGTCTCTGTTGCTCTGATCCTCACCTCACGGTGGACAGGTGTTACCTGCTGCGCTGCCCTGTGCAGTCCGGACGTTCCTCCAGCGCGCCCTTTCGGGCCTTGCGCCAGCGGCGGTCTGGTGGGCTTCACAGCCGTGATTATCCCGCCAGCGGCCGCGCGCTGCACGCCGGCCCGCGCCCGACGCGCCTCACCGGACCATGGCCAGGATGGTGTAGGCGATCAGCAGCAGGGCGCCGGTGGTGCCCAGCACCATCAGGCCCAGGCCCCAGCGCGTTTCGCGCTGGGCAAAGCCGATCAGCATCATCAGGCAGCTGATGCCCAGCATGAGCATGGTGGAGTCGAACAGGGTCATGGTGGTGAGTCAGTGAAAGCTTCCGATGCCCCATTGTGGTCTGTCGCGCGGGCATATCCATATCACCCGGCGTTGGATCAAGCCTTGCACAATGGGCACCCTGCCCGCGCCGCCGGGTTCACCCCACCGACTGGAGCCACCGACCATGCCCGCCGACAACATCCTGCAAACCATCGGCCGCACGCCGCACGTGCGCATCAACCGCCTGTTCGGCCGCGAGGCGCGGGTGTGGGTCAAGTGCGAGCGCGCCAACCCGGGCGGATCCGTCAAGGACCGCATCGCGCTGGCCATGATCGAGGCCGCCGAGCAGGGCGGCCAGCTGCGGCCCGGTGGCACCATCATCGAGCCGACCAGCGGCAACACCGGCGTCGGCCTGGCCATGGTGGCCGCCGTCAAGGGCTACAAGCTGGTGCTGGTGATGCCCGACAGCATGAGCATCGAGCGGCGCCGGCTGATGCTGGCCTATGGCGCCACGTTCGATTTGACGCCGCGCGAAAAGGGCATGAAGGGCGCCATCGCCCGCGCCGAGGAACTGGCGGCGCAAACGCCCGGCGCCTGGATTCCGCAGCAGTTCGACAACCCGGCCAATGCGGCGGTGCACGAGCAGACCACGGCGCAGGAGATCCTGGCCGACTTCCCCGAAGGGCTGGACGCACTGATCACCGGCGTTGGCACCGGCGGGCACCTGACCGGCTGCGCGCGCCTGCTGAAGGCGCGCTGGCCCCAGCTCAAGGTGTTCGCGGTGGAGCCCGAGCAGTCGCCGGTGATCAGCGGCGGCGCCCCGGGGCCGCACCCGATCCAGGGGCTGGGCGCGGGCTTCATCCCGAAGAACCTGGACACCGGCCTGCTGGACGGCGTGATCCAGGTCGGCGCCGAGGCCGCGCGCGAGTACGGCCGCCGCAGCGCGCGCGAGGAAGGCCTGCTGGTGGGCATCAGCAGCGGCGCCACGCTGGCGGCCATCGCGCAGAAGCTGCCCGAGCTGCCGGCCGGCAGCCGCGTGCTGGGCTTCAACTACGACACCGGCGAGCGCTACCTGTCGGTGGAAGGCTATCTGCCGGCCTGAGCCTGAGCGCGGGCGGCGGCGGCGGGGCACCGGGTGGCGGCATAAAATCGCGGCTCGCGCGCCGCGCGCCCACAGCCTCTGGACAGACACCATGAACCGCTGCCCGAAATCCCCGGTCACTCCATTTTTCATAGCTGCTTGCGCGCTCCTGGTGGGCGCCAGCATGGTTTTTCATCAAGAAGCTCGGGCCGAGCGCGGGTTTCCGCTCAAGACCGAGCGGGCCGAGATGAAGTTCGTCGAGCTGCCCGACGTGCTGCTCAACGGCAAGCCCGAGCGGCTGGCGCACGCCGTGCGCGTGCGCGACGAGCGCAACGCCATCGTGATGCCGGGCACGGTCAACGGCCGCAGCGCCGTCGTCAACTACCTGCGCGACGCCCGCGGCCAGGTGCGCGAGGTGTGGATCCTGTCGCCGCAGGAAGCGGCCATCCCGCTCAAGCCGGTGCCGACCACGCTGCGGCCAGCCCCCAGCGCCGACGCCACCGCGTCCTACGCCAACTGACGC
>MKTG01000087.1:21280-54322 GCA_001897615.1 Burkholderiales bacterium 68-10
CATGTCCCGCAAAGTCTTCATCAAGACCTTCGGCTGCCAGATGAACGAGTACGACTCGGCCAAGATGGCCGACGTGCTGGGCGCCGCCCAGGGCTACGAGCCCACCGACGACCCCGAGGCGGCCGACCTGATCCTGTTCAACACCTGCTCGGTGCGCGAGAAGGCGCAGGAAAAGGTGTTTTCCGACCTCGGCCGCGTCAAGCACCTGAAGGCCAGGGGCACGCTGATCGGCGTCGGCGGCTGCGTGGCCAGCCAGGAGGGCGAGGCCATCATCCGGCGCGCGCCCTACGTGGACGTGGTGTTCGGCCCGCAGACCCTGCACCGCCTGCCCGAGCTGCTGGCCGAGCGCCAGCGCGCCCAGGCGCCGCAGGTGGACATCCGCTTTCCCGAGATCGAGAAGTTCGACCACCTGCCACCGGCGCGCGTCGAGGGCGCCAGCGCCTTTGTCTCGATCATGGAGGGTTGCTCCAAATACTGCAGCTACTGCGTGGTGCCCTACACGCGCGGCGAGGAGTTCAGCCGCCCGTTCGACGACGTGCTGACCGAAGTCGCCGGCCTGGCCGACCAGGGCGTCAAGGAAGTCACCCTGCTGGGCCAGAACGTCAATGCCTACCGCGGGCCGATGGGTGACAGCGGCGAGATCGCCGACTTCGCCCTGCTGATCGAATACGTGGCCGACATCCCCGGCATCGAGCGCATCCGCTACACCACCAGCCACCCCAACGAATTCACCCCGCGCCTGATCGAGGTGTATGGCAAGGTCGACAAGCTGGTCAGCCACCTGCACCTGCCGGTGCAGCACGGCAGCGACCGCATCCTGATGGCCATGAAGCGGGGCTACACCGCCATGGAATACAAGAGCATCATCCGCAAGCTGCGCGCGGTGCGGCCGGGCCTCAGCCTGTCGAGCGACTTCATCGTCGGCTTTCCGGGCGAGACCGCGCAGGACTTCGACAAGCTGATGAAGCTGATCGAGGACGTGGGCTACGACGCCTCCTTCAGCTTCATCTTCAGCCCGCGCCCCGGCACGCCGGCGGCCAACCTGCACGACGACACGCCACACGAGGTCAAGCTCCAGCGGCTGCGGCACCTGCAGGCGGTGGTCGAGCAGCACGTGCGCGCCATCAGTGCCAGCCGCGTGGGCACGCGCCAGCGCATCCTGGTGGAAGGCCCTTCGCGGCGCAACCCGCACGAGCTGATGGGCCGCACCGAGTGCAACCGCATCGTCAACTTCGACGCCGGCCTGCGGGGCGCGCGCCTGGTCGGCCAGATGATCGAGGTCGACATCACCGAGGCGCTGCCGCATTCGCTGCGCGGGCGGGTCGTGCTGGCGGCCGCCGACTGATGCGGTTTCTCACTCGACCGCCGCGCCGCATCGCCCGATGACGGCGTGATCCGGCGGGTGTTACATTGCACGCCAGCGCGCCGGTGCCGGCGCCGGGTTATTCCATAACGACAAGCTGGCGCCGCCGGTCGGGCGGCGCTTTCCACCCCACCGTGCCGCCCCTGACGATGCCGCCACGCCTCGAACTGACGCACATCAGCAAGCGCTATCCCGGCGTGCTGGCCAACGACGACGTGTCGCTGACCGTGCAGCCGGGCGAGATCCACGCCGTGCTGGGCGAAAACGGCGCCGGCAAGAGCACGCTGATGAAGATCATCTACGGCGCCGTCAAGCCCGACGCCGGCACGCTGCGCTTCGACGGCCAGGACGTGCGCATCACCAACCCGCAGCAGGCGCGCCAGCTGGGCATCGCCATGGTGTTCCAGCACTTCAGCCTGTTCGAGACGCTCAGCGTGGCCGAGAACGTGTGGCTGGGCCTGGACAAGTCGCTGGCGCTGGCCGAGGTGACGCGGCGCATCGCCCAGACCGCCGCCGCCTACGGCCTGGACATCGACCCGGCACGGCCGGTGCACACCCTGAGCGTGGGCGAGATGCAGCGGGTGGAGATCATCCGCGCCCTGCTGACCGAGCCGCGCCTGCTGATCCTGGACGAGCCCACCTCGGTGCTGACGCCGCAGGCGGTGGACAAGCTGTTCGTCACCCTGCGCCAGCTGGCGGCCGAAGGCTGCTCCATCCTCTACATCAGCCACAAGCTGCACGAGATCCGCGCCCTGTGCAGCGCCTGCACGGTGATGCGCGGCGGCCGCGTGACCGGCGTGTGCGACCCGCGTGCCGAGAGCAACGCCTCGCTGTCGCGCCTGATGATCGGCGCCGAGCCGCCCGCGCTGGCGCACCGCCAGCAGGCCCCGGGCGCCCTGGTGCTGCAGGTCGGCCGGCTGGACCTCAAGCGCGAATCGCCCTTCGGGGTCGACCTGGTGGACGTGTCGCTGCAGGTGCACGCGGGCGAGGTGGTGGGCATCGCCGGGGTCTCGGGCAACGGCCAGCGCGAGCTGCTGTATGCGCTGTCGGGCGAGGACCGGCGCGCGCCAGCAGCTTCTATTTCAATAGCAAACCAGCCAGCCGGGCGGCTGCCGCCCAGCCGGCGCCGGGCGCTGGGGCTGCACTTCGTGCCCGAAGAGCGCCTGGGCCGCGGCGCGGTGCCCGAGATGAGCCTGGCGCACAACCTGTTGCTGACGCGGCGCGAGGCCGTGGGCCCGCTGGGCTGGCTGCGCACCGGCGCGCTGCGGGCGCAGGCGCAGGCCATCATCGAGCGCTTTCGCGTCAAGGCCGCCGGGCCGCAGGCGCCGGCGCGCTCGCTGTCGGGCGGCAACCTGCAGAAGTTCATCATGGGACGCGAGATCGACGCCCGGCCGCGGCTGCTGATCGTCTCGCAGCCGACCTGGGGCGTGGACGTGGGCGCGGCGGCGCAGATCCGCGGCGAGCTGCTGGCGCTGCGCGACGCCGGCTGCGCGGTGCTGGTGGTGAGCGAGGAGCTGGACGAGCTGTTCGAGCTGTGCGATCGCCTGCACGTGATCGCCAAGGGCCGGCTGTCGCCGGCCATCGCGCGCCAGGACGCCACGGTCGAGCGCATCGGCGAATGGATGAGCGGGCTGTGGCACGGCGACGTGCAGCAGCACCTGTCGCGCATGGAGGCCGGCCATGTGGCGGCTTGAACCGCGCCCCGCGCCCTCGCGCGCCTGGACCTGGGGCTCGCCGCTGCTGGCGCTGAGCATCACCGTGCTGATCGGCGTCATGCTGTTCGTGGTGCTGGGCAAGGACCCGGTGCGCGGCCTGTCGGCGTTCTTCTGGGAGCCGGTGAGGTCGGCCTACGCGCTGGGCGAGCTGAGCATCAAGGCCACGCCGCTGCTGCTGATCGCGCTGGGGCTGGCGGTGTGCTTTCGCTCCAACGTCTGGAACATCGGCGCCGAGGGCCAGTTCATCATCGGCGCCGTCGCCGCCGGCGGCGTGGCGCTGCTGGCCGACCAGCACACCGGGCGCTGGATCGTCGGCGCGGTGCTGCTGGCCGGCGTGCTGGGCGGCATGGCCTGGGCGGCCATCACGGCCTTTCTGCGCGACCGCTTCAACGCCGGCGAGATCCTGGTCAGCCTGATGCTGGTGTACGTGGCCATCCAGCTGCTGGGCTATCTGGTCTACGGGCCGTGGAAGGACCCGGCGGGCTACAACTTTCCGCAGACGCGCGGCTTCGAGGCGGTGGCGCAGATCCCGCGCCTGCTGGCGGGCTCGCGCGCGCACATCGGCGTGCTGATCGCGCTGGGCGGCGCGGCGCTGCTGTGGGTCTACCTGTTTCGCACCCGCGGCGGCTTTGCCCAGCAGGTGGGCGGGCTGGCGCCGGCGGCGGCGCGCTACGCGGGCTTTTCGTCGCGCCGCGCGCTGTGGACGGCGCTGCTGGTGTCCGGCGGCACGGCCGGGCTGGCCGGCGCGCTGGAGGTGGCCGGGCCGCTGCGCCAGCTGACGCCGCACGTGCCGGCGGGCTACGGCTTTGCCGCCATCATCGTCGCCTTCGTCGGCCGGCTGCACCCCTTCGGCATGGTGCTGGCGGCGATCCTGATGAGCATGTTCTACATCGGCGGCGAGCTGGCGCAGTCGCGCCTGGGGCTGCCCAAGTCGCTGACCGGCGTGTTCCAGGGGCTGCTGCTGTTCACGCTGCTGGCCTGCGACGTGCTGGTCAACTACCGCCTGCGCCGCACCGGAGGAAGCCGCTGATGGACGCCTACGCCCTGCTGCTGGCCGCGACGCTGAACGCCGGCACGGTGCTGGCGATCGCCGCGCTGGGCCTGCTGATCAACGAAAAGGCCGGCATCGTCAACCTGGGGGCCGAGGGCCTCATGCTGTGCGCGGCCATCGCCGGCTTCGCCACCGTGGTGCACAGCGGCAGCGACTGGCTGGGCTTTGCCGCCGGCATGGCCGCCGGCGCGCTGCTGTCGGCGATCTTCGGCTGGCTGGTGATCTGGCTGAACACCAACCAGTACGCCACCGGGCTGGCGCTGTCGATGTTCGGCGTCGGCTTCTCGGCCTTCGTGGGCATTGGCCACGTGCAGGCGCAACTGCCGCAGCGGCCCCAGTTCAACTGGCTGGGTCTGGGCGAGCTGCCGGTCATCGGGCCGGCGCTGCTGCGCCACCACCCGCTGGTGTACGGCACCATGCTGCTGGCGGCCGCGCTGATCTGGTTCCTGTACCGCACGCGCGGCGGGCTGGTGCTGCGCTCGGTGGGCGAATCGCCCGAATCGGCGCACGCGCTGGGCTACCCGGTGCGGCGCATCCGCCTGCTGGCGGTGGTGGCCGGCGGCGCGCTGTGCGGGCTGGCCGGCGCCTACCTGTCGGTGATCTACACCCCGCTGTGGGTCGAAGGCATGGTGGCCGGCAAGGGCTGGATCGCGCTGGCGCTGACCACCTTTGCCACCTGGCGGCCGGCGCGCGTGCTGCTGGGCGCCTACCTGTTCGGCGGCGTGACCATGCTGCAATTTCACCTGCAGGGCCAGGGCGTGCAGGTGCCCAGCCAGTTCCTGACCATGCTGCCCTACCTGGCCACCATCGTGGTGCTGGCGCTGATCTCGCGCAACCCGACCTGGATCCGCGTCAACATGCCGGCCTCGCTGGGCAAACCCTTCTACCCGGGGGCGTGATGGCCGCCCGCCGCGGCGGCGCCCGCATCCCGGATCGATGGCGACGCACGGTCACCGGCACCCATAACTCACAAAACGATAGCTACCAGCGCTGTCTGGACGGGCGCAAAAACCGTTTTTCATTCACAAATCAGGGCGACGCCGGCGCGGTGCGCGTGGCGGCGCGTCCCGCATAATCGACCACTTGTTCTTTTTTTCACCCACCCTCAGGAGGTTCTCCCCGTGCTCGATCCGAAAAAACGCTCCCTGCTGAAACTGGCCGCCCTGGCCGCCGCCGCCAGCACGCTGGTGGCCTGCGGCAAGAAGGAGGAGCCGGCGCCCGTGCCTGCACCCGCGCCGGCCGCCGCCCCCGCCGCGGCCAAGCCCGAGCCGCTGAAGATCGCCTTCGCCTACATCGGCCCGGTGGGGGACGGCGGATGGACCTTCGCGCACGACAACGCGCGCAAGGCGGTCGAGAAGGAATTCGGCGACCGCGTGGTCACCAGCTTTGTCGAGAGCGTGCCCGAGAGCGCCGACGCCGAGCGCGTGATCCGCGACATGGTGGGCCAGGGCAACAAGCTGATCTTCGGCACCACCTTCGGCTACATGGAGTCGATGGTCAAGATCGCCGCCGACCACCCGGAGGTGAAGTTCGAGCACGCCACCGGCTACAAGACCGCGCCCAACCTGCGCACCTATGACAGCCGCACCTACGAGGGCGCCTACATGGCCGGCGTGATTGCCGGCAGGATGACGCAGTCCAACGTGCTGGGCGTGGTCGCCTCGGTGCCGATCCCCGAGGTGCTGCGCAACCTCAACAGCTTCACCCTGGGCGCGCAAAGCACCAACCCGAAGATCACCACCAAGGTGGTGTGGGTCAACGACTGGTTCAACCCGCCCAAGGAGACCGAGGCCGCCACCGCCCTGATCAACGCCGGCGCCGACGTGCTGTTCCAGAACACCGACTCGCCCGCCGTGCTGAAGACCGCGCAGGAAAAAGGCAAGCGCGCCTTCGGCTGGGACAGCGACATGACCGCCTACGGCCCCAAGGCGCACCTGGGCTCGGCCATCATCAACTGGGCGCCCTACTACATCAAGGCCGTGGGCGAGGCGCTGGACGGCAAGTGGAGCACCGGCCAGGCCTGGTGGGGCGTCAAGGAAGGCGCGATCGACCTGGTGTCGCTGGCCGAGGACGTGCCGGCCGACGCCAAGGCCAAGCTGGAAGAAGTCAAGGCGGGCCTGAAGGCCGGCACCTTCCCGATCTGGAAGGGCCCGATCAGCGACAACACCGGCAAGGAAGTGCTGGCCGCCGACCAGGTGGCGGACGACAAGTTCCTCTCCGGCATCAACTTCTACGTCAAGGGCGTGGAAGGCAAGGTGCCGGGCGGCGAGAAGAAGTAAGCACCGCGCCGCAGGCAAGCAGCCGCGCCTTCGGGCGCGGCTTTTTTGTGGCTGGACGGGGTTCCGGAGCCCGTCCGGTTAGCTACACTAAACGTAGCTGCTGGCGCTGACTCCGTCTGGGCCACACCCCGATGGGAGGCTCTTCTCGCGAATGATGGTGAGACACTCAATCAGTGCCGTATCGCGACATGCCCCACGAGAAAAATGAACAGCCATCCGCAGAGGACGCCAAGGATTCGCAGAGGACGCCAAGAAAACCGATGGATCTTCTGGCTTTCTGCGTCCTCTGCGAAATCTCCGCGTCCTCTGCGTTCGGAGGTTGGCGGTTTCCAATAAGCGACCATTCGAAGGCTTGTCTCGCAGGCCTTCACCATCATTCGCGAGAAGAGCCCGATGGGATGGTCAATCGCTCAAGCCCCCGGCCGCCAGCTGGCGCAACGCCTGCTCGAACACCTCGGGCGGCTGGCCGCCGCTGATCAGGTGGCGGCGGTTGAGGATCACCGCCGGCACCGACTGGATGCCGGCGTCCTGCCACTGGCGCTCGGCCTGGCGCACCTCGGCGGCAAATTCATCGCCGGCCAGAATCTGCGCCGCCAGCGCCTCGTCCAGCCCGGCCTGCCGCACGCAGGCCAGCAGCACGGCGTCGTGGTCGACCCGCTCGGCGTGGCCGTGGTAGGCCTGCAGCAGCGCCCGCTTGAGCGCCAGTTGCGGCGCCTGGCCCTGCTGGCCCGCCCAGTGCAGCAGGCGGTGCGCGTTGAAGGTGTTGACGATGCGCCCGCGCCCGTCGGGATGGAAGGCAAAGCCCACCGCCGCGCCGCGCTCGGCGATGGCGGCGCGGATCTGCGCCTGCTGCGCCAGGCTGGAGCCGTACTTGCGCGTCAGGTGCTCGCCGATGTCCTCGCCCTCGGGCGGCATGCCGGGGTTGAGCTCGAAGGGCTGAAAGCGCAGCGTCGGCTGCACCACGTCCTGGCAGCGCACCAGCGCCTGTTGCAGCGCCGCCAGACCGACCGCGCACCAGGGGCAGGCGATGTCGGACACAAAATCAATCTCGATCGACGTGGGCATGAAAGTCCTTCAATCACTACAAATTAAATAGCTGCTGGCGCTTGCCTGTTGGGCGCCAGACCCAGAAATCGCCAGAACCACACGCGCCGGCCGCGACGGCGCTGCCGGCACGACGGTTTCGCGACCTTCGCGTCCGGCTGCCGGTGTTGGGCCCGCGTGCCATCACTCCTCCAGCGCCCGCCGCAGCGCCGCGTCAAACGCCTCGGGCGCCTCGAACTGCACCCAGTGGCCCGCGCCCTCGATCAGCTGCAGGCCGCGAAAATCGGGCGCGCGGCGGGCAAATTCGCCCGCCAGCGCGTGGATGTACTGGCGGTAGATCGCATCATGCACGCCGTAGATCGCATGCACCGGGCACGCCAGCCGCGGCAGGCGGCGCGCCAGGATGTCGGTGTGCGCCAGCCGCCGGCGCGGCAGGCGGTCGCGCTGCACGTTGGCGATGTGCAGCTCCAGTGCCAGGCCGTCGATGAGCGCCGGGTCGTGCAGCATCAGCACGGCCAGGTTGTGGCGGTGCACCTCGGCCTGCGCCTCGGGCGTCTTCAGGTGGCGCCAGGCGCGCAATTCGAACTGCCGCTGCGGCACCAGCCCCATGGCCGGCGCGCCCACCAGCACCAGCTTGCGTGCCAGCGCCGGGTGCTCGGCCAGCAGCAGCCCGGCCGTCAGCCCGCCCAGCGAAAACCCCACCAGATCGACCGGCTCGCCGCCCAGCAGCGCGCCCAGGCCGGCGGCCAGCGGCGCCACCATGGCGTCGGCGTCGGTGCCGCCCGGCGGAGGGGCGGAATCGCCAAAGCCCGGCAAATCCGCCGCCAGCACCTGCCGGCCGGCATCCAGCAGCGGCCCGATGTTGCGCACCCAGTGCGTCCACGAGCCGCTGCCGCCATGCAACAGCACCACCGGCGGCTCGCCCGCCCGGCGCTCGCCCCACACATGCCACACCAGATCGCCCTGCCCGCCCGGCGTGGCCAGGCGCCGGCCCCGCGCCAGGCGCTCGCGCTGGGCCAGGGGCAGCAGGGATGGGGGATCAGCAAAGAAGGACATCGTGCGGGGGAGCGTGGGTAGCCCCAGAAAGGCGGAAAACGCGACGGCCGATTGTGCGCGTTTGCTGTGTGGCATTGACCCCGCGCCGCGCCGCGCGTCTCGCGCCGAGTTCTGGCCAATGACGGTGTTGGCCCAGCCGGGCAGGTCTTCGAGGTGCTGCAGGGCTTCGCGCCGCACGGTGGCGGCTTTGAGGGGCAACACGATGCCGAGTTCCGACAGCAGGCCGCGGATGCGGTTGAGGGTGGCGGTGCGTTGCTGGGCAAAGCCCTGGGGGCAGGTCAAAGCCGACCCGCCTACGACTGGCGGCTTACTTTCGGCGTTAGCAGGTATCCCCTGCAAGGCTCGCTATCCCGAGAAGGTCTTTTGGCCGCTGCCGCTTGCCGGAACTGCGCCAGCAGCTATCGTTTTGGAAGTGAGTCGCGGGTGTTCGCAGACCGGGCCGGGCCGCACCCCACGTCAAGCCCCGCCTTCAGGCCGGGCTGACCCAGCGGGCGACGGGCCGGGCGGGCGGCCCGGCTGACTTGGCCGGGGGCGGGCGCGCCGCGCTACCATTGCCGCATGACACAACACCCCATCGACGCCTGGCACGCCCTTGTCCGCTCTCACGACCCGCGCGGGCTGGACGCGCTGCTGGCCGATGACGCGGTGTTCATCTCGCCCATCGTCCACACGCCCCAGCGGGGCAAGGCCGTCACCCGGGCCTATCTGTCGGCGGCGTTTCAGGTGTTCGTCAACCCGACGTTCCGCTACGTGCGCGAGATTCGCGGCCCGTCGGACGCGATGCTGGAGTTCGAGACCGAGATCGACGGCATCCTGGTCAATGGCGTGGACATCATCCACTGGGGCGCGGACGGCCGCATTGCCGAGTTCAAGGTGATGGTGCGCCCGCTGAAGGCGATCGAGCTGATCCACCAGCGCATGGCGGCCCTGCTGACCGCCGCGCCGCGGCCCGCCTGACGCTGCACGCGCAGGCCCGCCGGGGCCAGGGCGCTTGTGCCCCCCTTGACGCGCGAGCCGCGACGAACGCGGCAGCGCGCCGGCTTACAGCGTCAGGATGGTCGAGCCGGTGGTCTGGCGCGCCTCCAGCGCGCGGTGGGCGGCCTGCACGTCGTGCAGGGCAAAGCGCTGGTCGATGTGGATTTTGACCTGGCCCGAGCGCACCACGGCAAACAGCTCGTCGGCCATGGCCTGGCAGCGCTCGCGCGTGGCGATGTGGGTGAACAAGGTGGCGCGCGTGACGTACAGGCACTTGGCCGCCAGCACGGCGGGGGCGAAGGGCGGCACCGGGCCGCTGGCGTTGCCAAAGCTGGCCATCAGCCCGAACGGGCGCAGGCACTTGAGCGAGCCTTCCCAGGTGTCCTTGCCGACCGAGTCGTACACCACCTTCACGCCCTGGCCGTCGGTGATCTGGGCGACGCGCTCGGCGAAATCTTCCGCTCTGTAATTGATAGCTGCCTGCGCGCCGTTGGCAAGCGCCAGCGCGCATTTTTCTGCTGAACCGGCGGTGGCGATGAGGCGATAGCCCAAGGCCTTGGCCCACTGGCAGGCGATCAGGCCCACGCCGCCGGCGGCGGCATGCCACAGGATGTGGTCGCCCGGCTGCAGGCCTTCGGCCGGCAGGGTGCGGCGCAGCAGGTATTGCGCCGTCAGGCCCTTGAGCATCATGGCGGCGGCGGTGTCGAAGCCGATGTCGTCGGGCAGCCGACACACCGTCAGCGCCGGCATCACGCGCACCTGGCTGTAGCTGCCGGGCGGGTTGCCGGCGTAGGCGGCGCGGTCGCCGGGCTTGAGGTGGGTGACGCCCTCGCCCACGGCCTCGATCTCGCCGGCGCCTTCCATGCCCAGGGTCAGGGGCATGGGCAGCGGGTACAGGCCGGTGCGCTGGTAGACGTCGATGAAGTTCAGGCCGATGGCGTGGTGGCGGATGCGCACCTGGCCGGGGCCGGGCTGGCCCACGGGCAGGTTGACCAGCTTCATTTCCTCGGGGCCGCCGGGGCGGTCGATCTGGACGGCGATGGGCATGACGGGGCTCCTGTGCGGCAAATGGGCGTGAGCCGCGATGTTGCCACGCCGGCAAGGGTGTTGCCGACCGTGGCAACATCGCCCCCTCCCATGGCCCCATCGCTGACGCTGAGAACCGCCGCCCTGCTGACCCTGCCGCCCCTGCTGTGGGCCAGCAACGCGGTGATCGGGCGCATGGTGGTGGAGCTGGTGCCGCCGGCGACGCTGAACTTTCTGCGCTGGCTGCTGGCCTTCTTCATCCTGCTGCCGATGGCCGGCTGGGTGCTGCGCCCGGGCAGCGGCCTGTGGCCCCACTGGCGGCGCTTTGCCGTGCTGGGCCTGCTGGGCGTGGGGCTGTACAACGCGCTGCAGTACCTGGCGCTGCACACTTCGACGCCGCTCAACGTGACGCTGGTGGCCTCCAGCATGCCGCTGTGGATGCTGGCGCTGGGGCGGCTGTTCTTCGCCACCCGGGTGACGCGGGCGCAGCTGCTGGGCGCGCTGCTGTCGATGGCCGGCGTGGCGGTGGTGCTGGCGCGCGGCGATCTGGCCAACCTGGCGCGGCTGCGACTGGTGCCGGGCGACGTGTACATCCTGGCGGCCACGCTGGCCTGGGCGCTGTATTCGTGGCTGCTGGCGCGGCCGGCCGAGCCGGCGGCGATCCGCGCCGACTGGGCGGCGTTCCTGCTGGCGCAGGTGACTTTCGGGCTGGGCTGGTCGGGCCTGCTGGCGGGCAGCGAATGGCTGCTGACCGACGCGCACATCCGCTGGGGCTGGCCGCTGGCGGGCACGCTGGTGTTCGTGGCCTGCGGGCCGGCGGTGCTGGCCTACCGCTGCTGGGGCCTGGGCGTGCAGCGCGCCGGGCCGGCGCTGGCGGGTTTCTTCTCCAACCTGACGCCGGTGTTCGCGGCGCTCATGTCCGCCCTGCTGCTGAACGAGGCGCCGCGCCCCTACCACGCGCTGGCGTTCGGGCTGATCGTGCTGTCGATCTGGGTGTCGTCACGGCGTTGAGCCGGCCCGCCACCGGTCTACACTGGCCATCCCCTATCCGACCACAAAGGCAAGCATGGCCCCGAACCTGAGCGAAGACGAAATGATGCTGCTGGCCACCCTGCCGCAGGCCATCGGCTCCTGCGTGGCCACGGCGGCGGGCAGCGGCCTGCTGGGCACGGGCAAGGAGCTGTTCGCCTCCGGCCAGGCGGTGATGGCGGGGCTGAAGGACTACCCCGGCAACGCGCTGATCCAGGCCCTGGTGCCGGACCCGTCGGCCGAGGACAAGTCGGCCGAACTGGCGCAGGCGCGCGCCACGCGCGACTGGGCGATGGCGCGCCTTCGGAGCAAGGGCATTCACACGCCGGCGCAGATGGCGGCGCTCACGCTGGAAGACGCGCGCGCCGTGGCGCGGCTGCTGGACAGCCGCGTCGACCCTGCCCAGGCCGCGCAGTACCGCGCCTGGGCGCTGTCGGTGGCCGAGAAGGTGGCGCAGGCCGCCACCGAGGGCGGTTTTCTGGGCTTTGGCGGCACCCGCCTGAGCGAGGCCGAGCAGGCGCTGATCGCCCAGCTGCGCGAGGCGCTGCGCGCCTGATCAGGGCCGCACCAGCCGGTGGTGCAGGGCCAGGCGCTTGGCCAGCACGGCCGAGGCCAGGTAGGCGTTGGCGCTGTCGTGGCGGTGCGTGACCACGGTGATGGGCACGCGCGCGCCCACGATCACCCCCGAGGCGGTGGCGCCGCCCAGGTACAGCAGCTGGCGCGCCAGCATGGAGCCGCTTTCCATGTCGGGCGCCAGCAGCACGTCGGCCTGCCCGGCGACGGCCGAGCGCGGGTGCTTGCTTTGCGCGGCGGGCAGCGACACGGCGCTGTCGAAGGCCAGCGGACCGTCGATCAGGCCGCCGCCGATCTGGCCCGAGTCGACCATCTTGCACAGCGCCGCCGCGTCGATGGTGGAGGGCACGGCGGCGTCGACTACCTCGGACGCCGACAGCACGGCCAGGCGCGGCTGCTCGATGCCCATCACCCGCAGCAGGTCGATGGCGTTGCGCGCGATGTCGGCCTTGTCGGCCAGCGAAGGCGCGGCGTGCAGCATGGCGTCGGTCAGCCACAGCGGGCGGGCGTGGCCCGGCACGTCGAGCCGGAACACGTGCGACAGGCGCCGGCTGGTGCGCAGCGCGGGCTGCGCGCGCACGGCGTCGAGCAGCTCGGGCAGGCCCAGGCTGCCGGCCATCAGGGCCTCCAGCCGGCCGTCGGCCGCCAGCCGCGCCGCCATGCCGGCGGCGGCGTCGCTGTGCGGGGCGTCGATGACGTCGATGCCGTGCAGGTCGAGCCCAGCCTGTTCGGCGGTGGCGCGGATGCGCTCGATCGGGCCGATCAGCTGCGGCACGATCAGCCCGGCGTGGGCGGCGCGCAGCGCGCCTTCCAGCACGCCGGCGTGGCAGGGGTGCACCACGCCGCAGCGCACGGCGGGCGTGCCTTCGGCCTGCGCCACCCAGGCCTTCAGTCGCGCCTCGGGGTCGAACAGGCGCAGCTGCGGCAGCGGCGTGCGCGGCTGGCGCACCTTCTCGGTGGGCGCCAGCACCCTGGCCACGCCGGACAGCACCTTCTCGCCATGCTGGTTGCTCACCAGGCAGTCGAGCTCGACGCGCTTCTTGGCCTCGTCCTTGCTCAGCACCGTGACGGTGACCGTGAGCGTGTCGCCCACCCGCACCGGGCGTGAAAAGCGCAGCGCCTGCTCCAGGTAGATGGTGCCGGGGCCGGGCAGCTGGGTGCCCAGCACGGCCGAGATCAGCGCGCCGCCCCACATGCCGTGGGCAATGACGCCCTGGAACAGCGTGGCGTCGGCGTACACCGGGTCCAGGTGGGCCGGGTTGGTGTCGCCCGAGACGGCGGCGAAGGCCTGGATGTCGGCCTGGCTGAGCGTGCGCACCAGGCGCGCGCACTGGCCGAGGCTCAGCTCGTCAAAGGTGATGTTCTCGATGAAGTCATCGCCGCCCGGGGCGATGCAGGCAACTGCGGTCATGCGGAAAGCTCGGAACAGGCGCCCAGCGCCGGTGGTCGGTCAAAAGGTGCCGGGGTAGGCACCGCCATCGGGCAGGATATTCTGGCCCGTGATGTAGCCCGCCTGCTGGCTGCACAGAAAGGCGCAGATGGCGCCAAATTCGTCCGGATTGCCGAAGCGACGCGCCGGCACCTGCGCCTGCTGCGCGGCGCGCACCGCCTCCAGCGGCTGGCCGGTCTTGAGCGCGGCGCCCTGGAAGGTGGCGGCCAGCCGATCGGTGTCGAACTTGCCGGGCAGCAGGTTGTTGACGGTCACGCCGCGGGCGGCGATCTGCGGGTTGCGCGCCAGCCCGGCGACGAAGCCCGTCAGCCCCGAGCGCGCGCCGTTGGACAGGCCCAGGATGTCGATCGGCGCCTTCACCGCGCTGGAGGTGATGTTGACGATGCGCCCGAAGCCGCGCGCCAGCATGCCGTCCAGCGTGGCGCGGATCAGCTCGATGGGCGTCAGCATGTTGGCATCCAGCGCCTTGATCCAGGCCTCGCGGTCCCAGTCGCGAAAGTCGCCCGTGGGCGGTCCGCCGGCGTTGGTGACCACGATGTCGAAGTCGGCGCGGTGCGCGAACACGGCCGCGCGGCCTTCCGGCGTGGTGATGTCCTGTGCCACATATTCAACGCTGGCGCCCGCCTGGCCAGCGCCAGCAGCTCTTATTTTCGTAGCAGCCTCGGCCAGGGCCGGTTCGCCGCGCGCCACCATCAGCACATTCACGCCCTCGCCCGCCAGCGCCCGCGCGCAGCCCAGGCCCAGCCCCTTGCTGGCGCCGCACACCAGCGCCCATTTGCCTGCAATGCCCAGATCCATGGTGATTTCTCCTTCAGTGATGGTCGGATGACGAAATGATCTCGCTTGCGCCTCGATGACGCGCCTTCGGCGCATGACGGACGGAATCACCCGGCGGCACGGGTCATTTCGTCATCCATTCAACGCCAGCCTACCCGAGCGAGCGCCCGGCGCGCCCGAACAGAAAAATGCCCATCACCACCAGCGCCGTGCCGGCGGCCAGCCCGGGCGTGAAGGGCTCGCCCAGCAGGGCGATGCCCATGACGATGGTCGACAGGGGCCCGATCATGCCCACCTGGGCGGCCAGGCCGGCGCCGATGCGCTCGACCCCCATCATCACCAGCAGCACCGGCAGCGCCGTGCACAGGGTCGAGTTGAGCAGCGACAGCCACAGCACCGGGGTGGCCACCTGCGCCGCCTGCCAGGGGTTGACCACCAGGAAATGCGCGATGCAGCAGACGCTGGCCACCGTCGAGGCCAGCCCCACCAGGCGCAGGCTGCCGATGCGCGCCACGAATTCGCCACTGAAGAACAGGTACAGCGCATACGAGGCCGCCGACAGGAACACCCAGAACGCGCCCCAGGCGGTGGCGCCGCCCGGCGCGTCGCGCCATTCGACGCCGAACACCAGTAGCGCGCCGCCGTAGCCGACCGCCGTGGCCAGCAGTTGCCCGGCCGTGATGCGGCGCCCGCGCAGGGCCCAGCCGCACAGCAGCACCAGCGTGGGGGTGAGGTACAGGATCAGCCGCTCCAGGCTGGCGGTGATGTACTGCAGGCCGATGAAGTCGAACATGCTGGCCAGGTAGTAGCCGCAGATGCCCAGGCCCAGCACGGCCCAGCGCTCGCGGCGCGCCAGCCGGGCCCGCCCGCGTCCGCCCCACCAGGCCATCAGCAAGAAGAACGGCAGCGCCATCAGCATGCGGTACATCAGCAGCGTGATCGGATCGACGCCCCAGCGGTAGGCCAGCTTGACGATGATCGCCTTGCCGCTGAAGCCGATGGCGCCCAGGGCCGCCATCAACAGCCCGGTTGCTATCTTGTCAGGAGCTGCTAGCGCTTGACTGGCGGGCGCTGCGGCCGGTTTTGATGTGGAACTGCTCAAGGCGCTTTCCGGCTGGCCTGGGCGGCGCCGTGCCCGACGATGCGGTGGTGCAGCCGCCGCATCGACCACCACACGGCCAGCACCACCAGCGGCACCGCGCCGGCAATGCTGGCCTCGGCGCCAAACGGCCAGCCGACGCGCTGCGCGCCCTTGAGCAGGTAGCCCAGCAGGCCCAGCACGTAGTAGGAGATCGCCGCCACCGACAGGCCTTCGACCGTCGATTGCAGCTTCAGCTGCAGCTCCTGGCGCTGGTTCATGCCGGCCAGCAGTTCGCGGCTGGACTGCTGCTGCTCGACCTCGACGCGGGTGCGCAGCAGGCCGCTGACGCGCTCGATGCGCGCCGACAGCGCGGCCTGGCGCCGCTCGGCCGAGCGGCAGGTGTGCATGGCCGGCATCAGGCGCCGCTGCATGAAGTCGTGCAGCGACTGCATGCCCTCGATGCGGGCTTCGGCGATGTCGGCCAGCCGCTGCTCCAGCAGGCTGAAGTAGGCCGCGCTGGCCGAAAAGCGCGTGTGCGTGGCGGCGTAATGGCTTTCCAGCTGGGCGGCCAGGCGGGTCAGGTGGTCCAGCAGCGCGGGCTCGTCGTCGCGCTCGGCCTGCTGCACGGCCTGCGCCAGGCGGGCCAGCTCGGCTTCGCCGCTGGCCAGCCAGGCCACCGACTGGCGCGCCGCCGGCAGGCCCATCAGCGCCGCCATGCGGTAGGTCTCGATGTCCAGCAGGCGCTGCACCAGCCGGCCCAGGCGGCGCGGCGTCACGCGGCCCGGCGCGCGCTCGCCCACCAGCACCAGCATGCGGATGCTGCCGTCGTCGTGCAACTGCATGTCGGTGTGCAGGTCGGAGCTGTGGCTGATGACGGTGGAGCCGGTGACGCTGCCGGGGTCGAACAGCGCGCGCACCGCCGCCGGCCCATCAATGGCCTCGCGCGGCACCGCCCACAGGCGCAGCTGGGTCAGGCATTCGCCCGGCAGGCTGGCCAGCCAGTCGGCCGGCACGCCGGCGGGGTCGACGGGCGGCGCGCCGGCCTGCAGCGCCTGCACGTCGGCGGCCGCCATGGGGCGCAGAAAGGTCCAGGCGACGAATTCGGTGTGCACCTCCCAGCGCAGCACCAGCCCGGGCAGCTGGGCGCGATGAAAGTTGGCGCCCGCCGGCGGCGCCGGCAGGCCGCAGGCGGCCAGCAGCGCGGACAGGTGGGCCCGGCTGCGTTCGCGCGCGGCGGCGTCGGCCCAGATCACGCAGTGCGTGATGGCCAGCGGCGCGGCCAGCGCCTCGGGCGGGCGCGCGTGCAGCTCGTGGTGCAGCTCGGCTCTCAGGGGGTGCGCGATGGGCATGCGGGTGAAATCAAAACGCGGATCGACCCGCATTGTGTCGGAGCCAGGGCGGCGCCGCCGGCGCCAAGCAAAACGGCACCCGCGGGTGCCGTCTTGCCAGCCACGCCGGGCGCGCGAGCGTCAGTCTTCGACGAAGGCTTCCTCGCGGCTGCGCTTGATCGCCGGCAGCAGCACGATCACCAGCAGCGCCGCGGCCAGCGCCAGCAGGGTGGCCGACAGCGGGCGCGTGACCAGGATGCTCCAGTCACCACGCGACAGCAGCAGCGCGCGGCGCAGGTTCTCTTCCATCATGGGGCCCAGGATCAGGCCCAGCAGCAGGGGCGCGGGCTCCATCGCCAGCTTGTGGAAGATGTAGCCAATGATGCCGAACCAGCCCATGATCCAGATGTCCCAGGTGTTGTTGTTCGTGGTGTACACGCCGATGGCGCAGAACAGCACGATGGCCGGGAACAGCCAGCGGTAGGGCACGGTGAGCAGCTTGATCCACAGGCCGATCAGCGGCAGGTTCAGGATGATCAGCATGGCGTTGCCGATCCACATCGAGGCGATCAGGCCCCAGAACAGCTCGGGGTTGCTGGTCATCACCTGCGGGCCGGGCTGGATGTTGTGGATGGTCATGGCCCCCACCATCAGCGCCATCACCGCATTGGGCGGGATGCCCAGCGTCAGCAGCGGGATGAAGGAGGTCTGCGAGCCGGCGTTGTTGGCCGACTCCGGCGCCGCCACGCCGCGGATGTTGCCCTTGCCGAAAGGCACTTCACCCGGCTTCAGCTTGGTCTTCTTCTCGATGGTGTAGGCCGCGAAGGCCGACAGCACCGCGCCGCCCCCCGGCAGGATGCCCAGCGCCGAGCCCAGCAGGGTGCCGCGCACGATGGAGGGGGTCATCAGCTTCCAGTCTTCCTTGGTCGGGTACAGGTGCTGCAGCTTGACGTCGAACACCTCGCGCTTGCCTTGGGCCTGTCCCAGGTTGGCGATGATCTCGCCGTAGCCAAACACGCCCATGGCGATGGCGATGAAGCCGATGCCGTCGGTGAGCTCCGGGATGTCGAAGCTGTAGCGCGCCACGCCCGAGTTGACGTCGGTGCCCACCAGGCCCAGCAGCAGGCCGAGCACGATCATGCCGATGGCCTTGACCAGCGAGCCCGAGGCCAGCACCACGGCGCCGATCAGGCCCAGCACCATGAGCGAGAAGTATTCGGCCGGGCCGAACTTGAAGGCCACCTCGGTCAGCGGCACGGCAAAGCCGGCCAGCACCAGGGTGCCGAAACAGCCCGCCAGGAACGAGCCTATGGCGGCCGAGGCCAGCGCCGGCCCGGCGCGGCCCCGGCGCGCCATCTGGTGGCCGTCGATCACCGTCACCACCGACGAGGCCTCGCCCGGCAGGTTGACCAGGATGGCGGTGGTCGAGCCGCCGTACTGCGCGCCGTAGTAGATGCCGGCCAGCATGATGAGCGCCGCCACCGGCGGCAGAACGTAGGTGGTGGGCAGCAGCATGGCGATGGTGGCCACCGGCCCCACGCCCGGCAACACGCCGATCAGCGTGCCCAGCAGGCAGCCGATGAAGGCGTACATGAGGTTCTGCAGCGTGAAGGCGACGCTGAAACCCAGTGCGAGGTTGTTGATCAGATCCATGGTGGGTGTCTCCTGCCGCTCAACCCGAGATGAAGCTCGGCCACACCTGCATCTGCAGGTTCAGGCCCCAGATGAAGACCACCCAGCTGCCGGCGGCCAGAATGATGGCCAGAATGATCACCTCCTTGAGATTGAACTCAGGCCCGGCCTTGGCCGCCACCAGGGTAATGACGATGATGCCGACGATCACCCCCAGCGACGGGATGCCCAGCGAGGGCACCCCCCCCAGCAGGATGCCGAACAGGAAGTTGGCCAGGATGATGAAGATCAGCGGCTTCCAGGCCCACTTGCCGATCTTGTCGCCGTCCGGCGTCTCGACCACCAGCGACTTGACGACGATGATGGCGCCCAGGATGGCGAGCAGGATGCCCACCAGCAAGGGAAAGTAGCCTGGGCCCATGCGGGCGGCGTTGCCGACGGTGTAGTTGGTGGCACCGATGGCGAAGCCGCCGCCGATGACCACGTACAGCAGGCCGGCAAAGAAGTCCTTCTGACTCTTGATGCGCACGAATGATCTCCTCGAGTGCAATACCCAAGCGGCATTGTCACCAGCGCATCGAGGCCGGTCGATGTGGATTTCACCTACTCGCCCCCCGGGATTTCCCGAAGTCGACCCTGGCGGACGCGCGGCCTGTCACGGGCCGATGGGCCATGGTGAAAACTATCAAATCAATAGCTGCTGACGCCAATCAGTCGGGCGCTACAGGCCGAAACGAACCACCGCTCAGGGGTGATGTCCCGGGTCCAGCGGCGGCGTGGCGGCGATCACCTCTTCCAGCGTGGTCAGGCCTTCGGCCGCGCGCAGGGCGCCGGCCAGCCGCAGCGGGCGCATGCCGTCGGCGATCGCCTGCTGGCGCAGCGCCGAGGGGTCGACGTCGGCGCGCACCCGCGCCTTGAAGGCCTCGGTGACGGTGAGCAGCTCGTAGATGCCCATGCGGCCACGAAAACCCGTCATCCGGCAGTCGATGCAGCCGACCGGCTTGTACGGACGGTAGTCGGCGGCCTTGATCTTCCAGGGCTGGATGACCTCGGACAGCAGCCCATAAGGACCTTGCTCGTCCGGCTGCCGGCAGTGCGGGCACAGGGTGCGCACCAGGCGCTGCGCCAGCACGCCCAGGATGGTGGCCGACAGCAGGTAGGGCGGCACGCCCAGCTCCATCAGGCGCGTCAGCGCCGAGGGCGCGTCGTTGGTGTGCAGGGTGCTGAACACCAGGTGGCCGGTGAGCGCGGCCTGCACCGCCATCTCGGCGGTCTCCAGGTCGCGGATCTCGCCGATCATGATGATGTCCGGGTCCTGCCGCATCAGCGCGCGCACGCCCTCGGCGAAGCTGAAGTCCAGCTGCGGCTGTACCTGGGTCTGGTTGAGCGCCGGATCAATGCGCTCAATCGGGTCCTCGATGGTGCTGACGTTGACCTCTTCGGTGGCCACGCGGCGCAGGGTGGAATACAGCGTGGTGGTCTTGCCCGAGCCGGTGGGGCCGGTCACCAGGACGATGCCGTGCGGTCGCTGCACCAGCGCTTGCCAGCGCTCGGCGTCGTGCGGGGTGAAGCCCAGCGCCGCCAGGTCCTTTACCGCGGTGTCGGGGTCGAAGATGCGCATCACCAGCTTTTCGCCAAACGCCGTGGGCAGGGTGGACAGGCGCATCTCGATTTCCTCGCCGCCCGGGTTGCGCGTCTTGATGCGGCCGTCCTGCGGGCGGCGGCGCTCGACCACGTCCATGCGCCCCAGCAGCTTGATGCGGGCGGTGATGGCGTTCATCACCCCGGCCGGCACCTGGTAGACCGGGTGCAGCACACCGTCGATGCGAAAGCGGATCACGCCCTGATCGCGCCGTGGCTCCAGGTGGATGTCGCTGGCGCGCTGGTCGAACGCGTACTGCCACAGCCAGTCCACCACCTGGATCACGCCCTGGTCGTTGGCGTCCAGCTGGCGGCCCGCCCGGCCCAGCTCGACCAGCTGCTCGAAGCTGGTGGCGGCGCTGCCGCCGCTGCCCTGCTTCTGCGCCACGCGCACCGACCTGGCCAGGGCAAAGAACTCGGCCGTGTAGCGCTTGATGTCCAGCGGGTTGGCCACCACGCGCCGCACCTGGCGGCGCGACTGGCGTTCGACCTCGGCCAGCCAGTCGTCGATGAAGGGCTCGCTGGTGGCCACCACCACCTCGCTGGGGGTGACCTGCACCGGCAGCACCTTGTGGCGCTCGGCGTAGCTGGCGCTCATGGTCTCGGACACCTTGCCGGCGTCCACGCGCAGCGGGTCAATGCGCAGGTAGGCCAGGCCGGCGCGGTCGGCCAGGTAGCGCGTCAGGGCCTCGACGTCCATGGCGGCGCCGTCTTCGGCGCGCGTGATGCCGACCGCCGCCAGCCGCACCAGGGCGTGCTGCGCGCTTTCGGCCTGGGCGCAGCGGGCGGTGACGCGGATGGCCTCGGCGGCGCTGATGACGCCGTCCTCGCGCAGCCAGTCCAGCAGCAGGCGCCAGTGCACCGGGCCGCGGTAGCTGTCGACCGGGCTCAAGGGGGCGGGACGGGTGGAGCGCTTCATTTCTCGATCGCCTTGAACACCTTCAGCCACTTGCGCGCCGGCAGGCCCCAGCGCGCCTCGATCCGCTCGGCCCGCTCGTGCAGCAGCGGCCGCTTGGGCCGCTGCGCGCCGCGCTGCGCCAGCACCACGGTGTTGCCTTCGCGCGTGGCCTTGAAGGCCCACACCGCCTGGGCGCCAAACGCCTCGGTGATCGACGCCAGGCTGCGCTCGAAACTGCTGGAGCGGCCGAACAGGTTGACCGTCATGCAGCCGTCGTCGCTCAGCAGGCGACGGCAGTCGGCGTAGAAGTCGGCCGAATCCAGCACCGGGGCGGCGGCCTCGTCGTCGTACAGGTCGACCGACAGCGCGTCGACCGTGCCCAGCCACTCGTCACGCCGGATTTCCTCGGCGGCGTCGGCGATCACCACGCGCAGCCGCTCGTCGTCGGGCGGCAGCTTGAGCCAGGCGCGGCAGACGTCGGCCACGCGCGGGTTGATCTCCACCGCCGTGCAGGTCATGCGCAGTTTCTTGTAGCTGAACTTGGTGATGGCGCCCGCCCCCAGGCCCAGCTGCATGGCGTGGCGCCCGGCCACGCTGCCTTCCGGCACGAACAGCAGCCAGGCCATCATGCGTTGCACGTAGTCCAGGTCGAGCTCGAACGGCGCGTCGATGCGCATCGAGCCCTGCACCCATTCGGTGCCCAGGTGCAGGTAGCGCACGCCGTCGTGCTCGGACAGGTTGACTTCGCTGAGAGTGGGGGACTGGCGTTTCAAGATGGAGCGAGGTTATCACCGCTGGCGCCCCACCAAGGCCCTGGCGCCTGACCGCGCCCGGCGGCGCTGGCCTGCCTGCGCCACGTCGGCGTGACTTGCGTCACGGAACACCGGGTCGGCCTCGGCTCAGGCGGCCCGGCCGTGGCACAGTCGCCCTGACTCCGCACCCGCACCTTGAGCACCGCCATGAACACCCAGGACATCCTGCACTTCATCACTACCCAGGGGGCCGAATTCGGCCTCAAGCTGCTGACCGCCATCGTCGCCTGGATCGTCGGCCGCTGGCTGATCGGACTGGCCGTCGGCCTGATGGGCAAGATCTTCGAGCGCGGCGGCAAGATCGACACCACGCTGGCGCACTACCTGAAGTCAATCACCTCGGTGCTGCTGAACATCGTCCTGATCCTGGCGATCCTGGACATCTTCGGCGTCAAGACCACCTCATTCGCCGCCCTGCTGGCCGGCGCCGGGCTGGCCATCGGCGCGGCCTGGAGCGGCATGCTGGGCAACTTTGCCGCCGGCGTGTTCATGCAGGTGCTGCGGCCGTACAAGGTGGGCGACTTCATCAGCGCTGGCGGCGTGACCGGCACCGTCAAGGAGCTGGGCCTGTTCGCCACCACTCTGGTGACGCCCGACAACGTGATGACCGTGATCGGCAACGGCAAGATCTTCGGCGACAACATCCAGAACTTCAGCGCCCTGCCGGTGCGCCGCGTCGACTGCGTGGCCAAGGTGGCCCACAGCGTGGACCCGCTGGACGCCATCGCGCGCCTGAAGCCGGTGATCGCCGCCATCCCCAACGTGGTGACCGAGCCGGCGCCGGACGTGGAGATCCTGGAGTTCACGCCCGAGGGCCCCAAGCTGTGCGTGCGCCCCTACACCCACACCGACCACTACTGGCAGGTGTATTTCGACACCCACAAGGCCATCGTCGAGACCTTTGGCGCGGCCGGCTACCCGGTGCCGGAGACGCCGGTGGCGTATCGCAGTGCGCCTTTTAAGGCCACTTGAAGTCGAACAACGGGGCACGAAGGGTCCGACAGATACAACAAATGCTGCGTTCGCGCTTGTCCATCAAGCGCGAGCAGCTATCAATTAAATAGTGATTCAGCCGGCGGCGGCGGCCGCCAGGCGTTCGGCGCAGCGCTGGGCCTGGACGCCATCGATCGCCTCGACCATCACGCGCAGCAGCGGCTCGGTGCCGCTGGCGCGGATCAGCAGACGGCCGCTGTCGCCCAGCTCCGCGGCCACCGCCTGCTGCTCGGCCGCCAGGCGCGTGTTGGCGCGCCAGTCGGCGCCGGCCTGCAGGCGCACGTTGATCAGCACCTGGGGGAACAGCGGCACCTCGGCCAGCATCTCGGCCAGGGTGCGGCCCTGCTGGGCACAGGCCTGCAGCACCTGCAGGGCGGAGATCAGGCCGTCGCCGGTGGTGTGCTTGTCCAGCACCAGCAGGTGGCCCGAGCCCTCGCCGCCCAGGATCCAGCCGCGCTGCACCAGCTCTTCGAGCACGTAGCGATCGCCAACCTTGGCGCGCACGAAATCGAAGCCGCGCGCGCGCAGCGCCTGCTCCACCGCCAGGTTGGTCATCAGCGTGCCGACCACGCCGGCCAGCGCCGGGTGGCGCGCCGCTCCGGCACCGCGCAGGGCGGCGTCGCGCGCCAGCCGGTCGATGGCCAGCACATACAGCAATTCGTCGCCATTGAACAGGCGGCCGGCCGCGTCCACCACCTGCAGGCGATCGGCGTCGCCGTCCAGCGCGACGCCGTAGTCGGCGCCGTGCTCGGCGACGGCGCGCACCAGCGCCTCGGGGTGGGTGGCGCCGACACCGTCGTTGATGTTCAGGCCGTCGGGGGCGCAGCCGATGGCCACCACGTCGGCACCCAGTTCATGGAACACCTTGGGCGCGATCTGGTAGGCCGCGCCATGGGCGGCGTCGACCACGACCTTCAGCCCGCGCAGGCTCAGCTCGTTGCTGAAGCTGCTCTTGCAGAACTCGATGTAGCGGCCAGCCGCGTCGTCCAGCCGGCGCGCGCGGCCCAGGGCGGCGGCGGTCGCCCACTGCGGCGGCTCGGCCAGCATGGCCTCGACCTCGCGCTCCCAGTCGTCGGACAGCTTGGTGCCCCGGGCGCTGAAGAACTTGATGCCGTTGTCGGGGTAGGCGTTGTGGCTGGCGCTGATCACCACCCCCAGCGCGGCGCGCTGGGCGCGTGTCAGGTAGGCCACCGCCGGCGTCGGCACCGGGCCGAGCAGCACCACGTCGACGCCGGCCGAGTTGAAGCCCGATTCGAGCGCGCTTTCCAGCATGTAGCCCGAGATGCGCGTGTCCTTGCCGATCAGCACCGTGGCGTCGGGCTGGGCGCGCCGCAGCACGCGCCCGACCGCATGGCCCAGGCGCAGCGCGAAGTCGGGCGTGATGGGCGCCTGCCCCACGGTGCCACGGATGCCGTCGGTGCCGAAATACTGTCGGGTCATGGATCGAACGCCCTCCTGGTGATTCAATGCGCATCACGCCCTTTTGGGGCAAGCGCGAACAGCTATTATTTTAGTAGTATTTCCGGGCCTGTCGCCAGACCGCCAGCGCCTGCACGGTCTCGCGCACGTCGTGCACGCGCACGATGCGAGCGCCGCGCTCGACCGCCAGCAGGGCCGCTGCCACGCTGCCGATCACGCGCTCAGCGGGCGGCGGCGGGGCCGGCGCGTCGCCCTGCAGGGCGGCGCCGATGCTGGACTTGCGCGACCAGCCGACCAGCAGCGGCCAGCCGGCCGCCAGCAGTTCGCGCTGGCGCGCCAACAGGCTGAAGTTCTGCGCCACGGTCTTGCCGAAGCCAATGCCGGGATCCAGCACGATGCGGTGCTTTTCGACCCCCAGCGCTTGCAGGGCCTGCGCGCGCAGCTCTAGAAATTGCAGCACCTGCGGCACCGCGTCGCCAGTCATTGGCGCGTTTTGCATGGTGGCTGGGTCGCCGTGCATGTGCATCAGGCAGACGCCACAGGACGGGTGGCGCGCCACCACGGCAGTGGCGCCCGGCTGGCGCAGCGCCCAGACGTCGTTGACGATGTCGGCGCCCAGGTCCAGCGCGGCCCGCATCACCTCGGGCTTGTAGGTATCGACCGACACCGGCACGCCCAACTGCAAGGCGCCGCGCAGCACCGGCAGCACGCGCGCCAGCTCATCGGCCAGCGGCAGCGGCGGGCTGCCGGGGCGGGTGGATTCGCCCCCGATGTCGAGCATGTCCGCGCCCTCGGCCAGCAGGCGCTCGCAGTGGCGCAGCGCCGAGTCGGTGTCGGCATGCGCGCCGCCGTCGGCGAATGAATCGGGCGTGACGTTGACGATGCCCATCACCCTGGGCTGGCCCAGGTCGATGGCGAAGCGGGTGGTCTGCCAGATCATGTGCCGGCCCAGTTGAATACCGGACGCGAAGGACGCAAAGAAAACGCGAAGGACGCGAAAGCGACAAAAATCAAATGGTCATTCTTTCGCGCTCTTCGCGCCGCTTTCGCGCCCTTCGCGTCCGGCTGTTCTGAGCGGTTGCTCAGGCCGCCGTCGGCGCCGGCTCGGCCGGCTTGGCTTCGGCGGGGGTGCCGCCGCTGGGGCCGCCGGTGGGTGGGGTGCGCGGCGTCCAGTCCTTGGGCGGGCGCGGGTCCCGGCCGGCCATGATGTCGTCCAGCTGCTCGCCGTCGATGGTTTCCCAGTCCAGCAGCGCCTTGGCCATGGCGTGCATCTTGTCCTGGTTCTCCTCGATCAGCCGGCGCGCCAGCGCGTACTGCTCGTCGATGATGCGGCGCACCTCGGCGTCGACCTTCTGCATGGTCTCCTCCGAGATATTGGTGGTCTTGGTGACGCTGCGGCCCAGGAACACCTCGCCCTCGTTCTCGGCGTACACCATGGGGCCCATGGCCTCGCTCATGCCGTAGCGCATCACCATGTCGCGCGCGATCTGGGTGGCGCGCTCGAAGTCGTTGCTGGCGCCGGTGGTCATCTGGTTCATGAACACTTCTTCGGCGATGCGCCCGCCAAACAGCATGCTGATCTGGTTCAGCATGTAGTGCTTGTCGTAGCTGTAGCGGTCGTTCTCGGGCAGGCTCATGGTCACGCCCAGGGCGCGTCCGCGCGGAATGATGGTGACCTTGTGCACCGGATCGCACTTGGGCAGCAGCTTGCCGATCAGCGCGTGGCCCGACTCGTGGTAGGCCGTGTTGCGGCGCTCTTCCTCGGGCATGACCATGCTCTTGCGCTCGGGGCCCATCAGGATCTTGTCCTTGGCGCGCTCGAAGTCCTGCATCTCGACCACGCGCGCGTTGCGGCGCGCGGCCATCAGCGCGGCCTCGTTGCACAGGTTGGCCAGGTCGGCCCCGCTCATGCCGGGCGTGCCGCGGGCGATGATGGCCGGGCTGACGTCCTGCCCGATCGGGATCTTGCGCATGTGCACGTTCAGGATCTGCTCGCGGCCGCGGATATCAGGCAGCGTGACATAGACCTGACGGTCGAAGCGGCCCGGGCGCAGCAGCGCGGCGTCGAGGATGTCGGGGCGGTTGGTGGCGGCCACGACGATCACGCCCAGGTTGGTCTCGAAGCCGTCCATCTCGACCAGCATCTGGTTCAGCGTCTGCTCGCGCTCGTCGTTGCCTCCCCCTAAGCCCGCACCGCGCTGGCGGCCCACGGCGTCGATCTCGTCGATGAAGATGATGCAGGGGGCGTTCTTCTTGGCGTTCTCGAACATGTCGCGCACGCGCGCCGCGCCCACGCCGACGAACATCTCGACGAAGTCCGAGCCCGAGATGCTGAAGAACGGCACCTTGGCCTCGCCCGCGATCGACTTGGCCAGCAGCGTCTTGCCAGTGCCGGGCGGGCCGACCAGCAGCAGGCCGCGCGGGATGCGACCGCCGAGCTTCTGGAATTTCTGCGGGTCCTTCAGGAAGTCCACCACTTCCTTGACCTCTTCCTTGGCCTCGTCGCAGCCGGCGACGTCGGCGAAGGTGACGCTGTTGTTGTTCTCGTCCAGCATGCGTGCCTTGGACTTGCCGAAGCTGAACGCCCCGCCCTTGCCGCCGCCCTGCATCTGGCGCATGAAGTAGATCCACACCCCGATCAGCAGCAGCATGGGGCCCCAGCTGACCAGCAGGGTCATCAGCAGCGAGCCTTCCTCGCGCGGCTTGACGTCGAACTTGACGTTGTGGTTGATCAGATCGCCCACCAGCCCGCGATCCAGGTAGGTAGCCTGGGTGCGCACGCGCCGGTCGTCGTTCATCACGGCCACGATGTCGGTGCCGCCCTGCCCTTCCTGGATGGTGGCCTGCTTGACGCGGTTGTTGCGCACTTCGTCCAGGAAGTCGGAGTAGGCCATGTGGTTGGCACTGGCCATGCGGCCGCCGTCAAACTGTTTGAACACAGTGAACAGCACCATGGCGATCACCATCCAGATGGCGATCTTCGAGAACCATTCGTTTTTCAAGGCCTTGCGCTCCAGTCGGTCATTCCGGCGATGCCGGACACATGCGGGCCATTTTAGGCATTTCAACCCATCCTGAGGGCCCGCGTGCCACGGTAGCCTTGCGCCCAAAATCCGTATTTGTGCCGGCATCCGGCCCCAAACCCGCGCCATCCGGGCGCGAAGCGGCGCAAATTGACGCGCGTCAATCCGCCGGGGATGCCCGCTTCAAGCCGATGCCGACCAGAAAGGTCTCGGCCGAGCGGTCGCGCGAGGCCTTGGGCTTGATCGGCTTGACCAGCTTGAAGTGCTGCTTGAACAGCTTGACCAGCTGGCTGTAACCGCTGCCGTGGAACAGCTTGACGACCAGCGCCCCCTCGGGCTTGAGGTGGTTTTGCGCAAACTCCAGCGCCAGCTCCACCAGGTGGGCGATGCGCGCCGAGTCGCTGGACTCGATGCCCGACAGGTTGGGCGCCATGTCGGACACCACCAGGTCCAGCGGCTGGCCACCGACGACTTCGGTCAGCCGCGCCAGCACCTCGTCGTCGCGAAAGTCGCCCTGCAAGAACGTGACGCCCTCGACCGGCTCCATCGGCAGGATGTCCAGCGCCACCAGGGTGCCGTCCAGCGCCCCCGCCGCCGCGCCCGCGGGCGCCATGCGCCGGCGCAGGTACTGGCTCCAGGCGCCGGGGGCACTGCCCAGGTCGACCACGCGCATGCCGGGCCGGATGAGGCCCAGCACCTCGTCGATCTCCTTCAGCTTGTAGGCGGCGCGCGCGCGGTAGCCCTCCTTCTGCGCCAGCTTGACGTAGGGATCGTTCAGGTGGTCGGCCAGCCAGGCCTTGTTGACCTTCTTGCTCTTGGTCTTGACTTTCATGCTGGCGGGATAATACGACCCATGCCGCACATCGAACTCACCCCCGCCGAACGCAAGGCCCACCGCGCCGAGGCGCACCACCTGGATCCCGTGGTCATGATCGGCGCCGACGGCCTGACACCGGCCGTCGTCAAGGAGACCGACGCGGCGCTGAACGCCCACGGCCTGATCAAGATTCGCGTGCTGGGCGACGACCGGGCCGCGCGCGAGGCCGTGTTCCAGCAACTGGCCGACCAGCTGAACGCCGCGCCCATCCAGCACATCGGCAAGCTGCTGGTGCTGTGGCGGCCCAAGCCGGCCAAGGAAAGGGCGGTGGACGAAGACCGCCGGCCCGGCCCCAAGGATGTCAAGGTCATCAAGCACAGCAAGCGCGGCGGCCAGCGGCCCGAAGTCAAGGTGGTGCGCGTGCTGGGCAACCAGCGCCTGACGCCCGGCGGCAAGGTGAAAAGGGTGCAACCGAAGCAGAAATCGGTCAAGAAGGGGCGCGCCGACTGAGAGGTTGAGAGTCTTTTGCCCATGCCCGCCTTGCACGCCAAAACACCGCTGCTCGTCGTTGCAAATGCTCGCCATGGCCCGAGCCATGGCTGCGCTTTGCGCCTAGATCAGCGGCGTTTTGACGCGCCTTTCGGGCAAGAACAAAAAACTCTCAACCTCTGATGGCGAGAAACTACGTTTTTGATAGCTGCTTGCGCATGTCCGACAACCGCCAACGCCATATTCTGTGCATGAAATGGGGCACCAAGTACGGCCCCGAGTACGTCAACCGCCTGTACGGCATGGTGCGCCGCCACCTGTCGGGCGATTTCGCCTTCATCTGCCTGACCGACGACGCCAGCGGCATCCGCCCCGAAGTGCGTTGCCTGCCGATCCCGCCGCTGAACCTGCAGCTCAAGCCCGGCCAGCGCGACGGCGCCTGGAAGAAGCTCACCACCTTCGAGGCCGACCTGCACGGCCTGCGCGGCACCGCCCTGTTCCTGGACCTGGACGTGGTCATCGTCGGCCCGCTGGACGACTTCTTCACCCAGCCGGGCGAGTTCCTCATCATCCACGACTACCCGCGCTTCTGGCGCTTTGGCGAGCGCGTGGTGGGCAACTCGTCGGTGTACCGCTTCGAGCTGGGCGCGCACGCCGACGCGCTGGCGTACTTTCGCGGCCACATGGACGAGGTGCCTCGGCAATACCGCAACGAGCAGGACTTCCTGTCGCACTTCCTGCACCGGCAGGGCAAGCTGAAATACTGGCCCGCGGCGTGGTGCCCCAGCTTCAAGTACCACAGCATCCCGACCTGGCCCAGCAACTACTGGAAGGCGCCGGTCGTGCCGCCGGGGGCGCGCATCGTCATCTTTCACGGCGAGGTCAACCCGCCAGACGCGCTGGTGGGCAAGCGCAACAAGCGCTTTGCCTTCATCAAGCCGGCGCTCTGGGTGGCCGACGCCTGGCAGGCCTGAGCCGGCACCGGCGGTCCGGCCTGATTCAGGGCATTTCAGAGCGCCAGCGCCCGTCCAGCGCGCGCCAGCAGCTACATAAATAATAGCGCCTTGATCAGCGCGGCGTGCCCGCCCCGACGCCCACCAGCGGCCGCCCCCGCAGGCGCGTGAGGATGGCCAGCGGGCTGGCTTGCGGGTTGGCTTCGCGCCCCGGCGGCAGGTGCAGGGTCTGCTCGACCATGAACTGGCCGCTCATCACCGCGTGCGTGGCCTGGTCGGAAAAGCACACCCAGGCGCTGCCGGCGGCAAACGGCATGCTGACCTGGCCGCCGCTGCGCTGATAGTGCTCGTCGAGCTTCATCAGGTCGTGCAGTTGCAGCATCAGGTGGTCGTATTCGCTGCGCAGCGACTTGGTGACGTGCAGCGCGTTGAGCACCCTGGCCTGCCAAAGGCGATAGGGCTTGGCACGCGGCAGGAACTGGCGCGCCACGGTCTCGAAGTCCTCGCCCACGCGCCACACGCGCGGCACGCCGTGCGGGTTGATGTTGGCGAACACGCGCAGGATGCGCTCACCGTAGTTGGGGCGGGAGGGAAAGGCATCGACATGCAGGCGCTGGTCGTCGGCGCGGACCGACTGCGCGCGCGTTTCCACCTGGCGCGGCCGAAAGCTGGTGGGCGCCACCCGCAGCAGGCCCCGGTAGGCCGGCAGCAGGCCATCGACCAGCCGCAGCGCCTGCTGGCGAAAGCGCCCGACCATGGCCGCCAGCGCCTGCTGCTCGGCGGCACTGCCACCCGCGCCCTTGAGCACGCCGTCGGCGCCCAGGCTGACGTTGCGGGTGCCAGCGGCCAGCATGTCCTCGCGCAGCAGGGCCTGCTCCTCGTCTCGCAGCTGAAAGCCCAGGCGGGGAAAGTACAGCACCTTGCCGGCCTCGACGGCGGCCGTCCACTCCGGCCGGCTGTGCGCGCGGGCCCAGTCGTCCAGCTCCAGTTCGATGATCTGCGCGCTCATCGGCTTCAACTCCGTCTTTCACCACCCAGCCGCCACAACACGACGGCGGCGCACAGCCACTGCAGCGCGAACATCGCCGTGCCCGTGCCATGCCACAGCGGCAGGTTGACGCGCGCCACGATGCGCGGGGCGACGGCGAACTCGATCAGCAGCGCCAGCAGCATGCCGGCCATGACGAAGGACATCGTGGTGCGGGCACGCGCCTCTCGTCCCGCGCCGGCGCGGCCCCTGAGCACCAGCAGCAGCAAGGCGCCGCAGCCCAGCGACACCCAGGCCTGCGCCGTGAACAGCCCCGCCGCCGCGTGGCCGGCCAGCGGCTTGCTGGGCAGCAGCCTGAACAGCAGCGGCACCACGAAGCCGATGACCGCCGACAGCGTGCCCCACCAGAGCGCGGCAGCGAACAGGGCCAGGCGTTCGGTCATCGGACGGCCCTCGGCGGCTGAGCGCTTTCTTGTTCGTGCCAGGCGGGCATGGGCAGATGATGCACGAGCCGCTCAAACGTAGCGCACGGCGATCACCTCGTAGTGCCGCACGCCGCCCGGCGCCTGCACCTCGGCGGTATCGCCCTCTTCCTTGCCGATCAGCGCGCGCGCGATCGGGCTGCCGACGTTGATCAGGCCCTGCTTCAGGTCGGCCTCGTCCTCGCCGACGATCTGGTAGGTGACCTGATCGCCGCTGTCCTCGTCCTCCAGCTGCACCGTGGCACCGAAGACGATGCGCCCGCCGGCGTCCAGCGCCGCCGGGTCGATGACCTGGGCGGCGGCCAGCTTGCCCTCGACCTCCTTGATGCGGCCCTCGATGAAACCCTGGCGGTCCTTGGCGGCCTCGTACTCGGCGTTCTCGCTCAGATCGCCCTGGGCACGCGCCTCGGCAATGGCGTTGATGACCTCGGGGCGGTCCTTGGTCTTGAGGCGGTGCAGCTCGGCCTTGAGCATCTCGGCGCCGCGCTTGGTGATGGGAAAGGTGGCCATGGCTGTGTCGTGAATCAAAAAGCAAACCGCCGAGGGCGTGGCCTCGGCGGTGATTGGGGGTTGCGCGCCATTATGCCGCGTCCGCTCCCCGGCGCAAGACGGTGTCAGGGCAGCTGCGCGTGCATCTCCTGCACCGAAATCACCCCCAGCCGGTCCATGAACTTCATGCCCTCGACGGCGGCTTCGGCGCCGAAGATGGTGGTGATGGTCGGCACGCGCGCGGCCAGTGAGCTGGTGCGGATGGCGCGGCTGTCGGTGATGGCGTTGCGGCGCTCCTCGACGGTGTTGATCACCAGCGAGATGCCATCGTTCTTGACCATGTCGACGATGTGCGGGCGGCCTTCGGTGACCTTGTTGACGGTCTCGCAGGCGATGCCGGCGTCGCGGATGGCCTGCGCCGTGCCGCGCGTGGCCACCAGGCCGAAGCCCAGGGCCACCAGCTCGCGCGCGATCTGCACCGCCTGCGGCTTGTCGCTGTTCTTCACCGTGAGGAACACCTTGCCGGCCGGCGTGCCGTCGGCCCGCAGCGCGCGCGGCAGGCGCTCGCCAGCGCCCATCTGGGCCTTGATGTAGGCCTCGCCAAAGGTCTTGCCGACGCCCATCACCTCGCCGGTGGATTTCATCTCGGGGCCCAGGATGGTGTCGACGCCCGGGAACTTGACGAAGGGGAACACCGCCTCCTTGACGCTGAAGTACGGCGGCGTGATTTCGGCGCCAACACCTTGCGCGTCCAGCGTCTGGCCGGCCATGCAGCGCGCGGCCACCTTGGCCAGCTGCACGCCGGTGGCCTTGCTGACGAAGGGCACGGTGCGACTGGCGCGGGGGTTGACCTCCAGCACGTAGATCACGTCCTGCACGCTGCCGTCGGCCCGCGGCTTTTCCTGGATGGCGAACTGCACGTTCATCAGGCCGACCACATTCAGCGCCTGTGCCATGGCGGCGGTCTGGCGCTTGAGTTCGGCCACGGTGGCGGCCTTCAGGTAGTACGGCGGCAGCGAGCAGGCCGAATCACCCGAGTGCACGCCGGCCTGCTCGATGTGCTCCATCACGCCGCCGATGTACACGCGCCCGGCGCTGTCGCGCACGGCGTCGACGTCGCACTCGATGGCGTCCGACAGGAAGCGGTCCAGCAGCACGGGCGAGTCGTTGCTGACCTTCACGGCTTCGCGCATGTAGCGCTCCAGGTCGCGCTGCTCGTGCACGATCTCCATGGCGCGGCCGCCCAGCACGTAGCTGGGACGCACCACCAGCGGATAGCCCAGCTCGCTGGCCTTGGCCAGCGCCTCGGCCTCGGTACGGGCGGTGGCGTTGGGCGGCTGGCGCAGGCCCAGCTCGTGCAGCAGCTGCTGGAAGCGCTCGCGATCCTCGGCGGCGTCGATCATGTCGGGCGTGGTGCCGATGATGGGCACGCCCTCGGCCTCCAGGCCCAGCGCCAGCTTCAGCGGCGTCTGGCCACCGTATTGCACGATCACGCCGGCGGGCTTTTCCTTGTCGACGATCTCCAGCACGTCTTCCAGCGTCAGCGGCTCGAAGTACAGGCGGTCGGGCGTGTCGTAGTCGGTGGACGCCGTCTCGGGGTTGCAGTCGCCCATGATGGTCTCGTAGCCGTCCTCGCGCATGGCCAGCGCCGCGTGCACG
>MKTG01000087.1:54355-63816 GCA_001897615.1 Burkholderiales bacterium 68-10
CCTCGCACTCGCTCTCGTAGGTGGAGTACAGGTAGGCGGTGTGGGTGGCGAACTCGGCGGCGCAGGTATCCACCCGCTTGTACACCGGGCGCACGCCCTGGGCGCGACGGGCCTGGCGCACCGCCTTGTCGTCGGTCTTCAGCAGCTTGGCCAGGCGACGATCTGAAAAGCCTTTCTGCTTGAGCGCCAGCAGCTCCGCTTTTGAGAGCATGGCAAGCGCCTGGGCGCCATGCTGCTCGGTGTGACGGTCCAGGTCGAGCTCGATCTTGACGATCTCCTCGATCTGCACCAGGAACCACTTGTCGATCTTGGTGAGCTGGTGCACCTCGTCCAGCGACCAGCCGGCGGCGAAGGCGTCGCCGACGAACCAGATGCGGTCGGGCCCCGGCTCGCCGAGTTCCTTCTCGAGCCACTCGCGGTCCTGCGTCTTCTCGTTCATGCCGTCGACGCCGACCTCCAGGCCGCGCAGCGCCTTCTGGAACGATTCCTGGAAGGTGCGGCCGATGGCCATGACCTCCCCCACGCTCTTCATCTGCGTGGTCAGGTGGCTGTCGGCGGCGGGGAACTTCTCGAACGCGAAGCGCGGGATCTTGGTGACCACGTAGTCGATGGTCGGCTCGAAGCTGGCCGGCGTGGCGCCGCCGGTGATGTCGTTGCGCAGCTCGTCCAGCGTGTAGCCCACGGCCAGCTTGGCCGCCACCTTGGCGATCGGAAAGCCGGTGGCCTTGGAGGCCAGCGCCGAGGAGCGCGACACGCGCGGGTTCATCTCGATCACGATCATGCGGCCGTCGGCCGGGTTGACCGCGAACTGCACGTTGGAGCCGCCGGTGTCGACGCCAATCTCGCGCAGCACCGCCAGGCTGGCGTTGCGCATCAGCTGGTACTCCTTGTCGGTCAGCGTCTGCGCCGGTGCCACGGTGATCGAGTCGCCCGTGTGCACGCCCATCGGGTCGAGGTTCTCGATCGAGCAGATGATGATGCAGTTGTCCGCCTTGTCGCGGATCACCTCCATCTCGAACTCCTTCCAGCCCAGCAGCGACTCCTCGATCAGCAGCTCGCTGGTGGGCGAGGCCTCCAGGCCGCGCTTGCAGATGGTCTCGAACTCCTCGGGGTTGTAGGCCACGCCGCCACCGGTGCCGCCCAGGGTGAAGCTGGGGCGGATGACGGTGGGAAAGCCGACGCGCTTTTGCACCGCCCACGCCTCGTCCATGCTGTGGGCTATCCCCGAGCGCGCCGACTCCAGGCCAATGCGCGTCATGGCGTCCTTGAACTTCAGGCGATCCTCGGCCTTGTCGATGGCCTCCGGCTTGGCGCCGATCAGCTCGACGTTGTACTTGGCCAGCACGCCGTGGCGCCACAGGTCGAGCGCGCAGTTCAGCGCGGTCTGCCCGCCCATGGTGGGCAGGATGGCGTCGGGGCGCTCTTTGGCGATGATCTTCTCGACCGTCTGCCAGGTGATGGGCTCGATGTAGGTGGCGTCGGCCGTGGCCGGGTCGGTCATGATCGTCGCCGGGTTGCTGTTGATCAGGATGACGCGGTAACCCTCCTCGCGCAGCGCCTTGCAGGCCTGCACGCCGGAGTAGTCGAACTCGCAGGCCTGACCGATGACGATCGGGCCGGCGCCGATGATGAGGATGGATTGCAGATCGGTACGCTTAGGCATGGCGGTCGGTGTCGATTTTGGTCAGCAGCGCTTGAAGGCGCTCGGCGGGCATGTTCTTCTGCATCAGCTGGATCAGGCCGTCGCCTTCGACCATGGGGCGCAGCACCGCGGCTTCGGCGTCGTAGAACTTCGCGTCCCAGGCGGCCAGTTCGGAGGCGAACTCCTCGTCGCTCCAGGTCTTGCCCTTGGCCAGCAGCGTGACCAGGGGCATGGCCTTGTGTTCCAGGAAGGACTTCTTGTAGGGCTTTTGCGACCAGCGGTCGGCAAACCACTCGCGGTGCGGCGACGGCAGGCTGAGCATGCGCCGGGCAATGGCCTTTTCCAGCGTGGCCTGGGGGAAGGCGTACAGCTTCATGTCGCGGACACTCCTTCTCTGATAGCTGCTGGCGCGGCACGGGCGCCCGCGCGCTCCATGTGATCGATGAAGCGATCGAACAGGTAGCCGACGTCGTGCGGCCCGGGCAGCGCCTCGGGGTGACCCTGGAAGCAGAACGCCGGGCGATCGACGAAGGTCAGCCCCTGCAGGCTGCCGTCGAACAGACTCAGGTGCGTGGCGCGCAGGTTGGCCGGCAGGCTGGCGGCGTCCACCGCGAAGCCGTGGTTCTGGCTGGTGATGGACACGCGGCCGTCGTCCAGGTCCTTGACCGGGTGGTTGGCGCCATGGTGGCCGAACTTCATCTTGTAGGTGCGCGCGCCGCTGGCCAGGGCCATGATCTGGTGGCCCAGGCAGATGCCGAACACCGGCGTGCCGCTGTCGATCAGCTGGCGCGTGGCGGCGATGGCGTAGTCGCAGGGCTCGGGGTCGCCCGGGCCGTTGGACAGGAACACGCCGTCGGGTCGCTGGGCCAGCACCTCGGCGGCCGGGGTTTGCGCCGGCACCACCGTGACGCGGCAGCCGCGCGCGGCCAGCATGCGCAGAATGTTCTTCTTGACGCCGAAGTCGTAGGCCACCACATGAAAGCGCGGCACCTGCTGGGTGCCGAAGCCGGCGCCCAGGCGCCACTCGGTCTGATCCCATTCGTAGACGCGGTCGGTGCTGACCACGCGCGCCAGGTCCAGCCCGGTCATCGAGGGCGCGGCGCGGGCGGCGGCAATCGCCGCTTCGATGCGCTCGGGCGTGGCCTGCTCACCGGCCGCCAGGCCGACGATGGCGCCGTTCTGCGCGCCGTGCGTGCGCAAGTGGCGCGTCAGCTGGCGGGTGTCGATGCCGGCGATGGCCACGGTGCCCTCGGCACCCAGGTAGTCGGGCAGCGAGCGTTCGGCGCGGAAGTTGCTGACCAGCGGCGACAGGTCCTTGATGACCAGGCCGGCGGCCTGCACGCGGGCGGATTCGATATCTTCGCCGTTGACACCGACGTTGCCGATGTGCGGGTAGGTGAGCGTCACGATCTGGCGGCAGTAGCTGGGGTCGGTCAGGATTTCCTGGTAGCCGGTCATGGCGGTGTTGAACACCACCTCGCCGACCGTGGTGCCGGGGGCACCGATGGATTGACCGATGAAGACACTGCCGTCCGCGAGGGCCAGGATGGCGGGCGGGAATTTTCCCTGGAGAGACGAAAGCACGGGGTTCTCCGATGGATGTCGGTCGCCCGGGCGCGCGGCTGGGACGCGGGGCGCGTCGCAACGGCTTCTCTGAGAGGGGATGGAATGCTTTGATGCGCTCGGGCGACGCGGTTTCGAGCAAAGCCAGTCATTATATTCCGGCGCCTCGACCGGCCCGCGCTCGCGGGGCTTTTCAGGCCGGCGGGCGGGCGGGCGCTGGGCCGCGCCTCAGGCGCGCGCCACCGCGCTGGCGTGCAGGCAGATCGCGGCCGCCGCCGCCACGTTCAGCGACTCCTCGCCGCCCGGCTGGGCGATGCGCAGCGCCAGCACGGCGCGCTCGGCCAGCGCCGGCTGCACGCCCTGCCCCTCGTGCCCCAGCACCCAGGCACAGGGCCAGGGCAGGCTGGCGCGGTGCAGCCACTGGCCCTGGTGCGAACTGGTCACCAGCAAGGGCACGCGCAGCGCGGCCAGCGCATCGGCCGTCAGCCCTTCGACCAGCCGCAGCCCGAACTGCGCGCCCATGCCGGCGCGCAGCACCTTGGGCGACCACAGCAGCGCCGTGCCGGTGAGCGCGGCGATCTGCGTGAAGCCGAAGGCCGCCGCGCTGCGCAGCATGGAGCCGACGTTGCCGGCGTCCTGCACGCGGTCCAGCACCACGGTGGGGGCGCCGGCATCCAGCGCCGGCGCCGGCGGCAGCGGCAGCACGAAGGCCAGCGGCGCGGGCGACGGCAGGCCGCTGACCGCCGCCATCAGGGCATCCGTCATCACTACATTTTTAATAGCTACTTGCGCAAATTCGGCGGGCGCCAAGGGCCAGAATGATTCGGAAAACACGGCCAGCTCGGGGCGCCAGCCGCGCGTCAGCGCGGCCCGGCACAGGTGATCGCCCTCGGCCCACACGCGGCCCTGCCGGCGCCAGGCGCCGCTGTCCTGCGCCAGGCGCTTGAAGTCCTTGAACAGCGCGTTGTCGCGCGACTGGATGCGCAGCGGCGCGGCGGGCATCATGGTGTCGGGCCTCCCCAGGCGACGGCCGCCGCCACCGGCGCAAAGGAGCGGCGGTGCCACGGGCAGGCGCCGTGCGCCCGCAGCGCCGCCAGGTGCGCCGCCGTGCCGTAGCCCTTGTGAGCGGCAAAGCCGTACTGTGGCCAGGCGGCGTCGACCTCGGCGCACCAGCGGTCGCGCTGCACCTTGGCCAGGATCGAGGCGGCCGAGATCGCCGGCACGCGGGCATCGCCGCCCACCACCGCCTCGGCGCGCACGGTCAGCAGCGGCAGGCGGTTGCCGTCCACCAGCACCTTGGTCGGCGGCAGGCGCAGCCCGGCCACCGCGCGCTGCATGGCCAGCAGCGTGGCCTGCAGGATGTTGAGGCGGTCGATCTCCTCGACCGACGCCTCGGCGACGGCGCAACACAGCGCCTTGGCGCGGATTTCGTCGTAGAGCTGCTCGCGCCGGCGTGCCGTCAGCTTCTTGGAATCGGCCAGGCCGGCGATGGGCTGGCGCGGATCCAGGATCACCGCCGCCGCCACCACCGGCCCGGCCAGCGGACCGCGCCCGGCCTCGTCCACGCCGGCCAGCAGGCCGGGGGCGTCCCAGTCCAGCGGCGCCTGTTCAGCGTGCAAGAAGCGTTTCGATCGCATCGGTGGCCAGGCGCGCGGTGTCGCGCCGCAGTTCATGGTGCAAGGCAGCAAAGCGCGCCTCGGTGGCGGCGATCCTCGAAGGCGCGGCCAGCCAGTCCAGCACGGCGCGCGCCAGCGCCTCGGGCGTGGCGGCGTCCTGCAGCAGTTCGGGCACGACGAAGGGGGCGTCGGGCCGGTCGGCCGCCTGGTGCGCGCTCAGGCCGGCCGGCGGCGCCAGCCAGTCCGGCGGCGCGCACAGGATGTTGGGCAGGCCGACCCAGGGCAGCTGGCGCTGGCGGCGCATCAGCCGGTAGCTCAGGCCCGGCATGGCGTAGGCGATGACCATCGGGCGCTTGAACAGCGCCGCCTCCAGCGTGGCGGTGCCGCTGGCGATCAGGGTCACGTCGCAGGCCGCCAGCGCGGCGTGCGACTGCCCGTGCAGCACCCGCAGCCGCGCGCCCAGGCCGCTGGCTGCGGCCAGCGCCCGCACCTGGGGCAGTCGCTCGGGCACCGTCGGCACTATGAATTGCGTAGCTGCTTGCGCTTGCTGCACAAGCGCTGCGGCCCGAAAGAACCTGAAACCCAGGTGCTGCACCTCGGCCGCCCGGCTGCCCGGCAGCAGGGCGACCACCGGCGCGCCGTCGGCCAGCCCCAAGACGCGGCGGGCGGCGGCGCGGTCGGGCTGCAGGGGAATCACGCTGGCCAGCGGGTGGCCGACGTAGCTGGCGGCAATGCCGGCGTCGGCCAGCAGCGCCGGCTCGAACGGGAACAGGCACAGCACATGGTCGGCGGCGGCCTTCAGCTTGAGCAGCTTTTCGGGCCGCCAGGCCCAGAACGAGGGGCTGACGAAATGCAGCGTCCGGATGCCGGCGGCCTTCAGCCGCGCCTCGAGGTCGAAGTTGAAGTCCGGGGCGTCGACGCCGATGAACAGGTCGGGCCGCTCGGCCAGCAGCCGCTCGGCCAGCTGGCGGCGGATGCGCAGCAGCTCGGGCAGGCGCGGCAGCACCTCCAGGTATCCACGCACCGACAGCTTTTCGGCCGGCCACCAGGCGTCGAAGCCGCGCGCCGCCATCTCGGCGCCGCCGATGCCCGCCGCGCGAAGGCCGGGCCAGCGCGCCTTCAGGGCATCGAGCAGGTGGCCGGCCAGCAGGTCGCCGGAGGCTTCGCCGGCCACCAGGGCCAGGCTCGGAGTGGTGCCAGCCATGTCACTCGTCCTGGCCGCTCTCGGGGCGTCTGCGCCAGCGGCCGCGGAGCAGGCCACGCCAGCGAACGCCATGCCCGGGCTTGCACCGGGCATCGGCGTTGTCCCCCCGGGGGGAAGACGCGCAGCGGCTCAGGGGGGGATTCATGTCACCGCACGATGCCGCGGCTGGCGGTTGCAAGAAAGTCCTGCATCAGCGCGATGTCGGCGTCGGCATCGGCCAGCTCGCCGCGCAGCGCCTCGATCTGCTCGCGCGCGGCGTCCAGCGTCAGGCCCTTGCGATACAGCAGGCGGTACATCTGCTTGATCAGCGTGATGCGCTCGGCCGAGAAGCCGCGCCGGCGCAGGCCTTCGGCGTTGATGCTCTGCGCCTCGGCCGGGTTGCCGCCGGCGGTGACGAAGGGCGGCACGTCCTGCGCCAGCCGGGTCTGGAACGCGGTCATCGCATGCGCGCCGACGCGCACGAACTGGTGCACGCCCGACAGCCCACCCAGGAACACCCAGTCACCCAGGTGCACGTGGCCGGCCAGCTGCACCGCGTTGGCCAGGATGATGTGGCTGCCCAGCCGGCAGTCGTGCGCGATGTGCACGTAGGCCATGATCCAGTTGTCGTCGCCCAGGCGCGTTTCGCCCTCGTCCTGCACCGTGCCGGTGTTGATGGTGACGTATTCGCGGATGGTGTTGCCGTCACCGATGCTCAGGCGGGTCGGCTCGCCGGCGTACTTCTTGTCCTGCGGCGCGCCGCCGATGCTGGCGAAGGGAAAGATGCGGTTGTCCCGCCCGAGGGTGGTGTGGCCGTCGATCACGCAGTGCGCGCCGACCACGGTGCCGGCACCGATGCGCACCCGCGGGCCGATGACGGCGTACGGGCCGACCTCGACCGAAGAATCCAGCTCGGCGCGCGGGTCGATCAGCGCAGTGGGATGGATCTGTGGCATTTCAATGATCCGACGGCCGCGGAGCAGGCCATGCCAGCGAACGCCGTGGCCGGACCTGCGCCGGCCACTGGCGTTGTCCCCCCCGCGGGGGGAAGGCGCGCAGCGACTCAGGGGGGGTCAACCCACGTCCCGCATGGTGCACATGATGGCCGCTTCGCAGGCCACCTCGTCGCCCACCGTGGCCTTGCAGTTGAAGCGGTAGATGCCGGCGCGCGCGCGGTCGATGGCGGCGTGCAGGATGAGCTGGTCGCCCGGCTCCACCGGTCGCTTGAAGCGCGCGCCGTCGATGCCGACGAAGTAGAACACCTGGTCGTCGCCCAGCGAGATGCCCTCGGTCTCGAACGACAGCAGCGCGCAGGCCTGGGCCATGGCCTCCAGCATCAGCACGCCGGGCATGACGGGACGCGCGGGAAAGTGGCCGGTGAAGAAGGGCTCGTTGACGGTGACGTTCTTCAGCGCGCGGATGGTGCGCGCCTGCAGGTCGATGTCAAGCACGCGGTCAACCAGCAGAAAGGGGTAGCGGTGCGGCAGCTTGGTCAGGATGCGATGAATGTCCATCATGGCGTTTGCTTCTATTTTGATAGCTGGTTGCGCCCGTTCAACGGGCGCGCGTGGCTTATTCTATGCCTCATCGGCCGGCGACTGCTGGCGCTCCAGCCGTTTGATGCGCTCGCGCAGGCCGTGCAACTGCTTGAGCGAGGCGGCGTTCTTCTCCCAGGCCTCGTTGTCGTCGAGCGGAAAGAAGCCGGTGTAGTGGCCAGGCTTGAGGATCGAGCGCGTGACCACCGAGGCGGAGGAGATGTGCACGTGGTCGGCGATGGTCAGGTGGCCCAGGATCATGCCGGCGCCGCCCACCGTGCAGTGCGCGCCGATGCGCGCGCTGCCGGCCACGCCCACGCAGCCGGCCATGGCCGTGTGCCGGCCGATGTGGCAGTTGTGACCGATCTGGATCAGGTTGTCGAGCTTGACGCCGTCCTCGATCACGGTGTCGTCGAGCGCACCGCGGTCGATGCAGGTGTTGGCGCCCACCTCCACGTCGTCGCCGATGCGCACCGCGCCCAGCTGCTCGATGCGCACCCAGGCGCCGTCGTCGGGCGCGAAGCCGAAGCCGTCGCCGCCGATCACCGCCCCGCTCTGGATCAGGCAGCGCGCGCCGATGACGCAGTCCTCGCCCACCGTGACGCGCGCCTTCAGCACGGTGCCGGCGCCGATGCGCGCGCCGCGGCCGATGAAGCAGAGCGCGCCCACGCTGGCGCTGGGATCGACCAAGGCGCCTTCTTCCACCACCGCGCTGGGATGAATGCCGGGCCGCGCCGCGCCACCATGCAGGCGCCGCCACAGCTGCGTGAGGCGGGCAAAGTACAGGTGCGGATCGGCCGCCACGATGCAGTCGCCGCGCGCGCGCGCCGCCTCGGCCAAGGCCGGCCCGACGATCACGCAGCCGGCGCGCGAGCTGACCAGCGCTGATGTCAGCCGAGGATTGACCAGGAAGCTGAGCTCGCCGGGTTGCGCCCGCTCCAGCGGCGCCAGGCGCGTGATCTGCCGATCGGGGTCGCCGAACAGCTCGCCGCCCAGGGCCTGGACGATGGCACCGGTACGCAGCGTCGTCATGGCCATGCGATCAGATAGGAAACACGGACATCCGCCGCGCCAGCGCGGCCGACCGGCCCGGGTTCACTTGCCGGCGTTCAACGCCTTGATCACCTTGTCGGTGATGTCCAGCCGCGGGTTGACGTACACCGCCTCCTGCAGGATGACGTCGTACTTCTCGGCCTCGGCGACCTGCTTGACCACGCGGTTGGCGCGATCGAGGATTTGCTGCAGCTCTTCCTGCTTGCGCGCGTTCAGGTCTTCCTGGAACTCGCGGCGCTTGCGCTGAAACTCGCGGTCCTGCTCCATCAGCTGGCGCTGGCGCGCCGCGCGCTGGCTTTCGCCCATGGTCGCGGCATCGCGCTCGAAGCGCTCGGAAGCGGTCTTGAGCGTGGCGCCGGCATCATCCAGCTCCTTCTCGCGGCGCGAGAATTCCTGCTCCAGCTTGGACTGCGCGGCCTTGGCGGGCACCGCCTCACGCAGCATGCGGTCGGTGTTGACGAAGCCGATGCGCGCGCTCTCCTGAGCCAGCACGACCGGCGCGGCAAAGAAGGCGCCACACAGCACTACGACCATCAGACGGCGAGACATGGACTGCTTCAAAACGAGGTTCCGATCTGGAATTGGAAGCGTAGAATTCTATCGCCCGGCCTCTTGCGCAGGGGGATGGCAAAGGCAAAGCGCAGCGGGCCGAGGGGGGAAATCCAGCTCAGGCCGACGCCGGTGGAATAGCGCAGCGCAGCGCCGCTGATCTTCTCGCCCTCGCCGTACAGCGCGCCGGCGTCGACGAAGCCGAACAGGCGCAGCGTGCGGTCGTTGCCGGCGCCCGGGAACGGGGTGATGAATTCGGTGTTGAGCACGAACTTGCGCGTGCCGCCGATGAAGGCGCCGGTGACGTCGCGCGGGCCCAG
>MKTG01000087.1:63834-73006 GCA_001897615.1 Burkholderiales bacterium 68-10
GACCGCCCAGACCCTTGCCCCAGCCGACCTCGCCATTGAAGGCCAGCGTGTACTGCTTGCTCAGCGGGATGTACTGTTGGTACTGGTAGTTGGCCTTGGCATAGCGCGCATCGCCGAACAGGCTCAGCTCGCCCAGCAGGCGCTGGTAGCGCCCCGAGTTGGGCGCCAGCGCGCTGTCGCGCGAATCGCGCGACCAGCCCAGCGTCAGCGGGAAGGCCGAGCTGGAATAGCCGAAGCGGTTGGCGTAGTCCAGGTACGCGGCCGGGATGTTGGTGCCCGGCTTGATGCGCGTGCGCTCCGCGTTCATGCCCAGGTAGACCGTGTCCAGTTCGGTCACCGGCACGCCGAACTTCAGGCCCACGCCCATGGTCACCAGGGTGTAGTTGCCGCCCTGGTCCTGGTACGGCTTCTGGGTGCGGTAGTACAGGTCGACCGTGCGCGACACGCCATTGGTCGTGAAATACGGATCGGTGGCGCTGACCACGACGGTGCGGTTGTACTTGCCGCTGTTCAGCTGCAGGTCCAGCTTGTTGCCGGAACCAAAGGCGTTGTCCTGCGACAGTCCGAAGGTGAGAGCCAGCTTTTCGGCCGACGAGTAGCCGGCGCCGACGCTGATGCTGCCGGTGGGCTTTTCCTTGACCTCGACGTTCAGGTCGACCTGGTCGGGCGCGCCGGGCACCTCGGCGGTGGTCACCGACAGCTCGGTGAAGTACCCCAGGCGATCCACCCGGTCGCGCGACAGCTTGATCTTCTCGGCGTCGTACCAGCTGGACTCGTACTGCCGGAACTCGCGCCGAACCACCTCGTCGCGCGTGCGCGTGTTGCCCTGGATATGGATGCGTCGCACGTAGGCGCGGCGCGAGGGTTCGGAGCGGATGACGAGGGCCACGCGGTTGTTGGCGCGGTCCACCTCGGGCACGGCCTCGACGCTGGCGAAGGCGTAGCCGAAGTTGCCGAAATGCTCGGTGAAGGCCTTGGTGGTCTCGGCCACCTGATCGGCGTTGTAGGCCTCGCCGGGGCGGATGCTGACCAGCGACTTGAACTCGTCGTCCTTGTCCAGGTAATTGCCTTCCAGCGAAACGCCCGACACCACGAAGCGCTGCCCCTCGGTGATGTTGACGGTGATGCCGATCGATTCCTTGTCGGGCGAAATGGCCACCTGCGTGGAGTCGATCTTGAAGTCCAGGTAGCCGCGCGCGAGGTAGAACGAGCGCAGCGCCTCCAGGTCGGCATTGAGCTTGGCGCGCGAATACTGGTCGCTCTTGGTGTACCACGACAGCCAGCCGCCGGTGTCGAGATCGAACAGATCCTTCAGCTGGCCGTCGGTGAACGCCTGGTTGCCGACGATGTCGATGTCCTTGATGCGCGCCGGGCGGCCTTCGGTGATGTTGAAGGTCAGGCGCACCTGGTTGCGCTCGGTCGGCGTCACCGTGGTCACCACCTCGGCGCCGTACAGGCTGCGGTTGATGTACTGGCGCTTGAGTTCCTGCTCGGCGCGGTCGATCAGCGCGCGGTCGTAGGGCCGGCCCGAAGTCAGCCCGGCGTCGCGCAGCACGCCCTGCAGCACTTCGTTGCTGAATTCCTTGTTGCCGGCGAACTCGACCGCGGCCACCGTCGGGCGCTCCTGCACGATCACCACCAGCACGTCGCCGCTGACTTCAAGCCGCACGTCGTTGAACAGGCCCAGGCCGAACAGCGCGCGAATCGCCGCCGCGCCCTTGTCGTCGTTGTAGGTTTCGCCCACGCGCAGCGGCAGCGAGCCGAACACGGTGCCGGGCTCCACCCGCTGCAGGCCTTCGACGCGAATGTCGCGCACGGTGAACGGCTCGACGGCCCAGGCCAGTTGCGAGGCCAGCAGCATGCCGGCCAGCGAGGCCGCGGAGCGCAGCCGAAAACGAGTTGCGAACGATGTCATGAAGGCTTCGGGGTATGGTGGCCGCGCAAGACCGGAGAAACTGTCGGTGAGGGAGATCAACCCAGGCGATTGACGATGTCGTTGTACATCGCGATGGCCATCATGGCCAGCAGCAGCGACATGCCGACATACTGCAGGCGCTCCATCCACACGCCTGCCACGGGCCGGCCTGTCACGGCCTCCCAAAGATAATACATCAGGTGCCCCCCATCGAGGACCGGCAGCGGCAGCAGGTTGAGCACGCCCAGGCTGACGCTGATGAAGGCCAGGAACGCCAGGTAATAGGTCAGCCCCAGGCTGGCCGACTTGCCGGCGTAGTCGGCGATGGCGATCGGCCCGCTCAGGTTGCGCAGCGACAGCTCGCCCACCAGCATGCGCCCCAGCAGCCGCAGCGACAGCGCCGACACCTCGCCGACGCGAACCACGCCGGCCCACAGGCCATCCATCGGGCCACGGCGCACCAGCACCATCTCCGGCAGGCTGCCAACGTAGGCACCGATGCGGCCCACCGGCTGGCCCTTGTCCACCTGCCGTTCGGGTTGCACCCGCAGCGACAGCTCGCGCCCGTCGCGTTCGATCAGCCATGCCGAGGCCGCCGGCGGCCCGCTGGCGCCGGCGGCGCGGATGAGTTCGCGCAGTTGCTGGCCATCGTGCACCGGCACGTCGCCCACCCGGCGCACCACATCGCCCTGGCGCAGACCGGCGCGCTCGGCGGCACCGCCGGCCATCACCTCGCCCACCGTCGGGCTGCTGAGCGGCGAGGTGAGGCCGATGGCGCGAAACAGCTGCGCATCGGGGTCGCGCGTGGCCAGCGTGGACAGCGGCAAGGTCAGCTCGCGCCCACGGCCATCGCCGCGCGACACCTCCAGCACCACGTCCTGGCCGTCCAGCGCGCCGCGCGTCAGCACCCAGCGCAACGACTCGAACGAGGCCACCGGCTCCAGCGCCTCGCCGGCCAGCGCCGCCTGGCGCACCAGCTCGCCGCCCTGCAGGCCAGCCTTGTCGGCCAGCGAGCCGGCCACCGGCGGCGACAGCAGGGCGCGCGGCTCCTGCACGCCGATCCAGTTCACCAGGGCATACAGCAGCACCGCCAGCACCAGGTTGGCCACCGGGCCGGCCGCCACGATCAGGGCGCGCGAGGCCAGCGGCTGCGTGTTGAACGCCTGGTGGCGATCTTCTTCGGCCACCGGCGCGTCGCGCTCGTCGAGCATCTTGACGTAGCCGCCAAACGGGATGGCGCCGATGACGAACTCGGTGTCCTGCCCCGGGCGCTGGCGGGCCGGCTTCCAGCGCACCAGCGTCTTGCCGAAGCCGATGGAAAAGCGCAGCACCCGCACGCCGCGCGCCACGGCCATGCGGTAGTGGCCCCACTCGTGCACGGCGATCAGCAGGCCGAGGGCGACCACGAAGGCGAACAAAGTCAGCAGCATGGGCCTATTGTCGGCGCTGGCGCCATCGGCAGTCAGGCGGAAAGCCGCTGCACGCCGGCCAGGGCAGCGGCGCGCGCGCGCGCATCCAGATCGAGCAGCGCCGGCAGATCGTGCGGCGCCTCGGGTGCCACGCTATCCAGGGTGGCGCGGTTGACGGCGTGGATCTGGTCGAAGCGGATGCGGCGCCCCAGGAAGGCGTCCACCGCGACTTCGTTGGCGGCGTTCAGCACGGCGCAGGTGCCGGGGGCCGCGCGCAGGGCCTCCCAGGCCAGCGCCAGGCCGGGGTAGCGCTCGCGGTGGCCATCGGCGTCGATGGGCTCGAAGCTCAGGCCGGCCAGGGCATGAAAGTCGAGCGCCGTCGCGCCCGAGGCCATGCGCTCGGGCCAGGCCAGGCCGTAGGCAATCGGCACCCGCATGTCGGGCGTGCCCAGTTGTGCCACCACCGAGGTGTCCTTGTACTGCACCATGGAGTGGATCACGCTCTGCGGGTGGATCACCACCTCGAGCTGCTCGGGCGCGACGCCGAACAGGTAGCGCGCCTCGATCACCTCCAGCGCCTTGTTCATCATGGTGGCCGAGTCGACCGAGATCTTGCGTCCCATCACCCAGTTGGGGTGGGCGCAGGCCTGCTCGGGCGTCACCGCGTGCAGCGTGTCCACCGCACGGGTGCGAAACGGGCCGCCCGAGGCGGTGAGGATGATCTTGTCGATGCGCGCCGCCCAAGTCGCCGGGTCCTCGGGCAGCGACTGGAAGATGGCCGAGTGCTCGCTGTCGATCGGCAGCAGGGTGGCCCCGCCTTCGCGCACGGCACGCAGGAACACCTCGCCGCCGACCACCAGCGCCTCCTTGTTGGCCAGCAGCAGCCGCTTGCCGGCGCGTGCCGCCGCCAGACAGGGCGCCAGCCCGGCGGCGCCGACGATGGCGGCCATGACGATGTCGACCTCGCTCCAGGATGCTACATCATTAATAGCTTCTGGCGCTTGCTCCACTTGCGTCGGGAGCCTTTTTTGCTTGATTTTTTCCGCCAGCTGAGCGGCATGCGGCGCACTGGCCATCACCGCCACTCGTGGCCGGAAGCGCTCGCACTGCGCCAGCATCGCATCGACCTGAGTGGCCGCGGTCAGCGCCACCACCTCGAAGCGCTCGGGGTGGCGCGCCACCACGTCGAGCGTGCTGGTGCCAATGGAGCCCGTGCTGCCCAGCACCGCCAGGCGCTGGCGCGTCATGCGCCGCCCCCGGACGCCCAGGTCGCCAGCAACATCACCAGGGGCAGCGTGGGCAGCAGCGCGTCGATGCGGTCGAGCACGCCGCCGTGGCCCGGCAGCAGCTGGCTGGAATCCTTCATGCCGGCGCTGCGCTTGACCAGGGACTCGAACAGATCACCCACCACGCTCATGGCGCACAGAAACAGCGCGCCGCCCACCAGCAGCGCCGGCCCGGCCTGGTAAAGGCGGGTGTACACACTGGGCGCCCCGAGCTCGTGCGCACGGTCCAGCCACAGCCACAGCGTCGCCAGCGCCAGCACGCCCAGCATCCCGCCCCATACGCCTTCCCAGCTCTTGCCCGGACTGATCGACGGCGCCAGCTTGCGGCCGCCGGTCAGCCGCCCGCCCAGGGCCCGGCCAGCAAAGTAGGCGAACACGTCGGCGGTCCACACCAGCACCATGGCCGACAACAGAAAATTAACGCCGATGCGCCGCGCCTGCGCCATGGCCAGCCAGGCCACGCACAGGATGGCCAGGCCCATGACCCAGCGCAGCCCCCGCGGCAACCGGGGCCAGCCGGGCACGCCGCGCGCCAGCACCCCGGCACCGGCCAGCACCCACGCCAGGCCGGCCGCCAGCCACAGACCCGGCAGCGGATGCTCGACCGCCCCCAACGCCCAGAGTCCCAGGCAGAGCGCGGCACACAGCGCCCCCGTGGCCAGCGCGGCGGCGCCGGTGACGCCATTCAGGCGCGCCCATTCCCAGGCCGCGGCGGCGATGAACAGCAGACTCAGCGCGATGAAGGGCGTCGCCGACCGGGCGAACAGTGCCGGCAGCAGGATGGCCAGCAGCACCAGCGCGGTGATGACACGTTGCCGCAACACGCTCGGGCTTCCTTGTCAGCCGGCCGCGGCCGTGCGCGCCAGCTGCTCCGAGGTGCGGCCAAAACGCCGCTCGCGTCCGGCAAAGGCGGCCAGCGCCTCATCCAGCGCGGCGTCGTCGAAATCGGGCCACAGGCAGTCGGTGAAGTACAGCTCGCTGTAGGCGCACTGCCACAGCAGGAAATTGCTGATGCGCTGCTCGCCGCCGGTGCGGATCAGCAGGTCGGGATCGGGCACATGGGCCAGCGCCATGGCGCTGGCCAGCGCGGACTCGGTGATCGGCGCGCCACGCTCGGCCAGCCGGGCGGCCGCCTGCGCGATGTCCCAGCGGCCGCCGTAGTTGAAACACACGTTCAGCACCATGCCGGCGTTGCCGGCGGTGTCGGCCTCGGCCTGGGACAGGGCGCGCCGCATGCCCTCGGACAGGGCCCGCCGCTCGCCCACGAAGTGCAGGCGGATGCCGGCGCGCAGCAGTTCGGGCACTTCGCGCACCAGCGCCTTGCCCATCAACTCCATCAGCCCGCTGACTTCGTCGGACGGGCGATTCCAGTTCTCGGAGGAAAAGGCAAACACCGTCAGCACCTGCACGCCGCGCTCGGCACAGCCACGAATGCAGCGGCGCAGCGACTCGACCCCCTGGCGGTGGCCGGCGATGCGCGGCAGCAGGCGCCGCCGCGCCCAACGGCCATTGCCGTCCATCACGATGGCGATGTGGCGCGGGAGGTCGCTGGAAGAAGATGCGTTTGCCATGTGCGCGGAACAAATCCAAGGGGCTGCGAAGCAAGCCCCAAAAGAGGCCGCAGAGCAGACCAAGCCAGAACGCGGTGGCCGGGGTTTCCCCGGTCACTCGCGTTGTCCCCCTGGGGGGAAGGCGCCGCAGGCGACTCAGGGGGGGGTCACTCCTCGGGGGTCAAACCTCCATGATGTCCTTTTCCTTGGCGGCCACCAGGGCGTCGATGTCGGCCACGTGGCGGTCGGTGACCTTCTGGATGTCCGCCTCGGAGCGCTTTTGCTCGTCCTCGGTGGCTTCCTTGTCCTTGACCAGTTTCTTGATGGCGTCGTTGGCGTCGCGGCGCAGATTGCGAATGGCGATCTTGGCCTGCTCGCCCTCGTGGCGCACCACCTTGGTCATCTCGCGGCGGCGCTCCTCGCTCATGGGCGGCATCGGCACGCGGATCAGATCGCCCATGTTGGCCGGGTTCAGGCCCAGCTCGCTCTCGCGGATGGCCTTCTCGATCTTGGCGCCCATGCCCTTTTCCCAGGGCTGCACGCTGATCGTGCGCGCGTCCAGCAGCGACACGTTGGCCACCTGCGACAGCGGCACGTGGTTGCCGTAGTACTCGACGTGGATGGTGTCCAGCAGCGCCGGGTTGGCGCGGCCGGTGCGGATCTTGGTCAGGTTGTGCTTGAAGGCGGCGATGGACTGGTTCATCTTGCCTTCGGCGTTCTTCTTGATGTCAGCAATGCTCATGTCGATGCTCCTTCAGTGACGGCCGGCTCAGACGTGCACCAGGGTACCCTCGTCGCTTCCGAGCACCACGCTCTTGAGCGCGCCGGGCTTGAAGATCGAGAACACCTTGATGGGCAGCTTCTGGTCGCGGCACAGGGCAAACGCGGTGGCGTCCATGATGCCGAGGTTGCGGCTCATGGCCTCGTCGAAGCTCAGGCGCGCGTAGCGCGTGGCCTTGGGGTCCTTGTTCGGGTCGGCGGTGTAGACGCCGTCCACCTTCGTGGCCTTGAGCACCAGCTCGGCGCCGATCTCGGCCCCGCGCAAGGCGGCGGCGGTGTCGGTGGTGAAGAAGGGGTTGCCGGTGCCGGCGGCAAACACGATCACCTTGCCCTCTTCCAGGTACTGCAGCGCCTTGGGCCGCACGTAGGGTTCGACCACCTGCTGGATGTCGATGGCCGACATCACGCGCGCCGTCAGGCCCTGGTGGTTCATGGCGTCGGCCAGCGCCAGCGCATTCATCACCGTGGCCAGCATGCCCATGTAGTCGGCGGTGGCGCGGTCCATGCCGACGGAGCCGCCGGCCACGCCGCGAAAGATGTTGCCGCCACCGATCACCACCGCCACCTGCACGCCCATGCGCGTGACCTCGGCGATCTCGCCGACGATGCGCTCGATGGTGCCCCGGTTGATGCCGAAAGCGTCATCGCCCATCAGGGCCTCGCCGGAGAGCTTGAGCAGGATGCGTCGATGGGCGGGTTTGGCTTTGGTCATGGGCGAAAAAGGGTGCGGCGGCAAACGATCAAGTTTAGCGGCTGACGGCCGGCGCTGCCGTCGGCCCGGATACAAGAAGGGCGCGCCACCTGCCGGCGGCGCGCCCGTTCAGATGCGACCGATCAGGCCTTGCCCTGGGCGGCGGCCACCTGGGCGGCCACTTCGGCGGCGAAGTCGTCCTGCTTCTTCTCGATGCCCTCGCCCACCACGTACAGGGTGAAGCCCTTCACGGCCGTGGCCTTTTCCTTCAGCATCTGCTCGACGCTCTGCTTGTCGTTCTTCACGAAGGGCTGATTGAACAGCGAGACTTCCTTCAGGAATTTCTGCACCGAACCCTCGACCATCTTGGCGGCGATGTCGGCCGGCTTGCCCGACTCGGCGGCCTTGGCCGCGGCCACGCTGCGCTCGGTCTCGACCAGCTCGGCCGGCACGTCGGCCGCCGTCAGCGCCTTGGGCTTCATGGCGGCCACGTGCATGGCCACGTCGCGCGCGGCCAGCTCGTCGCCGGCGTACTCGACCAGCACGCCGATGCGCGTGCCATGCAGGTAGCTGGTCAGCTGGCTGCCACCGGCCTTTCGCACGAAGCGGCGGAAGCTCATGTTCTCGCCGATCTTGCCGATCAGGCCGGTGCGCACGTCTTCCAGCGTCGGGCCGTAGCCGTCCTGCTCGTAGGGCAGCGCGGCCAGCGCGGCGACGTCGGCGGGGTTTTTCTCGGCCACCAGACGGGCCGCGGCGGCGGCCATGGCCAGGAACATGTCGTTCTTGGTCACGAAGTCGGTTTCGCAGTTGATCTCGATCATCGCACCGGTGTCGCCGGCGATGTGCGCGGCCACCACGCCCTCGGCGGCCACGCGGCTGGCAGCCTTGCCGGCCTTGGTGCCCAGCTTGACGCGCAACAGCTCTTCGGCCTTGACCATGTCGCCATCGGCCTCGGTCAGGGCTTTCTTGCACTCCATCATGGGGGCGTCGGTCTTGGCGCGCAGTTCGGCGACCATGCTTGCGGTGATTGCTGCCATGTGTGATTACTCCAGATGTAGGTGGGGATGCGCCGGCGTGGCGGGCCGCGTCCCCTTGAAAATCAAACCATTAAAAAAAAGGGGCCTTGACGCCCCTTTGCCGGCGGTCGCCAGGCTGGCGACGCTCAGGGCGATCAGGCGGCGCTGCCGTCCTCGACCTCGACGAACTCGTCCTCGCCCTCGGCCTGCACGGCCTTGATCACGTCGCTGACGGCATTGGCCTTGCCTTCCAGCACGGCGTCGGCCAGCGCGCGGGCGTACAGCGTGACGGCACGCGCCGAGTCGTCGTTGCCGGGGATGACGTAGTCGATGCCGTCGGGGTTGTGGTTGGAATCGACCACGCCGATCAGCGGCACGCCCAGCTTCTTGGCTTCGGACACGGCGATCTTGTGGTAGCCGACGTCGATCACGAAGATGGCGTCGGGCAGCGCGCCCATGTCCTGGATGCCACCGATGTCGCGCTCGAGCTTTTCCATCTCGCGCGAGCACATCAGCTGCTCCTTC
>MKTG01000087.1:73162-95915 GCA_001897615.1 Burkholderiales bacterium 68-10
CCGCCAGCTGGCGCGCGAACTTCTGCGCCTCCTGGAGCATCGGCAGCGACTTCTCCAGGTTGATGATGTGGATCTTGTTGCGATGGCCGAAAATGAAGGGGGCCATCTTGGGGTTCCAGAAGCGCGTCTGGTGGCCAAAGTGCACACCGGCTTCCAGCATTTGACGCATGGTCACGGACATGGAAAGTACCTTTTCAAGGTTGGGTCTTAAATCCGGCCCCCTCATCACCACCCGGACCATGGATCGGCCGGCGGCAACACCTCGTCGGGGCTGGTTTGGGATTGGTTCCGCAGCACGCACCCGGCGATCAGGCGCACGCGGCAAAACCATGGAATTATAGCCCGCAACTTGCTGCGCCGCAGCACAGCCCGCGGCGCCGGAGCGCGTTGACGGCCATCCTGCCGCATGCTCCGACACCAGCGCCCGTAGAATCGCCCGCGCCCTCCCGCACCGCCCCTGCCCCTCCCCCCTTCCATGAACATCGCCATCCTCGGCGCCGGCATCGTCGGCGTGACCACGGCCTATGAGCTGGCCACCGATGGCCACCAGGTGACGGTGTTCGAACGCCACGCCAGCGTGGCCGAGGGCAGCAGTTTCGCCAATGCCGGCGTGGTGGCGCCGGGCTACGTCACGCCCTGGGCGGCGCCGGGCATGCCGCTGAAGGTGCTGCGCTACCTGCTGGCGCGCCATGCGCCCGTGCGGGTGCGCCGGCCGCTGGCGCTGGCCGACATCGCCTGGATGCGCCAGTGGCTGGCCGCCTGCGACCGCGCCGCCTACGCCAGCAACCGGGCGCGCATGCAGCGCCTGGCGTTCTACAGCCGCCACCGGCTGCATCAGGTGGCCGGCGCCATGGCCTACGACTTCGACCGCAGCAGCGGCTACATGGTGCTGCTGCGCGCCGAGCGCGACCGCCGCCTGGCGCAGCCCGGCCTGGCCCTGCTGCGCGAGCTGGGCGTGCCGTTCCAGGAACTCGACGCCGATACGGCGCGCCGCATCGAGCCGGCCCTGCACCCCCACACCCCGCTGGCTGGCGCCATCCACCTGCCGCAGGACGAAGTGGGCAACTGCCGGCAGTTCGCCATCATCCTGCGCGACGCGGCCGAGCAACTGGGCGCGCGCTTTGTGTTCAACACCACGGTGACGGCCATCGACAGGGCGCAGCCCGCCACGCTTCATGTCGCAGGCGCGAGCTCGCCCCAGCGCTTCGACGCCGTCGTGCTGTGCGCCGGCGTCGGCTCGGCAAATCTGCTGCGGCCGCTGGGCCTGCGCCTGCCCCTGCGCCCCATCTACGGCTACTCGATCAGCGCCCACGTGCCCGAGCCCACGCTGGCACCGCGCAGCGGCGTGATGGACGAGCGCTACAAGGTCGCCATCACGCGCATGGGCCAGCGCGTGCGCGTGGCCGGCTCGGCCGAGATCGGCGGGCGGCCCGACGAAGTCCACCACGCCGCCCTGCAGACGCTGTATAAGGTGCTGGCAGACTGGTTCCCCGGCGCGGCGCGCCTGTCCAGCGGCGTGCAGGTCTGGAAAGGCGCGCGGCCCATGTTGCCCGACGGCCCGCCGGTGATCGGCGCCAGCGGTGTCCCAGGCCTGTGGCTCAACCTCGGCCACGGCTCCAGCGGCTGGGCGCTGTCCTGCGGCTCGGCGCGCGTGCTGTCCGACCTGATCGTCGGCCGCACACCCGAGATCGATACCGAAGGGCTGGGTGTCGAGCGCCGGCGGCGCTGACGAGTGAGCGTTGAGCGTGAACGCCAGCGCCCGCGCGGCCTTGACGAGGATCGCAAGCGGTCAACTGCCGCTTCTAGGCTCGGCTGCACCCGCCCGCATGGGCCGCCCGGTGGTAACACACCGCACCGCCCATGAGAAAGCCCGGCGTTGGGGCCTTGAGCCTGCCCGCCGGGCTTTCAGGCAGCGCGACAAAAGCGTCATGGTCTGCCAGGGTCCGCATCGGAAAGCTGCTTGTTTCCGGCTGCGGTGGAAGGCAAGAGATTGCCTCCATTCAATGGCTGGCCGCATGCCCATTCGGTGTATCAGCTACAGCCGACGGGTGCCTGCCAACCGGCGCCCGGATCACCCGGGCAACACCACTGTAGGCCCGAACCCGCCGCTTGGCCAAGCGCAAATCTCAATGCCCGAGCAGGGGCGGATTGGCGGTGTCAATGACCGCGCGCAGGCCGCTTGCCGCCGCAATGGCTTGCTCCGAACGGCTGAGCAGCAACGATTTGCATCCGTTTCATATATCAAAATTAGAATCAAAACTCAAAAAAACAGGGTTGACCAGATATTTGAGGGCCTCCTAGAATTCAGCGTTCCGACAAAGACCGTGGGGAAACCCTGATGTATCTGCCCGCCTGGGGCAGACCGGATCTGACGACTTTTGCTTCTTCGCGCCAGCTGTCACGGGCGCACGTCAGCCGGCTCAGGCCCCGACCAAGACTCTGACACACCCGCGCATCCCCGTTGCTCCCGCGTCCTGTGTGCCCACCGGCACGCCGGCCTGCGCCGTGGCGCCGTGTGTCGTGAATCAAGGAGAGCCATGACAGCGTCCACACGCCTTGCCGCTTTCGCCAGCGGCCTCAGGACCTTCGCCGGTGACGTGGCGGAAGGGTTTTTTGAACTCACGCACAACGGTCTGGCCCTGGTGGGCGTGGTCGTGGTGCTGGCGGTCGCCCTGCTCAGCGCCCGGCCCGAACTGCGCCAGCAGGGCGAGCAGCAGCTCGCCGAATGGCTGACGGCGCGCAAGGTCGCCACGCTCGGCATCACGCCCGAACTGGGCGCCATCGAGCGCGCCACCGCCGCCAACCCGCGCGATCTGCCGCGCGAGCAGGCCAACCTGGCCCTGTGGATCAGCAAGAAGTACCGCGTCGCGCCGGAGCCGGTGGCCGCGCTGGTGGCCGAGGCCTACGACGTCGGCCAGGCCAGCAAGCTCGACCCGACCCTGATCCTGGCGGTGATGGCGATCGAATCCAGCTTCAACCCCTTCGCGCAAAGCTCGGTCGGCGCCCAGGGCCTGATGCAGGTGATGACCCAGATCCATTCCGACAAGTACGAGCACTTCGGCGGCCAGTACGCCGCCTTCGACCCCAAGACCAACCTGCGCGTGGGCGTGAAGGTGCTGCAGGAGTACATCGGCCGCACCGGCTCGGTCGAAGCGGGCCTGAAGTGGTACGTGGGCGCGGCCAACCTGGCCAGCGACGGCGGCTACGCCGACAAGGTGCTGGCCGAGCACGCCCGCCTGTACCAGGTGGCCAAGGGCAAGCCGCGGCCCGACCTGCCCGGCCTGCGGGCGCTGAAGCCGGCGCCGGCCACCAACCCGAGCGACGACGGCACGCTGGTCAAGGTCGCCACGCTGTCCTGAGCGGCGGCGGCCGGCACGGCCTGGGCTAAACTCGCGCTCGTGCGCAACTGGCGATAGGCGACCGGCACGCTGCCGGCGCCGACGTGGGCCACCACGGGGAAGCGCGCCACCCGCCGCGCGGCGGGCGTCATCCGCCGTTCGCCTGGGCCGCCCTGGCTTGATGCCGGGAGCGACGTCACCCCAAGGACCGTCATGTTCAACCGTTCCACCCACACCATCGCCCACACCGACCCGGCGCTCTGGGCCGCCATTCAGGCCGAACACCAGCGCCAGGAAGACCACATCGAGCTGATCGCCAGCGAGAACTACGCCTCGCCCGCCGTCCTGCAAGCAGCCGGCACCCAGCTGACCAACAAGTACGCGGAGGGCTACCCCGGTCGCCGCTACTACGGTGGCTGCGAGCACGTCGACGTGGCCGAGCAGCTGGCCATCGACCGCGTCAAGCAGCTGTTTGGCGCCGAAGCCGCCAACGTGCAGCCGCACTGCGGCGCCAGCGCCAACATCGCCGTGCTGATGGCCTTCCTCAAGCCCGGCGACACCATCATGGGCATGAGCCTGGCCGAAGGCGGCCACCTGACCCACGGCATGCCGCTGAACATGAGCGGCAAGTGGTTCAACGTGGTGAGTTACGGCCTGAACGCGCAGGAAGCCATCGACTACGACGCGATGGAGCAAAAGGCGCGCGAGACCCGGCCCAAGCTGATCATCGCCGGCGCCAGCGCCTACAGCCTGGAGATCGACTTCGCGCGCTTTGCCAAGGTGGCCAAGGAAGTGGGCGCCATCTTCATGGTCGACATGGCACACTACGCCGGCCTGATCGCCGGCGGCGTGTATCCCAACCCGGTGCCGCACGCCGACGTCGTGACCAGCACCACGCACAAGAGCCTGCGCGGCCCGCGCGCCGGTTTCATATTGATGCGCGCCGAACACGAAAAAGCCATCAACAGCGCCGTCTTCCCCGGTCTGCAGGGCGGCCCGCTGATGCACATCATCGCCGCCAAGGCGATCGCCTTCAAGGAGGCGCTGCAACCCGAATTCAAGCAGTACGCCGCCCAGGTGAAGAAGAACGCGCAAGTGGTGGCCCAGACGCTGACCGAGCGCGGCCTGCGCATCGTCAGCGGCGGCACGCAAAGCCACGTCATGCTGGTTGACCTGCGCGCCAAGGGCATCACCGGCAAGGAAGCCGAGGCCGTGCTGGGCAGCGCCCACATGACGATCAACAAGAACGCCATCCCCAACGACCCGGAAAAGCCCATGGTCACCAGCGGCGTGCGCATCGGCACGCCGGCCATGACCACGCGCGGCTTCAAGGAAGACGAGGCGCGCGCCACCGCGCACCTGGTGGCCGACGTGCTGGACAAGCCGCGCGACGAGGCCCATCTTGCCGCCGTGCGCGCCAAGGTGGCCGAGCTGACGAAGCGCTTTCCGGTGTACGGCAACTGAAAGGCAAATCCTCCGAACGCAGAGGACGCAAAGGTTTCGCAGAGGACGCAGAAGAGAAACAGCAGGATTCTTGAATTCTTCTGCGTCTTCTGCGTGTCCTTTGCGCCCTCTGCGTTCGGCTGTTTCAAGACCCCATGCGCTGCCCCTTTTGCGCCCACACCGAAACCCAGGTGGTGGACAGCCGCGTGTCGGACGAGGGCGACTTCATCCGCCGCCGGCGCCAGTGCGCGCACTGCGGCAAGCGCTTCACCACCTATGAGCGGCCCGACGTCAGCTACCCCAGCATCGTCAAGAAGGACGGCCGGCGCGTGCCCTATGCGCGGCCCAAGCTGCAGGGCTCGCTGCAACTGGCGCTGCGCAAGCGCCCGGTCAGCACCGAGCAGATCGACGCCGTCATCGAGCGCATCGAGGAAAAGCTGCTGGCCAGCGGAGCGCGCGAAGTGCCCTCCTCGCGCCTGGGCGAATGGGTGATGCGCGAGCTGAAGAAGCTCGACAAAGTGGCCTACGTGCGCTTTGCCAGCGTCTACCGCAGCTTCGAGGACATCGACGAGTTCCGGGCGCTGGTGGACGAGGTCAAGCGCTGAGCCCCAAAAAAAAGCGTGCGCCCACGCGCACGCTCGTCTGTGCCGCCTCTGGCGCGCTCAGCCGTTTCGACGCAGTCGCCGCAGGCCCAGGCCGCCGGCCGCCGCCGCCAGTGCCAGCAGCGCCCATTCGCTCAGCGTGGGCACAGGTTGCACCGCCGCGGCGCCACCGGTTTGTGTGACCGTCACGTCGTCAAACGCGATGGTGCCGGTCCCGTTCGCCGTCCCGAACAGCAGATCCAGGCGCTCGGACGCGGCCGCCGCCGTGAAGCTGCCCGTGCACTGCGCCCAGACCCCGGCCGCCCCCATCGTGCACGCCACCGGCGTGTTGGCCGCGCCCAGCCGGATGCTGGCCACGTTGGCGGGGTCCACGACCGTCCGCGCCACCCAGGCGGACACGGCGTAGGTGCCTCCCGCGACGGTGGTGACGTTCTGCGACAGCCTGCCGATGCCGTCGTTGTCAAAAGCCCAGGCGAAATAGTTGCCCGTGTGCGGCAAAACCGCCCCCTGTGAGGTAGATACATCAGCGCCATTGCCGCCTCCGGCAAACGTGGCAACCCAAGGGGGCAACGCTCCCGTCTCGAACCCGGGGTTGGAGACGGGCTGCGCCCAAGCCGCCCCGCTGCCCAGCAACGCCACTGCCAGTGCCGGCCGCGCCAGTCTGGAAACCCAGTTTGTCTTGAACGTGAAATCCATCACCGCCTCCTGCGCATTTCGTTGTTTCGAAGCATCAATTATCCGGCAACTCCCCACGGATCTGGTCCTGGACGAGGCAGAACGATGATGCCGGCGAACGCACTGCGTTGTGCCAGCGCCACGGCCCGGCGGCAGACAAGCCGTGCCCGCCGCCCTCAACGCGGCAACTGCGCGCGCGCCCACTGCACGATCTGCGCCGGGTTGGTGAGCGCCCCCGGCTGGCGCGCCACTTCGCGCCCGCCGACGAACAGCGCCAGCGTCGGGATGCTGCGGATGTTGTAGCGGGCGCCGAGCGCCTGCGCGGCCTCGGTGTCGACCTTGGCGACCCGAAACCGCGGCTCCAGCAGGGCCGCCGCCTGGGCGTAGGCCGGCGCCATCATGCGGCAAGGGCCGCACCAGGGGGCCCAGAAGTCGACCAGCAGCGGCAACTGGCTGCGCGTCAGGTGCTTGTCGAACGCGGCGGCATCATTCAGCGCCACCGGCTGGCCCGCAAACAGCGGCTGCTTGCACTGGCCGCAGGTCGGGGCGCTGCCCAACTGGTCGGCGCGCACGCGGTTGGTGGTGTGGCAGTGGGGGCAGACGACGTGCAGGGGTTCGGTCATCGGGCATCCTTGCGGTCAATGGGTGGCGTCGCGCGGCGGTTCATCCGGTGCGGGGCGTGTACGACCCGCGGCAATGGCTTGGCTGGCCAGCAGCTCGGCACGCATCGCCGCATCCAATGGCGAACGACACAGGCCGGCGTCGCCGTAATGCAGGTTTTCATAGAGCGCCGCGGCGGCCGGACTGTCGGCCAGCAGCGGCTGCCAGTCGACGTCCGCATCGGCCAGCAGGGTGGCCAGGCGGGCGGCCACGGTCTGGTATTGGTGGGCGTCCACCGGCTCACGGCTGGCGTCCAGCCGCTCCAGCAGCCGCGCCAGCACGGTGGCGGTGCGAGGGGGAGAGAGCAGCGTTTTCATGCTGCTGAAGTTCGGGGCATCCGACCCGATTGCAAGAGCCGCCACAGTTGTGCCAAACCACCCAGAACGCTATTACATATATAGCTGCTGGCGCTTGATGTGTGGTGCCTGGACCTTGATTTGATATAAAGAATACGTTCCCTTGTCACTTCCCAGGAGACGCGCCATGAGCACCTTCACCCTGTCCAGCCCCGATATCCCGAGCGGCGGTTGCGTGCCACAGCATTTCGAATTCGACGGCTTCGGCTGCTCCGGCCAGAACCAGTCCCCTGTGCTGCGCTGGAGCGGCGCACCGGCCGAAACCAGGAGCTTCGCCGTGCATGTGTACGACCCCGACGCCCCCACGGGCTCGGGCTTCTGGCATTGGTACGTGATCGACCTGCCGGCCAGCGTGAGCGAGCTGCCCGCCAACGCCGGCGCCCAGGGCGGCGCCAGGCTGCCTGCCGGCGCGCGCCAGATCCGCAACGACTACGGCAGCTACGCCTGGGGCGGCGTGTGCCCGCCGCCGGGCGACAAGCCGCACCGCTACATCTTCACCGTGCACGCGCTGTCGGTGGAGCGCATCGATGTGCCGGACGACGCGCCGGCCGCGCTCACCGGCTTCATGGTCAACGCCCACACGCTGGCCAAGGCCTCGTTCACGGCGACCTACGGGCGTTGAGGCAGCGGCCTCAGCCTGGCTCGGGGATGCCGGGCATGAAGCGCAGCGGCTTGGCGCCCGTGGCCGGCGCCGTGACCGGCGGCACCAGGTCGGCCAGGGTGACACCGTCCAGCACCGCCAGATAGCCCTGCATGGCGCGGCCCAGCACGTTCTTGAGGTGGCAGTGGCTGCTCAGGCGGCAGGTGTTGAGCTCGGCGTTGAAACATTCGACCAGCTCGAAATCGCCTTCGGTGGCGCGCACCACCGCGCCCAGGTTGATCTGCTCGGCCGGCCGCATCAGCCGCATGCCGCCGCCGCGCCCGCGGGTGGTGTCCAGCAGGCCCAGCGCGGCCAGCTGCTGCACGATCTTGGTCAGGTGGCTGCGCGAGATGCCGTGCTTTTCGGCCACCTCGCTGATGGTCACCGGCTGCGCCCGCGCATGGCAGGCCGCGCAGTACATCAGCACCCGCAGGGCATAGTCGGTCCACTGGGTCAGTCGCATGGTGTCGTCCTCGGACCAAAAGATTCACACGCGATGAATTTTAATCAATAAAATAGCCAGGCCGAATGAACCTTTGAGGAACCCTCCCATGAACGCCACCACCGAAGCCGCGCGCCCTGCCCTGTCTGCCGAGCAGGCGATCGGCCAGATCGCCGTCGAACTGCCGGGGGCCACTGCCGTGTTTCGCCGTCTGAAGCTGGACTTCTGCTGCGGCGGCCAGCTCAGCCTGCGCCAGGCCAGCGCCGACAAGGGGCTGGATCTGCAGGCGGTGATGGACGAGTTGTCCACCCTGCAGCGCCCCAGCCAGCTGCCCGATGCGGGTACGCCGGGCGAGCTGATCGACCACATCCTGACGCGCTTTCACGACGTGCACCGCCAGCAGCTGCCCGAGCTGATCCGCATGGCGCACCGGGTGGAAGCCGTGCACCGCGGCAACCCCGACGTGCCGGCCGGCCTGGGCGACGCGCTGGAGGCCATGCAGCAGGAGCTGCTGACGCACATGCACAAGGAAGAGGCGATCCTGTTCCCCATGCTGCGCCAGGGCGGCAACAGCTTCGTCAGCCAGCCGATCGGCGTCATGCGCCACGAGCACAACGACCACGGCGCGGCGCTGGAGCACCTGGCCAGCCTGACGCACGACATGATCCCGCCGATGGGCGCCTGCAACACCTGGCGTGCCCTGTACACGGGTCTGGCCCAGCTGCGCGACGACCTGATCCAGCACATCCACCTGGAGAACAACGTGCTGTTCCCGCCCTTCGAAGCGGCCACCGCCGGCGGTTGCGGCTCTTCGGGCTGCGGCTGCAGCTGAGGCCGAGAGTCTTTTGCCCATGCCCGCGCTGCGTCGGCGCGGGCGGCCCGGTCAGTAGTGCGGCGGCAGCTCGTCGCGCAGGTTGCGCGGCGCCGCGCCGCTGCCCTCGGGCATCTGCTGGCGCAACTGCGCCAGCTCGCGCTGCAGGCGCTCGATCTGCTGCTGTTGGCGATACACCATCAGGTTGAGCTGCTCCAGCAGGTCCTCGGCAAACGCCGCCTTGATCTCCAGCGCGTCCAGCCGGCCCTCGGTCCGCGCGGCGTCGGCCATGGCGCTCAAGCGGTCAGCGCCTGCGCCAGGCGCGCCACGCCTTCGCGGATGCGGTCCTCGTCGGCGGTGGCGAACGACAGGCGCAGCGTGCTGACATCCGGGTTGGCGCAGTAGAACGGCGCCCCCGGCACGAAGGCCACGCCACGCTCGATGGCGCGCCGCGCCAGCTCGTTGCCGTCGCCCAGCGCGCCGCCGGCGCCGGTCAGCCGCGCCCACACGAACAGGCCGCCCTGCGGCTGCACGAAGTCGATCGCCGCGCCCAGCTCCCGGCGCAGCGCGTCGCCCATGGCGCGGGCGCGCGCGCCATACACCTGCCGCACGCGCGCCAGCGTGCCCGGCATGCGGCCGGCCGCCAGGTACTGCGCCGCCGTGGCCTGGGCGAAGGTGCTGGTGTGGGCGTCGGAAAACTGCTTGCACATGGTGGCCTTGGCCAGCAGCGCGGGCGGCGCCACCAGCCAGCCCACGCGCAGCCCGGGCGACAGCACCTTGCTCAGGCTGCCGCAGTGCACCAGCCAGTCGCGGCTGCCCGGCACCTCGTGCGACAGCGCCAGCAGGCTGGGCGGCGGCGGCGCGTCGAAGTACAGGTCGCCATAAGGGTCGTCCTCGATGATCAGGGTCTGGTACTGCACCGCCAGCTCCAGCACCCGCCTGCGCCGTTGCAGGCTCAGCATGGCGCCGCTGGGGTTGCCGAAGGTGGGGATCAGGTACACGAACCTGGGCCGGTGCGTCTGGATCAGGCGCTCCAGCTCGTCCACCCGCACGCCTTCGCCGTCGATCGGCGCGCTGATCAGCTCGGCCCCGTAGAGTCGAAAGCACTGGATGGTGGCCAGGAAGGTCGGCCCCTCGACGATGGCCTTGCTGCCCGGATCGACCAGGCACTTGCCCAGCAGGTCCAGCGCCTGCTGGCTGCCGGTGGTGACGATCAGCTGCTCCGGCGCCAGCCCGGTCACGCCCTTGGCCTGCATGAAACCGGCCAGCTGCTCGCGCAGCGGCTGGTAGCCCTCGGTGGCGCCGTATTGCAGCGCCGCGCCCGGTTCGGCGGCCAGGGCCGCGTTCACCGCTTCGCCAATGCCGGCGACGTCGAACATGGCGCTGTCCGGAAAGCCACCGGCAAAACTGATGATGCCGGGCTTGCCCAGCAGCTTGAACAGCTCGCGGATGGCGGAGGTTTCGACGTTGTCGAGGCGTTGGGCGAAGGGAAGGCTCATGGCGGCACCTGAAACACGGGTGCCCTATTGTGACGTGGCGCGCCGGTCTGTCGCGAGCGCCTGCCCGCGGCCGGACGCCATAATCCGCCCCGTGACACCCGCCCAGATCGACCGCTTCTTCGCCACCTTGCAGGCGGCCAACCCGCAACCGGCCAGCGAGCTGGAATACACCAGTGTGTTCGAGCTGCTGACGGCCGTGCTGCTGTCGGCGCAGGCCACGGACGTGGGGGTGAACAAGGCCACGCGGCGCCTGTTTCCGGTGGCCAACACGCCGCGGCAGATCCTGGCGCTGGGGCTGGAGCGGCTGGAGGGCCACATCAAGACCATCGGCCTGTACCGCAGCAAGGCGCGGCACCTGATGCAGACCTGCGCCATCCTGGTGGAGCGCCACGGTGGCGAAGTGCCGCGCACGCGCAGCGAACTGGAGGCCCTGCCCGGCGTGGGCCGCAAGACCGCCAACGTGGTGCTGAACGTGGCCTTTGGCGAGCCGACCATGGCGGTGGACACGCACATCTTCCGCGTGGGCAACCGCACCGGCCTGGCGCCCGGCAAGACGCCGCTGGCGGTGGAGCAGCAGCTGCTGCGCCGCGTGCCCGAGCGTTACCTGAAGCACGCGCACCACTGGCTGATCCTGCACGGCCGTTATGTCTGCCTGGCGCGCAAGCCGCGCTGCTGGGAATGCGCGGTGGCCGACTGCTGCGACTTCAAGCCCAAGACGCCAGCACTCTGACCCGACTCCATCCTGAACCAAAATCGGCTGCGGCGCCCGTCTGACAAGCGCCAGCAGCTACGGTTTTTGATACTGCCCGCAGCGCAGCGGAGGGACATGGCCAGTGGGAGCGCTTTTGTGTTCGCGGCGTCTGGCGCTTGCGTGGCCTGCGCAAGGCGCCATGGTTTTTGATGGCGCATCGAACAGGGCGGCGGGGCCGGGCGTGGCGATGGCGGCACCGGCGGGCATGCGCCGATCAAGACGGTTGCTCAGCGCGCCGCCTGCGCCCAGGGCGCCTGCCAGCCGCCGCCCAGGGCCTGAATCAGGCCCAGCGCCGCCTGCTGGCGCTGCAGTTGCAACTGCATCAGCGAGCGCCGCGCGCCCAGCGTGGCGGCCTGGGCCGTGACCACGTTGGTGTAGGCCGACAGGCCGGCCTGGTAGCTGTTCATGATGCGCTGCTCGGCCGCCGCAGCGGCGTCGGCGGCGGCGCGCACCTGCTCGATCTGCGTCGCCAACGTGGCCAGCGCCGTGAGTTGATCTTCCACCTGGCCCATGGCGGCCAGCGCGCTCTGGCGGTAGCGGGCGCTGGCGGCGGCGTGCGCGGCCATGGCCTGATCGACGGCGGCGTCGCGCGCGCCGGCGTCAAGCAGCGTCTGCGCCAGCGCCGCGCCCAGCGACCAGGCCAGCGTGGGTGCGGACGCCAGGCTGGCCAGGCTGCCGGCGCCGCCGCCCAGCGCCGCACTGAGGTTCAGGCTGGGAAACCAGGCCGCGCGCGCCACGCCGATGCGCGCGTTGGCCGCCGCCACATCGCGCTCGGCGGCGGCCAGGTCGGGGCGGCGCAGCAGCAGGGTGGACGGCAGCTCGGGCGGCACGGCCGGCACGCTGGCCACCCAGGGCGCCGGCGCCAGGGTGAAATCGGCCGGCGGCTGGCCCAGCAACAGCGCCATGGCGTGCTCCAGATGGGCGCGGCTGCGTTGCAGGCCGGCGCGCGTGGCGCGGGCGTTGGCCAGCGTGCTCTGGGCCTGCAGCAGGTCGGTGTGGGCGGCGATGCCGGCGCGGTAGCGGTTGCCGGTGATGGTGGCGGCGCGCTCGTAGCCGGTGATGATTTCGTCCAGCAGCGCCAGTTCGGCGTCGGCTTCGCGCAGCCCGAAGTAGGCCTGTGCCAGGCTGGTTTGCGCCGCCAGGCGGGCGCCGGCCAGGTCGGCCTGGCTGGCCTGCAGCTGCGCGCCCTGGGCGCGCGCGGCGTCGGCCAGGCGGCCCCACAGGTCGGGCGCCCAGCTGGCGCTCAGGCCCAGGCTGGCCGATCCGTGCGCCGGCCGGCCGCTGCGCTGGGTGCCGGCCTGTGCGCCCAGCGTGGGCCAGCGCTGCGCCTCGGCCTGACGCAGCAGCGCCTCGGCCTGCGCCACGTTGGCCGCCGCCAGCGCGACGCTGGCGTTGTCGACGTCGATGAGCGGCATCAACGCGTCGAGTGCGGCGTCGCCGAACAGCGTCCACCAGCGGCCTTCCTGCCAGGACTGGTGATCGGCGGTGCTGACCCAACCGGCCGGCGCGGCGCTCTTCCAGCCGCTGGCCAGCGGCAGCGCGGGCGCGCGCTCGGGCGGCGCCAGGCTGCAGGCGCCCAGCAGCGTGACTGCGGCCAGCGTTGCGGTCACAAGCAAAAACCGGCCCCGGCGCCCACCTGGAGAGCGCGAGCAGCTATCAAAACAAGAGTATTTCATCAGGTTGCTCCTGCCGCCCCGACGGCGCCCACGCCGCGCGCCAGGTGCGCCTGGTCACCGCGTCGGCGGCGCAGCCGGTCGAGCAGCACATAGACCACCGGCGTGGTCAGCAGGGTCAGCAACTGGCTGGCGATCAACCCGCCGACGATGGTCACGCCCAGCGGCTGGCGCAGCGCCGAGCCCTGGCCGAAGCCGATGGCCAGCGGCAGCGCGCCCAGGCCGGCGGCCAGGGTGGTCATCAAGATGGGGCGAAAGCGCAGCAGGCAGGCCTCGCGCACCGCCTGGGTGGCGCTGAGGCCGCGCGCGCGCTCGGCGTCGAGCGCGAAGTCGATGATGAGGATGGCGTTCTTCTTGACGATGCCGATTAGCAGGAACACGCCGATCAGCGCCATGATGGAAAACTCCATCTTCAGCAGCAGCAGCGCCAGCACGGCGCCAAAGCCGGCGCTGGGCAGGGTGGTGAGCACGGTGACGGGGTGGATCAGGCTTTCGTACAGGATGCCCAGCACGATGTAGATCACCACGACGGCGGCACCGATCAGCAGCGCCTGCTGTGCCTGCGTGTCCTGCGCCGCCGCCGCCGCGCCGCTGAAGGCGCCGCGCACGTTGTTGGGCAGGCCGATGGCGTCGACCGCGTCCTCCACCGCCTGGCGGCCCTGCTCGATCGACACGCCGTCGGCCAGGTCGAACGACAGCGTGCTGGACAGCTCGCCGCCGTCGTGCCAGACGCTGGTGGGCACGGCGCGTTCGCTGAAGCTGGCGATGGCCGACAGCGGCACCATGGCCGATGGCGCCAGCGAGATCGGCTGCCCGGTGGACGCCCCGCGCTGCGCCGGGTTGGCCGAGGTGGCGGCGGCAGTCGTGCCGGCCGCCGGCGCGGCGCCGCTGACACGCGCCGACTGCGCCGGCGACACCGGCAGCATGACGTCGCGCAGCGCCAGCGGCGAGCGCGTGTGGCCGGGCGCCCATTCGAGCACCACGGCGTACTGGTTCAGCTCGCTGTACATGGTGGCGGCCTGGCGCTGACCGAAGGCGTCGTACAGCGCGGCGTCGATGCTGGACAGCGGCACGCCCAGGCTGGCGGCGCGGTCGCGGTCGACCTGCACGAAGGCCTCGACGCTGTTGTCGCTCTGGTCGTCGTCGACCTCGGTCAGGCGCGCGTCGCGCTTCATCTGCTCGGACAGCCGGCGCGTCCAGGCCTTCAGGTCGGCCTGGTTGTCGGCCTTGAGCGTGTACTGGTAGGTGCTGTTGCTGCCGCGCCCGCCGATGCGCAGCTCCTGCACCGGGTTGAGGAACACGCGCAGCCCGGTGATGCGCCCCAGTTGCGGGCGCAGCCGGTTGATGACGGCGCGCGTGCTCTCGCCCGGCGGGCGCTGGCCGGGCGGCTTGAGCGCCGCCGACAGAAAACCACCGCCCGAGCGCCAGCCGCCCGAGAACGCCACCACCGTGCCCACCGACGGGTCGGCGCGCAGGATGTCCACCGCCTGCTGCAGCTTGTCGGCCATGGCGGCGGAGGAGATGCTCTGGTCGGCGCGCAGGCCGCCGGTCATCAGCCCGTTGTCCTGGTCGGGGAAAAAGCCCTTGCTGACGGCCGAGAACAGGTAGCCGTTCAGCCCGATCACCACCAGCAGCACGGCCACCACCAGCCAGGGCGAGGCCAGCGCCCAGTCCAGCGCGCCGACATAGGCGCGCGCCAGGCCCTGCTGGCCGCCGCGCGCCCAGCGGCCCAGGCGCTGGCGCAGCCAGCCGGCGGCGCTGCGGCGCGCCGGCGCACCGGCGGCGGGCGGGCGCAGCAGCAGCGCGCACAGCATGGGCGTGGTGGTCAGCGAGATCAGCAGCGAGATCATCACCGCCACCGACAGCGTGACCGCGAACTCGCGGAACATGCGCCCGACCTGCCCGCCCATGAACAGCAGCGGGATGAACACCGCCACCAGCGAGACGCTGATGGTCAGCACGGTGAAGCCGACCTCGCGCGCGCCATCCAGCGCCGCCTGGCGTCGCGCCGCGCCCTGCTCCAGGTGGCGCGTGATGTTTTCCAGCACCACGATGGCGTCGTCCACCACGAAGCCGGTGGCCACCGTCAGCGCCATCAGCGTCAGGTTGTTCAGGCTGAAGCCCAGCGCGTACATGGCGGCGAAGGTGCCCAGCAGCGACACCACCGTGGCCACCGCCGGGATCAGCGCCGCGCGCAGCGTGCGCAGGAACAGGCCGACCACGGCGATCACCAGCAGCACGGCGACCGCCAGGGTGATCTCGACCTCGCGCACCGAGGCGCGCACCGAGCCCGTGCGATCGACCGCCACGTGCAGCTCGATGTCGCTGGGCAGCTGCTCGCGCAGCTGCGGCAGCAGCGCGTCGATGGCGTCGGCCGTCTCGATCAGGTTGGCCGTGGACTGCTGGGTGATGTTGACCACGATCGCCGGCTGGCCGTTGAACATGCCGCGCGTGCGCGTGTCCTGCACGCTGTCGACAACGCGCGCCAGCTGCGACAGGCGCACCTCGCGGCCGTCGCGCATGGCGACGATCAGGTCGCGGTAATCGGCCGCGCGCAGACCCGGCGCCGGCGTCAGCACCTGCAGCGCGCGGCCGTCGTCGGCGCCGCCGGTTTCGATCACCCCTTTCGGCCGGTTGGCGTTGTGGGCCTGGATGGCGGCGCGCACGTCCTCGGCGCCGATGCCCAGCTCGTGCATGACGAAGGGGTTCAGCTCCACCCGCACGGCCGGCTGCGAGCCGCCGCCCAGCTCCACGTCGCCCACGCCCTCGACCTGCTGCAGGCGCTGGCTGACGATGTTGCTGACGGCGTCGTAGATCTGGCCCGGCGTGCGCGTGCTGGAGGTCAGCGCCAGCGTCATGAAGGGCTGCGCCGCCGGGTTGGCCTTGCGGTAGGTGGGGTTGCCGCGCAGGCTGGCCGGCAGGTCGATGCGGGCGGCGTTGATGGCCGCCTGCACGTCGCGCGCGGCGCTGTCGATGTTGCGGTTCAGGTCGAACTGCAGCACCACGCGGGACGAGCCGGTGTTGCTGCTGGAGGTCATTTCATTGACGCCGGAGATGGTGCCCAGCGTGCGCTCCAGCGGCGTGGCGACGGTGCGCGCCATGTCGGCCGGGCTGGCACCGGCCATGCTGGCGTTGACGAAGATGACCGGATATTCCACCGCCGGCAGGCGCGCCACCGGCAGCACGAAATACGCCGCGATGCCCGCCAGCGCCAGGCCGAGCGTGAGCAGCACGGTGGCGATGGGGCGGTTGATGAAGGGGTGCGACAGGTTCATGGGGTGGGTGTCGCGGGGGTGGGTGGGGGCGCTGTATGCCGGGATCTGCGCCCGGCGGCGCACCTACTTTCTTTTGCTTCGCCAAGAGAAAGTAGGCAAAGTTCGCGCAGCGGGGTTCGCTCACTTCGCGCAGCGAAGTTATGCGAACACAAAAGCGACCCCACTGGCCTTGTCCCTCCGCTTCGCTGCGGGCAACCTGCGATGCTCGCGCCTGGGGCGGTGCTGCGGAACTCGCTTTGTTCGCTGCGCTCACGCCGCTCAGACAACCGCAGCAAGCCAGAGCACGACGCACAGGCATGCTTCGCTGCCCGTGCCCGCCCCAGGCCCTGCACTTCTCGGCACGGCCAGAGGGGCGTTGAAGTCCACACGGGCCATCGCTGCGCTCGGCCCCGGGCACCCTCACCCCTGCCCTCTCCCGCGTGCGGGAGAGGGAGTGAAATGCGGAGCCGAGCGCAGCGATGGCCCGTACGTGGATGTCCCCCTGTGGCTGCGCCTGCGGCGCAGCGAAGGGGTCGCAGACTTGGGGGCGCTTTCTTTTGCCTACTTTTCTTGTGCGTACAAGAAAAGTAGGTGCGCCGCCGGGCGCACATCCCGGCCAGCGACGCATCCAGCGCCACCAGCCCCTCGCCCCACCCCACCCTTCGAGCCGGGGACAAGCTCCCTCCCCAAAGGGGCGAGGCAGCCAGGCCGCGCGAAGCCGTCACGGCCGCGCCTCCTGCACGCCATCCACCAGGGCGCCCGCGTCCTGATCACCCAGGCGGTGCACACCGCCCCCGAGCCGGTCGAACCACAGGTAGATCACCGGCGTGGTGAACAGCGTCAGCAGCTGCGACAGCACCAGCCCGCCGAAGATCGCGATGCCCAGCGGCCGGCGCAGCTCGCCGCCGTCGCCCCAGCTCAGCATCAGCGGCACGGCGGCGGCCAGCGCGGCCAGGGTGGTCATCAGGATGGGGCGAAAGCGCAGCAGCGCCGCCTGGTGGATCGCCTGCAGCGCCGGCTGGCCGGCGCGCTCGGCCTCGATGGCGAAGTCAATCATCATGATGGCGTTCTTCTTCACGATGCCGATCAGCAGCACCAGCCCGATGATGCCCACCACGTCCAGCGGGTGGCCGGTCAGCCACAGCGCCAGCAGCGCGCCCACGCCGGCCGAGGGCAGCGTGGACAGGATGGTCAGCGGGTGTACGTAGCTCTCGTACAGCACCCCCAGCACGATGTAGACGCACACCACCGCCGCCAGGATCAGCCACAGCTGGTTGGTCAGCGACTTCTGGTAGGCGCCGGCGGCGCCGGTCATGCGCAGCGTCAGCGCCGCCGGCAGGCCCTCGGCGCGCACCGCCGCCTCGATGGCGTGCACCGCCGCGCCCAGGCTGACGCCCGGCGCGGTGTCGAAGCCCACCGTGGCGGCCGGGTACTGGTCGACCCGCTGCACCTGCAGCGGCGACGGCTGCTCCACCACCTGGGCGAAGGCGTCCAGCGGCGTGGTGCCGCCGCCGCTGGTGCGCACCGGCAGCTCGCGCAGGATGCGCAGGCTGGCGTCCTCGGCGCGGGCAGCCTCCAGGATGACGCGGTACTGGTTGGTCTCGCTGAAGATGGTGGAGACGATGCGCTGGCCGAAGGCGTTGTACAGCGCGTTGTCCAGGCTGCTGGCGGTCACGCCCAGGCGCGCGGCGGTGTCGCGGTCCACCCGCACCATGGCGGCCAGGCCGGTGGCGCCAGCATCGGTGGTGACGTGGCGCAGCTCGGGCAGGGCCCGCAGGCGCGCCGCCAGCCGCCGCGCCCAGGTGTTGACCAGCTGGGTGTCCACGCCTTCCAGGTCGAAGCGCTGCGCGGTCGGGCCGCTGACCGAGTCGATGGTCAGATCCTGCGTCGGCTGCAGGTACAGGCTGACGCCGGCCACCTGCTCGGCCACGCGCTGGCGCAGCCGCTGCATGACGTCGGCCTGCGACTGGCCCCACGGGGTGCTCGGGCGCAGCTGGATCAGCAGCCGGCCGCTGGCCAGCGCGCCGTTGTTGGCCGCGTCCACCCCCACCACCGAGCTGACCGAGCGCACCGCCGCGTCCTGCAGCACCACCTGCGCGGCGGCTGCCTGCAGCGCCGACATGCGCTCGAACGACACGTCCGGCGCCGCCTGCAGCTGGCCCTGCAGCTGGCCGGTGCTCTGCGTCGGAAACAGGCCCTTGGGCATGCCCCAGTACAGCAGCACGGTGACCGCCAGCGTCAGCAGCGCCAGCGCCAGCGTCAGCGGCTGGTGCGCCAGCACCCAGCGCAGCGCGCGGTCGTAGCGGCCGATCAGCGCGTCCAGCCGCGCCTGGAGCCAGGCGCCCGCGCGGCCCCGCCCGTGGCCCAGCGGCTCCAGCCAGCGCGCCGACATCATGGGCACCAGGGTCAGCGACACCACGGCCGAAAACAGGATGGTGATGGCCAGCGTGACGGCGAATTCGCGAAACAGCCGCCCGATCACCTCCTGCATGAACAGCAGCGGAATCAGCACCGCGATCAGCGACACGGTGAGCGAGATGATGGTGAAGCCGATCTCGCCCGCCCCCGCCAGCGCCGCCGCCAGCGGCGGCTTGCCCAGCTCGCGATGCCTCGAAATGTTCTCGATCATCACGATCGCGTCGTCGACCACGAAGCCGCTGGCGATCGTCAGCGCCATCAGGCTCAGGTTGTTGAGCGAATAGCCCAGCAGGTACATGGCCGCCAGCGTGCCCAGCAGCGAGATCGGCACCGCGATGCTGGCGATCAGGGTGGCGCGCGCGCTGTGCAGGAAGGCCAGGATCACCAGCACCACCATCACCACCGCCAGCACCAGCTCCAGCCGGGCGTGCGCCACCGAGGCGCGGATGCCCTGCGTGCGGTCGCTCAGCACCGTCAGCCGCACACTGGCCGGCAGGCTTTGCCGCAGCTCGGGCAGCTGGCGCTGGATGGCGTCGACGGTGGCGATCACGTTGGCGCCCGGCTGGCGCTGCACGTTCAGCACGATGGCGGGCGCCAGCGGCAGCTCGAATTCGGACGATTTCGGGCTCTGGCCCGCCTGTGGCAAGCGCGAGCCGCTATCGTTCTTGACACTGACCCAGGCGCCCAGGCGGCGGTTCTCGGCGCCGTCCACCACCTGCGCCACGTCCTTCAGGCGCACTGGCTGGCCGGCCACGTAGGCGATGATCAGCTCGCGGTAGTCGCGCGCCGTCATCAGCTGGTCGTTGGCGTTGATGGTGTACTGGCGCGTCGGGCCGTCGAAGCTGCCCTTGGCCGAGCTGCTGTTGCCAGCGCTGATGGCGCTGCTGATGGCGTCCAGCCCCAGGCCCATGGCCGCCAGCGCCTGCAGGTTGGCCTGCACCCGCACGGCGGGGCGTTGGCCGCCGGCCAGCGTCACCAGGCCAACGCCGTTGATCTGGCTGATCTTCAGCGCCAGCCGGGTGTTGACCATGTTCTGCACCTCGGGCAGCGGCAGGCTGTCGGAGGTGACGGCCAGCTGCAGGATCGGCGCGTCCGCCGGGTTCACCTTGGCGTACACCGGCGGCGTGGGCAGGTCGGCCGGCAGCAGCGTGGCGGCGGCGTTCATGGCCGCCTGCACCTGCTGCTCGGCGGCGTCCATGTTCAGGTGCAGCGCGAACTGCAGCGTGATCAGCGACACGCCGGCGCTGCTGACGCTGCTCATGCGCTCCAGCCCCGGCATCTGCCCCAGCTGGCGCTCCAGCGGCGCGGTGACGGTGCGGCTCATCACGTCCGGGCTGCCGCCGGGGTAGAGCGTCTGCACCTGGATGGTGGGGTAATCCACCTGCGGCAGCGCCGCCACCGGCAGCAGGCGCAGGCCCACCAGCCCGGCCAGCACGATGGCCAGCATGCACAGCGCCGTCGCCACCGGGCGCTGGATGAACAGGCGCGAGACGTTCATCGCCGCCAGCGTCCCGTCGCCTCAGCGGTCCGATCCGGCCGCACTGGCCGCCGCGCGCCGCTGCTGCAGGAAGGCGCGGCGCTCCTCGGGCGACATGGCGCGCACCTTGTCGCGCAGCTCGGGCGGCAGGCGATCCAGCCAGGGCGGCGCGCTGGCGGCGTCCCGCGGCGGCGCGGCGCCCTCGCCCGCCGCCTTGTTTGCTCCTGCTTCAGGAGCTGCCGGCGCTCGCCCGGCGGGCGCTGAAGCGGCATTGGCCGCAGAAGCCGCGCCACGCGCGCCGCCCCCGCCCGCGGGCGTCTCGCCCGCCAGCCGCACCTTGCCGCCGTCCTTGACGCGGTCGCCCCCCTCGGTCACCACGCGCTCGCCGGGCTGCAGGCCCTGGGCGATCAGCACCTGCTCCACCGTGGCCATGCCGCGCGTCACCGGGCGCACACGCGCCACGCGCTCGTCGTCGATCACGTACACGTAATCGCCCCGCGGGCCGGTGCGCAGCGCCGTCACCGGCACCAGCACGCCGCTGTCGTGGCCCAGCTGCAGGCGCGCGTTGACGAACTGGTTGGGAAACAGCTCGCCGCCGGCGTTGGCAAAGCGCGCCTTGGCGCGCACCGTGCCGGTGGCGGTGCTGACCTGGTTGTCCAGCGTCAGAAAGCTGCCCTCGGCCAGTGGCTGGCTGCGCGCGCGGTCCAGCGCCAGCACCGGCAGCCGGCCGCGCCGCTGCGCCGCCTGCACGGCGGCGATGCGGTCCTGCGGCACCGAGAACACCACGTCGATCGGCGTGATCTGGGTAATGCTGGCGATGCCGCCGGCACAGCCCGCGCTCACCAGGTTGCCCGGGTCGATGGCACGCAGCCCGATGCGCCCGCTGATCGGCGCACGGATGCTGGCAAAGCCGACGTTCAGCTGCGCGGCGCGCTCGCTGGCGCGGTCGGCCTCCACCACGCCCTCCAGCTGCTTGACCAGCGCCGCCTGCGTGTCCACGTCCTGGCGCGCGATCGAATCCTGCTGCCACAGCGTCTGGTAGCGCGCCAGCGTCACCTTGGCGGCGGCCAGTTGCGCCTCGTCCTTGGCGCGCTGGCCGCGCGCCTGCGCCAGCGCCTGCTCGTACGGGCGAGCGTCGATGCGCGCCAGCACCTGGCCCTTGCTGACCATCTGCCCCTCGGTGAACAGCACCTCGGTCAGCACGCCGGCCACCTGTGGCACCAGCGTGGCGGTGACCGGCGGCGTGACGGTGCCCAGGGCGTCGATGACGATCGGCAGCTCGCCGCGCTGCGCGCGCGCCGCGCCCACGGTGACGCTGGCGCCAGCGCCGCCCGCGCCCCCGGGGCCGGCGGCCGGCGCGCCAGCCGGCGCCGGGGCCGCGGGCGCGCGCGCGCGCTGCACCAGCCACCAGGCGCTGCCCACCAGGGCGATGATCAACAGCAGCGTCAGCGTCATACCCAGCCCGCGGCGGCGTGGCGGGGCGGCGGCGGGGGCGTTGGAGGCGGTGTCGTCGGGCGTGGACATGGCGTGCGATGCGGTGCGGCGGCGGCCGCGCCGCCGGTTCAGCGCGCATCGTAGCGGCCCCGCGACGACGGGCGCGCCGCCGCCGGGTGAAGAAGTGCAAAGCTGGCACGGGCGCGGCACCGCCGGCGACGCGCCGGCCCGAAGCCCTCAATGGACCACGAAATACATCGCTGGCGCTTGACCAGCCTGCGCCAGCAGCTATGGTTTTGAATCGAGCGACCGCGCGCCAGCCGCACCGCATCGTCGCCTGCCCGGGCTGCCGGGGCCCGACCGCCCCGTACGCCCATGGCCCGACCGAGCAGGTGTTCTGGCGGGACCGCACGCACTGGCACCTGCTGGAGCTGCACCACGAGTCCTGATGCCCGCCGGCCAGCGGCCGCGCGGGCCGGCGTCACGGCGACGGCGGGCGCGGCGTGTCCGTCCACAAGGCGTTCAGGCGCGGCAGCGCCGCCCGCGCATTGGCGCTGCTGAGCGCGGCCCAGGCCGCCGGCTCGACGCCCCGCAGCGCCGCCAGCTCGGCGCCGATGCGCGGCAGCTCGCCCGGCTCGTTGCGGCCCTGGGCCGCGCCATGGGTGCGCTGGCCGGCGGTAGCGTACAGCCAGCGCGGCGGGATGTCGGGCGCGTCGGTTTCCATCACGATGGCTTCGGCCGGCAACCCGGCCGCCAGCGCGCGCAGGCGGGTGGCGCGCTCGTGGGTCATGGCGCCGCCAAAGCCCAGCTTGAAGCCGAGCGCCAGCAGCTGCTCGGCCTGCTGGCGGCTGCCGCTGAAGGCGTGGGCGATGCCGCCCGGCACGCCGGTCTCGCGCAGGCCCTGCAGCACCGCGTCCACCGCCCGCCGCAGGTGCAGCAGCACCGGCAGGCCGTGGCGCCGCGCCAGCCTGAGCTGCTCGCGAAACACCAGCTGCTGGCGCTGGCGCAGCGGCGCCTCGGTCAACTCGGGCACGAACAGGTCCAGCCCGATCTCGCCCACCGCCACCAGGCGCGGGTCGTCGGCATGGCGCGCCAGCGCCGCCTCCAGCTGCGCCAGCGCGTCGTCCGGGGCGCGCGCCACGTACATCGGGTGGATGCCCAGCGCGTAGGCATCGCCAAAGCGGTGCGCCAGCGCGCGCACCGCCTCGAAGGCCACCGGCTCGACCGCCGGGATCACGCACAGCGCTACGTTTTCAGTAGCTGCCCGCGCACGCACGGCG